>CAYQES010000011.1:0-26498 GCA_964416595.1 uncultured Bdellovibrionales bacterium | reverse complement strand
GCCCGCTTTCACAACGTTCAACGATCATTGTGCTTCTAGTACACAAAAAACCAAACATCACTGTCACGACAACGACCAAAAGTCGGACACAAAAACAGAAAAAAATAGCTGCCACTGCGCTACTCATAGTAACTGCTGTTCCTTAAGTTCTTTGTTTCCTAAAGAAACGATTTTAGAGAAAATTTTGCCTAGTCCATTGGTTTATAATGAGAACTCTTCCTCTATAAGATCTAGCCCTTATCTAGAGGGCCCGTTCCAACCTCCACGCGCTTAAAAGCGGCTTATTTTTCCTAAAATAATTTATTAACTGGAGGTTTCCTTGCTGAATGCAATCATTCGCGCAGCGCTTGCCCATCGCTTATTTGTGGTGGCGACGGCAGCTTTTGTGTTGGTGTATGGAGTATTTGCTTTACGGCAATTGCCCATTGATGTTTTCCCCAACATTACCAAACCCACCGTAACGGTGATGACAGAATCCGCCAGCATGGCGCCGGAAGAAGTGGAAACCAGGGTCACCTATCCCATTGAATCTCAATTGAGTGGCCTGCCAGGATTAGAGCGCGTGCGCTCGCAATCTGGCATCGGCCTTTCGGTAATTTATTTAGAATTTGAGTGGGGCAGCGATATCTACCGCAATCGGCAATTGGTGCAAGAAAAATTAAACCTAGTGCAAGAACGACTCCCTAAAGATATTACTCCCATAATGGCGCCCGTAGGCTCGCTCTTAGGGCAAATCCAACAAATCGCCATTTTCTCGGAAAACGATATTTCCCCCATGGAATTAAGAAATATAGCCGAGTGGATTCTCCGGCCCCGCTTACTTACGATCCCAGGCGTGGCCCAAGTGATTTCCATTGGTGGTGGCCTTAAGCAATATCAGATCCTTGTTTCTGCGGAAAAACTTAATCACTTTCAATTGTCTATCGAGCAAATCGACAAAGAGCTCGCACAAATTAGCCAAAATACCACGGGAGGTTTTTTAGAAAAGGGTGGCCAGGAATATCTTGTGCGCCATATCGGCGTGATTGAAACGCTGGATGATATCAAGCAATCCTTGGTGGGCACTCACTTCGGGCGGCCCGTGCTTGTGGGTGATATTGCTGAAGTAAAAGAAGCCCCGCGCCTGAAAAGGGGCGACGGCAGTTTCAATGGCAAACCGGCAGTGGTTGTTACAATCCAAAAACAGCCGGGAGCAGATACAGTGGCAATCACTCGGCAGATCGAAAAAGCGATAGCGGAGATCACCCCGAGCTTACCAAAAGGCGTGGTAGTGAATCCCAATGTTTTTAAACAGGCAGATTTCATTGAAGCCTCCATTCACGGCGTGCAAGGGAAATTGCAATGGGGAACAGTATTAGTTTTTGTAGTGCTATTTTTATTTCTCGCAAATTTACGAATGTCCTTAGTCACCCTTACGGCAATTCCCGTTTCTTTCTTAGTTACGGCCATCGTATTCTACTTTTTTGGCCTGAGTGTAAACACCATGACTCTCGGTGGCCTCGCCATTGCGATTGGTGAGCTAGTGGATGATTCTATTGTAGATGTAGAAAATGTTTTCCGGCGCCTCAGGGAAAATGCTTTGTCTTCCCACCCTAAGCCCAAACTCGAAGTAATTTTCTCAGCCTCCAGTGAAGTGCGCAATTCCATCGTGCTCGCAACCCTCATCATCGCCATGGTATTCCTGCCGCTTTTTCAGCTTGACGGCTTAGAAGGCAGATTATTTGCCCCCTTAGGAATTGCATACCTCACGGCCCTAACGGCTTCGCTTATTGTTTCGCTCACGCTTACCCCCGTGCTTTGTTCCTATGTTTCGGAAAAATTAGGCCGCGAAGAAGACACGGCTCTTGTGACTCGTTTAAAAAAACTCGACCGCCGGATTTTAGAATGGGCCCTGCCTCGCCCGAATTTTGTTTTAGGTGGAGCGATTGCGCTTTTTCTTTTTTCTATCGCGCTCTTACCTTGGATGGGTAGAGATTTCTTGCCGAAATTCAATGAAGGCACCGCAATGATTGCACTCATTGCTCCTCCTGGTATTAGCCTTGAAGAGTCGGGTAAGATTGGCTTCGAAGCAGAAAAGCTCATGATGAGTGTGCCCGAAGTAAAATTTGTTTCCAGGCGCACGGGCCGTGCAGAGTTAGATGAACACGCTGCTGGCGTAAACGTAAGTGAAATTGATATCGACTTCCATCCTAATGGTCGGCCCCGTGAGCTTGTGCTCAATGAAATTCGGCAAAAACTAAAAGAAAATTTTCCAAGCATTGGTGTGAATGTTGGCCAACCTATTTCTCATCTGATCGATCATATGCTTTCAGGTGTAAGTGCGGCCATTGCCATTAAAATATTCGGCCCAGATCTAGCAACATTGCGAGAGCAAGCTTTAGCTCTGCAGGAAGCAATTAAAGATAGCCAGGGCCTGGTGGATTTAAAGGTAGAAAGCCAAGGATTAATCCCACAAGTAAAAGTTCATATTTTGCGCAACGAGGCTGCTAAATATGGTTTAAGCGCCGGCGAGGTTACAAAACTTTTGGAGGCTGCCTTCAATGGTGAAGTAGTAGCCCAAGTGTTGGACGAAACAAAAATCCATGATGTTTTTTTCCGCTTCGATGACTCCTCCCGATCTAGCCTAGATAAAATGCAGAAAACCTTATTGAAAGTAATGCCCAATGGACAAAAAGTGTTACTAGAGCAAGTAGCTGATGTGTACGAAACTACTGGCCCAAATGAAATTAACAGGGAAAATGGCCAAAGGCGTATTGTAGTGAGTGCCAATGTAAGCGGTAGAGATCTTGGTAGCCTAATGGAAGAAATCCAAAAGAAAGTGGCAGGCAAAGTGCAATTGCCTGAAGGCTATTACGTTACGTATGGTGGCCAATACGAAAGCCAGCAGACTGCCACACGCAATATTTTATGGTTTGGTCTTATTTCTCTCGTCGGAATCGCACTCTTGCTCTACGGCCACTTCCACTCCAAAACTATCATGACACAAATCATGGTAACAATTCCTTTGGCCTTTGCAGGGGGTATCTTTTTGTTGTTCCTTACGGACAAAACCATCACTGTGGCGAGCCTAATTGGCTTCATCACTCTCTGCGGAATTGCTTCCCGAAATGGCATTATGATGATCTCCCATTATTTGCACCTCATAGAAAAAGAGGGGGCAACGTTTTGCCAAGCAACGATTATTCGTGGGTCCCAAGAGCGACTTGTGCCAGTAATGATGACTGCACTCGTAGCCTCACTCGCACTCTTGCCCCTAGTTTTTGCCAAAGGCCAGCCAGGCAGTGAAGTGCTACACCCGGTGGCCGTGGTTATCGTAGGTGGATTACTGAGCTCCACGCTACTAGATATTATTGTAACCCCCACCCTATTTTACCGTTTTGGCAAAAATTCTTGTTTAACAAAAAAGGAGAACCCATGATCCATTATCTACTACTATTTGCTCTTACTACCACCCCCACCCTAGCCCATGAAGGCCACGATCATGATGCCCCAGCCCTCGTGCAAGCCCCTAAGGGTGGTCAAATCAAATCTCTCGAAAAATCTCACGTGGAAGTGATCAATAAGGGCAAGGAACTTAGCATTTATATATATGACCGTAACCTTAAACCCCGAGATGCAACGGCTTTAGGAATAAAAGCCACCGCAGAACTGCCTCGAAGCAAAAAAAGAGAGGCTTTGGCATTACAAACCAAAGACAATTTTCTTACAGGTTCTTATGATGCCAAAGGTAGCCATCGCTACACTCTGCACTTGAGCATCAACGATCCTGAAACGGGTCATAGCGACTCCCTCAGTTTCACCATTGAACCAAGAAAGTAGAACTATGCAATTTCTCATTTTTTGTCTTTTTACAGCTACGGCCCACGGGCAAGCTATTACTTTTGAGAGTTTAAATGCTCTCTTAGAAACTCGCAATGCGCGAGTGGCTGCCGCCAAAGCCACGCTTTCGGCGAGTCAAGAGCGGGAAGGATATTTTGCCCGCTCATTTTTACCCGCTATAAAACTGGAAGGTAGCCAAGAGGCATTCACTTTGGGCACTATCCAAAAGAAACAGCCCGCTTATGGAGCTGAGGCCACACTAAATATTTTTAATGGCGGTCGCGATTATCTAGAAGAACGTGTGCGGGAACTAGAATCCGCCAAGCGGGAAGCCCAAGAGAAAAAAGTTTTTTTTGAAGAACTAGAAAAGGCTCGTATCGCTTATTGGCAAATCCTTTATTTACAAGAAAAAATAATCCTACTGAAAAACACTCTGAGCATTAATCAGCAAAATCTTAGCGTCGCCAACAGACGTATCAAAAGTGGCATTGCCACAGATTCCGATCGTTTTGAATTTGAAATGCAGCAAATTGGCCTAGAACAAGAACTTCAAGAGGCAGTAGTTGAATTACAATCACAAAAACGGGCCCTACATTTACTACTAGGCATATCTGTTAAAGACCCATTAGATTTTCCTGAAAAAATATCTCATGATCATAATTACGAATCAACGCTTACCCATCAGCCCCAAAACCACACTTTTCTTTTGCAAGAAAATCTGCTTTCCGCAGAACAAAATTATCTAGTAGCGAGCAATCATCGGCGTGCTTGGTGGCCCAAATTAGATGCCTTCGCCTCTTTTTATCAGTACAATCAAAGAGAAAAAGATTCGCCTCTGGCCAAAGATCGGAAAGAAACCGCCTGGGGTTTACGTGTCTCTCTTAGCCTTTCAGCAGGCCTTGAATCCATGCGTGAAGCCGCCTCCCTTATCCATGAAGCCAATGCCAAAGCATTGCTCACCGATTTAGAAGAAAGAGAACTAGAAACCCACGAACAAAATGAATTAGCTGAAATGAAATTACTCCATGAGCAAGTGCATGGAGCGGAAGAAAATATTTTACGTGCCGAGCGATACTATAGATTAACTCAATCGGAATATGGCCGGGGTGTAAAAAACTCACTGGATATATTATCAGCATCAGAAAAACTCTTTCAGACGCAGCATAAACGATTAGAAATCTTAAGAAAATTCCAAGTGGCTAAAACTCACCTACTATCGAAAATGGGACAATAAAAATCAGCAAATTCATTCCTCAATTCTCAATTTTTCTTCCCAAGAGGTTCCATTGTTGTTTAGAAAACGTAAAATATGCTCGCCAGCAACCATCTTTCCTAGATGAATTTCTCGTTGAAAAGGAATGATGATCGCCAAACAAATCGCTTCTACCACCAATGCCCGAGCACTCACCTGATGAAGCGTGGCGCTTAAGTGCTCAATCTTTATCTCTTTTAATTCATAACAACTGCTAGGCAACCACCCAAATACAAATATGTATACTTCGGATTCAGAATGAAATTGGGCAGGAATAGAAATGTCGTTAATGGCCACAATTTCTTCATGCACATCTCCCTCTTTGGCTAATACCAAATTAGATGCGGCAAGCATGATAATAGCTACTAGCTTTATATATTTCATAACTGCTCCCTCCCGGGCTCATCTTGGGAGCAACAGCTATGCCTAAATATTATATTTCAAGTGACAGATGCGCCCGCTGCCCGCGCAAGCACAGAAAATCGATACCCCTTGCCAGATACACTTTCCACATACTTACCAGCAGAGCCAAGCTTACGTCGTAAACTAGAAATATGAGAATCTACCGTTCTTTCTAGAACATGTACTCCTTCGCCCCAAATTTCCTGTACGAGTTTATTACGTGGAAAAATCACACCCTCATGCCGCATTAAGAAATAAAGGATTTTAAATTCTTTGCTTGTAAGTTCTAAATCTTGTTCATTGCCGCCATAACTTTTTGTAGCTTTTAACAATGGCACATCGAGTGATAATTCACCCCGGCGTATCACCATGGTATTTTGCTTGTGGGCTAATACTTTTTTCAAACGGGTTATCACTCGGGCCTTTAATTCTAAAAAACTCACGGGCTTTACGAGATAGTCATCCACCCCCAAATCAAAAGCTTCCACTTTCGATGCCACCTCTGTTTTACTGGTGAGCAAAAAAACGGGCGTATTTTGAGCCAATGCATTTAATTTCTTTTCCCGAAACAGCGACAAGCCGTCTCCATCAGGCAAAACTATATCAAGTAGGATCAAATCAAAATACTCTTTCGACTTTTCGTGCAAGATTCCTGTCGCTTCTTTTAGTGAAGAAGCTTTCGTAAATTGTAAATTACAGCCGGAAAAAGCTCGCTCTATTTCCATCTGATATTCTATAGAATCATCCACTAAAAGCACTCGTTGCATTTACCCTCCGTATGACCATGTCGACGAATTAATAACAAATAATATATATATTTTTTCATATATAAAAAAAGGAAAATGAAACATAAAAAATTAAAACCAAGGCCAGACCAGCCAATCCCAGTCGCTATTAGGTTTGCGTGTGGAGATTTATAACAATGCGCGTCACATTTTGCGCTATGGATAGAGTGTTTTTAGCTCTCTTGAGGGCGTTTTACGTCCTTAACCAAACCAATTAGTTCCATGGCACGGATAAATAAATAAGAAATATCTAATTCCCACCATCGGTGGCCATGGGCTGCAGCAGTAGGATAGGCATGGTGATTGTTGTGCCAGCCCTCTCCCGCAGCTAAAATTCCTACCCACCAACAATTGGTGGCCTTATCGTTGGAAGCATAGTTGCGGTAGCCCCATTTGTGGGTGGCAGAGTTCACAAACCACATCACGTGCCACATTAATACGGTTCGCACAAAGCCTCCCCATAGCACATAGCCAATGCCTCCCACAAAGAAGAGTGCCGCTAGCCCGGCCAGAGCCAAATAAATGCCATATCGATTTAAAAACATAAGGTAACGGTCTTTTGCCAGATCAGGGGCATACGTAGCAATATGATCACAACCTGTCTCTTGGGCATCCAACACAAAAAGATGCAAAATATGGGAGTACCAAAAACCTTGGTTGGAATCATGGGGGTCCGTGGGTGAGTCAGAGTAACGGTGATGCACTCTATGCATGGCAACCCAATGCGCCGGCGGCCCAGCTCCTAATACTGCCCCTAAAGTAACCAAAGAATTTCTAAGCCAGCGAGGAGCCGTAAAGGCTTTGTGAGTAAGCATGCGGTGATAGCCCACATTGATGCCCAAAGGAGCCAAAACAAACACCCCCACCACAACTAAAAGAAAATTCTCCCAGGAAAAGAATGGAATCGCCGCCAAGGCCAAAAGATGGATCAAAACAATCCAAAAAATATTTTTGGTGTTCCAGCTACGGGCCGACAAAGGGGTTTGAGGATTCAACGCATTTCCTTATACGATTGGGTTCGTTTGCCGTGTTTCTTCGAAGCTTAGCAAGTTTCAAGATTATGTATAGTAAAAGACTCTAAAAAAGTTTTTTTATTTGGACTGAAAACGCTCCACTATGGGTTCGTCTGGTATTTAGGCCTTGCCTGGGCACCATGAACTGACCCGGCCGAAAACAACCCGCCTCTCAATAAATTATATTTTACTAAACCAAACATTTGCCGCACGAGCTAAGCGTTAATCACTCTCCCGGCCCGATCTAGCTTTTTTCCTTCTTTCAAGAAAAATAATCCTACTCGGCATTTATCCCCATTTTTTGCGCCCTGCCGACACGGCAATGTGTAGTAAATGTGCACAAGCTGTGGGCAATTCTTACACTCTTGCGCCACGCCATCGGATTTTTTTTTACCGGAATTGACAGCGCTCACCACAACCGATAGCGTTTTCTTTAGACACAACCACCAGCGGTTGCAGTAGTCCGGTGAAAGCCCGGCACTGGTTTGAAAAAACCAGGAGAAAGTCGAGGTCGCAAGGATGCGAGGAAAACAAGAAAGCGGATTCTTTTTTCGACTCAATAAAAGTGATCTTATTTGTTCGATCACCGGCCCTGGTACACGGTTTTGTCACTGCGACTTTGAGTTGAGTAGGGAATAAAAAATCCCGCTGGTGGTAGGCGGGCCCAATTTTGTATTCCCAAAAATCTAATTTCGCCGAGGGGATTTTTTAGCGCACTTTAATGCCCAAAAGGGCGTGATGGATCACGCTCAAGGGTGGTTTTTTGCAAAACGGAGGCATCAACTAATGATGGAAGTAATCAAGCGGGACGGCACTAGAGAAACAGTTCGCATGGAAAAAATCTTGGACGCAGTTAACCGCGCCTGCCGAGGTTTAGCCAATGTGGAACCCATTGAGATCGCCAAACGCACAATTGCTGGCCTTCACAACAATAGCACCACCCAAGAGTTAGATCAGCTCTCTATCTCCAACGCGGTCATGCTGATGGCCGATGAGCCCAACTATTCTAAAGTAGCCTCCCGCATGCTCGCCGAAGGCATTAAAAAAGAAGTGGGCCGGGATACGGTGTTCTCTGATTATGTGGAAACCGGCTTTGAGCAAGGTTTGCTTAATGAACATGTGGTGAAATTGGTGCGAGAAAACTCCCAAGCCATCGATTTTGCCATTCGCCACGAACGGGATGATCTTTTTGAATATTTTGGTTTAAAAACTGTGGCCG
Source organism: uncultured Bdellovibrionales bacterium (assembly GCA_964416595.1). Lineage (GTDB taxonomy): Bacteria > Bdellovibrionota > UBA1018 > CAIPTA01 > CAIPTA01 > JAKFYM01. Next base: position 18,008 of record CAYQES010000011.1, on the reverse strand, counting down.
ATCGCTATCTTTTACGGCATCCAAAAACCCGTAAAATCATTGAGCGCCCCCAATGGCTCTTCATGCGCGTGGCCTTGGGCCTTTCGCAAAATGTGGAAGAAGCCATCGAATTCTACGGCATCATCAGCCAGTTCCTCTACATGCCCTCAACTCCCACCCTCTTCAATTCGGGCACTCGCCACCCACAAATGAGCTCCTGTTATTTGCTCACGGTGGCTGAAGATTCCCTGGAGGGTATTTATAAAGCCATCGCCGATTGTGCTCGCCTCTCTAAATACTCAGGGGGAATCGGCATCGATTGGACTCCCGTGCGCGCTTCCGGCGCCTTGATCAAAGGCACTAATGGCCTTTCCAATGGCATCATCCCATTTTTGAAAGTATTTGACTCTTCCGTGCACGCCGTGAACCAAGGCGGAAAAAGAAAAGGAGCCGCGGCCGTTTACATCGAACCTTGGCACGCAGATATCGAAGCCTTCTTGGATTTACGAAACAATACGGGTGCCGAAGAGCGCCGTGCCCACAATTTAAACCTAGCTCTCTGGATTCCCGATCTCTTTATGAAGCGGGTGGAAACCGATGGCGAATGGAGTTTGTTTTCTCCCAGCGATTGCCCTGAACTTCTAAGTAGCTTCGGAGAGGCCTTCGAAACCCATTATGCCGCCGCCGAGCTTGCTGGAAAAGCCTTGAAAAAGATCTCTGCCCGGGCGCTCTATGCCCGCATGATGCAAGCTCTCGCAGAAACCGGCAATGGCTGGATGTGCTTTAAGGACCAAGCAAATCTACGTTCCGCTCAAACCGCCAAAGCTGGCAACGTGATTCACTCTTCCAACCTATGCACAGAAATTTTGGAAGTAACAAACGGCCAAGAAACTGCCGTTTGTAACTTGGGCTCCGTGAATCTTTCGGCCTACGTGCGGGGCGACGGCAATTTCGACTACGACCTCTTGCGGAAAGTGGTGAATGTGGCCACAAAATTCTTAGATCGCGTGGTGGACATTAACTACTACCCTACGGGAGAAGCCAAAAATTCCAACCAAAAGTGGCGCCCTGTAGGTCTAGGCGTGATGGGCTTACAGGATGCTTTCTTCAAAATGAAAGTTCCTTTTACTTCGGCCAAGGCCCGGGATATTTCGGCCCGCATCCAAGAAACTATTTACTACCAAGCCATTCAAACTAGCATGCGTTTGGCCAAAGAACACGGATCCTTCCCCGAGTTTGAAAACTCCCGCTACGCGCAAGGCAAACTGCAAGTGCAATTAGCCGAAGAAAACCAAAGCCTGATGCCCGATCTCCATTTTGATTGGGATACTTTGGCCAAAGAAGTACAAGCCAATGGCTTGCGCAACTCTCTTTTGATTGCTGTGGCCCCCACTGCCACGATCGCTTCCATCGTGGGTTCCTACGAAAGCATTGAGCCACAAATTTCCAACTTCTTTAAGCGGGAAACCTTGAGTGGTGAATTCTTGCAAGTGAACCGTTATCTCATCCTAGATTTAAAATCCCGGGGTCTTTGGACTCCAACCATCCAAGCAAAAATTATTGCTGCCGATGGCTCCATCCAACATATCGAAGAAATTCCCCAAGATTTGAAAGATCTTTACCGCACCGTTTGGGAAACTCCGCAAAAAGATATGATCGATATGGCCGTGGAGCGCTCCGCTTTCATCTGCCAGAGCCAGAGTCTCAATCTTTTCTCGGAAAATCCGAATATCGGCAAGCTCTCTTCCATGTATATGTATGCCTGGAAACAAGGGATTAAAACCACTTACTACTTACGCTCCAGAGCCAAAACAGCTATCCAAAAAACCACCGTAGATACAACTTCCGCGGAGGAGGCTGTGGTGTGCTCCTTAGAAAATCCCGGTTCCTGTGAAGCTTGCCAATAATTTTTGAAGGAGTGAAATCATGATCCTCAATCCAGACTTAAACCTAACTCTCCGGCCCATGCAGTACCCGGAGTTCTTCCAACTCTATAAGGACTCCATCAAAAACATCTGGACGACGGACGAACTAGATTTCTCCATCGATTTTGAGCACCTCAGGGACAAAATTTCTCCCCAGGAAGCACACCTCATTAAACGCCTCGTGGCCTTCTTCGCCACAGCAGATAATATTGTGGCCCATAACCTCGTGCTGAATTTTTACAAACACGTGAACTCCCCTGAGTATCGCATGTTTCTAGGGAAACAATTGTTCGACGAAATGCTTCACGTAGAAACGTATCTGCTACTCGTAGATAATTATATTCCCGATATGGAAGAGCGCCGGGAAGCCTTTGACGCCTACAAAACCATTCCCTCGGTAAAAAAGAAGGCGGACTTTTGTTTTAAATATATGGACTCCATCGAGAAACTCGACAAACTCGACACCGACGAAAAACGCCGGCAATTTGTGGAAAACTTGGTGTGCTTTGCAGCTTGCGTGGAAGGCCTCTTCTTCTTCGGCTCCTTTGCGTATGTGTATTACTTGCGTAACAAAGGCCTCTTGCCAGGCCTAGCAACGGCCACCAATTGGGTGTTCCGGGATGAAACCACCCACATTGAAGGCGCCATGCGGGCCATCGCCGCCATTCGCCACGAATATCCTCACTTGTTCGACCAAGCCATGGAGAAAAAAATCCAGCTGATGATCGAAGAAGCCTTAGAAGTAGAAATGAATTTCTGCTCCGATGCCTTGGCCCAAGGAGTAACCGGCTTATCGCCAGCCTTGATGTATGAATATTTACAGTACGTAGCGGACCAAAGGCTCGTGCAATTAGGTTTCAAAAAACGCTACAACGCCAAGAATCCTTTTTCCTTCATGGTGTTGCAGGATGTGCAGCCACTCACCAATTTCTTTGAAAAGAAAGTGACTGAGTACCAAAAAGGATTCGAGGCCAAAAGCAGCGCCGTGGTGTTCAACGCGGATTTTTAGTTTCGTTGACTGCCTAGCCTCTGCCCTTTTTCTTCTTTTTCTCTACTTTGTGGTGATCCCCACAACCGCACTCATCGCCGGCCTTAGCAGATCCAGCGGCAGCTCCTGCGGGCTTGCAAGCGCAAGCTTCTTTGTCGTCATGATTGCAGCCACAATCGTCGCCAGCGGGCATTTCGGAGCCAGGAGGCACCAAGTGATTGCCCACCACGTGGCCGCCGCCATTGTTCGAGTGAGAGCAGCCAGCAAAACTTACACAAACTAAAGCTAAAAATAGGTACTTCATTTTTTGTCCTCCGTGGTGTGGAAAAAGAACTGCACGTTTAACTGACAAACATCTTCGCTGCCTTCGTCGAAATAGTTCTTGTCGAACGTATCGCGAAATTCGCGAATGAATTTCTTAATTTCACCTAATTTACCACGACTCGCACGCAAAGTAAGGCTGGTAAATTCTCTTTCGTGAAGCGGCGCCCATTGCAACGCTTCTTTGGCTTGGTCCATCTGCTCCATATGATGCTTACGACCCGCCGCCGAAGGAGTTTCTTCCATCGTAATTAAGGGATCCGAGGCAGCCAAGGCATATTTACCGTCAACTTGTTCCACAAACTTTAAGCGCTCCAGAAGCGCTAAAGAAGCTTGCACATCATCTTTGGTAATCTTGGCGCCCAAGCGACGGTGCACCCAATTCACACAATCCTCCGCCTTACAGGCCCGGAAATTTGGGGTAGAGAAAAGCTGCAAGATCACGTAATTGTGCCAGGCGGAAACGTAGGTGAAAATTTCCGCGTCCAAGGATTGGCGACGGATCAAACGGGGATTGAGTTTATGCAGTTCCTCTAAAATGGTTTTTGGAACATTACCTCGATATTTTTCTTTACGAACCAGCAACTCAAAATAGCGACGCTCACTTTCCGAATGGCCCAAATCATTAGAAATGGCCAAAACTAATTCTGCCGAAGGCAGCCTTTGCCCTTTTAGCACCATGGCAATACTGCGGGGAGAACGATAGGCTAGCTTCTTGGCCCAGCGGTCCAAAGTAATCGGACGCTTCATGCCGGGATAATGACTCCGCACATAGTTTAGGTAGTTGCGAAAGTCATCGAACTCAAAAACGGTCATTGCTTCTGGTGCCTCTATATTAGGGCTACCAAAGCACCTATTTTTTGTCCAGGATCCAGAGGTTTCTTCTAGGGGGGCGAGTAGTAGTGTTTTCATGAACTCAAGAATCGGCGAAGTGGGTAAAAGCCGCCAGGCTAGAAGGCCGGAAATGGCTCTCATCTCCCCTTTTCCACGCACGAGGCGTGCGCCTAAGCACGCAATTCTTTGCCCTCTCACCCCAGAAATGCCATAAACAAAACCATGAAAATCTATGAGAACGCCATGCGCATGGCGATCAATGGAGCAGAGCAATTTATCGGCGCCACTGCCCCTAACCCCCCCGTGGGAGCTATCGCCCTTGATAAAAATGGCAAAGTGCTTTTAGGAGCCGCTCACCAAGGAGCCGGTTTCCCCCACGCCGAAGCGAAGCTCCTCGATTTGGCCGGAAAACTAGGCAAGCTTTCTGCTATTGAAACTTTGGTTGTTACTTTAGAGCCCTGCAACCACCAAGGCCGCACACCTCCTTGTACGGAAGCGATTTTGCGTCATAAAAATATTCGGCGCATTGTGTTTGGTTCCCGGGATCCCAATCCCAACGTTAAAGGCGGTGGAACTGAGCGCTTGCAGCAAGCAGGCTTAGAAGTAATCGAAGGTGTGCTGGCCGCGGAATGCGATTTTCTTTTACGCTCCTTCACAAAACTTGTTACCCATGGCCGGCCGTACGTGGTGCTAAAAGCCGCCTTCACTACAGAAGGATCGATGATTCCTCCTGCGGGGAAAAAAACTTTTACTTCCGATGCTTCTCTACTCTTCGCTCATGAATTACGTAAACAAAGCGATGCCATCTGGACAGGCAGCGGTACTGTTTTAGCCGACAATCCTGAATTCACCGTGCGCTGGCTGCCGGACCATCCTAAAAAACAACGGTACCTTTTGCTATCGGACCGCGAAAACCGGGTGCCCACCGCCTGGAAGAAAAAGGCCGAAGCCAATGGCTTTATCTTACACAATGCTCCGAGCTTCGAAGAAGGCTTGGATTTTCTGGGGAAAAAGGGAATCCTTCAAGTACTAGTGGAGGCGGGACCAACGCTAAGGAAAGCGTGGCTCAACAGCGGCCTTTGGGATGAATCTGTGGTAATAACTCAAGGAGAAGAAAACGCAGACGACGATATCCAAATATCGTTCCGCGATGACACTTCTAACGCGCACTAATGTAAGAGGAATTGGCGATGTTTACAGGCCTAGTGGAAAAAGTAGGAAAAGTAGCCCAGGTGGAAGACCGCCGGGGGCAAAGACGCATCCAGATCAAAACCGGCTGGAGCGATTTGCAATTGGGAGAGAGCGTCTCCGTGAATGGCGTATGCCTCACCGTGGCAGAAACCAATGGTAAGGACGAAGCGCTCTTTTTTGTGAGTGAAGAATCTTTGGCTTGCTCCAACCTCATTCATCTCCAAGAAAATTCTTCTGTAAACTTAGAGAGGGCCCTCACCCCCTCCACCCGTATGGGAGGCCATTGGGTGCAAGGCCATGTGGATGCCAAGGGCCTCGTGCTCAACCTTAGCGAAGGCAGCGATCACCATAAACTCACCGTAGCTTTGGACCCAAAATACGGCCGCTACTGCGTGGAAAAAGGCTCCATTGCCATCGACGGAGTGAGCCTAACGATTAATTCCCTTACGATCACGAAATTAAATGAATTTATGATCTCCGCTCTAATTGTTCCTCACACTTGGAAAAACACCACTTTCTCGGAGCTAAAAATTGGCAGCGAAGTGAACGTGGAAGTAGATATCCTAGCCAAATACATCGAGAAATTATGTCCACCATGGAACACGCCCTCGAGCAATTAAGAAACGGCCGCATGATCATCCTCGTGGACGACGAGGATCGAGAGAATGAAGGCGATTTAGTGTTGGCCGCAGAATTTGCCACGGCCGAAAATATCAACTTCATCGCCCGCCATGGCCGCGGCTTGATTTGTTTAACTCTCGAAGGCAAACGGGTGGATGAGTTACGCTTGCCCATGATGGCCCATGTGAACCGCTCTCCCCGTCAAACTGCTTTCACTATTTCCATCGAAGCTCGAGATGGCATTAGCACCGGAATTTCCGCCAGAGACCGCGCCCACACGATCCGCGTGGCCTCCGATCCTATGAAAGGCGCAAATGATATTGTTTCTCCCGGCCATATCTTTCCACTACGGGCTGTGGATGGTGGCGTGCTCGTACGTGCCGGACACACCGAGGGATCTGTAGATCTTTGCCGTCTGGCGGGTTTACGACCTGCCGCTGTAATCTGCGAGATCATGAATGAAGATGGCACCATGGCCCGCATGCCGGATTTAAAAAAATTCGCAGCCGAGCATCAACTACCCGTGCTCACTATCAAAGAATTGATTGAATACCGCATGGCCCGGGAGAGCTTAATTGAAGAAGTGGCCGTGAGTCGCCTACCCTCTCAATATGCTGGAGTTTCTGGAGAGTTTAGTTTACATGCATTTACCTCCCGTATCGACGGCACAGAGCATTTAGCCTTGGTTTCTGCAAAATCCGGTAAACTAGAAAATCCTGCGCTAGTGCGCGTACATTCCGAATGCCTCACGGGTGATGCGTTGGGCTCGCTTCGCTGCGACTGCGGAGCGCAACTACAGGCAGCCCTTCGGCAAATCGCTGAAAGCGGCAACGGCGTGTTGATTTATATGCGTCGGCATGAGGGCCGCGGAATTGGCTTGAGTAACAAAATCAAAGCCTACGCATTGCAAGACCAAGGCATGGATACCGTGGAGGCCAATCGCCATTTAGGCTTCCAAGCAGATTTACGGCACTACGGCATGGGCGCCCAAATCTTGCGCCACTTAGGTGTTACAGAGATGCGACTCCTCACCAATAATCCACGGAAAGTGGTGAGCCTCGAAGGATTTGGTTTAAAAATCACAGAGCAATTGCCCATCGAAATGGCGCCCAACCCCCTTAACCTTGCCTACCTCACCGCTAAACGCGATAAACTCGGCCACACTTTAAAAGTAAATCAGGAGTAAATATGCGCTTTGCGCTTGTAGTAAGCCGCTTTAATGAATCCGTGACGAATGGTTTATTGGAAGGTGCTCTTGGTTTTTTAAAGAGTAAAAAAGTTACCGTATCCAACAAAGATATTTTTTACGCCCCCGGAGCTTTTGAGTTGCCATTAATCGCTAAGCAGCTAGCAAAACAAAAAAAATACAACGGCGTGATTTGTTTAGGCTGCGTGATCAAGGGCGATACCATGCACTTTGAGTTTATTAGCCTCGCTACCACTATGGGAATTTTACAAGCAGGCTTAGAAACCAATAAGCCCATTTCTTTTGGCGTACTCACCACTCTTAATGATCACCAAGCAGAATTTCGTAGTCGTCAGGATTCTAACAATAAAGGCATCGAAGCGGCTACGGCCTGTTGGGAAACCGCCACTCTCTTAAGAAAGTTATAAAAAAAGCCCTCCTTTTTAAAGAGAGCTTTTTTTAAATTATATTATTTTTATTTACTGACGAGATGGATCTAATGCCGGTGTAGGCGTGGTGGGGAAACCGTAGTTGCCTCCATACGCATAGCCCGCACCACCATAACCGATGCTTGCACCGCCGTAGTAAGATCCGCCCCCGTAACCGCTCACATAACTATAACGAGCTTGTGCTTCTCGTAAGGATTGCGCAGCTACTTGTTGATCTTGTCCACGGATCATCTGCTGCTGGTAATCACGCATCTGAGCGCCATATTGCTGACTCTGATACTGGTTGAACGCACCCATTCCACCAGAATTATACTGGCCGTTGATGTTGGTCATATAAGGGTTGTAGCTGCAGAGACCACCATAGCAGTTGGGGTTCGTAGCGTAGTATGGGTTCGAGTATGGATACTGCGATCCAGGAAAACCCGGCTGAGTATAGGGGAAACCAGGACCACCGGGGTAACCGGGAGCTCCGGGATTAAAGCCTGGAGTACCCGGGTAACCAGGATAGCCGGGCATTCCAGGGTAACCACCTGTTCCGGGATAACCAGGGTAACCACCAGTTCCGGGATAACCAGGGTAACCGGGCATGCCGGGATAGCCCCCGGGGTAACCGGGGTAGCCTGGCATGCCGGGATAGCCCCCGGGGTAACCGGGATACGAACCGCCGGGGTAACCCGCAGGATAAGGCATATTGAAACTAGCGCCAGGAACAAAAGAGGTGGCGTAAGCAGCGCCTGGGAAAACTCCCATAGCGCTAAAGCCTCCATAGCCGCCGTTGTACATGCCGTAGCCCATCATGGCGTTACCGCCCATAAACATATTGCCGCCACCAGCTGCGTACATACCGTACATGCCGGGCATTCCGTAGTTCATCATGGCGTTGCCGCTCATAAACATATTGCCGCCCACGAACATGTTACCGCCACCAGCTGCATAAGGCGGCATTCCATACATGCCAAACATTCCGGGCATGCCGTAGCTCATCATGGCGTTGCCATTCATAAACATATTGCCGCCACCAGCTGCATAAGGCGGCATGCCGTACATGCCAAACATTCCGGGCATGCCGTAGCCCATCATGGCGTTACCGCCCATAAACATATTGCCGCCACCAGCTGCATAAGGTGGCATTCCATACATGCCAAACATTCCGGGCATTCCATACATGACGCCACCGCCGCCGTTCAAAAACATATTGCCACCCATGAACATGTTTCCGCCGCCGTACATGCCGCCGCCGCCATAAATACCGCCGCCGCCCATCATGGGGCCGCCGAAGTAACCACCTACGCCGAATCCACTCATCATCATGGAGCCCAACACACCGGGCATCACGGAACCCAAGATTCCACCGTAACCATTCGTGGGCGGAGCAAAAGGCAATCCAAGGCTCATCATAGAATTACCGTAAAAACGATAGTCCTTGCTGGCCAGGTTCATTCCCTTCACGCCCAAAAATGTAGAGGCGCCAATGCCAGCCAAAGGAACTAAAATATCACCGATAGTTTCTAAGGTACTCTTCGATTGGTAAGGGGCACGGTTATCCGTAGGGCAATTACCACCCACGCAATCATCGACGCTGGAATCACTTTCGCTCTCAGCAGCAGTATATTTATCAAGACTCTCTACATACTCATCCCGCTTTTTCTCCAAAGCGGCTTTTTGGCTATTTAGTTTGTTTACTTCGCTTTCAAGCTCTTCAAAATCTTGTTGTGCGTGCTTCGCCTCTACTTCTAAATCTACGTATTTTTCTTGTTGCTCCGGAGTGCCGGTGCCTTTGGGATATTTTTCTTTATGTTTTTCAAACTCTCTCTGCAATCTTTGGTTCTTACGCTTAGCTTCGAGCAAAGCCGCTTCCGCCTCAGCGAGTCTGTCTGCATTGTCCGAAATTTTTTCGTCCTGCGCTTCTATTTTATCTTCCCAGTTTTTTATGTTTTTTGCGTTCTGGGTGTCCGAAATATCGCCGGCCCAAACGAAGCTGGGGGCTACCGGTGCAGCGGCCAGAGATAGTACAAGCAGAGATATTAAATACTTCATGAATACACTCCCGCGTCTCCTTCCAGAGAGACTAACGATGGCTTAACGGCACAACTATTGGGGAAGTTTAGAAAAAGATGAAAACTAGATGAAATATGAGTCCCTTCCATGAGCCTCCCACCTTCCTTTATTGTATGGGCGGGCGCGCAAAACGAAAAGCTTCACCTTACATAAACCACTAAAAACAAATTACTTTATTGCATCGCATGCCTTTTTTTTACTATATCGTTTCCAAAAGCATGGTGATTCTTATCCGTTATTCGCTAAATGATAACACGCATTGTTTTTTAACCACTATATTTCAAGCACTTATGCCGCTGGCATAAAAGCTGCTATTTGCCACACGGGTCCGTGATTTTTGGGATGAATTGCGGTTTTGAGGGGGGAAAAATGGTATTTGCACAAAAAATTAGCGCATCATGCACAGCGTTGGTAGCTTTATTAAGCACAATTCAGCCGGCCTTTGCGAGCAATCCTAGTAAAATTTACGCAAATGGTGTTTGGCTTACCGCAGAAAACACCCCAGTGCAGCAGGAAAAAAATCCCTTAAACGACTTTTTCAGTGCGATTTTTTCTGATCCAACCCCCACGGCACCCAATGCAGCTTCCTTTCTAAACCAAAATAGCAGAGCACTACAACTAAACGAAGATATGGCATGGGAAGAAAGCCAGGTGGTGCAAGGAGAAAATCTCCTCACCCACCGCTTGAAAAAAGTCTGGAAGAACTTCGCTGTGTTGGGTGGCGATGCTGTTGTGCACTTCAATCAAGGCACAGTGCTGTTTGCTAACGCGGATGCCACAAATCTAGATCAAGTGCCCACAGAGGCACGCATTGGCAAACAAGAAGCCCAAGCCATTGCTTTTGCTTCTTATGGTGGGAAAGCCCTCAGCGCTTCGGAGCCAGAACTAAAAGTATTATTGCTCGATCAAAACGGAAATAGAACCCCCAAGCTGGTGTACGAAGTAACCGTAAAAAATCGCAATCAATTGGCCAGCGACATTCATTTCATTGATAGCCAAAACGGCCAAGAAGTAGCTGTTACCACGAACGTACACACCATTGCCAATCGGCAAGTTCTCGCCGGCGTTGGCTCCGAAGAAGACTTCGATTTAAATGAGTCTTTGTGGAAAACAGTCTATGGTAACAATTGCGAAAAATCTTTTAACCCCTGGTGGCGGCCTATAGATGATTTCAGTTTTAATCCCGAAGCCGAAAAGCCTGCACCCTGCGCAGTCTTAGACAATGCGATTATGGCATCGGCTCTTTCGGCCTGGAACAACTCTGGCCTTGTACATAAATACTACCAGACCAACCATAAGCGCAATTCTCTGGACAACAAAGGCATGACTCTACGCTCCGTGGTGAACTTTGGGGGAATAGAATTTCCCAACGCAGCTTGGATTAGCAATATTGGACTTATGATTTATGGCCTCGGCGATGGAAAAAACTATAACGACTTTGCAGCGCCTCTCGATGTGGCCGCCCATGAATTCACCCATGGCATCACCAGCAATACGGCAAGATTAGTATATGCTTCTGAATCCGGCGCTCTAAATGAAAGCTATTCTGATGTATTTGGCAAACTCACGGATTTTCAATATGGCAAAGCCTCCGATTGGGTGCTTGGCCGCGAGCTCTTTAAAGATGGCACGAGCTTTATTCGTGATATGGAAAATCCTGCCATCAGCCACAATAAGGATTTCCTCTATAGGAACGAGAAATGCGATCAATATAATGATTTCTGCGGTGTGCATGATAACTCTGGCATTCCTAATAAAGCTGCTGTGCTTTTGGCCAAAGAAATTGGCAAAGAAAAGTTGGGTAAGCTCTATTATTTAACGCTCACCCAATTTTTACGCTCTAATTCCGGCTTTGCTGAAGCCAGGGCGCAAACCGAAGCCGCATGCGCTACCCTCTTTGGAGAAGGCAGCAGCGATTGCCAAGCTGTAAGCAAGTCATTCGAGGCAGTTGGCATCTAACCCACGCTGAGTGAGAAACAAAAAAGCCGGAAGGGAAACCCGCCGGCTTTTTTTTGGGTATTTATTCAGACTAGTGCAACTTCGCTCTGCGGAAACCGGCGATAGTAGCCACAATAGTGCGCTCGAGGGATGTATCGTCGGCAAATACTTCTTCCACAAAATCTGCTTTTAAAAGATAGGCGATCAAACGGTCCGCCGTATACTTCACAGGCTCTTGGAAATAGAGGCCATCCACTTCGTTCTCGCCATAACGAGACAACCAAGATTGCTTCAGGGTACGATAGGCTTCGCCCCCAGAGAGCCGAAGCTCATCTAGCATTTCATTTTTCTCCCCAATGGATTCCATCACATTCTTTTCCATGTCCTCCTGGGTGAGGATATGGGGGGCCAAAAATTTTGCCATTTCTTCGGTCAATTCATTACGCTGTTCTCGCATAATGGCGATCATCTTTTGGGATTCCAAACGACGCACCACGCTCTGGGCAAGCAAGCGTATAGTTTCAAAATTGGTACCCCGACCGGCTGTCTTCATGGGCTGTCCTTGGTTGGCTTTCATCATTTCCATAAAACTTTCTGTAGCTGCTTAAATTCTCGCAAACCCAGGATCCGTCCAATAACACCATAAGCCATCACTGCGGCCAGAAGCGCTAAAAACAAGAAGATGAGATGCTGGGAAAACGTAGCTTTAACCCAGGTCCCCGTCAAGGGAATTGGGTGAAAGGGCATAATGCCCGCCCATCCTTGTAATGCATAGACAATAATAGTCATAAACAAAGAGGCAAATACTACACCACACAAACAACGCCCCAGGCTATTAAAGTCGATTTGTTTAAGCCGTCGCTCTAATAACCACAATAATACCAGTGCATTCAAGATCGCAGCACAAGAGGTAGCGAAAGCCAAACCCACAAAGCCATACTTATCCACAAAAATCAGGCATAGTGCGATGTTCAACAGCACACTACCACCACTGGACCATACAGCTGCCTTGGCCATATTAAGGCTGTACAACACCGGCACCATCACCTTGATGCCGGAATAAGCTACCAAGCCTAAAGCATATCCTGACAAGGCCATAGAAGTGGCGTATGTATCCTGTGCGTCAAAAGCTCCGTGCTCGTAGATCACCGAAATAATAGGAATGCCGAGAAAGGCCAAACCCAAGGCGCTAGGAACTGTAAGCACCAACACCAATCGCAAAGCATTGCTAAGAGAAGTGGAAACTGCAGTGAAATCTCCAGAAGCAGATTCCCGAGCCACCTTGGTGAGATTGGCTGTGGAAATAGCTACCCCAAAAACGCCGATTGGAAATTGCATGAGCCGAAAGGCATAGTTGAGCCAGGAAACTGGCCCGTCGCCCTGGCTCGATGCCAAAATAGAGTTCACCAGCACATGGATTTGGGTGGCCGCCAAACCGAATGTGCCCGCGCCCATTAAAATCACCATTCGTCGTAAAGCGGGATCCCGCCAACGCAGCAAAGGACGAAAACGAAATCCTTCTTGGTGAAGAGAAGGAACTTGCACCAACCACTGGGCCAATCCCCCGATAACAGCTCCCAAAGCCATTCCATAAATGGGCGGCCAACCAAAGGCCCAAAACACCCAAGGGCAAAGAGTAAATGCCGCCGCAATGCTCGCGATATTAAATAAGCTAGGCGCTAAAGCTGGAGTGCCATAGCGATCACGGGCATTTAAAACCCCCATCCAAACCGCAGCTAGCACCACACAAGGTAGAAAAGGCCAAAGGATTTGGGTCATGGCCACAGTCATTTCGTGCTTACCCGGCACTTCGGCAAACTCAGGAGCATAGAGACTCACCAATGGATCAGCCAGTAGCACGCCCACTACCGCCACTAATCCGAGCAACAGCCCTAAGGTTGTGATCACATTGCGCACTAAATCCCAGGCCCGCTCTTCCCCCTCTTCCGCCCGCACCTTGGTGTACGTAGGCACAAGAGCCGAACTCATGGCCCCTTCTGCAAATAGATCACGTAAAAGATTGGGGATGCGGAAGGCGATTTGAAAGGCATCGGTGGCGGCGCCTGCACCGAAAAAATAGGCAAATACTTGCTCCCGCACCAAACCTAAAATTCGTGATAAAAAGGTTCCGCTGGCCACAATACTGGTGGCTCCATAAAAGCCCCTAAGGGCCCCTGGCTTTTTCCTTGTCATATCCCAAGCTTAGCGAAAACCACTGAAATCACACCTTTTTTTCTCCATCAATAGTAATTGACCAATTTACTTATATAAGTTAAAATTGTTAATTATGGTTAACTATTATTCGCCCATAACAAATCCAAAGCGCAAAAAGCGCACCCTATGGTTTGCCTTCTTATTAATGGTTTGCCCGCCCGTCATTTTGTCTGCGGAAAGCGCACCAAAATATAAGAAAAACACCGTAGTAGATTTTGAAGGCGCCCTTGTGGAAGGAAAAAGCCGCAAGCCCTACTCCGCTTATTTAACCCAGCAAAAAGAAAGCGCCTTTGGTGAGCTTCACCAGTGGGAACCAGATTTAGACCGAAGCCTCCAGGAAACCCAAAGGAAAATGGAAAAATCTCTATGAGCAGCAACCGCGCCATCGATGAAGAAAAGGCTCAGCTGCGCATTCAAGCGGAGCTGTTTGAAAATGGTGTAAGCCTCGGCTCCTATGTGACCGAAGGCGAAGACCGCTTGATTATTGGTAGCTCCAAACGCGCCGATCTTGTTGTTCCCCATGAATCCGTTTCCAATATCCACGCCATGTTACGGATTGTAGGTAACACCAATCTTTTACTTTATGATTTGGGCTCCGAAAAAGGCACCTTCGTGCAAGGGAAAAAAATCGTAGAGAAACAGCTGCAAACCGGTGAAACCTTCGATATCGGCAGCGGCCACCATGTAAAAGTAAATATTCTAAATCTCGCTAAAGACGAAATGGGAAATGAGCGAGCTTCGTTCTGGAAAGACGACTGCAAACATTCTGCAGACTACCTAGAAATGATCCGTTTAGAGGAAGGGATCGTGCGCGAGGAACGCACACTCTCCCGCAATGGCCGCATCTATGTGGGCCGCCGGAAAAACGAAATCCCTCTTAACGAAGTGCAGGGCGGAAAGCTTTTTTTACAAAGAAAAGATAGCGGAAAAAGCAGTATAGTAGAATGCCTTTTGCCACCTGGGTATACGGCAGAAATTTTCGACGGATCTAATGATCTTGCACGTGTAGTAGAAGAAGAAAATGCAGTTTTTACATTTAACAGCAAAGAAAAAGTAAAACTCTTCACCAAAGACCAAAAAACAGAAACATTAATATTCTGGCGCCCACAAGGAGTCAGAACCCAAAGGCGCACTAGCGATGCAGATAACCCTACACTTCAACGCTCCATGATTCTTTGCGCCTGCGCCGCTGCCATTCTTTTAGCATTTGTAAGCTATGTGCCCTTGAAAAAAGAAGTGGTGGAAGAAGCCACGGTTCCTAAGAGTTCTTACTTCAGGCTCTCCATGGATTCCGCTCCCGCCCAAGAAGCGCCCGCGGCTGCTGAGCCCGCACAAAAAACCAGTGAACCCGCCCCATCAAAAGTTAGCAGCATCAGTAGCACCCTCACTAAAATGCTGCAGAAGAAAAGCTCCCTTAGCGCTGAGACTATGAAACAAGCGATCAGTCAAAACGGAAACGTGACTACTCGGGTTTCTAACGTAACCAATGCCAATCTGAAAAATGAAGCTATTGCTTCTGGTTCTATTGGTGGTGGTACCGTTAACGTGAATGCCTTGAGCGCAGGTTTACGCTCTGGTGAAGGCAAGGCCGGATCCTTAAAAGGTTTCGCTAACGGTAAAGGCACTGCCATCGGCGGAGGATCTGGTTTCGGCGGTAAAGGTTTTGATATGAGCTTAGGTGGCGACGAAGAAGAAGCCATTGGCGGCCTAGACAAATCCCTGATCGCCGCTGTCGTGCAAGCAAATATCGGACAAATCAAACACTGCTACGAACGACAATTGATCGTAGATCCCAACATTTTCGGCAAAGTCGTGGCACAATGGACAATAAACAAAGATGGCGTGGTGAGTGTGAGTTCAGTGAAAAAAACCACCATGAACAGTAAACCCGTGGAAAACTGCATCCTGGCTAAAATCAAAGGATGGGGCTTCCCAAAACCAAAAGGCGGGGGGCAAGTTCTCGTGAGTTACCCCTTCCTGTTTAAGTCGTTGAACTAGAGGTATCCCCATGAAAGGCCTGGCGCTGCTACTACTCCTCCTTCTCTCCGCCAACGCACAGGCCGAAGATGCCCCAGCAGCTGCACCCACCACGGCTCCTGAAGCGGAAGCTGTGGATATTTCTGATCTAGAAAAAGACTATTGGCGCCCTAACAAAGATGAACTCGAAGTAGTGCAAAACCGCCGCTTCGAAAAAGCAGGGCGTTTTGAATTGGGCTTACACTATGGCCTTCTGCAAGGAGAAGACTTTGAAAATTCCACCAGTAAAGGCATATCCGGAACCTATAACTTTTCCAATCAATGGTTCGTAGAAGCTTCACACCATCGTTTCACCAACAAAGACAACGAATTCTTAACCTCCTTGCAGCGCCGTTTCGGTTTTACTCCCGATTTCAACCGAATCGAAAACCAATCGGCCTTACAATTTGGTTGGGTGCCGATTTATGCAAAATTTAGTTTGCTTGGAAAAAAAATCAGTCACTTTGAAATGTACGTAGCGGCCGGCCCCGGAATCACCAAAACCGTAGAAAATCGCTTAAGCGGCCACGCCACCGTAGGGCACAAATTTTATATCACAGAAAACTTCCTCTTTCGCCTCGAGTGGCGCATGACCCGCTACAAAGATACAGTGCGCACTCTTTCTGGTAGCACATCACTAGCCAATGGCGGCAGTGGATCCGTGAGTCAGACAGAAAACACCCACAATATTATTTTCGGTTTAGGTTGGATGTTTTAAGCCATGAAGAAACTTGTTTTACAATCCGCCTTTCTTCTATTGCTGGCCATGCCAGCCGAAGCCGGATTTCGTGATCCTGTGGAAACCTCTGGCGAGCGCGGCAAAGAAATTAAAACAGAACGTATGTATGTAAGAGTATGGCGCACCATTAAGACCACTCTAGGATTTGGTGAAAAAGAAAAACCAGCAGAAGACCGCCAGCCCGCTTCCGCTGTGCAATCGGTTTATGGCCCGAATAATCCCCCGCCCCGCGCTCCTGATCTTCCCGCCGGCGCCGCCAACCCCACAGTACAGGGTGTCCAATTGCCCTCGGGCGAAAGAACCATCACCATTGGCAAAGATTCTCTTGGACCAATTGAAATCAACCAGCGCAATCGAACGGAAATCCATAATTTTTCCCGCCAAGCCCGCCTAAAACTACTACCCACTCGCACTTATTCGGAAAGCGTGCGCTCCATGGAAATTGCTTTAAAATATGCGGACGCTCTTTCTCCCCGAGCCCATAAAACCATTCGCACTCCTGTAAAATTGCAATTAAGCAAAATAGCCAGAATCAAAGGTCCACCCTCGCCGATTAAATACGAAAACATGGTGAAACGATTGGATGCTCTCCTTGATGGTTATTACCTAAAATACTCTTTGGGGGTGCAAGCTCTCTGGGAATTATCAGAATCTCCTTCCAATGAAAAAAGTTTGCAAGCGCGGGACAGCTTATTTGCTGGCATCTTAAGCCGCCGCTCTGGTTGGGAAACAACAGCCAGTAACCTTATGGAAGCTAGTGCAGGCAAACGCCTCGATGCTAATGAGCGCTACCTTAAAATTCTCTGGAATGAATTGGAATCTTTTGAAAGCACAGCGCAGATTGATCGAGTGATTGCCAAAATAAATCCCATGCGCACCAAACTTATGGCGCCTGAGGGCGATAAAGCCAATTATGCCATGGCCAAGCGAGTGTTGGCTGGCAAGGCTCATCCCAATCTTACAATTGAAACCTTTGCTGAAAGAATTTCTAGACAAGCCTTAAAAGATCGCCTGCAAATGATGCAAGCTCTAGCACAATTGCGGGCAAAAGACGGCAACAAACAAGCGGCCCTGGACTCTTTGC
Source organism: uncultured Bdellovibrionales bacterium (assembly GCA_964416595.1). Lineage (GTDB taxonomy): Bacteria > Bdellovibrionota > UBA1018 > CAIPTA01 > CAIPTA01 > JAKFYM01. The sequence goes on along the minus strand of CAYQES010000011.1, from coordinate 465 downwards.
AAGCTTTGGATGTGGACGGCCGAGAAATTCAACTAGACGCTCGTTTGGCTTTAGCGCGGGCGCTTTTACAAAAAGGCGATGCACAAGCTGCTTTAGGTTTGTACCAAAGCATTCCCAAAACCCCGCTAAATCGTTTGGCCGTTTTGGGAGAACAATCCTATGCGGAATATCGCACGGGCTTACACCAAGAAAGTTTAGGTAAGGTGATGGGCCTACAAAGCCCTTACTTCCAATATGGTTTTGCTCCCGATGTACATTTAATAGAAGTATTGAACCGTAAAGCTCTCTGCGATTTCGGTGGCGCCGATGCCGGCGTGCAACGCTTCGTGAGTCGCTATAGCCAGGAACTCACGGCTTTACGGCAGATCCTCGCGAAAAAAGCAGATCCACAAAGTTTCTACGAAGAATTAATTGCTTTCCATAGCAACGAAACACCATTACGTTTCCAACGCTTTTTGCTACAAA
>CAYQES010000010.1:0-76512 GCA_964416595.1 uncultured Bdellovibrionales bacterium | reverse complement strand
TACTAATGAGACTTAAAGCTTAATGATTTTTTTAACTTCATCTTCTTAACTTTAAGTTTTCCTTTGCACCGTTACTCTCGCACAATCAGGCACTACTCCTTCTTTTTGTATAAGCCTTCGCCCAATGCTTCGCCTTCGGCAAACAAAAGAACAAGAACGGCAACAGCCAGCGTCGTGGTAAAAACCTACGAATATAAAAAAACAAATATGCATCAGGCGTAGCCGGAACCCACAAGGGCGGATTTTCCGTTTGGATTACTTGCAAAATTAACCGTGCAATCTTTTCTGGGGAAGTGCGGGAGAGGCCCATCATCTTTTCCACGAAGGGTCCCATATGATGATAGTAGTCGCAGTAGGCACCATCCACGCAAATATTCGGCTGAGATTTTTCTGTAAAATACACATGCTGGAAGGAGCTTGAATGCACGAAGCCCGGTTGGATCAAAACCACGTTGATGCCGAGCGGTTTCATTTCATACCAGAGGGCTTCCGATGCGCCTTCCAGAGCGTATTTCGAAGCGCTGTAGCTCGCCATGGTTGGCATTGCGAGCATTCCACTCACTGACGAAACGTTGATGATTTTCCCGCGGCCCCGCTCCCGCATTTTAGGGAGGGCGGCCCGAATCAGGCCCATGGGTCCCAGATAATTGGTGGCCATTTGTTTATGTTCGTCGGCCTCGGTCATATGTTCCACTACGGCGCGGTAGCTGATGCCCGCATTGTTCACCAAAATATTCACGCCACCCCAGCGTTCGTCGATTTCTTGCACTAGCGTCATTCGCGAAGATTCACTGGTCACGTCCAGTGGGCGCAGCCAACAAGTGCTAGATTCCACAAATTCTTTTCGCAGGAAGTCTAGGGATTTGCCTTCGCGGGCTGTAAGCACAACGCGGTATTCTTTGTGTTGGCAGAGGAGGCGCGCCATTGCTAGTCCGATGCCTGAAGCGCAGCCGGTGACCAAGATAACGGGCCGATAATTTTGTGGTTGTCTGCGTTTGAACCAGAAAAGGATCGTTCGTAGCATTTTCATTCCTTTGGGGTGAGGAAACAAAGAGGCCGCATGCCTCAGGGGGTGGTTACCACACTGATCATGCGGCCAGAAGAATGTCTGATGACCGTTCCTCTCGGAAGGATTACAATTCCACCTTCGAGAGGAGGGCCACCTTCACCTTCGCACTAGTACTACTCATGTCGGTGACCACCCCCTTTCTAGAAGCGTCTAGCTCCTATGTTTATGGTACCATCGGGAAGAAAATAGTGGCAAGGAGGATAACTATTTGTTTTTTATATGGATTACACTGATTTTTAGTGGCGGACCAAACTTATATGCCGCGTCAAATCCGCCCGCCCTGGGGCCCTGCGACTCCTGGTTCACCGCCACTAGCCACCCCCGTGGCGTGGTGCTTCTAACTCACGGCATGAATTTAAAACCTTCGCGTATGGATGAGCTCGCGCAGCTCTTGGCCCAATCGGGGTTTGAGGTTTTTCGCCCAGCCTTTAAAGGCCATTGTGATAAAAACAAAGAATATTTAGATATATCGGCTGATCAATGGGAGGCGGACGCTAAGCGGTTCCATGCCATTGCCCAACGTAGAGCTAAAAATTTAAAAAGGCCTCTCTATCTTGTGGCCTATTCTTTTTCAGCCCTCGTGTTTCAAGTACAAGCAAAGGAACTGCCGTTTGCGAAACGGATTTATTTTGCTCCCGCGCTCTCTTTAAAATTTTGGTACCCCATGGTTGCGTGGGCTGCCCAACAATTTCCTTCTTATACCTATGCTAGCCGGGTGCCACCTGGTTATCGGGCAAATGAGATTAGTGGCGCTTCCGCGATCGTGGCCTTGGAAGAATTTCATCGCCGTTGGCGTGGAGGGGCGGGGCGGGGAGACTCAACGCCGATTTTAATGTTCGCGAGCACTAAAGACGAGCTCGTAAATTACGATGGTTTGCAAACTGTCGTGGCGGATAAGAACAATTGGCTCCTGGAAATCGTTTCCACGGAAAAAAGTTTGCCCCAGGGTGGCAACCATTTATTCATCGACCAAGGATCAGCCGGACCGGAGGCCTGGTCGCTTATAAAAGAGAGGGCCTTAAATTTTTTGCAGCGCTGATTGTTAATTTATTTCGTCTAGGCGGTAGCGGCGGCGAAAGAGTCGGCTCATTTCGTCTATTTTTAGCATCATGAAAAAATCATAACACTGGAAATCTCGATCAAAGGCTGGGGCACCGTAAAACTTGGCGCCTGCCAGGATATAGCTATGGATCAGGGCCGGGATGTTTTTTTCGATTTTTTCATTCACTGCCACAGCCGTTAGCTCTGACCTGTATTTTTCTGTGGGGGCAACACTCAGCTCAGCGGAAGTGAGTTGTTTAGATTGCAGATACGACAGAATGCCACTTGCCTCTATCGGGTCCACGGTTTGCACGCTGGCGCAGCCAAACACATACTGGGTGTTGGTCTTTTTCACGTATTCCACAATGCCCTTCCACAAAAGATTTATGATGGCGCCGTTGCGGTAGTCGGGATGGATGCAAGCGCGGCCGAGTTCCAATTTAGTTCCAGGCAGTCGCAGAAGCCCTGAGAGATCAAATTCTCCTTGGGAGTAAAAACGATTGGAGAAGGTGGACGAAATCAAACGGTAGGTGCCCACGATGCGGTGATTGCGTTTATCGATGATGATCAGGTGGTCGCAGATGCTGTCTAGATCATCCACATCCAATTGGCCATCGATCTCCCGGTTTTGCAGTTCTTTATAAAAAATATCGTGGCGTAAACGTAAGGCCTGTTTCAGCTCAAAAGGAGATTCGGCGGTTTTCAGCACAAAGTTTTCCGAGCTTTGATACACAGCCACTTTGCACTCGAAGTTGCGTAAAGGAAACGACAGTCCTTTAAGTGTCTTAATAGGATTCAAGCGCTTTAAGGATTCGAAAGGAACCCGGGCCCGCAGACGAAGTTTTCTTGCTCGAGTAGAGGTGATCATTTTATATTCCTCCTAGGTATAAAGATCCCATAGATAGAGGTTGCTTACGTTAGGATCCAGTTAGGGATTCATGGAGAATGTGTGGTTCGCACCATTATATTTGATTTGGATGGCACGATTATCGATTCGGAGCCCGCGGCCTTTCAGGCCATCTTAGATTGCACAAAAGCTTGGGGGGTAAAAATCGACCCTGAGATTGCTGCCACTGTGGCTGGGAAAAAGTGGGAAGTGGCTTTGAAACTCCTCTATTCCCGCTACCAGGTGCCATTGCCACAAGCAGAAGCTTCCAAAAAAATCATTCATCGCTACCAAGAAATCGTGCGCACAAATCTCAAAGTGGTGCCTGGTGTAATAGATACAATTAAAGATTTTGCTAAGCATTTTAAACTGGCTCTCGTTTCTGGATCCGTGCGGGAAGATGTGCTCTGGGCTTTACGCACCTTAAAAATTGATTCCTACTTCCAGCCAATCTTAGGTTCCGAAGATTATCCTAACAGTAAGCCCGCACCCGATGGTTTTTTGAAAGCCTTGCAAATCATGCAAGCGAAGCCCGAAGAAGTGTTGGTGTTCGAGGATTCTTTGGCGGGCATTTCTTCTGCAAGGGCTGCCAATCTTAAAGTTGTGGCCATTACATCCACCAATCATTTCCAGCATGATCAAAGCGCTGCCCAAGCTCATATCCAAGATTTCATGGGCGTGAATGCGGCTTGGGTGAAGAAAACTTTTCCGTAAGGTGAACCATGGGTATATCGATTGTATGTTTCGAGCAAAAAAATAAAACTCACTGGGGCATTTGGCAAAAAGGAAATATTGCTATTTTACCTAGCGCTGCCACGGGCTTAAAAGATTTTCTAGAGAGAAAAGGCTGGCAAGAACAGCCAATAGAAAATGTAGACAGTAAAGACGTGCTACTTCTTTCGCCCGTTACAGCCCCTTGCCAGATCATCTGTCAGGGAAAAAATTATTTGGATCACATCCTGGAAACCGGGGTGAATCCAAAGAACAAAGATTTTAATCTTCTCTTTACGAAGGCCGCCTCCGCTTTAGCGCCTCCGATAGGCGAAGTACAACGCCCGCAAGGAGTAAAACTTTTAGATTACGAATTGGAATTAGGATTAGTGATCGGACGCGCACTCACCAAGCCCACAGAGATCAAGGATGATAACTTGTCAGATTTTGTGGCGGGCCTCGTGATGGCGAACGATATTTCCGCCCGGGATGTGCAAATCCCCGAGCGCCAGTGGTTTAAGGGCAAAAGTTTTCGTGGCTTCTGCCCCGTGGGACCAATTTTATATTTGCTAGAGCCTAAGGATTTTTCCCATTTATTTAATCTAGAATTGCAGCTCACCGTGAATGGAGAAAAGCGCCAGCAGGCAAACACAAAGCAACTCCTACACCGGCCGGCGGAAACGCTGGCGGAAATTTCGAAAATTTTTGATCTCCGGCCCGGGGATCTTGTGCTCACAGGCACGCCCGGTGGCGTGGCCATGAAGGTGAAGCCGAAATCCTGGTGGCAGGAAATGCTGGATATTAACAAGAGCGATAAGGAAAAATTCGCGGCCTTTGTGGAAGAGCAGGCTCGAAGCCCGCGGTATTTACGAGATGGGGATCAGATTGAATCCAGTATCCGTTCTCCGGACGGGGAAATTGATTTGGGAGTGCAGAGGGTAAGGGTGAGGGGATAGTAAACCTAGAGGTTATGATCTAAACTAATCTAGGGAGATGGATAATGAAGGTTTGGCCAGGCATTTTAAGCGTCGGGATATTTTTATTGGCTGGGCCCCAGGTTCTTGCAAATAATGGTCTTTCTTCTCCCAACGAATCAGCTTGTACTTATTCAGATATCCAAGAAATTCCTATGCCGCCCTTACTAGATCAGGCGGATACACAATTTTGTTATGGTTTTACCGCTTTAACTTTAGTGCAAGAACTTTATTGCGAAGAAAAAGTGGGTGGCTGTAACTATTCCACGAATAAGAAAGATCCTGGCGACCAACTTTCTGTTCTAGATGCACTGGCTGGCAGCCAACGGGAATATTTTTCTCAAGACAATGGAACTGCCTTTCAGGTTTTACAAGATATTGAAAAGCGTGGAGCACTGGCTAAGGAATACTGTGCTCCTTTTGATACTTATGTTGCTGGTGCAAGAAAGAAATATAGTTCGGAGAATTGGCCGTGGGCTATGCGAAATATTTTGTATGCTTTACGTAAAGAGTTCAGCGTGAAATCGGCCTGTGACTTAGCCCACGAACTCAAAACTTCCATGGAATTGCCGGGAAATTTGGAAGATATACTAGAAACTTTGCTGAAGGTGGGGGAGATAGAAGAGGATCTTTTTGATCGATCTGCCATGAAGATAATTGCGGAGCTGACAGCTCCTTCTACTTGCGCAGCTAGTTCAGTGAAAATTCCTTCGTACGAAGTAAAAACTCTGGGTGGTGATTTAGAGGACGCTTCTTTCCTTGAATCCGAAGTGCAAACTAAATTTTTACAGCTAATAAAAAAGGGAACACCAGTAGGGGTGAATATTTGCCATCATAGTGGTTGTGTATTCGGCTGGCATGCCACAACGATCTCAGGGTATCGTAAGAAGCATTGCCCGGGGCAGCCGGATGTTCTGCAATTAAAATTTCACGATTCAAATGGCTTCAGCTATTCTGTGCCCGAAGGCCAACCGTGGACAGATTTTTCCGCTGTGTTTTCAATGCAGGATTCTTTCCGCAAAATAAGTAAAGAGTCATTCGATCACGGAGCTAATGTGGGTTTGTGGGGGCCCAATAGCGCCAGGGAGCACCTAGCTCCCTTTTTCTGGATTGAGAAGAAGTAAGAATCCTTCCGCTTTATGAAAAATTGGGTGTCAACAAAGCTCTTGCCTCATCTAAGAGGGTCTGTACACTTACTAGTCGGAGGTTGTGTGAAAAAAATATTTTTCCTATTTACGATTTGTTTACTTATTTCCACCCACAGCGCTTCAGCGCAAACCTTGAACTGCCTGGATGATTACAATAAAGGCATAAAGGTGGACACGAACTTTGATTCTTCCGTGCCGAGTTTAGAATCCATCACCACGAAATATAATTCTGATGGCTCTGTGGCTTCCGAGAAAAAACAAATTTTCTTTGCGCCAGAACAGGCTTGCAATACGACCCTAAACTTTGCAGAGGATTGCAAATTTACGGAGCGCAAAAGCCCTAAGGATGGCTATGAGTTTACTTTTGTATGCGAGAAGGCTAATCAGTCTGGCCAGTTTTATGTGAATGAAAATGGAGGATTTGGTCAATTTTCCTGCAATGGAGAGCCGCCGTATTTATTTTTTGGCTGCGATAAGCCGTAAGTTTTCCGCATTTCCTAAAAAACAAAAAGGGCCAATCCGTGATGGATTAGCCCTTTTTTCTTTAGCGTAACAGGGATTACCAGCGATCGCGTCCGCCGCCGCCGCCGCCACGTCCGCCACGGTCGCGTCCACCGCCACCACCGCCTCCGTAACCGCCGCCACCGCCACCGAATCCACGTCCGCCGCCTTCACGGGGCGCTTGAGGACGAGCTTCAGAAACGTTCAAGGGACGTCCGTCCATCACTTGTCCGTTGAGTTTTTCGATCGCAGCCGTAGCTTCTTGGTCCGAAGACATTTCTACGAAACCGAAGCCTTTGCTGCGGCCCGAGTCCCGGTCCATGATTACTTTTGCGGATTCCACATTTCCGGCTTGAGAGAAATGCTCTGCGAGTTTGCTGTCCGTCGCCGAGTAAGGAAGGTTACCTACATATAGTTTCTTGCCCATGATTTATTCAGTCTCCTACGAAGGATCCTCGCAGGAGTCTCAGGACGAACTCGGGTCTCTTCAATCTCATTGCGATCGGTATCCAGTTTCCAGTTAACGCACGCTTTTGACGTGCAAGGTCGATGATATAACACCCGTTTCGGTGATTCTACAGGGAATTTTTTGCGTGCGCGCTAGAGGGCTAAATAGCTAATTCGTGGCATCCAAAGAGAGGCAGATTGTTACGGGATTTCAAGGCGTTGAGGGCTCTTTTTCCCTCTGTAGCAACAGGAGCTGGGAACACAGGCCCCAGCGAGGTTGGCGATATTCCTGGATGATCCTCCAATCTTCAGGGGAAATATAGTGACTAAGTTCCAGGGGGCGAATGCCCTTCCATTTTCCCCAAAACAGAGCCACGAAAGGAGCCAGAAAATGGCTTTGGGGACCAAGGGCTAAAAGCGCCCAGTGGCCTTCGGTTTTCACAATGCGTCGAGCTTCTGAACACACCATATATAAATGGTCCATGGGCAAGCGCTCTAAAACATAGCAGGTGAGGAAGAGATCTTGGCTTTGGTCTGGGAGGGGTAAACGGCCATGGTCTTGAAGGGGAACGCCAGTATAATGGGCCGGTGTGCGGGCCCGGAGTTGTTCCGTCCACGGCTTATCCGGTTCCAGTTCCGCTATGTGGCCAAGGTTTGGAGGCAAAGACCGCAACAGAAGTTCCTGGGCTGCGGGATCCGAGAATTTCATCGCACAGCCAAGAGCGCTCCCGCTAGGGCCAGGGCCGCACCAATGAGACGAGTGGAACTAATGGGCAGGGCTTCCGCATAAAAATCCCATAAAATACTCGCGATGATTTGTGCCACAATCACACCGATAAAAACTTTTGTGGCCCCTACCCGACCAATGGCTAAAGGAGCGGTGGCAATGATGAAAAAACCAAAAAAGCCTGGCAGAAGGTTTTTCCAACCCAAACTCCACTCCGTGCGAGAGCGGAAAATTTCCGGTAGGTTTTCGTTGGGCACAAGCCGTAGACAAAAAAACAGCGCCACACTTAAGAGCACTAAGGTGAAGCTATTTACGAGTAGTGCTAAGGGCAAGCCAATGCCAGCGGCAATTTTGCGGTTTAAGGTGTTTTGCAGTACACCGGTGGCGCCGATCAGAAGGGGTAAAAAGAGAGAAAATATCATCACAAAAATGTAGCAGAAGAGGGCCCACTCGGTCATCTTGATAGGGCAATTTCTTTTGGAAAGGACGAATAAATGAAAAAGGCAGCGGTGGTTCTTTGTGGCTCGGGGTTTAAAGACGGCAGTGAAATCCGGGAAGCCGTGGGTGTGTTGTGGGCACTTTCCAAGCATACAGCAGAGGTGAGGATTTTTGCACCCGATGAACCGCAGTTGGATGTGGTCAATTGCTTCACGGGAAAAACCGTTGTTGGCGAGAGCCGTAACCAATTGGTGGAAGCCGCCCGCATCGCCCGGGGGGCCGTACAGCCGCTCACAGAGCTGCGGGTTCAAAACCACGATTTTCTTGTATTGCCCGGCGGTTTTGGAGCCGCAAAAAATCTTTGTAGCTTTGCCAGTGAAGGCTCCGGCGGGAAAGTGCATGGGGTTTTAGAAAAAGTTGTAAAAGAATTTTTTGCCCAGAAAAAACCGCTAGGGGCTGTTTGCATTGCTCCGGCGATTTTGGCGTTAGCTTTAAAGGGCCAAAAATTAGAACTCACTTTGGGTGCTCCAGGAGAAGCCGCTTTGGAAATGGAAAAATTGGGCCACCGCCACATTCCGAAACAAGCGAACGAGTGGCATGTGGATACCCGTCACAAAATTATAACCACGCCGGCCTATATGCACGAATCAGCGCCCCTTCACGAAATCTTTGTGGGCATCGATGGCATGGTGCGGGAACTTTGTGCATTGGCTTAAGGCGTAAGTTTTGAAAAAAAACACTTTTTTCTTCACGGCGCTTTTTTTATTGGCCCTCACGGGCTGGTGGTTTTTTAAAAGATCTCCGCAAGCGGGAGTGTATGAAAAAATCGCCTGGCGTTTAAATAAGAGCAGCCAAGATTTTTGTGACCAACAAGCCCAAGAAAAGCGCGTATTACTAGCGCGGGTAATGGATAAAGTGGGCGACAAGCTTTCTTCTCTTTGGAAAACTCGCACGGCGGAGGATTTTCCTCGTCTTAAAATGGCGCAAGTGGGACCACTTTTTTTGCGGCTTCCGGAGAAAAAAGAAGCAAAGAAGGGCTTTTCTGTGACTCATTGGAGCTGGGAAGATGCGTATGGCACTTATTTGCGCACACAAAGGGATATGCATCATCCGGAAACCAAAAAACGCTGGCGGGATTTGGACACAGCCTTTCGTTTTCTCATGGAGCGAGATGCTGGACGGATCGTAAATGGAAAAAGATTTCTACCACCCCAAGAAACCCAGCATATATTTCGCCCGAGCTTAGCGGTTACGCGGACGGGCCCGAAAAAATTTGAATTGCGCTTAGATCCTGGAGATTTTCTAGGCTATGAAAAAAACTTAAGTGATTTTTTGGAGCGAAAATGGAGCACGGAGGGTTATACGCTCAAGATCCGCTGGGTAACAAATGATCCCGCGGCGTATAAGGTGCGGGCTTATTTCACTTTTGGTCGTTCCTACGTGGATCATAAACAAAAAGTTATGGTAATTGCTAATTTTTCATCTGTGGATACTGTGGCCCATGAGTTAGGGCATGTATTGGGTTTTGATGATCACTATTATAGCGTTTGGAATGGGCAAAATTGTTATTACACCCAAGAATCTCGCCTGGGAGATTTAATGTCGAATTCGGAAAGTGGTAGGGTAACTAACAAACATTGGGAGCTGATGGATAGAGCGTACCCTTGGCAGAAAGCGGTTGTAAGCGAAAATTTTTCTTATTTATTTGGTGGTCTTTAGTGGAGATTTTTTTCTTCCAAAACATCCTGGGCACGATAGGCAACATAAGACGCTACCAAACATTTGAGGAAATCTCCGGGAATGAATGGCCACAAGCCCGCCATAAGCAAATATTGAGTTGGCACATAGTAAGAGAGCACAAATAAACCAAAAATATAAACAATGATCATGCCGATGAGGCTGGCGCCAAGAGCTTTGGCAAAAGAGGATGCCCAGCCACGATCAGCTAAAGCACCCACCAACCAGGATGTGGCTAACATTCCCAGCAAATAGCCGGAAGTTGCGCCAAATAAACCGGATTTGCCTTCCGCAAAAACAGGCACGCCCACGGTTCCGAGGAGTAAATACACGAGAAACACCAAAGTAGCTCTTCTTCCACCCCAGGAAAGGGCAATGAGTGTGCAGCCTAGGGTTTGGCCTGTGAGTGGAACGGGAGTCCAGGGTAAAGGAATGACTACTTGGGAAAGACAAACGAGCAAAAGCAATCCGCAGGTGAAAGACCAAAACTCTCCTGAAACCCGTCCGGGGCTAAGTTCCATTAATTTTGGCACAAGGGCACGGGTTGGCATTATTCCTCTAGAGAGATTTAAAGGATGGATCTTTTGATGTGTACCCTAGAGAGTTCTAATTTGGGAAGAAAAATTAAGTCCAAACAAAAACCTAAACTAAACTTTTTTTTATATACATGATGGAGAGTGTTGTTGCGTGGCGCAAGCCGGGGCTTCCTGGCATACATAATTTATGTGGCTATTTTTAGTAGTGAAGGGTAGAGACATTTCATGAAAATGATAATCCTTCTCACTATCGGCTTTTTCCCCTTGCATACTTGGGCTGTAGCGGCGCAGTCGCCTTCCGTATCTAGCTCTGTAAAGCATTATATGGAGAGCTATATTATGCCCTGTAAGCCTTCTGGCCCTGGGCTGCGGATGCCTGCGGAAGAAATAGCCATGATTAACTTCATCACAGAAGAAGTGAATAAGTTGCCGGCAGAAAAAGTAAAAAAACTTTTGCAACTCTTCCAAATCTACACGCCAGTTATTTTTGATACAAATGAGGCATTTCCTACGGAACAAGTGAAAGAATACTTGGGTGTATTGATTTCTAGCGCAGGCACCGATTGTGGAAATAAAGATGCCGCTACTTTGATGCTATTGTTGGCGGCGGTTCAATAGCTTTTTTTTCCAAATCCAAATGCCTAAAGATAGCCAGAATAGTAGGATTGCGGCTAGGAGCGAAGGGTCTACTCGTTTTTCCCAATAGATAAAATCTCCCCGTAAGGGATAACTAAGCCAACGAAATAGGCTATATGCGCCTAGGAATAGAAGCGTTTTTTCTCCAGCCATGCTGAATCTTTTGAAAAAAAGAAAAGCTGTCAATCCCAGGAGGAAAATGCTTTCGTAGATTTGGATAGGGTGGAGGGGCAGTTGCGAGTTTGGAGCGAGAGGCGAAGAAGCGCCCCAGAACAGTTGAGTGGGAGTTCCATAACAGCAGCCGGCACTAAAACAACCGATCCGCATGAGGGCTAAAGCTAGGGGCAGCGTAGGCACTAAAAAATCGGATGTTTGCCAAAAAGGAATTTTTCGCCAACGCAAGAAAAAATAGTAAACCGGAGCCACAAAAAACAATCCGGCGAAAAAAGAAAATCCTCCGTACAGCGGATTGCCCCAAGTTTTCCAGGAGGGAAACTCTTGGGGGAACTCGAGAATATATCCTAAGCGTGCCCCCAAAGCGGCTGTTCCGATTATCAATAGCAGCAGATCCACGTAGGGCTCTACAGGGAGCTTCTCCTTTTTGATTCGATATAGAGTGATGGCTACGCCTACAAGCAAAGCTGCAGCTAAGAACAAGCCATAGGAAAAAACCATGTTAGTAGCTTAGGGCTTGCCAAGAAGCGGAGCAAGGGTTCGATACCGCCGGGAAACTTTTTGGAAAAGGGTTTCTTCGGAATTGTTCAGCAACTCCTGCAGGGTTTCCTGGGAATTTTCGCCTACTCCTAAGAAGGAAGAGGAAAGTGGGGATTTTGTGGTGGCAACGGGGTTGGGAGTTCCTTGGGCTGCGGGAGCGCGAGCTGCGGCGGGTGAAATTTCTGAAATGATAGGCGCGGCGACAGAGTTTTCTGCAGTTAAAATGGCGGGAGCAGAATCCCAAGCGCCCCAGGCATCCGCATAGAAATTGGCTAATTTTGTTAAGGCCTCATTGCGGGCAATACCGGGCACGAGTCCTGTGGCTTTATCTAACCCTTGCCGAAAATCCTTATTGGGAATCGCAGAAGCAAAAGAATTAAAATGGCCTTCCAGTTTTTTTAGGAGATCAGGATCGCTAAAGGAGAGATCGCTATCTAGGGCGTTGCCTAGGTGCTTGAGGAAATCCTCCCGCTTCATGCCTGATTGGCGTTCAAATTCTGCGGCTATTTCTGCCGCATTTCCTTCATAGAGAAAAGAGGGATTCAATTGGCTGAAAGAAGTAGTTTTGCTGATGGCGGAAGGATTGTTCCCAGCGCTACTCGCACCTGGGCTACCAACGCTAGTTAATTTATTTTTTCTTTGGAGCGTACGGGCCTCCAAATCATCAAGTTTTTCTGAATTAATGTACTGTCCATAGGCTTTGTAGCCATTTGAAAACGCACCAGGAATATTTAGTGCTGCTAAATTCATTATGGCTACCATAGCGGAAGTGGTGGCCTCTTGGAGGCTGTCGTTAGAGCCTTGATTATTTATAATGGCGGCGGTTTTTTGGGCGTCGGCCTGATTGAGGTTGGCTGCAACCCTTAAGGGGAATGCAGCCATAAGGGCTGCTACGGTAATTCTAAATAGTATGCCCTGACCCATGGAGTCCCCCATAGAATCGCTGCAAGAGCGGATCCATGGGCTAAGTACTTGGAATGTGGAGGATGAGGTGAGGTGAAATTGTTGAGCTAGTAGTCAGTGTCTATTTCTTGGGCAGTGGGGTGGGAGTGTATGACTTAATAGAGGCATATTTCCTCACAAATAGTATTGAAATAGAGTTTCCATAAAAATTTCAAGAACTAAACTAACTTTTAAATACAATAAATTAAACTATTTAAGTTTTATTGGGTTTTTATGTTCTAGCGTGGCTTTTTTCAACTTGCCTTCCCTAGTCTTTGATAGCAATGTCGGCTCTTTAGAGCAGTTAACGAGGAAATTGTGTATGGTCCGCGCTTCGTCAGAAACCAGTTGTTTCTGGCTAACTAGACTCATGGAAAAGATGGTGCAAGCGCGCTTGAGTTCGTTCGTTCGATATACGGGAGCCGCTGGTATTGGGTGTTTGGGAATTATTTTGGGTTTTTCTTTCACCGAAATAACAGGAATGGTGGGAGTCCCTTTTGCTATTTTAGCCACAGTGATAGCGGCCATCTTTGGGGGTTTTGGTCCTGGAATTTTGGCTTCTGTGATCAGCGCCCTAAGTGTGGATTTTTATTTCGTGAGTTCCTTTTATGATTTGCGCGTTACATATGGTGGAGTTTTGCGTGTAGTGGTGTTTGCTTTTATTTCTATTCTGGTGAGTATATTGATTTCCTCTCTAAGATCCGCGTTTGCTAGAACAGAAGAGGCCAGAGTGCAGTCTGATAAGAGCAATCAAGAAAAAGATGCGGTGATTGGCTTTTTATCCCATGATCTTAAAGGCCCACTCAGCAGCGCCTCTTTAAGTTTTCAATTGATACAGCGGTATTTAGAAGTAGGTGGCAAGGAAGCGGAAATCCAGCGAGTGGCCGCCAATGGGCTTTTCTTTTGTGGTCGTATGACCCAACTTATCCAAAATCTATTAGATGCCTCGAAAATCAAATCTGGCGGTATTGCCTTGGCGCCACAGTGGCAAAATCTGGGTGATATTGTGAGTGAAGTATTTGCGGAACATCGCTTGCTAGCCGAAGAAAAGGGAATCCGATATTCTCTAGATTGCCCAAAAGACACTGCTTTTTATGTAAGTTGTGACAAAGTTTTGCTAGGTCAAGTGCTGGCCAATCTTATTTTAAATGCATTTAAATTCACGGAGCCCCGGGATTCTGTGCAAATCAAACTCATGGACCAAGGCAAATGGTTGGTGATTCAAGTAATCGATACAGGTTTAGGCATTTCGAAAATAGAGCTACCGTATGTGTTTGATAAGTTTTGGCAGTCCCCTAAAAATTCCAAAGATGGTACAGGGCTCGGCTTGTTCATCAGCCGCGCCATTGTAGAGGCCCATCGGGGAAAAATTTCTGTTGCCAGCGAAAGCGGCAAGGGCAGCACATTTACCATTTTATTGCCCAAATGTGCCCACAAAGGCGCGACTGCCAATAAGGGTCAAGTGTCTCTTTGTACCTTAAATTCAGAAAAAACCGCTTAAGTTCACCATAATGCCATGCGCTACTGGGTTGCTACGCCTGCTATTTTTTATGGTTTAGTATAGTATTTTGCCTCCAATCTTTAGGGAGGTTATTTTGAACAACACTCAATACGCTTCGTTTTCTTCCCGCTTCTTTGCAGTGCTACTAGATATGTTGATTTTATTAGTACCGGCTTGTTTTTTTGGCGGTGTATTTCCTGTGGTTGGGGGCCTTTTGATTTGGTTTTTTTATGTGCCTTTTCTGGAATCTTCCAGGTTGCAGGCTACCATTGGTAAAAAGCTCCTGGGAATACAGGTGAGGAACGAAGCTGGGGAACGGATTACTTTCCGTGCGGCCTTGGTGCGAGCGGTGATGAAATTGATTTCCTCAGCTTTAGGCTGTGTGCCCCATTTGTTAGCGCTGTTTACAGCAAAGAAACAAGCTTTCCATGATTTGGTGGCAGAAACTGTGGTGGTGTACGGGCGAGAAAATGTGCCCGTGGTGGACGCATGGGTAGAAATGGTGAAGCAGGTATTTTCTGCTGGTCCTGCAGGCAAATTTGCAGATCTAGAGCGTTTACAAGCGCTCTATGATCGGGGAACGCTATCCCAGCAGGAATTTGAAAAAGAAAAGCAAAAAATTTTGGACCAATACCGCTGATTGTAAAGCACTCTTAAGTGTTTTACCGTTTACTCTTCGAGGTTAAAACATGAATCAAGCGATTGTTTGCGACAATTTTATCCAAGGTAAATGGGAAAAGGGCAGCCGCTCTTCCCATGAGGTGCGCTCACCCTATGATGGCCGCGTGCTTGGTACTTTTTCTTTTCCTTCCCTAGAGCAAATCGACAAAGCCATTCGCGCCGCTGCCGTTGCTCAAAAATCTTGGGGTCAAGCACCTGTGAAAGAGCGTAGCCAAGTGCTCTACCAATTTCGCCAAATTTTACTAAGGGAATTCGAAACCATCGCTGCCTTAAAGAGCTCTGAATGTGGAAAATCTCTCGAGGAAGCTAGAGGCGGTTTACGAAAAGGAATCGAAGTTTTGGAGTTTGCGCTCTCCATACAGAACCTGGATCTTGGCGGTAAGCTCGAAGTTTCCCGGGGGGTCAGTTGTGAGTTTCGGCGAGAGCCGTTGGGTGTGGTAGCCAATATCACGCCGTTTAATTTTCCTGCTATGGTGCCGCTCTGGACAATCCCGATCGCATTAGTGCTAGGCAATTCGTATGTGTGGAAACCTTCGGATAAAACTCCGCTCACGGCCCGGAAAATCGCCGATGCGCTTCAAGAAGCGGGTTTACCTGCTGGGGTTTTCACGGTGCTGCACGGTGATTCTACCACCGTAAATGCAATCATCGATCACCCACTTGTAAAGGCTATTGGTTTTGTTGGTTCTACTAAAGTAGCAAAGCTTGTGTACCAGCGTGGCACGCAGCTGGGAAAAAGAGTGCTGGCACTAGGGGGCGCAAAAAATCATATTATCCTCTTGCCTGATGCCAATCAGGATTTAAGTGGCGCAGGCATTTCCGATTCCTTCACGGGTTGCGCGGGCCAGCGTTGTATGGCCGCTTCTGTGCTTTTGGCTGTGGGAAAAGTAGACGAGCACATCCAGAAAATTGTGGAGCGGGCCTCTTCTTTAAAACTCGGCTCGGAAATGGGCGCGCTCATCACCAAAACCCAACGGGATTTTTTATGTGAAGCCATTGGCCGCGCGGAAAAAGCGGGTGCGAAAATTTTGCTCGATGGCCGTAAAGCCCAGGCGCCTAAGGGGATGGAAAATGGCAATTGGTTAGGCCCCACGATTTTAGATCAAGTGCAACCAGGATCTGAGGCTGCCATTGTGGAATTATTTGGCCCGATCCTCAGCATTGTGCGCTGTAAGGATCTTTCGGAAGCCCTCGAGATTGAGCGGAGTGTGGATTATGGCAATGCTTGCAGCGTTTTTACTTCCAGCGGCCCATTGGCTGAGAGAGTGGCAAAAGAAGCTACCGCAGGCATGGTGGGCGTGAATGTAGGTGTACCGGTGCCCCGAGAGCCCTTTTCTTTTGGTGGTATCAATGCTTCCAAGTTTGGCCATGGTGATATTACGGGTCACCACAGTTTGGATTTTTGGTCAGATGTAAAAAAAGTGACTGTAAAATGGGAGAAACAAAACGACTCCAATTGGATGTCGTAAAGTTTAGAGTTCTATGCCTCAGGAAAAGCAGGAAATGAAACGATCCAATCATGTGATCTTAGCCACTCACTCCAATTTAAAATATAAGGAGACTCTCCCTATCCAATGGGGAGCCCGGGATCCGTTGAAGCGGGGGCCAGTGGTGGCTTCGCTCACAAACTCCAAGGCTCGTAATGCGATCGGCGCCCATAGCGGAAGTTATACGGTGTATCGGGCGCTCTCGATTGCGAGCGGAAAATTTCCCTCACTGCATAAGCCAGATTTGCATAACACCCAGAGCCCTACGAAGATTGGTCCCCACGATCAATGGTTTGATAAAACAAAAATAGTTTCCATGGATCCTTGGGGTTTAGATCCTCAGATTCATTTTAAACCCCTCTTTGAAAAAGGTTACGATATCCGCCCCACGGTGGCTGTTACCCAGGCCCATTTGCAGATCCCAGAAATTTCCCAAGCCATCGATGCGGGCCGTTTAAAAATAGACAAAAAAATTATCCGGGAAAATAAAGACATTCGTGTAACCAAAGTGGCGATCGAGCCCGTTTGGTATTTGCCCGGCATTGCCGAGCGCCTGCAAGTGGAAGAGGGGGAGTTGCGCCGGATTATCTTTCAAGAAACGGGGGGTATGTATCCCGAATTCATCACGCGCCCCGATTTAAAAGTTTGGCTTCCACCTATCGGTAGTACCACGGTTTATATTTTCGGAGATCCTCAAGCTCTAGCTAATCCAAAAGTAGAGCTCACCTGCAGGGTGCATGATGAATGCAATGGTTCTGATGTGTTTGGATCCGATATTTGCACTTGCCGGCCTTACCTTGTGTACGGCATTGAAGATGCGGCCCGTACGGCCCAACGGGGTGGTGTAGGAATCATTGCTTATTACCGAAAAGAAGGCCGTGCTCTAGGGGAGGTAACAAAATTCCTGGTGTACAATGCTCGCAAACGCCAAGAGGGTGGTGATACTGCGGCCACCTATTTCCATCGCACGGAATGCGTGGCTGGCACGGAAGACGCCCGCTTCCAAGAATTCATGCCCGATTGTTTGCACTTTTTTGGCATCAAGAAAATCCACAATCTCCATTCCATGAGCAATATGAAATACGATGCGATCGTGAATAGCGGGATCCAAGTGGAAAATCGGATTTCCATTCCCGATGAGTTGATTCCGAAGGATGCCCACGTGGAAATGGAGGCAAAAAAAGCTGCGGGTTATTTCAACAAGGAGCCTAAGAAAACAAAGGCTGACTTGAAAAAGGTGAAGGGGCGAAAAATTGACGAATAAACCAGAAAGTTCCGTTGATTATCTTTTTTCACCCGCGGCCATCCGGCAACGGGCCGAGAAAGTTTTTCAATTCACGGAAGATGAGAAAGGTTTTTTTGTATTTCATCCGGAGCAATTGGCTCCCACGATCACTTATGTGATCGAGGTAATTCACCAGAATTACCCAGATTTAAAGATCCCCTTTCATTCCCGTTGGGGGCATTTTCGGGTGGGGGGCGTGGATCGGGTGCGGGAATTGGATTCTCGCTTACAATCTTTGGAAGCCAAAGAGAGTGCCCGGGCAAAATTAGACCTCGTGATTCCTTCAGTGCTATTGGACGCAGGCGCTGGCACTCAGTGGAAATTTTTTGAAAAAGAAACGCAAAGCTCTTACGGGCGATCTGAGGGTTTAGGTGTAGCAAGTTTGTATCTTTTTTTATCCGGGGCCCTGGCTGGCGATGGCCGTTCGCTCCGTGCGGATAAAGAAGGTTTACGAAACCTTTCTTTATCCAAACTTTCTTCGGCCTTTCAGGTGAGCGAAAAAAATCCTCTTGTGGGTTTAGAGGGCCGTTTGGGGCTGTTGAATAATTTGGCTCGAGCTTTAGAAAACAAAACAATTTTTAAAAACGGGCGCCCGGGCAATATTTTGGATTACCTCATGGAAAAATATGGCACGCAAATCCCTGCCCCAGGAATTTTGCGGGCCGTGCTCGATGGCTTAGGTTCTATTTGGCCGGGTCGAGTGGTGTTTGAGGGGAAAAATATGGGCGATCTGTGGGTCCATTCTAAGCTTGGATCCCCAGGCACCTTTGAATCCTTTGTTCCGTTCCATAAACTCTCCCAGTGGCTCACCTATTCTCTGATCGAGCCAATTCAAGAAGCGGGTTGCCGGGTGGTAGGAGTGGAAGAACTCACGGGCTTGGCGGAATATCGTAATGGTGGTTTGCTGCTGGATTCTGGTCTTATTTCCTTGCAAGATCCGGCCAATGCGCAAAAAAGTTGGGAGCCTGGATCGGAACTCATTATCGAGTGGCGAGCACTCACGGTGCATTTACTAGATCAAATCGGAATGGGTGTGCAAAAAAAATTAGGTATGAGCCCTGCGCAATTGCCTCTCGCTAAAGTGCTAGAAGGTGGCACCTGGTGGGCTGGGCGTTTTTTAGCCCAGAAAAAACGGGCGGATGGAGCCCCCCCCTTACGCATACAAAGCGATGGAACAGTTTTTTAAAGGAGCGGTATGAAAGGTAAAGTCATTGTCCTCGATCATCCTCTGCTACGGCATAAGCTTGGCTATTTGCGGGATAAAAACACTTCTTCCTCGGAATTTCGCGAGCTCACCAAAGAAATCAGCCGTATTTTGGCCCACGAAGTGATGCGGGATTGGAAAGAGATGAGCTCCGTTGCTATCGAAACGCCGATTGCGCCTACCACTGTGGAAAGGATTAAAAATCCCCCCGTAATCGTTTCCATCATGCGCGCAGGCAACGGCATGTTGGATCCAGTGCTCTCCATGATTCCATTTGCGTCCGCCGGTTTCATCGGCATCTATCGGGATCGCTTCATCCACAATACGGTAGAATATTATTTTAAAATGCCCGCGGATATTAAAGGCAAGCTTGCGATCCTTTGTGATCCGCTCGTAGCCACTGCTGATACTATGATCGCCGCAATTGATCGTTTAAAGAGCTACGAAGTGAAAGAGATTAAGGTGCTCACGATTTTAGTGAGCCAATTGGCCGTGGAACGGATTCATCATTTTCACCCCGATGTGGAAATTTTCACGCTGCAGGTGGAAAAAGAAATGACCGAAGCCGGTTATCTTATCCCCGGTTTGGGAGATGCCGGTGACCGGCTCTACCAAACAAAATAAACCTTTTATCCTCGGCGTAGCCGGCGGCAGTGGCTCAGGCAAAACTTTTTTCGCCCGTGCTTTGCATGCGGAGTTGGGCGTTGCCCGTTGTGAAATTCTATACCAGGATAATTTCTATATCGATCAATCCAAGCGTTTTGATTTTGACGGGGGCTCCGTGAACTTTGACCATCCGGACGCGATCGATTTTCCTTTGCTCACGGAACGTTTGTTTCAGCTGAAAAATGGCCGAGCTACAGATATACCCATTTATGATTTTGTGACCCATTCTCGTTTGGCAAAAGTGCTAAAGATGGAACCTAAACCTGTAATTGTAGTAGATGGCATTTTGATTTTCCACTGGGCACCTTTACGGGCTCTCTTTGATGAACTGGTATTTTTCGACACTCCGGAAGCCTTGCGCTTCCAACGACGCCTCGAGCGGGATGTGAAGGATCGGGGCCGAACAGCAGAGGGAGTAAAGCAGCAATTCCTTGCTCAAGTAAAACCTATGCACGATAAATTCGTGGAGCCCAGCAAACACTTTGCCCACCGGGTGATAAAAGACACTGGCGAATTCCCAAGTGTGTTACAGGAATATTGCACGCGTTTACGGGAATCTTAAAACCCATGGCCGAAAATCTCTTACAACTCCAAAACGGCACAAAATCCTATGGCTCCCGCACGCTTTTTACGGACGCCACTTTTTCCCTCAATGCGGGGGAACATGTGGGCGTAATAGGCCCCAATGGTGCTGGCAAATCCACGCTCTTTCGCATTCTTACGGAAGAAGAATCTTTGGATGAAGGCGTCGTGGTGCGCTCTCGGAAATTATCTTTAGGCTATCTTTCCCAGCATGAGATTTGGGAGCCGGGAGAAAGCGGTAATAGTTATTTGGCTAGGGTAACAAAAATTCCACTCTGGGAATTAAAATCCCAAGGAAGAATTTTGCAGCTCAACGAAGAAATTTTGGAAAAACCCGTGCTCTCTTTGAGCGGCGGCTATCGCATGCGCCTTAAGTTATTGGGTTTACTTGGGCAAGCGCCCAATCTTATGCTTTTGGATGAGCCCACAAACTATTTGGACTTGGAAACCACTCTAGTGTTGGAGCGCTTTCTTCAAGGTTTTGAGGGGGCCTTTTTGCTGATCTCCCATGATCGAGAATTCTTGAGGCGCACCACTGATCACATCTTGGAGGTGGAGAATCAAGAGGTCACGAAGTTCAACGGAAATATTGACGATTACTTCGAGCAAAAAACTTTGCTCCGCGCTCAATTGCAAGCCCGAGCTGCCGGCCAAGCTGCTAAGCGAAAAGATATCTTGGATTTTGTGGCCCGCTTTGGCGCTTCGGCCACTAAAGCTCGCCAGGCCCAATCCCGTTTAAAAAGCTTGGCACGCATGGAAGAAATTGAAATCAAACCATTGCCTGTGACTACGCGGATCGCTATTCCGGCTCCCGCCAAAACTGGAAAACTTACCTTAGCCATGGACCAAGCCCAGTTTGGTTACGGCGAAAATATCATTTTGCGTAATGTGAATCTGCAAGTGCAGCGGGGCGATCATGTGGCCGTGGTAGGAATGAATGGAGCGGGTAAATCTACTTTGCTAAAAGGCCTCTCGGGCGCCTTGGCTCCGCTGCATGGCAAAGTAGAATTTGGCTTGAGCGTGGAGTTGGCATTTTTTGCTCAACATGTGGTGGAAGCCTTGGAGCCAACGGATACTGTACTAAGATCCCTAGAGCGGGCGGCCCATAGGGATGTGAGGCCCCAAGAAATCCTGGATTTGGCCGGTTCTCTTTTATTTTCGGGAGACGACGTAAAAAAGCTCATTTCTGTTCTTTCCGGGGGGGAAAAATCCCGGGTGGCTCTCGGCCGGGTGCTATTACAAAAGGCGCCTTGTTTGGTGCTCGATGAGCCCACCAACCACTTAGATTTTCAAACCGTTGAGGCCCTCACGAATGCTCTGGCCGCCTATGAAGGCACTGTTGTGGTGGTGAGCCACGACCGGGGTTTTATCAAACGAGTGGGCACAAAAATCCTGGAGGTGGCTCGCGGGCAAGTGCGGCTCTACCCGGGCACCTATGAAGAATATGTATGGAGTGTGCAGCAACTGGTTGCGGAAGAGTTACCAGTGGTAACAAAAGAAAAATGCTCCCCAGAGATTGTGCTTGAAAAGCCAGAAAACTGGAAGGACGCTAAAAAAAAGCTAGAGCGCGAATATCGCCTCTGTGAAAAACAACTTTTGGAATGTGAACAAGAGATGCAGCGCGTGCAAGAGGAAAGTGAAACTTTGAACCAGAAAATTGTGGAGGCTGAATCTCCCGTTAGTGATTGGGTGCTGCGTTTAAGTTCCTTGGGTGTGCATATGCAGGAATTGGAAGAGCGTTGGCTGCAACTTTCCGAAGCTAAAGAGCAGCACTTGGATTCCATCGCGAAATTTAAGGGGAAGTAGAGCTATGGCAGCTTTAGAGCGTTTTTTGACCCTCTTTTTGTTTGGTTGGGGATCAGCCGGGGCGATTTTTTCTTTTTTTAATGGCAAAGAGCTTTTTTCTCCCGAAATAGAAATTTATTTTTCCGGAATTATTTTCGTATTTTTTTTAGCTCTTCTTTTCACTGAAACTAAATATTTCCGCTGGAAACTTAGCACCAAGGAGTGGAATGAGATCCAAGCGTTCCTGTTTTTTTTCTTCCTGATGTTAGTGTTTCGCATTTCTCTAGTGCACCAGATTCCCATTTGGCTTGATGAGGATTACCAAGTATCCACTGCCATTCGGCAAATGCCTGTGGCCGCTGCCGCGAGCCAGCACCAGCCTCCGTTTGAATTTATTTTAATAAACAGTATCGTTCGGCTGTTTGGTCTTACGGAACTCACGGGCCGTTTCAGTGCCTGCCTTTTTTCTAGCGCAGCAGCGGGCCTCTTGGCTGTGCAGTTGCGTAGAATCACGGGCCACTGGGTAATAGCGGTTTTGGGTGTGTTGTTTTATTCACTGCATGGAATTGTTACCCAATATGGCTATGAAGCACGCCCCCTTTCCATCGGCATGTTCACCATCATTATTTTCTGCAGTTTTCTTGTGCCACTTCTAAAACGAGCCATGAGTTGGGGAGAGGGAGTGTATCTAGCGGCCATTTGTTTGTGTTCGCTGTTGGCCATTGGCATGCAACCGGTAGTGGTGATCGGTGGCGCTTGTGTGGCTTTGGCTGTGGCGCCTGTTTCTCTATGGAAAAATCGGTTGCGGATTGTGTTTGCCGTAAGCATAGGAGTGCTCGCCTTTACTCCGGTTCAGCTTTACATTTTGCGCATTTCCACACCGCGGATCTCGCGCACAAAACCGTTCACATTGGAATTTTTATGGGCGGAAGTAACCTCGGCTAATTTTTCTTATTATCTTTCTGTTTACATCACGCCACTTTTGCCATTGTTACTGGCGCTTCTACTTTGTTTTCTTTTTTCCTGTTTTTTTAAGAAAAAAGAAAAACCTACCTTATCTCACTCTTTTTATGGACTATTGCTGTTTGGTCTCACTGCCTTTCTTTTTCTGGCTTTTTTGATTCCTTATTTCAAAGGTTATATTGAGTGGCCGCTCCAAGCTTATTATCTCCTGGCCGTTTGGCCCCTATCATTTTTCTTTTTGGCCCATGGGATTCAATTTGTGGAAGAGCGTTGGAAAATGAGTGGCTTGGGGCGCTGGCCGGTGTGGGTTCCGCTTTTTTCTGTGACCGCTATTTTATCTTTAGTTTACCCAAATGCTTACAAAAACTATATTCCTAATCCGCCCTCGCGGGACAATACGCGTGCGTTCTTTTCAGCCATTAATGAATTTGACGGGAAAAAAGTTGCGATTTTAAATTTCTGCTTAGCCTCAGGCAATAAGTTTTGCCCTTGGCTGATTGGCGAGCAATTTTATATGAAACTAAAGCACGTGAAAGCGGGCGGGCAAGCGGACTTTCCTTCCGAAGAATTTGAAAATTCCGATATGCTCACGTGGCTTCCGCGATTTTTTCAGTCTGATTGGGAGCCGGAGTGGCTCGCAATTGTGTTGTATAATTCTTGGGATGGGCAAAAACTTAAGGCCGCAATGCTTCCTGAGGGGTATTTACTGCGGGAATTCGAAGGCATTCAGCTTTTCCTTTTTCCGCTCCAAGGAAAACCCGCCCGCCAGGCGATTGTGGATTTTTTTGAGTCTTTAGCTAAAAGAGTGCCCAAGGGTAGCCCAGGGCGTTTTGGTTTACTTCCCGTTTTAACCCTGGGAAATCACTACTTGGGTAAGAAGGAGCGGGCCAGGGCTTATAGCCAGGAAATCGTGCACGATCAGGGCTTTTCCGCCGGCCACCTAAAAAATCGGCTGCAAGTGGAAGGAATTTATTCCTTTGAGCCTTAGTCGATATAGGGGCGAGCTTGTTTTAAGTATATTTGCGGCGAGCCCGTGTCTTCGCTGTCCACCTTGAATTCGATGTCCAAAGCAAAAGCATTATTATTCTGGCCGAAGATCGGCTTGAAGTGCGCTTCCGCCTTTAGGCTTTGGTACACAAGATCTTTGATGTTTTCGTCACTCATAATCGGATTGGGATTGTCGTGATCCAATACGGTGATCATATCGTCAGCCACGTTGGATTTTTGCAATACATGGATTTGGTAAGCGGCAGTGTTTAGTTTATCTGCAGCATCTACCATCACGAGTATGCGCTCTGGGCGGGTTCCGCTCTCAGGATTGGCCACGCTATATTTATCTCCGCGCTGGGCCTCGATATAAACAGCAGCACCCTCTAGCCCGTTGGCATTAGCAATATTTTTTGTAACTACTACTCCATCCACCCCCTCATTACTGAAGGAGGGATTGATCTGCACGCCCATTTTTACGTCTTCATGGGGAATGCGGAAGTAATTACGCTCTTCGTAGGCACGAACGTTCCAAACGGAAGCCCATACCACGCGCAAAGCTTCTTTTAAGCTTTTTACTTTTTTCTCGTGGGGTTTTTCTACTCCGTCTTTTTCTGGCTTATAGGATTCGGAAGTATAGAGACCAGCACCATTGAAGTTTGGTAGATCTTCAGCGTTGGTAGAGCTACGGAGTTTCATTTTCCGCTTGTGGCCATCTTTGGTGAGTTTTGTGTCCAAAATGGCTAACATATTATCCACTAGTTCTTGGCTGATCACGCTGGCTTCGCTCAAAATCATCGCTTGGATCATTTGGAGTTTTTGTTCCCGGTAGCTCACTTTGGAAATTTTGGTCATGAGCGGATCCCGGAGCATCTTTTCGATGGCTGCTTTGATCTCTGGATTAGAGTCGATGAACTGTTGGTAGTAATAGAAAGGCAAGGCGTAACCTGGGCGAACCACGGTGCGCTCGGGGGTGTTGAGGGCTTTCGCAAGTTCCGCATAGTTGGCGGCTTTGGATCCTACTTTATCAGAATCCTTGGAAGATAATTCTGCGTGTTCGTAGATTTTATTGGCTTGTAAATCAGCGCGGATTTTAACTTCCACGGTTTTTCTATCTTGGTAGAATTTTAAAGCTTCTTGTTCGCTGGAAGCGGTGATTTGCACGCTACCATCGGTACCCAATAGTAGGTGGATCCAATCCCCATCCTTAAAGTTTTTCAAAAGCTCGTTTTGCATCCCGCCTTCAAGATCAGAGATATCGAGGTTTGGGGTTTTGCGGGCGCGGGATTTTAATTGCACGTGGGAGTTTAAGTTCTGCTGTTTTAGCGTGATCGCCCCAGCTACTACCGACATATCCATCGGCAATTCAGCAAATGCGGGAATCGAAAGCGGTGAAAGGCTTTTGAACTTTTCTGAACCCATGCGCACATCTTCATCGGAAATGAAAACCAATTGGCCTTTTGCCTCGCCGGGGTTCATTACTTTGGCTCCCGCAAGAGCTTGTTTTGCGCCTAAGGAAGAAACTAAAAGTGCCAGTGCTAAGAGATATTTTTTCATTATATTCACCTTTTTTGTTAACGAACTTTTTCTGCCACTAGCGCGGCCATGTTAAGAGACGAAGATTTAATTGTGTTATCGAGGAAGTACTCCATTTTGGGTTCCACGATGAGCCATTGCTCATAGGCCCCCTTGAAGGCTTCTTGCAGAGTGCTGCCAGTGCCGCCGCCGGCGATTTCTAAAATGTCAGAAAGTAAACTGGCATAATCAGAGGTAAGCGGAACTTCGTCTTTGAAGTACTGCCAGTTGTCTTTGATCAGAAAACCTTCCAAGTAAATGGTGTTCACTACGGCTTCGATAGCTGCAGGATTTTTGGCGTTTTCTAAAGCTGCCAACTCTTTATTGAGGAAGCGGCTAACTTTCGTGAGCACAGCCAAAGTGCGGGCGCGATTTTTGAAATCGATTTTATCGCTGCCGATATCCGTTTTCCATTGGGCGGCCACCCGCGAAAGAGCCAGGAGGTTTTCGGGCGTAATAGCTCCCTCGGTGGTGATTTGATCCGCAGCAGCTTGGAGATCGCTTAAGCCAATGGCGGCGGCATCTTTACTGATTTTATCGGCGCTGAAGCTAAAATAATCCACCAAGATCTCGCGGATCACTCCCAGGTACGTGTGACCTTCTTCTAGATAGAAGGGATAATCCACATAGTATTGGTCGATTTGGGCAATTACAGCTTTTGAGAGCTGATTGTGGATGGCGTTGCGCAATTTGAATAGTGCCTTCACGCGATCATCGTTGGCCCCAAAGCGGGCTTTGAAATATTCGTAGGAATCGGAGATCAAGAGCCGGGCTTTATCCAAAGAAGAAGAATCCACGATGGGGCTTTGGTTCACTAAGAGGAAGGCCGGTAAATATTGGAAGTCATCATTCATGGAAGATAAATAGAAATTGAAAAAATGTTCCGCATAGGGGCGCTCAAATTCCGAGCCTCCGATTCCGCGGTAAGCGAAGCCTTTGGCTAAGTTTGTGTTCGGGAAGTGGAAGATATAATGCTTTTCCAACACCCAGTGTTTGATGATGAGACTGGCTTTTTTCATGGCTTCTTGGCTGTTGGCTAGAAGCGCTGAGTGATCGATTTCGTGATCGGAATTCACGTCGCCATACACATACTCACCCATCAACTGGTAGTAGTTGGTGGTGAAAAGGTTGCCTAAGTAAAACTGGTGCGTGTCCACCAAGATTTGCGCTTTTTCATTGCGATACGCCGCTTGGAACAGAAAATTTTTTGGCGATTTTCCGGAGCTCACGGTGGTACGAGAAGAGGTGCCTTGCAAATAATTTTGGCCAAAGGCGCCCTTGGATTCTTTATTTACGGCTTCGAAATCTTCTTTTAGATCCGCTTTGGCCGCGGTGCTAAAGAGTAGGGTTAAAAGTAGAAAATATTTCATAAGATCCTCTTATTGAGCAATTTCAGCCAATATTTTTTGTGCTTCCGCATCGAAAGCTGCTTCGCCGCAAAGATTTTTGTTGGTGGTAGGAGCGCAACCACGAACCCGACCCAATAAACGCACGATACGTTTACTCAATGGGGAGCTGCCTGCGGTAGTGAGGCCTTGTGTGGTGAAAGGTAGATAGAACTGTACCTTATCCCGCTCGTAGGCTTGCTCCCAGAGGGGAATTTCACCATTCACTTGCAAGCGGGTGGTGATTTTCTTTTTCTGGAAATTCAAATAGGAGAGGATCGAAGCAGAGGGATTGTGGAATATGAAATTTCCGCTGCTATCTTGGGTGAACACGTTCTCGGCGCCGTAGAGATCACTGTAGAAATTCAGTTTATCCTCTTTGCTAATCTTTAGATCAGCGCCTTCTCGGCGAGCTAGGCCGCTAGAGCCTTTCACATTGTAGGAAATCATATATTCCACGCCCATCACTTCAGGGCTACCGTTACCGTCCACGTCGTAAACGTCGAAATCCTGAGGGTTATTGCCGAAGAAGTACACTTGGGTCATTTTTTCGTTTTCCACAGGGAAGATATGGCGCATTTCCCAAACATGGCCCAAGGATAGGCGAGAGCAACCGTGAGAAACTCCGCCGCGCATCACGCTCCACAAAGTGCTGTGGGTTTCGTTGATGCCGAGAGCAGATTTTACTTCGCTACCGATCCCGGCAAAACGCACAGCGGGATTGTGGAAGCCGTTACCGATTTCTTCGTAATCCATTTTCGGTGCCCAGCCGTAGTAGCTTTCGTCGCGGATATTATCCACGTCGTGCCTGCTGCCGCGGGAGAGAAAGCGCCAGAGACCGGGAGTGGCGAAGGTGGGAATTGTGTTTCCGAACTGATCTTTAGTGGAAGATTTTACAGAGCCAGTGGGGTAAATCGTGGTGAATTCTGGATACACTAGAAAGCACTGGTTTACGTTTTGGCATTGGATGGCATTTTGCCATTGGCCATTTTCCAATACGCGGAATTTATATTTATTTCCCGTGGTCATTTGGAAAAGAGCTAGAGCCGAAAGAATAAATTGCTCGTTGTTGTTATCGCTTTTGGCGAGAGTGGCAGTGTTCGCTAATAGCGTGAGCATTTCTTTGGAGGGCGCATCTACTAGGTTGATTCTTCCCCACAATAAACTGTTGAGGGCGATCACCGCTTGGTCAGGCTTGCTGCTGAAAAAAGTTTGGGCATCGTTTTCGTTAGCCAAGAGGGCGCGCATTTGCGATTTCCACTTTAAGAATTCTGTTTGCAGATTGATCCGCAGAGAGAACACCCGGCCCGGATTTAGGGCGGTGAGGGTTTCGAGGCTTTTACGATAAATGGTTTCGGCAGATTGGTTGCCGCGTTTGGCGCTGTCCACGAAGGAGAGGATGCCTTCGGCTTCTAAGATTTGGTTGAAGTATTGGAGTTGGGGGGTAACGCTGGCCTTTTCGCTACTTACGGGTCGGATGAGTTGGGCAGCATTGGCGGCTTGGTAGAACTCATGGCGTTTGGCGAGATCAAAGAGGTAGTCGCTGATGGTTTGCTCATCGAGGATAACTGATACTCTGGTTTGGTTCCCGCGGGCTAAGCGCACGTGGATGCGGTCGGGGAAGCTGCTTCTCATGGCAAAGCCCGTGTAGAAGCTGGGGTAATAGCCGTTCAGGGCATCAGCGCCGGGCCGCCAAGAGGTTCCCCAGGAGGGAAGCGCCTGATTGTAGTCCGAGATGTTGAATCCTGCAGCGAACGCCGCGGCCAAGGAAACGAGAGTTACAGAGAGAAGAGCGAAAATGATTTTCATACGTGAGCCCCATGGGAGAGTTATTAAAATAACGCATCATGTCTATATCGATTTGATTGTTTTGGTCAAGAATATTATCGGGAAATAATTCCTGATTAATTTGCTATGAATTAAGGAATTTCAGAGATAACGGCTTTAATGCAGCTAGATGACAAGCTACCATAAATAAATCACGCCTTTTATAGATTCCAGACGCTCAAGGAGGAGCTGCTATGAGTCGTATTTTGCTTTTGTGCCTTGTATTGTCTGCTTGTGCCCCGGCGGCTCCTGTGGGAGCGGAACCAGGAAGGGGGGCGGTAAATTCTAGTAGTCCAGTAACGGACCCCCATTTTTTACGGCTTTCCACCGGCCAAGATTTGCGGCGGGTGGTGGTTTCGGGTTCTCCCTTGGTGTTAACCACGGGCAGTGGTGTGCCCTTTCGGGAGCAAGAAAAACAGGCCTATTTAGCGCTGCTACAGGCCACAAAAACCCAACCTAACCATGGCGTGCAATGGGCCTTGATGGATTTGGATTCGGGTCGCCTGCTAGATTCCAGCGCCAATCCTTCCCGTAAACAATTTGGTGCTTCGGTTTCTAAAATCTTTGTGGGCGCCGCCCTGGTGGACAAACAAAACGGCGCTTTTTCCCAAGAGCAGCTACAGCTCATGGCGGAAATGTTGGTGGTTTCTTCCAATACAGCTTGGACAAAATTGCAGAACCAGGCGGGAGACGGGGATTCTGATCGGGGCCGTGAAACGATCCATCGCTTCACGCAGCGGATGGGCTATGCCCGCACGCGGGGCTTTCAAGGTTATTGGGGATCCATCCATGGCAATGAATTGACGGCCGATGAATTGGTGGCCTTCCTCCATGATACCTACCAAGGAAGATACCCTGGTGCGGAAGTGGTGTGGAAACTCATGCATACCCATCGCACCGGCGCGAGTAGGGGGAAAAAATATTTGCCCAGAAATGTATTTGTGGGCGGCAAAACAGGAACCTATAGCGGACCCACCGTGGATCCAGAAACGGGTAGCCCCAGTCATCCGGATGGCTCTCCTTATACAGTAAGCGTGCATCACCACACCTTGGCCTTTCATGTGAACGGAAGAGAATTGGGATTGGCGG
The DNA here is from genome assembly GCA_964416595.1 of uncultured Bdellovibrionales bacterium. Taxonomy (GTDB): domain Bacteria; phylum Bdellovibrionota; class UBA1018; order CAIPTA01; family CAIPTA01; genus JAKFYM01. The sequence continues at coordinate 46,988 of CAYQES010000010.1, read as the reverse complement.
TTCTGGCCGATTCTGGAAGCGATGAATCCGCGGCCTTACTCATGGGTGGGTTGTATCGAGAGTATGCCGGAGAGTTATAATGGCTAAGCCCAAGCAAAAGTGGGCCAGAGTTGAGCGCGAGCTCGGCCGTCTATTTTTATTTTTGTTATTCTTGGGCGCCATCGCCACAGTGCTAGAGCTGTACGCGCGTTGGGTGGAGTTGCCCCGCAGTCACGCTATAATGGATAATGTGAACGATGTTACTCATATGCCTCGGCCGTATGTGATGTCCGCGGGTAAACCTTTGGTGGATGGCCAGAACGCCTTAGGGTATCGGGGCCCTCTGCCAGCAGCTACGAAAACTAAAGACGAATACCGGATTTTTATTTTTGGCAGCTCCGTTGTGTATAACGGCAACCCGCCCTTTTCTTTTTTGCTAGAAGGATTTTTTCACAAAAAAGGTTTGAGCAATGTTCATGTTTTTAATTTTGGCGCGGTTTCTTCTATTTCTCGGCAAGATCTTGTGCGCTTATTTCTAGAAGCTTCTACTTTTCAGCCAGACATGGTGGTGTTTTATGGGGGCTATGGCGACATTTCTCCTTCTTTCGATGAGCGCCCCAATTATCCCCATCGCTATATTTTGTACGAAATGAACCCTGCCATGAAACTCACGGCGGCGGAAACTCCTTTCTGGCCAATGCTGGCTTTGAATAGCCAGTTTTTGCGCAATCATTTTCAGGAGAACTTGGTGCAAGATCTTTTTGAGCAAAAGTCGAAAGATTTGCGAGCCACTTATAAGAACTCTGGAAGCGAATTGGAAGCGGAGTTAGAGCGTAAACGCAGATTGGCTTATGCGCAAAATCTGCGCCTTGCGGCCCTCGTTTCGGCAAGCTTAGATGCAAAGTTTCAGGCGATTTTGCAGCCAACCGTTTATTTTAAGGAGCCGAAATTGGGGAGTGAGTTAAGTATCATGCAAGATTCCGCCAATGTGGAGATCGCCGTACATAGGATAAAAGATCTATTGGTTCACGTGAGCCAGTTTCGGAATGAATTTTCTTTTACTGATTTTTCTGGAATTTATAAGGGCGTGAACAAAGAGGTTTTCCGTGACCCAATGCATATTTCCCAAGAGGGAATAGAGATTGTAGCGAAGAAATTATTTGGGCTGTTGCTCCCGCAAGTGCAAGCTCATCTAAAAGAGCGCGCAAAAAAAGAGCCAGGTGGGATTCACCTGGCTCCCGAAACGGATTTACTCTTAGAGCAAAAAGAGACCTCAGTTCTCTTGGAAAAACTCTAAGGATTGGTTTGGCACTAGGGCGGAAATTGTTCCGTCTAATGTTCCCAAGGAGTAAGGGCGAGAAGTGCCCGTGCCCTGGATTTCCCGCAAGTTTCCATCCTGCGTGAGGCCTAAGGTTAAATCTCCTACTTTATGCACGCTCTTGTATTTTTGGTCGAGAACTATAGTAGATGGTTTGAGAGAAGCTTTCTGCTCAGAGCAACCGAGATCAAAAAGTTTTCCTGATTCCATCATTACTTGAACCAGAGGCGCTGAACGATCATAGCCATTCAAGTACAAGAGGCTCACAGGAGTTTCATCGGTGAGAGAAATTTCTGTGGTGGTGTTGGCTCTTGGATCGCAAGAGAAGCGCACCTTATCTTTGAGCACAATAGCATTCCACTGGGCGGCTATATGCACATCCACCCATTGGGCCCGTTGATCGGGAGTTAGGCTATTGTATTCGGTGGCCTGGCTGCCCGCTTGCTGAGGAATTTCTCCTTCATCTTTGGCAAACACAAAACGCGCAGGAAGGGTTTTATCCTCGGGGAAGAGGATCATGTGCAAACCACGCATCACGATTTTTCCAAGGGCTGGAGTGCTCCCCAAGGCTTTTGTGGTGCCGTCGGTTTTTACTGCGTGGAAACGTTTGTCGTTAGCTAACACCAAGAATTGCTTGGTGCGGTTGATGATCGCAGGATTTTCAAAAGTTTCCTCCGCATACACAGCCGCGGAAGTGCGGGCGTAGGCTTTAAGAGCGGGGTGAATATCAGTGGCGTAGCGGGCTAGCTGCGCATAGGTTTCCACCGTAACTGCATAGGATCCGCCATCGGAGATGCGTCTATCGCATGCGCCACGGAGGCCGGCTCTTGCGCCCTTGCTGCAAGTGATGTGGGGGTAGCCATCGATGTGACGGGCTTCATGCATGAACACGCTGGCGCGATCCAAGGCTGTGTAGCTATCCGTGAGCATCGCGGTGCAAGCAAACATGGTGCGACCACCGTAAGCGTATACATAAGCCAGAGCGCCTTTTGGGCAGTTAGGATCTACTTCGAAATCCTCAATGCGCCCGATGAAATAATTGTACCACTCATTGGCGAATTTTCCGGAGAAGAACTCATCCTTCGAGGGATCCATGGGATTGGCAAATTGGGTTTTACGCATGAACATGAGGCCTGCCAAGAGGTGGGAGGTTTCGGAACCATCGTAGCAATAGTCCTGATTGGCTAAATCCCTAAACTGGGTGAAGTGTTGCGTGATCTCCTGCATCTCTACTTTGGAAATACACTCTGTGGCTGCTTGTGTGGTTTGTGTGAAAAGAACTAAAAAAATAGATAGAAATAATTTCATAATCCCCCCTCCAAGAAGGTGGAAGATATGACCATGGAGGGTCATGAAATTTCTGCTAACGAAAGCGAGTAAATTCTTACAGATTCTTACAGTGGCGACAGGGCTTTCAAGCCTTTTTCTATATAGCTGCGCAGCCAAGGTTCACGGGTTTCTGTAGCTAACTTACTGAGATCATCCCGCTTTTCTTGGGTAGTGGCCTGTTCCAAAAGAGCATCTATAGCAATGGCTCGTAGGGCTTTTTCCTGGGAATTTTTTATTTCATCCGCCGAATGGGGCTCAGGGTTGGGGGGCGCGGTGAAGGGGGCGGAGGCATGCTCCAAAAGAATTTTGTACGCCCTAGGCCCCGCGAGGCTGAGTAAATAAACAGCGATGATGCGTTCGGCGGCGGAGCTTTTATCCGAGAGCGCCACATCTTTGGCAAAATTAAGATCCGCCTCACTCATGATTTGGGCCTGTTGCTCCATGCGCTTTTGCGCTTCCTCCGCATCGGTTTTTTTCTCCAGCAGAGGGGCTTCCGCAAGCAGGAAGGTAACAAAGCTAGCGCTCACGCCCGGGGGCGGAGGAGCAGCGGTGGGCCGGCCAGCGGGGGCGGCGGGGGTGGTTGTGTTGGTGGTTGCGGTGTTCGCGGGGGAATCTTGGTTTTGTGGGTTGAGCTTGCTGCGCCAGAGAAAAGCGGCTCCTGCTAGGGCAAGGCAGAGGGCGAGGGCGGCGAGGATTTTTTTGGGGCTCATGGGTGGCAGAAGATAATCGGGAGTGGGGGTTTGGGCAAGCTTCTACTTGGTGCGCCCACTACGTTGCATGCCTATGTTACTACCCGCCTTTACTAAATCCCTTTCTCTGTAATACTTTAATCTTAAGATGCCTAAACGCCTGCCTTACCTAAATTACGCCATCCAGGGCGCCAAAAAATTTGGCGTGAAAAAAATCTTCGCCTATGGCCGAAATTTTCTCCTCGTAAAAGCCGGCCACGCCCTGCAGATGCCGATTGCGGCTCCGCTCAGCGTGAACCTCGCCCTCACCTACGCCTGCAATTTGAAGTGTGGTTTTTGCAATTTGCCCGAACGGGATCGGGAATTCCGGAATGATCCGCAAAAGGCCGTGCTCAGCCAAGAGGATATTTTGGGTCTGATTCGGCAAGCCAAGGAAATCGGCTCGGGATCCGTAACCATCACAGGTGGTGAGCCACTCACGCACCCCCATATCCGCACTTTTATCCGCGCGATCCAGCAAGCGAAGCTAGTGAGCCATATCACCAGCAGTGGTTGGTACCTTTCGGAAACCATGGCCAAGGATTTGGTGGAAGCGGGCTTGGACGGAATTACACTTTCTCTCCACGGTTCCAATCCAGAAGTGCATGATGCGGTGGTGGGCCGGCCCGGGGCCTATGAGCGCTTGGTGAATGGAATTAAGTATCTCCAAGAGGCTGCAAAAGCGCAGAAAAAAACCATCAATATTTCTATTAACTCCGTGGTGCATGAAGGAAATTTTGCGGATATTCCGTCCATTTTCCAAATCGCCGAAGATTTAGGCGTTCGGCAAGTTACTTTCAATCCCGTGCACCAAGTGGATGTGTTAGAGCACCCTGAACTATTACAAAACTTGGATCCAGATCCAGTGAAGGCCCACAAAAAGCTCGACGATCTCATCGATTTCTTGATCGCCAAAAAACGCAGCTCCAACTTGCAAACAAACTCGGAAGCCTATTTTCGCCTCTTAAAAGATTTTTTTATGGGCAAACCTTTTCCCGCTCCTTGTGTTGCGGGCCACGCTTCTTTAACGATCGATGGTTTCGGGGATTATTTTGCGTGTTTTCCGCATTTTGAGAACCGCAAGAGCTACGGCAATATTCGCAAGTCTCCGCTAAAAGAATATTGGAACGGAGAAGGCATCAAGCCCATGCGCCAGCAGGCCAAAGAGTGCCGGGATTGTTATTGGAATTGCCAGTCGGAAGTGAATCTATTGTTTAAGCGTGTGCCCTTCGCTTAAGAAACCATGCACACCTTTGAGCGCCTCAAGATTATTTGGATTTCTATTTACGATGCGATTCGCATCCGAGGCCTCGGAACCGCCTTTATCCTAATCTGGGTGGCCCTGAAAGACGAACGAGAAGATAAACGCCTAGGATTGATCTCGGATACTTTTCTGGATCCCAAAAAAACCGAAAAAGGCCCTAGCGGTAAATACGCTAACTACTACCAACCGATTCGTTCAGTTCCTTTCCGCCAATTGCTCGCAGAGCTTAAACCAGACAAAGAACAGCATTTTGTGGATATTGGTGCCGGCGCCGGGAAGGGCATGATTTTGGCAGCGGAATATGGATTTCGTAAAGCCCGGGGCGTGGAGCTTGTGGGGGAGCTTTGTGAAATTGCCAAAGGTAATATTCAGCGTTTTCGCACTCAGTATCCACAAACGGAATTTCAGCTGGAGCATGGGGACGCGCTTGAATTCGCCTTTCACCCCAACGACGGATTTTTTCTGATGAATGATCCTTTTTCCGAAGAAGTGTTTCGGCCGTTTTTGGATCGCTTACAAAACTTTTATGCATCCAAGCCGATCACGCTTGTGTACAAAAATAATGCTTTACGCCAGATCCCTTCTTTAAAGAAATTGCGCGCGCGCGCAAAGTTCCACGAGCGGGATATATGGGGCAATTATTTTGAGGTCTATCGGCTGAATTAATGTTCTTGACAGTATTTTTTCACTGTGGCTAGTAGCACATCTAGATCCACAGGTTTTCTGAGAATTTTTTTCGCTTTGATATCGAAAGTGTGTTCCCCACCAGCGGATACTACTACTAATGCCGCCTCGGATAATTCTTTATTCTTGTCGATTTTCTCCGCAAATTCCCAGCCGTTCATCACGGGCATCATCAAATCTAGGAGGATCACACAAGGGTCCACCTTAGGCAGAAGTTCCATGCCTTCCTTGCCATTAGCGGCGGTAGCCACTTGGTAACCTTCCCTTTCTAAAACCTCTTGTAGGCAATCGCGGATATCTTTTTCATCTTCAACTACGAGAACTCCATTGCAGGCCATACTTTCCTTTCCCCAAAAACTCGCCGGCTTATGAGCAAGACTTAGACCAATAGTAAAAGCAAAAAACTTTCGATTAGAGGGTATGTTTGGGGGAAAAATCCACTAATCACTCCTAGGCATGAGGCATTTTTACGCGTTCTAAGAAATTAGCTGGCGATTTTATGGTCTGAGGCTTCTGGATAGAGGTGCTTGGAGTGATGGCCATAGAGGCCACCATGCTCGCCGCTATCTTTAGGGTAGAGTTCGTGGGGGCCGAAACTTTCTTCCGGTGGCTTTTTCCTTCTATAGGCCACGGCGGTTAGAAAGAGAAGCGCTCCTAAACCTAAGCCTATTGTAAGTGGATCTGGTAAGTTCATGTTTAAGAAATTGCATTAAATATACCAGCTATGCCGGGGTTTAATGGATTTCTAAAATTCGGTGGCTCCAGGCGTGGGAACCTTGCCACAGCACTTTGGCTTCGCCGCTCTTCACTAAGGCTTCTGGATCAAAACTTCCTGGCCAGCAACTTAAGTGCTTGCCCACAAACCAATAGGTGGGACCCGAGTGTTGTGCGCGTAAATCCGCCAGGGCAGGTGGCACTTTTACGTCTAATTCATAGCCAAAATATTCTTTAGCGTAACGTTTGATGTAACCGGAACCTTCATCACAAGGAGCATAGAGAGTGTGCGTTTGGGCGAGGACTTTTAACTCTTGGCTTTCAAGGGCCAAGCGTAAATCTCGCTTTACGGATGCATCCAAAATAATTTCACCAGTAAAAAGTAATAATCCTGCAGCAAAAACAATGAAGGGTTTTCGTTTCAAGAAACCAGAAAAAATAGCTAACACTGCCGCCGCAAATAGGGGAGCGGCTATGCTATTTAAATAACCGCCAAGGCCCCAAGGGATCATTAGCAGTAAAAACCCTAGGAGCGAAGTGGCGGGAAAGGTGCGGGCGAGAAAATCTTTTTTGGAAAATAGGCACACAAAACTAGTTAAAGCTAACGCTAGAAAAAGCCAGAGGGAGCGGGAGTTTTGCAGAGTAACAAAAGCGGCCTCAAGCCCGTACCTACTTTTGTAGGGGTTGCCGCGGCCGAGCCACCAGACAAGCACAATCAAACCCAGCATGGCGCAGAAATAAAGCCAAGTTTCCCAACGGAAAGGTTTTTTATCTTGGCACCAGCTGGCCGCAAAAAAGGCCGGATAAAATAAAATATATTGTTCCCGCACAAAAGTTCCGCAAGCCAAGAGGAAAATGAGCGAGGGCATGCGTATCCATACTGGCCAAGAAATTACGGCGGGAGACGTAAAAGCCAAGAGGGTAAGGGCTGCTGCCAGCAAAATCATTTTCTCTTGCATGGCGGGCAAGATCACCACAAGGTGAGTCCAAGGAAAGAGCAGCATCAAAGCGAAGAAGATGGCGCTGATGTCTTCTTTTTCGCCGTACACTAGGCGCCACAGCCGAGCAAAACCTAAAGCCAAGAGTCCTAGTGTTCCCAAAGTGAGAAAACCGTTCCAAAGATGCAACCCAAGGGGAGAGCCTAGGGCTGGTGTATAAATTCCCCAGGCCATGAATGGCAAAAAAGGCCGGATGCGACCGCTGGCGGCATAATCATAGGGCAGCCAATCTTTTAGGTAATTGAGCGCTCCCCGCTCTGTCATATCTTTTGCGGTTTGTAGATTGGTGAGGTCATCCATGAAGCCGTAAAAGGGCGGCAGTGCCAATAGAACAAGCACAAAGGCGAGGAGTGTGGTGAGCCAGAGCCGAGCAAAAGGTTTATGGATCATGGGTGCGCTAGAATAATTCTACTTCTGAGAGCTGCTTGGCAATCTTTTTAAAGTTTCCAGAGGCATATTTTTTGTCAAAGGCTTGCAGGAATTCATCGATATCGAATTTTCCCTGCCTGTCGAGGATATAATCCGTTAGATCGTGGGAAACAATAAATAAGCTCGAGAGGGGCGTAATATAGTTACTGGAAAGCTGGGCGGGGAAACCTGATCCCATGGGGTGCTCGTGGTGCTGAAGGATGATTTTATCCACTTCTGCGGGAACTTCCTTGAAGTGACCAAGCAACAATACGGCCTTTTCTGGGTGAGCTTTATACGCCTGGATTTGGCTTAGATTGAATTTTCCCTTATAGACTTTTTCAAATTCTGTAAGATCTTTTACGGCGCACAGATCATGATCACGCAAGGCGGAATCGTGTAGGAAGGCTGCCATGGTGAGTTTTTCGAAAGTGGATTCCGAATACCAATCCATGCACACCGCCATAGAGCACGCGATATTGGTGAGCAGCATGGTATGGCGGCCAATGTATTTGCCGTTAGGATCATTCACGATCTTCATAATCTCGGAAAGCTGGGGGAAGTCGCCCATGGCTTTCAAGGTAACTTTTACGCTATTGCTCACGGCTTTTTGCACTTCTTCGGTAACACCAATTTTATCGATCAATTCGTGGATGGTATCCACCATATTTTCCACGGTTTCCGTAGCTGTTTGCGGCGAGGGTGGTGGATTGGCCGAAAGCATTTTTTCCAGCTCTTCAAGAAGTTTGGTCATCAGCTGGGGCGAGTCTTCTTTTAACAGGTAAAGGTAATCCACCTTTTTTTTATCCCGGTAGCGCTGGAGATCGTTCACATCGAATTCATCGTTTTTCTGAAAAAGTTTTACATAATGGGTGGGCGACAAACGGATATAGATATCAGCCGCCAGGGGGTTCACTTTTAAGAGAAGGGCCGTATTGATGCGGCAGTATTTATCCTCAATTTTCGCTTCGCCCTCGGGCGCTGGGGCCGCGGCGGGAGCACTAGGCTTCAACAACTGAATGAGATCGTTTACCAGGTTAGCGTAAAGAGCATAGCCTAAAAACTGTATACCCTCCATGGCTGGAGGTGCTGTGGCGGGTTTGGCGTCAGCGCAAAGGATGAGTTTGGAGTCTTGTTTGAAAGCGTTAAGGAATTGCAGGTTATCGGGAGAGTTTTCCGCCACGATTACGGGTGTCACAAGCTTTTTGGCTGCGATGAGTTCTTGCGCCTCTTTACCGCCTGGAACCCCGTGGGTAATGGCAGAAAGGGCCCCTTCCAGGGGAAACGATACCAGTTCCCGGATTTCAGCTTTAGAGTGAATGAGCAGAATATCCATCACCCTAAGTATAGCGTTTGGCCACCATTTCTACAGTGCAAAATTGTATATTTTTTTGCTTTGGAGGTTTGACAGTGAGCTTATTTTATAGTCATAAACTCGTCGATTTTTATGTTTTTTATAAATATATTCTAGTTGTAGTTGTTAAAATAAAAACATCGAGAAAATTTATTGAACGGCAATAGAGCAATTTGCCGCTATTGCCATGGCATTTTCCTTGCTCTCATTTGGTGGGAGGTAAACATGTCACAAGCTGTTTATCATATGCAGTTACCTATTTTGCGCTGGTATGTTGTGGCGAATCGCCAGGAGGCGGTGATCTTTCGTGGCAATCGGAAGGGCCTACTAGGATATTTTTTGCGTTTAGAGAATCTCAGCACTCCTAGGAGGGGCAAAGAAAAAAAAGTAGAGATGCCATTGAAGCGTGCCTACACACCAACAAAATTCGCTAAGCTTGTGGCGCAGAAGGTGGAAGATGGCAGGAGCCATCATCTATATGACGAATTGGTGTTGATCGCTGAGCCTAAATTCTTGGGAAAACTGCGAAAAAGTTTTTCTGCGGCGGTTTTGGCCACCGTGCGGGACGAGATTCCCCACGACGTGAGTCCAATTTCCACTGGGGAAGTGCAGGGTCTTTTACAAAAGCGGCAAATTGCTTTAGCGGCATGAGTTAGGGGGCAAAGATGGATCTAAAGAAAATTGGTCGGCGTAATGTGGTGAGCATTTCCAAAGAAAGTTCCGTGGAGGCTGCCGCAAAAGTGATGCGAGAAAATCACGTGGGTGATGTGGTTGTGGTGGATTATGAGCTAGGCCGTGAGATTCCGCTGGGAATTTTAACAGATCGGGACATCGTGGTGGCAACGGTGGCCTTAGGTGCTTCTACTTCTGCTCTGGCCGTAGAAGATATTATGACCACGGGTTTGGTTACCGTGAATGAAAATGACAGCGTCACCCACGTGATCCAAACCATGCGGGAGCGGGGTGTGAAGCGTTTACCGATCGTGGGCCCGGAGCAAGAATTGGTGGGTATTGTGGCCGTGGGGGATATCATCGCCCTCCTCACGGCGGAGCTTTCCGCCTTAGTAGAGGTGAGCCAGCAGCAGAGAAAATTTGAGATGCAAAGACGCAGGAGGATTGCGTAAAAATCATTTGACGTTATGCATCATTTTGTTCTATCTAAACGACTCTGTTATTTTCTTAAGGAGCATATATGAAATTTGTTTTTGCTATTTTGTTTTTTGTTTCTCTTTCTGCCCAAGCTGACGTGATCACCTGCCGCTTCACGGAGCCTTTCCTCACCACCACATACAATATGGAAAAACACACTTTTACTGTGTTTGATAATGCAGAAAAGAAGTTGGTTTCTAAAACGAGAAGAGTTGCTTTTGTAGTGAAAGGCCCGGGGCAATTTGAAATCGTAACCAGAAAAGGCCAAGTATTGCAGAAATTAAATCTTAATTTCCAAGGCAGCGATGGCATGAGCGATCAAGTGTATCCATATGACGTGCAATGGCTAACGGCCGAGCACTTGAACAACCAAATGGGTGGCTGTGAATCCCAAGTGTTGAAGCGAAAAGAAGAATAAAAAAAATCTGATTTTAAGAAAGGGAGAGCTTGTAAGGCTCGCCCTTTTTTTATGATTACGCTACAACTAAGGGGTTACAAAAAGAGGAGTTCATATGAAATTCATTCTACTTTTAGCCCTTTTAGGAAATTTCGCTTTTGCGGCCGATAATAAATCCTGTGACGACAAAGGCAAAATCTACCGGGTGTGCACGGACCAAGCAAAAATTTTTGATTCTGCCTGGGAAAAAGCCAAAGCCGAAAATAAACATCTCTTGGTGGTGTTCGGCGCCGACTGGTGCCCCTGGTGCGTTTCCATTCACCGTTTGCTTTCGTTAGGGGAAGAAGGTTTACCGGGTGCCAATGTGGTGGTGGAAGAAATCGGTTTGTACCAAGAGCGAGAAAAATTGGCCTCTGGTTTAAGCGTGTTAGATAGGGTTGCGGCTCTTTCTAAATCTCCCGTAAAGCGGGACGGCGTGCCCCTATTGGCCGTGATCAACCCTAAAAATTCCAAGGCCACTTTTATCAATACGGCGCCCTTGGAAAAAAATACAAAAGTTTCTAAAGGGCACGATCCCAAAAAACTTTCGGCCGCCGTTCAGAAGGCGATCAAGAGCGTGGAGTGATCTTGGCCCGGGACCCTAAAAGGCAGGCACTGCTGCAATTCCTTTTTGGTGGCCTTTTACCCGTGATTGCTTTCACGGTGATCGAAGAAAAATTTGGCATCATTTGGGGCGTGGTGGCTGGCATGGTGTTTAGTGTAGGGGAAATGACCTGGGAATGGATACGCTCCCGGCGGATTTCCTTTGTTACCTTAGTCACAAGTTTTTTGATCTTAGGTCTCGGCGCTGTTTCTTTATTTGCTAAAGATGGAATTTGGTTCAAATTACAGCCGGCATTGATGGAGGGCGGGCTAGCAATATTTTTATTTGCTTCTTTTTTGTTGGAAAAACCCTTTCTCTTGGCTGTGATGGAAAAACAAAATCAGAATGTGCCGGTGGTTTTAAAAGAAAAACTGCCGGGCCTCACGGTGCGCATGGCGATTTTTTTTGGCTTGCATGCGGCCCTTGCCACCTGGGCTGCTTTTTCTTGGTCCACTTCCGCTTGGGCTTTGCTGAAGGGCGTGGGCTTTACGGGAAGTTTGCTAGTGTATATGGCCGTGGAAATTTTGGTCTTGCGCCGGCGTTTACAGGCTAAAGCATCCGCTCCATAATTTTTTCCGCAAGCTTTATTCCGTCACAAGCAGCACTCGTGATTCCCCCCGCATAGCCCGCGCCTTCTCCCGCAGGGTAGAGGCCGGGGTGTGAAAGGCTTTGGCCGTCTTCACCTCGGCTAACCCGCAAGGGGCAGCTCGTGCGGGATTCCACGCCGTAGAGCTGGGCTTCCGGGTGGAGGAAGCCTTGCATTTGCCGGTCGAACTTTTTTAGGCCTTCGAGCATTTTGTTTTTTAGTTCTTTGGGTAAAATTTCATCGAGACGCACCGCTTGGGCGCCGGAGGGCGATGAACCTTTGATTACATCTCCCAATCTGCCGGCCATAAAATCTTCTAATCTTTGCGCCGGTAATTCTTTGGTGCCGCCCCGCTCTTGCACCGCCTGGAAGGCCCGCTGTTCTAATTTTTTTCGCAGTTTCAAGCCACCGAACAGATCGGAGCCAAAATTCCTTTCGTGATCCACAGAAACCACGATCGCCGCATTGGCAAAAGGAGAATTTCGGTGGTAGTTGCTCATGCCGTTGCTCACGATGCCGTCAGCTTCGGTGCCACTCGAGAGCACATAGCCTCCCGGGCACATGCAAAAACTGTAAACGCCAATATTCGATTGCGAATCGTGGTGGGCCAGGCGGTAATTGGCGCTACCAAGCTTTGGGTGCTCGGCCGCATCCCGGTATTGGATTTCATTGATGAGCTTTTGGGGATGTTCGATTCTTAAGCCCATGGCAAAAGATTTTCCTTCGAGCTGCACTCCTAAATCTTGTAAGTGCAAAAGCATATCTTCTGCGGAGTGGCCAGTGGCGAGAATGGTGTAAGGAGAAAAGATTTTCTCTCCTTTTTCTGTTTTTACTCCCACCACTTCTTTGCCTTCTACTAATAATTCTGTGACTTGCGTATTGAAACGGATTTCACAACCCTGGGAGCGCAAAAATTCCCGCATTTTTGGGATTACCCGGCGGATGCGATCGCTTCCCACGTGGGGATTTGCGAGCCATTGGATTTCTTCTGGGGCCCCAAATTGCACGAGGCGGTTCAGCACGTAGGGGATGTGGGGGGATTTAATACGAGTGATGAGTTTACCGTCGGAATAAAGGCCCGCTCCGCCTTCGCCATAACAAACATTATTGCGGGGATCGAGTTTTCCGTGGCGCCAAAATTGGCTAATGCCTTTGATCCGCTCCACGGAATCGGAACCGCGCTCAAGAAGAATACAGGGCACGCCTCGCTCCACGAAACGTAAAGCCGCAAATAACCCTGCGGGCCCGGAGCCCACGATGATGGGCCGCTCTTTCGGATTCGAAATTTTTTCAAAATGAAATTCCGGCACCGTGAGTTTTTCTCCGGAGGCGGCCACTTCGATGGCGTACACAAAATGGGGGGAGTGGCGCTGGCGGGCATCCACGCTTTGCCGGAGGATGCGGTAGGGCCCGTGGCCGGGCATGAGCCATTCCAGGCGCTCGGCTAGATCATCATCTAAGGGGAGTTTAAGATCGAGGATTTTGGGCACGGGAGTTTGTATAGCAGGATTAGGCCAGGTGCAAGGAAGGCAGCGCGGCTTTACCGCCTCTTAATTATGTTCAGATTAAATAACCGAGCCTTGTTCCTCGACAAATCCCTCCGTCAATGCGATCAAGGGCTATGGAAAACGTACCCGAGCGCCCGGAAAATTCTTTTCGTATCACCCTCACGCTGAACAACAAACAGCCCCGTTTAGATACGATCCTTTTGGAGGCCATTCGGGCCCAAGAGACCAATCTCGAATTGAAGCGCATTTCCCGCACGGCCTTTAAAGATCTCTTTTACGAAAAGAAAATCCTGATCAAGGGCCAGGCCGCCAAGCCCTCCTCTTCTTTAGCTAAAGGCATCACCTACGTGGATATTTTGGGGTATGAGGGGTGAGCCAGTTCGAGCTCATCACCACGAAATCCGGGGTCACGAGCCTCCGCTGCCGGGAACATAAAGAAACCTTCCATCCGGGCACGGGCCCCGTAATAGAAGCCAATATCTTGCACGTGCAACAGCAACGAATCCGGGAGCGGGCCGAGCAAAGCGAAAATTTTATTCTCTGGGATGTGGGCTTAGGAGCCGCGGCCAATGCTTTGGCGGCGGTAGAAGACTTGCAAAATTCTTCTGCAAGGGCCGAGATCCATAGCTTTGATCTTACCTTGGCGCCGCTTACCTTCGCCTTGGAAAATGCGAGTGCTTTGGGTTACCCAACCAAGCACCGAGAAATTCTGCATGCTTTGTTAGAAAAAAAGTCCGTAGAAATTCGGCCAGGCTTTTTTTGGCACTTACATTTAGGGGATTTCCAAGAGCTCGTGCAAGATCCAAAACTACCTGCACCCCATAGTATTTTTTACGATCCCTATTCTCCCGTAGGGAATCAGGAGATGTGGACTTTGCCCCACTTCACAAATCTCTACCAACGTCTGGATCCGAGCACTCCTTGTCTCTTCACCAACTACACCCGCTCCACCGCCGTGAGAGTAACGCTACTCTTGGCGGGTTTCCACGTGGGGGTGGGTTGCGTGATTGGGGAAAAAGCGGAAACAACAGTAGCTTCCAACTGTTTAAGCTTAATCGAAAAGCCACTAGGAAAAGATTGGCTGGAACGAGTGAAAATTTCCCGTAACGGCGCTCCCATGCGGGATAAAAATTATTCCATCCAGCCGATTAACGCCGAGGATTATGCGCAGCTTGAGCAGCAGCCCCAGTTTCAGCTTTCGTAAATGATTTTAATTTTTCCCGCGGCGGCCCGGGCTTTTCGCCGAGCCTCGTTCGTGTTTTTACCCCGGGCCAGGGCCACACCCATGCGCCTAAAGGGGCGGGTGGCGGGTTTTCCGAAGAGGCGGATTTCGGTTTGTTTGGCCTTTAGAGCGTTTTCCACGCCTTCAAAATGAAAGTGCTCCGATTCCCGATCCGCGAGCACCACGGCGGAAGCGCTTGGCCCCCAGTAGGAAATTTCTGGAATCGGTAATCCCAGCACAGCCCGTAAGTGCAAATCAAATTCCGTTAAGTCTTGGGAAATGAGGGTCACCATGCCCGTGTCGTGGGGTCGGGGGGAGAGCTCGGAAAAATAGATAGAGTTTTTGGTCACAAAAAATTCCACGCCGAAGAGGCCAGCGCCGCCTAAATAATCGGTCACTTTTTTGGCCATGTTTTGCGCGGCTTTTAATTGGGAGGGAGAAAGTTTAGCGGGCAGCCAGGATTCTTGGTAGTCGCCCCGCTCTTGTCGATGACCGATGGGTTTCACAAAAAGGGTAGGGCCTTTTTTTTGTTTCACCGTAAGGAGAGTGATTTCCGACTCAAAACGGATAAACTCTTCCACGATCACCTTAGCTTGATCGCCCCGCATGCCGGCCACGGCATATTTCCAGGAAGTGGCGATGTCCGCTGGTTTTTTCGCCACCGATTGGCCTTTTCCGGAAGAAGACATCACCGGTTTAATCACGCAAGGAAAACCAATTTCCTTGGCCGCGGACTCAAGCTCCGCCTGGCTTTCCGCATAGGCAAAGCGGGCGGTTTTTAATTTTAAATCTCTGCTCGCCACATCACGAATGGCATCCCGATTCATGGTGAGGTGGGCGGCTTTAGCCGTGGGCACCACTTGGATACCACGGGCTTCAAACTCCTGGAGCTTCGTGGTGCGGATGGCTTCGATTTCGGGGATGATGATTTGTGGTTGGTGCTGAGCGATTGCTTTTTCCAAAGCTTCGCCGTCCAGCATATCCACCACGGCAAACTCATCGGCCACTTGCATGGCGGGAGCATCGGCATAGCGATCCACGGCCACCACGTGGAGGCCCAACCGTTGGGCGGAGATCACGAATTCTTTTCCGAGTTCGCCTGCGCCTAAGAGAAGAAGTTTTTTCTGCATGAAAGGCAGTTTACGCCTTGGCGCCGGATTTGGCCAAGAGCCGGGAAATTTTTCGCCAGGAATCTTTATCTTCGTGGGTCACGAAGGAAAGGGCTTTGCCTAGGGCTCCAGCTCGCGCTGTGCGGCCAATGCGGTGGATATAATCTTCAGGATCCTGGGGTAGATCATAGTTGATCACGTGGGCCACGTGGGAAATGTCGAGACCCCGAGCCGCGATATCGGTGGCCACGAGGATCCGCACTTTTTGGCTACGGAAATCTTTGATAGCGCTATTTCTCTGACCCATGGTGCGGCCGCCGTGGATGCGGGCCACGGAATGGCCGTAATCCTGGAGAGAGCGGGCGAGTTTATCGGCCCGGTGTTTCATGCCCGTAAAGAGCAGCACGGTGCCTTCCCGTTTATTGAGTTCATCGAGCAACATCGGGAATTTTTGTTGCGTAGAAATTTCCAAAATTTCTTGTTCCACGCCTTCGGCGGCCCGGGAAGGAGCGCCGATAAAAACTTCTTTCGGCTCCCGGAGAGACCGCAGCGCGAGTTTTCTAATCTCAGGGCTAAAGGTGGCGGAGAAAAGAAGGGTTTGCCGTTCTTTAGGAATTTGCCGCAGGATTTTGTCGATTTGCGGGGCAAATCCCATATCGAACATGCGGTCCGCTTCGTCGAGCACGAGGAATTTCACGCGGGAGAGCTGGATGGTTTTTTGCTGTAAGTGATCCACGAGGCGTCCGGGGGTGGCCACCAAAATCCGGGGACCTTGGCGGAGCATGCGATTTTGCTCGTGGAAACTAGCGCCACCGATGATGAGCTGGGGCCGCAGGTGCCGGGCGTGGTTCGCGAGTTTTTTAAAAGTGTCGAGGATCTGGGCGGCGAGTTCCCGGGTGGGTGCAAGCACGAGGGCCTGGGCGTCTTCGTCTTCCAGGAGACGGGTGAGCATCGGCAACACAAAGGCCGCGGTTTTTCCCGTGCCCGTTTGAGCGCAACCGATGAGATCAAATCCACCGAGGGTATGGGGAAGGCTTTGTTCTTGGATGGGAGTGGGGCGCTCGTAGCCCGATTCCCCTAAGGCTTTTTCTAATTCTTCGGGCAAATCAAAGTCCGCAAAAGTGAGGGAAGATTCGAGAACGGGTGCGGCCGCTTTCACTTGGCCGGGCAAAAGAGTGCGCACCGGATCTTTGGCTTCCTTGGTTTGCGTGAGCTGATGGGGTTTCGGTCCCGTGGCGGAAACCGTATTGCGGCGTTTGAAATAATCTCTTCCACCCTTGGGGCGGCGATCGGAGAAGCTAGGTTGCGAAGGACGCTTCGAGTTTTTATTTTTTGTGGCAGACTTTTGGAACATGGGTGCTTTCGGCCTAGAGGGGCGGTTATGGGTACGGGGCTTACGTATAACACGACGCGGTAACTGGCGCAAATACCGACTGTTATTGGGATTTTTTTGTCCAAATGAATGTGAGCACACCCACTACTAGTGCTAGGAGAGCCACTTTGAGAGCCAGGGGACGATCGGAAAAAGCCAACAAAACCGTGGGTAAAAGAAGAAACGTGGCCAGGATCTTCACGGGTAGGCGGATCACGTGCCTCGTTTGCCAATCCACAATCACGGGCCCAAATTGTTTGTGGTTCAGGAGCCAGGCGTGGAGACGGGGCGATCCCTTGGAAAAACAAAAGGCGGTCAACAGGAGAAAAGGGGTGGTGGGCAAAATGGGCAGGAAAATTCCGGCGATGCCTAAAGCTAAACTTAAAACCCCGATGCCCACATACAGCGCTCTCAAGGGGCCTTCTCCAACAAACTAAACATCAGCAAAAAACCTAAAGAGCGCAGGAGGAAAGTGGTCCAGCCGATGCGCCGGTGCCAAGTGCGAAGTTTTACGTTTTCCGCTGCCCAAAGTTTTCGCCCCATCAGGATCATGGGAACATAGCAGACCACGGCTAAGGCGGAAAATAGCACGTGCAATAGGGGGAGAGTATTCATCTCTAAGGAAATCACGGTGCCGATCGCATCCCGCTGGAGCTCGAGTAGCAAAACCAAAGATAGATCAATTCCCATGGCCGAGAACATGAGGCGGCGATGCAAAACGCGCTGGCCTTTGCGCGCACAGATTCCCCAGACCATTAGGAAGTAGGCCAAAGCGGCGCAGCCCATATAGGCGGTGGTGAACAAACCAAGGCCTGCGGCCAAGATGACTAGGGCGAGGAGGGTGAGGGTGGTGGAATTGGGGCGCATGCTTATTTTTATATTGTGAGGAGATGAGGGTGCAAGGTGGATGTTTGAAAATCGGCCAAGGCGAGTTCGAAAATCGAACGGGCGGTGGGTAAAGTCTAGGGATTGGTGAGGGTTGCTAATCTGCCTTTATAAAATATGTGAAAGATTGGCTTGTTGACCGCGCATGGGTCGCTGAAATATTCGATCCCCATGGAATTATCTTTAATCATTGCTGTCTTCGCTGTGGCCTGCCTTATAAGTGGCGCCATTACTTTTGTGTTCGAGAAAGGATATCGAACCCATGCGATTTCGATCGTAGTCCCCATTGTTTTGTTTTTTGTCTCTGCATTGACCATTAGAGACGAATTTGGTTTTTGGACTATCATTTTATCGCTTGGTCTATGCTCTTGCTTGATGGGCTCAGTATTTGGAATCTTCGCGGCGACTTTGCTTAAGAAAAAATAGGAAGTGGTGTCAGGTTACTTTTTAATATAGGCGTGTGTTAAACTTGCCTTAAACGATCCCCTGCGAATACCGTGTGACGGGGTTGGGTACCGTCGGCTTAAGAGGTCACGGTATTTCGTATTTCCCGCAAAATCACTGAGAAAATATAAAAATAGAAGAAATTTGCCGATAGGAAGAGGTGAAAAAGAATCTATTTTTCTTATTTTACTTTTGTCTGGCTAGCCTTGCTTTAGCCGGCCCCGAACCATTGTACGAAACGGAAGTGGAGAGGAAGCTCGCAGCCGGAATCCCTACGGATTTTGACAGCTTAGTGCGGCTTCTTGAGGGAGAGAAAAGTGCTATGTTCCCCACGGTGCTTCTCGCCATTCCCGATGGCCGCTCATTGGTAAAAAATAAAGCAGATTTCCAGGACCCCCGCATTCTGCCTGTTTTCAAAAATCCAGACCTTTTCATGGGTTATGCCCCCAAGACCAAGCAGGCCGAAATCATCGCTTGGAATCAAGCCAAGGGCCGCTACGAATTTTATCTCTTGGATCAGCTGGAACCCGGCAAAACCCCAATCCTAAAAAAAGCGAACCGCACCCTCTGCTTAGGCTGCCACCAAAACGGCGGGCCCATTTTTAGCCGCGCGCCTTGGTCCGAAACCCACGCGGGTGATGGGAATTTTATGAAAAAAAATGAGTTGCTGGAGAAAATTCAGCAAGAAAGTAATTTTCAATCAACTATCCCTCTCGGTACAGGCAACGACGTGATTAACTACGACATCCGGGTGACAATCGCGAATGAAAAAATCTTAACCCGCAAGGTTTGCTCGGAGATTTGCGCCGAAGAAGATTCCGATTGTAAATTAAAATTATTAGCTGTCGCTATGCGCGGGCAACAAATGCAAGGCTTCGGCCCAAAAGAGAACAGCCCTGAATTAACCTATTTTTATGAATCCCTATGGCCCGCCGTAGTGGCCGGTAAATTCGCGGTCTCTTCTCCTGTGTTGCCCGATCGGGATCCTTTGGCCGCGAAGGAAAAAGGTGGGCTCACAAAAATTTTTAGCGGGGAAAACCTGCTCGTAGCGCACCCCTTAGAAAAAACGGCTCACGCCATGACGGGAGAAGAGTTTTTTTATTCGGCCAAGCTCGCAATCGTGGATCCTCTGCTAGTGGCTAACGAAAACAGCAAAAATCCAAGCTTAAAGTGGGAGGAGATCCTCGGTATCCAGGGCAAAGCCGATCCCACCTATCCCCGCCCGACGGTAACGCTCGATAAGGAGAACCCCCTCGGATTTTTGGTAACCATGGGTAATATTTGTTTTGGCCTTTCAACGGAAAATAAGCCTTTGCTCGATTGGGCGAAAAATCAAAAGGATCTATTCCGGGCGTTAAAGGATAATTCTTTGTCTTCTGTCCTCACGAGCTCCTGGCTGCCGGATGAAAACTTAATCCAAAACGTAATTTTCAACCGTAAAGATAAAATCCTGGAAGATTGCAAAAAACAAAAAATCCCGGCCTTCCCCGAGGAAAAAGTCATCGCGGATATCAACCGGGCCCTGGTGGAAAACCTTGGACGCCCCACCCAGATTTTTCTCCAGAGCTGCAGCGAATGCCACCAGGGCGTAGGCGCAGTGCTCTCCGATTACGAACTGCCCCTCACGGACTTTGAAGCTATGAAGAATTATAAAAAAGACCTAAATGGGGAAAGCCTGGTGCTGAAATATTTGCGTGATCCTCAAGGCCAACCCAAGATGCCACCGAAAAATGCGTCTCACGCTCTTAGTCCCGAAGATCGCAAAATTTTGCTCGATAGTTTGAGTTCGCCTTAGTTTTTGGTTTTTAGTGGAACTGGATTAGCCAGGGATAAACTTCCTCCTCTCCTCACAATAAGTTGACAGC
Organism: uncultured Bdellovibrionales bacterium; assembly: GCA_964416595.1. Taxonomy (GTDB): domain Bacteria; phylum Bdellovibrionota; class UBA1018; order CAIPTA01; family CAIPTA01; genus JAKFYM01. The sequence goes on along the minus strand of CAYQES010000010.1, from coordinate 27,032 downwards.
CCAAAACTATAGAGATATTTGTTTAGCCAGTATGCAACAGAGTTTTTCTTTATTAGTTGAAACTTTTGCCTGTGCGGTGGTGCTGCTTATGCGTCGCCGGTTGGCGAAGTCTGCCAAAAATAGCTCCCGGGCCCTGGCTCGCTAGCGCAGAAGCCCTTGACGGCTTGCCCGCTTCCTGCTTTCCTGAAGCTATGAAAGCACTTTCTTTTCTACTACTTGCCCTCCCTCTTTCCACTTTTGCCGCTCCAGAATTTCCCCGCACCATCGCTGTGCGGGGGGAGGGGGAAATGTCCGTGAGGCCCGATAAAGCCACCTTGAATTTGCAGGTGCGCACCAAGGGGAAAGAAGCCAAATTGGCACAAACGAAGAATGCCAAAGAAATGACCCGGGTGGAAAAGGTGCTGAAAGACGAGTTTCGGATCGAAGCCAAAGATATCCAAACCACCAATTTCTCCCTGCAGCCCGAATATCGCTACGAACAGAACGGCAAACAGGTTTTCTTAGGGTATCAATTGGAGCATGGTCTTAGCGTTACGGTGCGGAAACTCGAGAGCGTGGGAACTTTATTGGATGCTTTAGTGGGCAAGGGCACCGAAGATGTGGCCGTGCTTCTACAGGGAGTAAATTTTGCCACAGAAAAGCGCCAAGAAGTGGAATTGCAGGCCCTGGATTTGGCCATGAAGAATGCCTTAAGCCGGGCGGAAGCTTTGGCAAAATCCAGTAAGCGTAGTTTAAAAGGAGTTTTGAGGATTTCGGATAGTTCCGTGCAGCACCAACCGCCCGTATATGCTCACGCACCCATGGCGATGATGAAGGGGGGGGCGGAAATGGCGGATTCCACGTCCGTGGCTCCGGGGGAGATCAATATTAGCTCCCGGGTTTCCGTGGAGTACGAGATGCAGTAACTGGTTACTGACCGATGATTTTCACGAGCACCCGTTTTTTCCGTTTACCGTCGAACTCTCCGTAGAAAATTTGTTCCCAAGGGCCAAAATCCAGGCGTCCATCCGTAATGGCCACCACCACCTCCCGGCCCATCACCTGCCGTTTGATGTGGGCGTCCGCGTTGTCCTCCCCCGTATCATTGTGGCGGTATTGCTCGATGGGGCCGTGGGGCACGAGATTTTCTAGGAAGGTTTCAAAATCTTGGTGTAGGCCCCGTTCGTCATCATTGATAAAGACCGAGGAAGAAATATGCATGGAGTTCACGAGGCATAAGCCCTCTTGGATGCCGCTCTTTTCCAGGCAGGCCTCCACTTCTTCGGTGATGTTGATGAAGGCCAGGCGTTTGGGGATCTCGAAAACAAGTTCTTTGCGGAAAGATTTCATGGGTCCAAAACTAAAATTTTTACGATTTAAAGGCAAGTGGTAGAAGGGAGCATGCCTAAGCATCTCTGGTTGCAAGATCGGTTTTTTCCTGGCGCTCCGGCCTTACGTTCGGTGTTTGACGAGCGCTTCCGGGATCCTAAAGCCACCACGAGCCAACGGTTTGTGTGGGATTATTGGCATGTGCCAGATCAATACACCCTGGTGCGCACGCCAGCAGATCATTTTTTCCCGCAAAAAATCTATGGCGCATTTTTGCAGCATTTGGTGCGTTGGGGTCAGGAGAATTTGGGCTGCTGGGGCATCACGCCGCCCTGGCTGAGCTACTATGTGGAAGGTTGCCAGCAGCAACTCCATTCCGATGTTCCCCATGGTCCCTGGGCTTTTGTGTTTTCTTTGAGTCCGAAGCGCTTGGGCTTTAAGGGCGGGGAAACTCTATTGCTCCGACCGCAAGTGCTCCAGTACTGGCAAAATTTTCAAGATGCTAAGGATCGAGAGCTTTCGAGTTTCGTGGAGCGTGTGGCACCTAAGTTCAATCGCTTGGTGGTGTTCGATCCCCGTTTACCCCACGGGGTAACGCCCGTCACGGGAACGCGGGATCCAAGGGAGGCTCGGCTCGTGGTGCATGGTTGGTTCACGGAGCCAAAGCCTTTTTTGCAAGGAGCTTTACGGGCCAAGCAAGTGGCGCCGGTTTTAGACGAAGCGGTGCAAGGTTTGGTGGATGCCTTGGCCCAAGAGGGCCGTTGCCATGGAGTACTGAGTGTACGCGTTGGGGTTTCGCCTTCGGGAGTTGCGTCTTCTCCTGAAATTTTGGCCGATAGTTTGGTTTCCCTTGAGGGTAATAACAAAAGCAAACCCCAAACCCTGGTGCGCAAATATTTTTCTGGTCTACGCTTTCCTGCCGCCCATGGTCGCACTCGTATCACTCTGCCACTTTTGTTTCGCTAGGCTCAACAGAAGTGGTAGATTAGGGGCGTGTTAGGAAAAGTACTCCTTTGGAATTTGCGCCACCGTTGGGTGGGTTTTGTGTTCGCTTTGCTCGTGGCGGGTTTGGGCCTTAGCCGCGGCTTGGATTTGCCCATTCGTTTATCCTTAGCGGATCTTTTGCCGGAAAACCGGCAAAGTGTTTTAGACCTGCAAGCGGTTTCCAAAGAAGTGGGCGGCGTGGGTTATTTGATCGTGCTCTTGGGTCCCATGGAAAAACCCGAGGCTCAACTCACAAAAGTAGCGGAACTGTTAAAATCCCAACCTAAGATCCGCTACACGTTCCATGAGAGAGAAGAATATAGCTTGCGCGATCAGGCGCTTTATCTTTTGCCGGAAAAAGATTTTGAAGAAGTGCTGGAAGCCGGGCGGATCATCGCCAATAACGGCAAAAGTGGCTTGATTGATCTTGGTTTAGAGTCCGATGCGGACCAAAAACAAAATTTACGGCGTGCGAAATCTAGGCTGAAGCGCTTGGACATAGGCAAAAAAGACCGCTACTTTATCTCTGCCGATAAGCGCTTTGCCATGGTTTTGGCGAAACCTGCTTTTGACTCCGAGGATTTGGGGAAATCTAGGGAGCTTGTGGCCGAAGTAGATAGTTCTTTAAAGTCCGCCTTGGGCACAACGCCCTTCACTTTAGTGGGTCGTTATGTGGATAAAGTAAACGACACCTACCAAATTGAAAAAGACATCCAATTCACCTCCGTTCTTTCTTTAGCGGGGGTGGCTTTTATTCTGATTTTTGGTTTGGGTTCTTTTCGGGGTTCCGCACTTATGGTGTTGGCTGTGAGTGTGGCCATGGCTTGGACTCTCGGGGCCGCGCATTTGCTCGTGGGCCAGATCAATATCCTTACGGGTTTTTTGCTCGCGATTTTAGGCGGCATGGGTGTGGAGTATGGCGTGCATTTGGTGAGGCGCTTTCAGCAAGAGCTGGCTTCTGGCCATTCTCCTACCAGGGCGCTTGAACGATCCTATTTGTATACGGGCCGAGCTTTAGGATCAGCGGCGATCACTTCCGCTGCTGCGTTTCTTATTCTTTCTTTTAGTGATTTTCGCGGCTTCTCGGAATTGGGTAAGATTGCTGGCGTAGGGATTTTATCTATATATATTGTTTATGTGTGTATGTTTCCCGTGATGGCGCTTGTTCTGCGGGAAAAGCCCCATTTCACCAAATTGCGGGAAGCTTTTGGTTTGTATCCTTTTGGTCGAAAAATGCGTTGGGTGATTCCGCCTTTTGTGCTCCTCGCTTGTTGGGGTGCATGGCAAGCGGAGTTTGAGTACGACTTTAAACGCATGCACAATCTTTCCCAGGAAACTAGGGAAAGAAATCAGTTTGTGAATGATCTTTTCGGCCGCAGCTTTACGCCAGCGGCGCTTTTAGCCACCGATGCTAAGCAGGCAAAAGCGCTCGAGGCTTGGCTAAAAGATTCTTCCCGCAAGGAGTTGGTACAAGATGCGATTTCCCTCTATCGCTTGATTCCAGAAGATGCAGAAGATCGTTTTGCAGAAATTGAGCGTTTGTCGAGCCGTCTCACGCGCCTTTCCGATAGTGAACTTGGCGCAAAATCTGGGATGGACGCAAATGATGTGCGAAGGCTCTTAGAAGCTAAGCCCAATCAGCGCAAAGATCTGCCCCCTCAATTAGCCGATGCTTTTGGCCAAAGTGGAAACATTGTATTGGCGTATCCGGCCCAGGATTTAGATCAAGCGCCCGCTCTCAGAGCTTTTTCCAATGTATTACAAGAAGCGCGACAGGTTTTTCCGGGAATTAAAGTGGGTAGCGACGTGACAATTTTCACGGAGATTTTGGATCACATCACCCACGACGGTTTAATCATTTTGCTAGTTTTTTTGGCTGGTGCCTTCGTGGTGATGGGATTGGATTTTCGTAATTTCTTGGATGCTTTAGATCTTGAGTTCCAGTTGATCGCCGGGATTTTTGTGTTGATTGCTTTGATGGGACTAGTGGGTGTGCGCTTTTCTATTTTGAACGTGGCTATGGTGCCCGCTGTGCTGGCTGCCGGTATTGATATGGGAGTGCATGTGCGCCACAGGGAGCGGGAGAGGTATGGCGCTTTACCAGCGGCACGTTTCGTGGCTCAAGCGGTGCATCTTTCAGTGTTTACCACTATGGCTGGTTTTGGTTCTTTGTTTTTTGCGGAAGCTGGGATGCTAAAAGGCATCGCTTGGGTTTCGGTATTGGGCCAAGTTTCCATGTACTTGGTGTGCATGGTGATTTGGCCAGTGTATCGAGGGGAGCGAGTGCGAGCTAATTCCTGATCTATTCTTCCAGGGCCTGTTTTAGGCGGCTCTCGGTCTGTATGTTCTTTTTAATGGCATCGTTCGGGAAACGAAGTAAAGCATTGCCTTCGGCCAACGTATGACTTTCCGGTAGCGTTACAGTGACGGTGTTTCCTTTGACTGAGCTTACGGTGAACTTAAATGGACTACGCATAAAATAAAGGGAGTCGCCTACTTTCAAATCTTTTGGTTTGCCTTCAAGAATGGCTTGGCGCCCTTCAATGGATTTTACGGCGAAACTATCATCCGCTTTGTTATTGCCAAAAAGCCCGCTAGCCATGGCTACGGATGAAACTTGAAGTAAGAGGGCAAATACTAAAAAAATACGCATGAAAACTCCTCCTGCTATTTAGGATAGCGCTAAGCGCGAAAGAATGCCAGCTATGTGGCATACATGCTTGATATCGCAGTGAATTTTTGTCAGATTTTTTGCTGCCGGAAACGTGAAAGAAGCTTGCTCTAGAGAGGAGATGCATTATAGTCGCCGCAAAGGAAACCAAAAGCCTATGAGACTTCTTTTTTTGTTTTTATTTTCTACGCTTTTTTCTACTGCCTTGGCCGAGCCAATTCGGGTGGCTTTGGTTTTAGATAAGGGGGGGCGGGACGATAAATCCTTCAACGCTGCGGCCTATGCGGGAGCAGAAAAAGCCAAAAAAGATTTAGGCATCCAATTAAAATACGTGGAAACCATGGACGACGCGGCCGTGGAATCCACCATGCGCAGTTTCGCGCAAAAAAAATTCGATTTGATCATCGGAGTGGGCTTTTCCATGAGCGATGCAATCAAGCGCGTGGCCCCGCAATTTCCCCATTTAAAATTCGGTTTGGTGGACGCAGAAGTGGTGCAGCCCAATGTGCGCAATTTATTGTTTGAAGAGCACCAAGGAAGCTTTTTGATGGGGGCTGCTGCGGCTCTTGTGAGTAAAACGGGCAAGGTGGGATTTTTGGGCGGTATGGATGTGCCCTTGATCCGCCGGTTTCAAATGGGCTATGAGGCTGGTGTAAAGCATGTGAATCCGAAAGCCGTGATCGTGAATAATTATGTGGGTGTCACGAGCGACTCTTGGAACAATCCTGCTAAAGCCAAAGAATTGGCATTATCTCAATACAATCAGGGCGTGGATGTGATCTATGGGGCTGCAGGTGCCTCAAACTATGGCTTGTTTGACGCCGCCGAGGAAAAGAAAAAGTTCGCCATCGGTGTGGACTCTAACCAAAACTGGGTGAAACCCGGTTTTGTGCTCACGAGCATGCTAAAGCGGGTGGACGTTGCTGTTTTTGATCTCATTCAATCTGTAAAAGACGGAAAATTTTCCGGAGGTACCGCCCGCTTTGGCCTCGAAAATAAAGGCGTGGATTATGCCCTGGATGCCCACAATGAAAAAATCCTTAACCCTGAAATTCGCGCCAGGCTCGAACAATTAAAAACACAGATGATCCAAGGGAAAATCAAAGTACCGGATTACTACAAGAATGCAAAAAAGTAGTTACCTGGAACTGAGGAACATTCAAAAATCCTTTGGCCCCGTGCAGGCCAATGCCCAGGTTTCTTTTCAAGTAGCCGAAAGTTCCATCCACGCCATCGTGGGGGAAAACGGCGCGGGCAAAAGCACGGCCATGAAAATCTTGTACGGCCAATACATGCCCGATGGCGGAGAAATTCTATTGGCGGGCAAGCGTTGCCACTGGAGCTCCTCGGCAGATGCCATCGCTGCAGGCTTCGGCATGGTTCACCAGCATTTTATGCTGGCGGAAACCCATACGGCTTTAGAAAATATTTTGCTTGGCACCCATCACTTCCCTTATTTACGCCGCCATAGTGGGGCCGCGAGAAAAAAAATCCAAGCCTTGATGCAGGAGTTCGGCCTAGAGATTCCCCTCGACACTCCCGTGGAAGAATTGCCCGTGGGCATGCAGCAGAAGATCGAGATTTTAAAACTTTTGTACCGGGATTCTAAAGTTTTGATTTTAGATGAACCAACCGCTGTGCTCGCGCCCGCGGAGATTGAAGGTTTATTTCGCATTTTGCGTGCTCTTAGCGCCAAAGGAAAAACCATTCTCATCATCACCCACAAATTAAAAGAAGTGATGGCCCTGGCCGAGAAAGTTACCATATTCCGGGCGGGCCGGGTGGTGGGAGAGCGGGAAGTGCAGCACACTTCTATTGGGGAAATTAGCGGTTTGATGATGGGTCAGGAAGTGCAAGCGCCGACAGAAAAAGAGCGAAGCCCGGCTCGCCATGATTTGGTGTTGGAAGCCAAAGCCGTGAAGGCGGGAAAAAATCTTGGTCCTGTGAGCTTTCGCATACGTGCCGGAGAGATTTTAGGTATTGCGGGCGTGGAGGGAAACGGACAGTCGGAATTGTTGCGGCTTCTCTTAGATCCGAAACGGAATTTAAAGGAAGGCTCCTTACGCTTTCAGGAAAAAAGTGTTGAACGTTTTTCTGCCGCTAAAATCCGGGAACTTGGCACGGCCGTTTTTCCGGAAGATCGTTTGAAAGAAGGATTGTTATTAGACTTTTCCTTAGCGGAGAATTTTCTCTTAGGCCATGAGCAAAAAAAAGAATTTCGTTGGGGTCCATTTTTATTACGCAAAAAAATCCGCAATGTCACCCAAGGAGCGCTACATACCTATGATGTGCGTCCGCCCTTAGTGGAGGCTAAGGCCTCAGATTTAAGCGGCGGTAACCAGCAAAAATTAGTGGTAGCTCGGGAATTATGGCAGCAACCAAAATTACTCCTCGCTTCCAAGCCCACCCGCGGTGTAGATATTGGCGCCATCGCATTCATTCATAAAAAAATCTTGGATCTACGGGAGCAGGGCACGGCTGTATTGTTGATTTCTTCGGAGCTCGAAGAATTATTTACTCTGGCGGATCGACTTTTGGTTTTGTACCGAGGCCAAGTGGTGGGATCTTTCTTGCGAGAAGAGTTTAACGAAAAAACCGTAGGTGCCTTGATGGCAGGGGCTGCACTATGAAGCGCACCCTGCTGCTTTCTTTTTTAGGTCTACTAGTGGGATTGAGTATCGGTTTAGGTCTCACCTATTTTGCGGGAGAGAATCCGCTGAATGTGTTGAACGTGATCGTGAAAAGCGCTTTTGGCTCCCGCTATGATTTAGGAGTTACGCTCTATTATGCCACCGCTTTGATCTGCACTGGTTTATCCGTGAGTGTGGCTTTTCACGCTGGGCTTTTCAATATCGGCGCCGAGGGCCAGTTGGTGATGGGCACGTTGGCGGGAGCGCTGGTTGGCGTGGTGTTGCCAGATTTGCCATCTTATGTGGCGGTGCCACTGGCGATTCTCGCGGCTATTTTGGTGGGAGGGCTTTGGGGTTGGATTCCTGGGTGGCTACGCACCAGCCGGGGAAGCCACGAAGTGATCAATACGATCATGTTGAATTTTGTGGCCGCAGCCATTTCCAGTTGGCTCGTTACTTCTCATTTCCAAAACCCAGGTAGCCAAAGCCCGGAAACGCCTCCTGTGGCGCCCGCTTATTTTTTCCGTGCTTGGGATCCCATGAAGCATTGGTTCGATGATGCGCCCGCGAGTGCGGCTTTTCCTTTTGTGGTGTTGGTATCAATAGCGCTCTGGATTTTTTTGTGGCGCACGCCATGGGGTTTTAAGATCCGGGCCGTTGGCGAAAATGAAGATGCAGCTCGTACCGCTGGCATTGATGTGGATCGGAGCCGCCAATTGGCCATGGGGTTGGCGGGAGCTTTGGCTGGGCTCGTGGTGGTAGGGGAAGTGTTGGGGGGCGTGGGAAAAATGCGTTTAGGTTTTTCCCCAGACTTTGGTTTCATCGGCATTGCCGTGGCGCTCCTTGCACGCAACCATCCTTTAGGAATTTTGCTCACGGGATTTTTGTTTGGAGCTCTTCATAAGGGAGCTGCGGATTTGGATATCGAAACGGAATTTGTGACCAGGGATCTTTCTTCCGTGATCCAAGCGCTCGTGATTTTTTGCGTGTCGATCGCGGTGGCCGTGCGAAAGAGAGGGAAATGATGGATTTCTTAAGTTTACTCCGCGTGGCTACTCCTCTTCTTTTTGCGGCCCTTGGTGGGCTCTTTAGTGAGCGCTCTGGGATCATCAATATAGCCTTGGAAGCCTTCATGTTAGTGGGGGCATTTGTGGGCGCACTGGTTACATTACAAACCGGATCTCCTGAGCTCGGGTTTCTCGCGGCAGGCGGCGCTGGTGCTGTGGCGGCGTTAGGATATGGGGCTGCGGTGATTCATGGGCGCGCGAACCAAGTGGTAGCTGGTACGGCCATGAATGTGCTAGTGATGGGATTGATTCCGCTCATCTTAAAACTACTCTACGATTCTGCGGGAGGCACGCCCGCGATTTCCATGGAAGAGCGTTTTGTTTATTTTCCTTTATGGTTTGCGTGGGGATTAGCCCTTGCTGTGTGGGTATTATTTTATAAAAGCCCGCTAGGACTTTGGATTAGTTTTGCGGGCGAAAATCCAGCGGCTTTGGAGGCGGCGGGAATTTCTTTACACAAGGTTCGTTACAGTGCTGTGGCGATTTCAGGGTTACTCGCCGCCTGGGGCGGTGCCACGCTTTCGATTTGCTTATCCTCTGGTTATTCCCGCAATATGGTGGCGGGTCGAGGCTTCATGGCGTTGGCGGCTTTGATTTTAGGAAAATGGAAACCTGTGCCCACGCTCGTGGCCTGTTTGTTTTTTGGTTTGATGGAAGTGGTGCAGATCAGATTGCAAGCGGTGGATCTAGGGGGCCAGGGAGGCATTCCTCCCCAGTTCATCGTGATGATCCCCTATTTGGCTACGATCTTGGTGCTGGCGGGATTCTTAGGTAAATCCCGACCACCAAAAAGTTTAGGAAGGGTTTAGTAGCCGCGGAGGGCGGGGCCACCCTTTTCTTCGTCGGCCTCTTGTTTAGGAGCCGCAAAGAATTTTTTTAGATTCTCTAAGAAGTTACGGTTTTCCAGCACGCCTCTATTAGCGGAGGCTTTTACGTAAGCTTCTCCTTTGCATTCCACTGCGTTTTCCGAAATCACTACGCAAGGAATTGTAGGGGGTTTAGCGGTGCGAGTTGGTTGGCCGTGTAATGCAGCGGTGGCGCACTCCTCTTTGCAATCCAGTTGGCAATCTCGCTTTTCATTTCCATCGCCGTCCATAAGAGAAGCGTTGTAGTTGGTGCAAATGGCCTTGCAGGTTTTACAAAGGCCTTCGGCCGCCGTGGCTGCATCGGGTTTGAAGGATAAAGCGCTAACAAGGAATCCCGAGATAATGGCTAATTGTTTGATTTTACTTTGAAACTTCATGTGGATCTCCAGGTGAAATATTCTGCCCTCAAGGATCTTTGATCTTTTCGGATTCCCGACCAAAAAACTTTAGTGTATATAAAAGCCATGGAAAATTGGGATCTTATCGTGCTCGGGGCCGGCGGTGCGGGCCTCATGTGTGCTGCCAGGGCGGCAAGCCGGGGCAAGCGCGTGCTCGTGCTCGACCACGGGGATAAGCTCGGCCGCAAGATCCTTATCTCCGGCGGTGGACGCTGCAATTTCACCAATATCGGCGCAGGCCCAAAAAATTATTTTTCTGAAAATGAGCATTTTGCCAAATCCGCCTTTGCCCGCTTCACACCACAAGATTTTCTCGCCCTCGTGGAAAAACATGGCATCGCTTATTACGAAAAAAAACTGGGGCAGCTTTTCTGCCGGGATTCAGCTCAAGATATTGTGGATTTACTCCGCGCTGAATGTGATGAGTATGGAGCGGAGATTCGTTTGCAAACAAAAATTATAGATGTAGAGAAAAATTCCGAAGGAGCTTTTGTCCTGCAAACCAATAAGGGAGATTTTTCCGCCGCCGCCCTCGTGGTAGCCACCGGTGGTTTATCGATTCCTAAAATTGGAGCTACGGATTTTGGCTATCAGTTGGCGAAGAAATTTGGCTTAAGCGTAACCCGGCTTGATGCAGCTCTGGTAGGACTCGTGATGCCCAACGCCTTTCTTGGAAGATTTGGCGGCATTTCTGGCGTGAGTGTGGATGTGAATGTTACTGTGAACGAGAAAACTTTCCGGGAAAATATTCTCTTCACCCACACGGGGCTTTCGGGGCCAGCGATTTTGCAGGCCTCTTTGTATTGGTTTCCTGGGGATGCATTGCAAATAGATCTATCGCCCAATTCTTCTTTGGAAGAATATTTTTTAGAGAAAAAACGGGCGGGGAGCCGAAAAGAAGTAAGAACTCTGATCGCGGAAAAGTTCACGGAGCGTTTGGGAGAAAAATTATCCGAGGAGTTTCAAGTGCCAGCGCAGCCTGTGGTGCAAGTGGCAGATCTAGAGCTAAAGCGCCTGGCGGAAAAAATGCATCACTGGATGCTTTATCCAGAACGGGATGGGGGCTACGGAAAAGCGGAAGTTACCCGAGGGGGCGTTTCCACCGATGAATTATCTTCCCGCACCATGGAGGCGAAAAAAGTGCCTGGACTATATTTCATCGGGGAAGTTGTGGATGTAACAGGCTGGCTTGGTGGCTATAATTTTCAGTGGGCCTGGGCATCAGCTGTAGCCGCAGGGGATAGCATTTAGCTTCGCCACACTCGTTGCCAGCGCTCCACCACTTTTTTGCGATAGCGGCCTCCCACCTGGAAGGGAATCCGGGCGGTCATCAAACCAAACACCAAACTCACCGCCGTGATCGCCACTTTAAAGCTTGTATTGAGTCCGCTGTCTTGGTCGCCCGACGCAAAATAACGGAAACTCGAAAGCGCGAGCATGCCGGGCAGCATAGCCACGATTCCCGGCACGGAAAACACTTGGGAAGGTTGGCTAAAAATTCGCCCGAAACTTAAACTCACCATGCCCACAATCACGGAAGCTAAAAATGGCCCAGCGGCAGCAACCCGGGTAGAAGAAACAAAAAGTAGGGCAGACCAACCCGCGCAACCCGTAAGCGTGGACCATATCAACGCTCTGGGCGGCACCTTAAAGATCACGCAAAAACAACTTATATTTACTAGAATTGCGATCGATGAAATCCACCACACTTGAGTTTGCGGAGCTACGGGTTGGAGCACGCCTCGTAAATGTAGAGAAAAAGAAATTTGTTGGAATAAAAGATAAGCCAAACCTAAAGCCAAAGAGGCCATCGTGGCCTGCATGAATTTGGCTGTTCCGGAAACGAGATTTTGCTCCGCCAGTTCAGAGATGGCGGTGGTGAGTGCCAATCCCGGCACGAGTAGCATGATACCGCCTAGGGCATAGGCTTCAATAGAAATTGGTGCCCATAAACCGTGGGCCACAGCTGCTAATGTGAGTGTAAGAAAGGCGCTGATAAAATCCGTGAAGATCGGGTTCGATAAATGTCGCTTTAGAAAAAATGTAGAAAGCAGCCACATGAGCGAAGTGATCACACCGCTCCCCAGAGCCGCGGAGAGCCTTTGGTAAGAAGAAAAGCTGATAGTAAATCCTGCTAAGAAGGCAGCCATGGCCGATTGCCAGGGCGCGTAGAGATTCCGCAAGAGGTGGCTGCTTTTCAAGATTTCAAGGCCTGCGTGCAAAGTGATTTTTTGAGTCACAAGATCGGTAAAAATTTGTTCTAGTTTTGAAAGCCTGCCGAGATCTGTGCCCGTTTCTTTTAGGCGCATGAGCGCAGTTTTTGGGTCCACGTTGCGTTCAGGATCCATGAGAGTCACGAACACGCCCGTGGGGGTGGCAAAAATTTCTGTGTGTTTGCCGTAGATTTCGCCTACCTTGGTGAGGCTGTCTTCCAAACGGGAGGTGGGGCCACCACTCGCGAGGTAGTGTTTCGCGTAGAGCAGTTGAAAATCTAGGAGTTCGCTTTCCCGGATTGCTTTAGGGGAGCTCTTCATAGCGCACCTCGAGAATGTGGAGGTCTTCTTCGCCCTTGGGCGTGCGCAGAATCACCGTATCGCCTTTTCGCGCTTGCAGGAGGGCTTTGCCGATAGGGGAAATCCAACTAACGCGACCCCGGGCAACGTCGGTTTCATCGATACCTACGATGGAATATTTTCGCTTTTTTCCTTCTTCGTCTTCCACCACCACGGTGGCGCCAAAGAGCACAAGGTCGCCGCGCTTTTCCGTGGGATCCACCACTTCCGCGATTTCCATGCGTTTATTGAGAAATCGAATGCGCTTGTCGATTTCCCGTAGGCGGCGTTTGCCATAAATATAATCACCATTTTCCGAGCGATCGCCATTGGACGCCGCCCAACTCACAGTGCGCACTATTTCGGGGCGGGTTACGTCGAGCAAAGTGTTCAGTTCATCCCGCATTTTTTTTAGACCATGGGGCGTGATGTAGTTTTTGCCTCCGGGCACGGGGCTCGCGATTTCGCTCTCTTCCTCTTCGGGCTCTTGGTCTTCTTTCACAAAGGCTTTGCTCATGAGCACTTTAATACCAGCGGAAAACCGCGGACACAATTTCAAAAGCAATGAGGAGGATAATCGTGATCTCGAGCCAGTGGCTGCGGCGGATATTCACTTCTCCTTGCAGGAGGCTTGAAACCTGGGCCAAAAGATTCATTTTTCTCGTGATGTTTTGTTGCCAGTCGAGCAAGCGGAAGCGCTTCGTAGCTGCGCGGTACACGGTAGCTAGATAAAAATCCCCAACCACTTTTAGGGAGTTTTCCACGCGCTCGATGAATTCAGAGAACTCGATATAACGGGAGCTTGCATCCTGGTAGATTTGGGCGAATTTACCTTTCAGCATTTGGCCCTTGCTGCGTTCGATATCGTCGTAAAGGGCGGCGAGGCGATGGTCCAACAAATCATCATAATAACGCATTTCCAAAAGGTGGGTTACGGCGAATTCCAAAATGTCAGGTACTTCCCGGCCGCCCCCCGGTTCCACCACAAGCGCGCTGTTCCACTCTACGAAGGCTAGATCACCCGCGCCATATTGGTAGAATTTTTCCAACACGATATCTCTTTGTGTTTTGGAGATTTCGGTATCGTCTTCAGCCAAAAGCAGAGCTGGAATATCAGCTTGCTCTTTTAGATTCTTGGCCGTTACACCATTTTCAAATTCTTCGAGGAAATAAATAATATAATCTTCGAAAATGCTGGATTCATTGGGCTGTTTTAAAGATGGCGCAATCAAGGCTGCTACTTCTTTAGCCTGGAAACGGGCCACTTGGTCGATCTCAGAACCTTCTTCCAAATCCGCAGCGAGTTCCACGAGTTCTGCCCAAGAAGTGCCGGGCTGAATGGGGATTTGGTAAATCAGGGAAAGCACACCATAGTTACGGATTTTTCCTAGCACTTCCGCTTGGTGGGTGCCGCACTTTAGATCGAGTTTCGTTTCTCCCAAGCCGAAAGTGAGAGGTGGATCTTTTACCACGATACCGCGGTCGATGAATTTAGGAACCTTGAAAGTATCCCGACCTCGCAGATCTTTTAGGTTCATTTCCGCTTGAGGAATATGGATCTCCTCGGCGATGTCGAAGATGCGGTAGACTAGCACGCTACCTTTTTTGATTTTCACGCTCATGGTTTCGTTTTTCTCCGGGGAATCGCTTGCAGCTTTTTATGGATCCGCTGCCAGAGATCTAGGATAGCCTCATCGGGGTGGGTGAGAAAAGGCACAAAATGCAGCGGTGGCTTTAAGGAGAACCAGGGAATTAGGCGCGAATTTTTTTCTGTCTTTAAAACTGCTTCGCCTACTCGCAGCACCTGTTCGCTGGTAAGGCGCCCCATGGCGAGCTCCGAACAAGCGATGTCAAATGCCGTAAAAAATCCCCGGCAACCTTTCGGGAGCTCCCGCCCTTTTATGATGCGGATATAGCGGCAAAGCACTTTATCGGGATATTTTTCGCTCACCCGGCTGAATACTTCTGGATCATGCTCTGTATCGTCGCCAATTAAGAGCGCGGGATATTTCGATTCTTCTACCAACGTGAAAATGGCTCTTTGTTTATATTCCGGGATCGACGTTTGCCGGATCCAATCCCGCAACACTAAATGGGCCGCGGGGAAATCATTTATTTTCAAAAAAGATTCGATCTTACCGCGGATGGTGGGGGGTGAAGAAGAAACGATCGCAAAGCGCGAGTTGGGGTGGCTACTAAGGATCTCCTGGTATAGCACCGACATGCCCACAAAAGCAGATTTGCGGAAGAGTCCGCGGTAGAGAGTAACGAGCTTAGATTGGGTGTGAGAAATCTTGATTGTATCGTCGAGATCGCTGATCAGGAGTAAGGGGCTGTGCTGCGTTCGCATTTCCCCCTCCTGTTTAGAATCCTACTTGCAAGCCGGCTAGCACCTGAATGTCGTTGTATTTAATTTCGTTAGTGGCGAGGCTATTATCTTTCAAGCCCACCGTATAGCGGCCATCCAACATGAGCCGAGAGAGTTTCGAGAAGGGGATATAGATCGCTACGCTTCCCACGAGTCCGTAATCGCTTTCTTCTAGATTGGATAAAGCCAAGGTGTTGGAGGTGTTTTGGATCCCGGCGGGCGTGGACGTTTCGTATTTTACGCCGCTAATATATTTTGCGTAGTAGCCGCCGGCGCCGATGGAGAGCATGTCAAAGAGATAGGCTCGTAAGAGCACGGGGTACTGTATGGTTTTTAAAGTGACAGTGATGTTCGTGTAATAGAGCGGTGTGTATTGAAAGGAGCGCGGTAAATAGAGTGCGCCAAGTTCTAGGCCCACGAAGGGGACAATGCCAAACTCCAGGAGTGCACCACCTCCGTACTCCGTATTAGGAGTGTAGGAAAAAGTGCTGGGGCTCACTTCGGGCTGGGAGTGAATGCCGGCCGCCACTACCGAGAGGCGCATGGCCCAGCTGGATGTGGGGAGGGTGAAAAGAAGAATAAATAGTAAGGCAATGCGGATCATGGGGCCTCCTTCTTACAAGGATACAAGCTGGCCCCTTTAATTGTTGATGGAAATTTAAAATAGAGAAAATAAGCTCTTAGCTCAGGCACTTAGAAGAGCATTCTGAATCGCTTAAAAAATCACACAATAAATTTATTTTCCCAATAAATTTCAAATGGTTACATGAATTCATCCACAATTAAGTGGGGCGGCTTTAAGGGGGTTGACTTATTCTTAATTTAGAATTATTCTAAACGTATGGGCGAGATGAACAGAAAACATTGTTTAAGTCCCTCGGAGATCGAGAGTCGTTTGGAGGCGGCTGGTGTGCATCCCACCGCCCAGCGGATCGCGATCTGTCGTTTTGTGCTCTGCCAGGCGGATCACCCCACTGCAGAACAAGTGAAGGACTGGGCCGATAAAAACTTTCCCAAAATGAGTTTGGCGACAGTCTACAATACTTTAAATATTTTAGTGAAGGCGGGTTTGCTGCAAGAGCTCCGTTTCCCACATTCCGACAAAGTGATTTACGATAACAATCTTACGCCCCACCATCACTTCCTCGATGAGAAGAGCGGGGAGCTGTATGATTTGGAGCCCGAGGAAGTGGAGGTTTCGTCGAAATTGAAGCGCATGTTTCAAGTAAAAGAAGTGCAAGTTTTGTTGAAGGGATCCGTGAAGGTTTAATTTTTTTTACCTCCGCATTTAGAATGGTTCTAAATACGGAATAAATCTAAATAAAGGAGAAATGAAGTATGAGCACAAACACAAATAACAATCGAATTGCAAACATTGGTGAAATATTCCCTGAATTCAAAATGCCTGCTGTGGTTTCTTTAGAAAAAGGAAAAGAGTTTAAAGAGATTTCTCACAACGACATGAAGGGTAAATGGAGCGTAGTTTTCTTTTGGCCCCTAGACTTTACGTTTGTATGTCCTACGGAAATCGCTGAGTTCAATAAAGAGTACAATCATTTTAGGGATCGGGAAGCGGAAGTATTTGGCGTGAGCACGGATTCGCAATTTGTGCACTTGGCTTGGCGAAACAATCATGCGGATCTAAAGGGTCTTCGTTTCCCCATGCTCGCGGACAATAAAAAAGAATTGTCTGAAGCTTTGGGTATTCTCCATAAAACAGACAAAGTTCCCTTGCGGGCCACTTTCATTGTGGATCCTGAGGGCGTGATCCGCCACGTGAGTGTGTATGACTTGAACGTTGGCCGCAGCGTGAAAGAAGTATTGCGCACCCTGGATGCCCTGCAAACCGACGAGCTTTGCCCCTGTAACTGGGAAAAAGGTCAAAACACTTTGAAAGCCTAAGGAGAAAATATGGACGAATTTAAATCCCCTCTAGCCTCCCGGGAGACAACCATCTCCCGGGATCTCAACTTAAACCTGCAGAAGATTATGTCGGGCGTGAGCCTTGAACCCAGGGAAGCCTATCTTGCGCTCATAGCTACGGCTCGTTCTGTGGGCTATGACGAGTTGGTGCAGTTGGCTAAGGCGCATTTAAATGCCCATCAGTTAAGTGCGGCAGAAGTGTTGGAGGCAGAAGAGAGCGCAGCGATAATGGGTATGCTAAACACCTACTATAAATTCCGCACCTTTATTGGCAAGGCGGGAGAAGAAAAAGGGAACGACTACCGCCTGGCAGGCCTTAGGATGACTTCCTTGGGAAAACCCGCTTTGGGCAAGGTAACGTTCGAGATGTTGGCTTTTGCGGTGAGTGTAGTAAACGGTTGTGAAACTTGTGTTACCTCCCACGAGGCTGTGCTGCGGGAGGCCGGAGTGGATGTGGAGAAAATTCATGATCTAGCTCGTATGGCTTCCGTGGTAAAAGCATTAAAAACATTGAGCGAAGTAAAAGCGTAAAAAAGGAGCTACATATATGCAGAATCCCCAAGAAAAATTGAATATTGGTATTTCCGAGAGTGACCGCAAAGCGATCGTGGAAGGGCTTTCCCGTCTCTTGGCCGATTCTTATACTCTCTATCTCAAAACTCATAACTTCCACTGGAACGTGACGGGACCCATGTTCAACTCACTACACTTGATGTTCGAAACCCAGTATACGGAACTGTCCGCTGCTGTGGATTTGATCGCTGAACGGATCCGGGCTTTGGGTCACTACGCTCCTGGCTCCTACCGGGAGTTTGGAAAGCTGAGCGCGATCTCGGAGGCCGAAGGAACTCCCACTGCGCAGCAAATGA
The DNA here is from genome assembly GCA_964416595.1 of uncultured Bdellovibrionales bacterium. Taxonomy (GTDB): domain Bacteria; phylum Bdellovibrionota; class UBA1018; order CAIPTA01; family CAIPTA01; genus JAKFYM01. Next base: position 9,396 of record CAYQES010000010.1, on the reverse strand, counting down.
TCCAGCAGTTGGTGGACGGGAACGAAACCGTTTCCCGCACTGCCCGCTCGCTCTTTCCTTCGGTGGAAAAAGCGAACGACGAAGCCACCGCGGATCTACTTACCCAGCGGATGCAGACCCATGAAAAAACCGCATGGATGCTCCGTAGTTTGCTAGAAACCAAATAATCAATTGCACCCAATAAGAGTGTAAGTGCCTATATTTACACTCTTATTTTTTCACCCATAAATAAGAGTGAATTGGTATTGTATTGATTGTTGCTGAGTGTTATAAGCAGGCCTCATTTTGAAACCCTGAGGAGTTTTTGTGAAATTATTATTAACCACTTTAGCGTTTGGTCTTTTTACTTTTGCCTCTTTGGGCGTTACCGCCGAGCGGGAAACGAATTTAGACAAATGGCAGGGTGATAGCTGCATGATGTATCTTTCCGAAATTAGCAGTGGCGAAGAAACACTCTCTAATATCTTACGAGTTACTCGCTATGATGATTTAGATGCCTCTTTTAGTATTGGCTTCGATCCCTCTTTTTTTGCTTGGCGTTCAGGGATCATGAAGGATCAAGCTTCCGTAGAGATAGTGGGCGGTATGAAAATCACCCGCACGCTGACCGTTTCTTCCCAAGAAGTAACTTTAGTGGCGCAAGTAGAGCGCGGCAGCCACGTTTCCCGTAAAGAATTTGTATTTAATCGTTCTGGCCAGGCCAAAAGCCTAACGATGCTTGACCCTTACGCAAAAGCCCGCTGCAACTTCTAATTAGTTTTGGGGGCCAGTGGCTTCGACGGTATTGTTTTGCTCTCTATAGGATTGGTAGAGTTTCACCAGTCGCTCTTTTTGAGATCTAGATCTCATGGCTGTGGGTCTAGAGTTTTCCACCGCTGTCACAAATTTTTCGAATTCTTCCTTGGACAACTTTACTTTTTGCGCAAGAGTTGCGTTGATCTCGGAAAAGGTATCGCCATTACGGGCAATGCTACGAATACTTTCCAATTCGCTTCCATATAGCATCACATTTGCGACTAAAAGATCTTGTAGCTTAATGATGTTATTTGTTTTTACCATCACATACTGCACCCAATAATCCTCGGGGGATTCAATCCCCAAGGAGGAAATCTCTAGTTTATTTTCGATAAGCTTCTGAGCTAAGACCGGGAAAAACAAAATCTTGGCCACATGGAATTCTTTGCCGTTTTGTAGCACTTTTTTTACATCCCCTATTTTATAGGTAAGCGGGCCACTTACGATCTTTTCCAATTCTTCGCGGCTGAGTCCGATAATTTCTTTGATATCCATATTGTGTTCCGCAGTGCGATGCAGGGCTTCCCGTAATTCTTCTCGCACCGCTTTGTTCACCCGCTCGAGTAGGGAGAATACATCGTCGGCCATATGCAATTGCACCATAAGATGCAGAAAGCTTCGGTTTTCTTCGGAATCGTCTGCGAGCTTGGCGATTTGTTCTTTGGATAACAAGAGATCTAAGGTGGTGTCAGGATTGGCGGCGGTGATGTAGTGCTTATCTAAGAAGAGCACTTTTACGGCCAGCCTTTTTTCTTCGGTGAAGTTTTCTTTTGTAACAATTTTTGTTTGAGTATCTAAAATGTGTTCTAGCCACTTGACTGCCTCTTGGCACTCACTGGGATTGGCAAATTCTACACAGGTTTCCGCTGGTTGCGGGCGATTGGCTTCTGCTTCCACGTGTATGAAAAAGAGTGCTATAAAAAACAAAAGAAACTGTGGCATTCGAGCAATCCTCCGGCCCTGTTATTTCTAGTTATCTCAAGTGGTTTGCAAGAGGTTGACCAATAAAAAAGCAAGTAAATTCAAATGTTTATGATGGGCCGGCCCGGGGCCTATGGCGATTTTCTATACATATTGTATGAAAGCTAGCCACTGCAGAAAAAGAATAAAAGGGACGAAGAGGTAAGCATGAAAACAAAAACACAAAAATTTTTTATCTGCGCCTCCCTAGCCATGTTTTATTCCTTAAATGTTCAAGCTGGGGGCTTCTATGAAAATCTCCTGCGTTGCACTTCTAGTTTGATGGATAAATCTTCTGGCCCTGATTACCCTTGGGGTGATGATTCGTTGCGGGTGCCCATTGAGGGCAGTAAGGATTATTACCTCTATCAGCCGGATAAGGCTCTGCATTGTAAGGTGAGTGAAGCGAAGGCGGGAGCGGATGGGAAGGTTTTTACGCCGCCCACCTGTACCGCGGTTTCTCCTTTTAAAGATCCTAAACCCCGGGCCGCTTTATTGGCAGCTGCCAAAAATAGGATTGTAAGTTCTTTGAAGTATTTTCAGAAAATGAAAAAAGAACAGCCTTCCTTCTCACCGGAGCCTTTTATCGAAGCGATGAAAGTGTGCAGAAAAGATTTAGATCTTTTTCCCGTGGCCGATTGGGCGCAAAAGAAATTTGAAAGCTACCAAGGAACTTCGAAAGAAGCGGATAAAGCATTTTTCCGAAATGAATCTAAAAAAGGCGGCTAAAAGCTAGCGCACTTCGCAGCCCAAGGGAGTCATGCGCGCCCGGTAGGTTCCCATCACCATATCGTGGGTGAAAGTAGCATAGATACCTTCGATTTGTTTATTTGCGGGGTTGATCGTGATTTCCGAGGGCTCATCATCCGGAGAATAGAGCTCGCCAATTTTTAGAGAAGTGGAGATCACCATTTTGCCGCTTCGGCTATCCATGCGGCTCTTCATCGGAATGGAAATGGTTTTGCCTTCGTTTTCCTTACCCAAAACGAGTTCTGCTCGGTTGAGTTCGCCCACTTGTAAAAAGCGGGGTAGGTAAAAACTTAAGTAGCCAGGAGTGGCGGAAAGTTCATTGAGTTTTTTTACGTCGTGGTCTGTGCGGCGGTGGGGGCCAGCGGCTTCGAAGCCAGCTTGCCAGTCGTTACCAAAACTAGTCAGGGGCCAGTGCTTGGCAAAGGTAGGCCAGATTCCGTTGAGTTCGGCCAAGCTTTTGCCTTGGATCAAATAGCTACTGGTGGCTTTCGCGTTCCAGTCGAAATGGTTGCGGCTCCAGCCTTGCCATTCGATATTTTCTTCTTCTTCGCCCGAGTCACCACCCACCACAAGGCGAGTGTTGTTGTCGTAGCGCAAGGGCTTGCCCGTTTGGGCGTCGAAATAGGTGGTTTCATCAGCATAGGCGCCCACTTTGCCCGCGAGCCAGTAGTGGGTGTCTACTTTTACTTTTACTCGCAGCTGAACCAATTCCTCACCACGAGTGAAATGGGTTTCAACAGAAAACGTTTTGTCGTCATCTTTATCAATGGTTCCTTTATAACGGCAAACCTCCGTGCAGCCCGGGGCTTGGCAAGCCCAGCGATCGGAAGTGAGGTAAGTATCCGCAGCGGAAGCCAAGGTTGGTAGGAGAAAAAGAGCGAGGAGGTATTTCATGGGGTGGCTCCTTTAGGTTTATAAATTAGCGCATTTCGCAACCGAGAGGTTTGCAAGAATGAGGGTTCATACTGAACTTGCGGCAAGCCGAAATGGCTTCTGCTTGTAGCGATTTTCTTTGGGAGATAGTGCCTAAGATGCCATACACATTGGCTTGGCTATTGCGCGCAAAGCAGATGGCTTTGTTTAAGCGAGGGGTAGGTGGGTGGCGGAGGCGGGGCTCACGATCAGGGCGTTCTGGGTAGGGGCCCGCACTGTATTCTTCTGGGTTTACCTCAGATAAATATTCATCTGCTTGGGCGGCAGGAGCCAAGATGGCCAAACTGATAGCAATGAGTAATAGAGAGAGTAGGTGACGCATAAAAATCCTCGTTAAATAAAAACAGGCCCGAACGCTAAAGCCCGAGGAATATATGACAAAAATAGTATGAAATCCAGTGCAATTGCTACTTATAGCCTATCACCATGAAACGATTGTACTTTTTGTGAGGGGAAAGCCGCTGGCCCGCGAAGATTTGCCTCTTTAAGGGCACCTGTGCCACGAACTCCTCCAAGCTATTCACGCAATTGCAATGATCAGGCTGGGAGAAGTAATCATTAGATTGCAAGCACAGCAAGGTGTTCTCTGGAACCTGCGCATACCACTGCTCAAAATTTGGCAAATGTTCGCAACTTGTATTGATGATCGTATCGGGCAAGCGAGAATCAATCTCTGCCAGCGGAGTGGTTTGGGCATCGGCTAAGAGGGCACCAAACTTTCCTTTCTGCACTAAGCCCGCATTGAGACGCAACGAAACCGCCACGGCCTCGGGATCGATTTCCACGTTGATAATTTTTTCAAAAGTGATGTTTGCGGATTCTGCAAAGAGGTTGGCGAGGGCTCCGTACCAACCGCCAATGAGCAACACATGCCCTAAGTGTAAACGGTGTTTTTCCAATTCTTCCAAGAGCCACAATTTGGAGGAAATTTGCCCACGATTCACATGGTTTTCCATCTCTAGCCAGTTGTTATGTTCCGCAAGGTGCGTGCAAATTTCTTGCAGCCAGGGGGATTGGTAGCGGACCGCTGCTTTTTGAAAACGCTTTCCATAGGTGCGCCAAACTCGGGCTTGGGCTTTGGGATTGGCGCCCGAATTTCTTACGCGCTTTAAGGACCAATAGGTGGTCCAGCGTCTTCTTTTTTCTAAAGTAGGATAGCGGAGGGCTAAGCCCTTTTGGATGCCATCGAGAAATTCCACCATTTCAAGGGCAGAGCGGCTGGAATGCCGTAAGGGAGGTAATGGGATTTTTTTTGACATCCTGCGTAATTACACAAAGAACCCCAAGAAGGGAAGCTAAAAACCAAAGCCTTTTAGCAAACCCTTGCCTTGATCCATGGGGCTACCGCCTTTGGCGCTACCCTCGGCATTTTTGAGTGCCCCATCCATTTCGGATTTTTGCTGGTCCAGTGCTTTTCCTGCACCCCCCGTAAGACCAGCCAATTGGTCTTGCACTTTTTTCTTAGCGGGTAAGAGTTTATCCTGCACAAATGAGTCCAACTTCGCTTTGGCCTCTCCAAGTTTTGCCTGCATTTGTTTTTGAAAGCCGGCGCTGAGCTCCCGGCCGAGGTTCGAATCCACGTCGATCTGAAATTGGTCCCACGAGCCCGTGACTTTAGCATCCATGGTGAGAGCGGGGATGCCATTCAGCACAGAGGTGAGGATTTCTTTTAGCTGTTTATTTTTGGCTTCCAAAAGGAAATTCGTTTTTTCAAAGCGGCTATTTAGAGCGACCGCCAGAGTTTCATCCACGAGCGTGGCTTGCAACAGGCCAGCGCCTTGCGCTTCCTTCACGCCGAAACGAACTGTTTCTGAATCGGAAAAAAGTTGTTCTGTAACGGGAAAGGCTGCCACGGTCATTTTCACCGTTTCCCGGGCCTTTTCTGTGGTGTGGTCTACTATGGCTAAGAAATCTAAACCTTGGATTTGTTGTTTAGGAAAATCTCCGCGCAAATGCACACGCAAAGGGCGCCCCAGAGCCACTGGATCCGTGGTTACATCCGTGATCTCTCCCTTTATATTCCCCGCCCATTCCGATTGAGTGAGTTCGGAGCTGATGGCTGCCTTCTTTAGCCAGAAGAGTGGGTAGCTTGTGGTGATGGGGTAGGTGAAGTTCACGCCTTCTCGCCGAGCCCGGGGCACCAAAGCTTCTGCACGCTCGGCGTCCTTTTGTTCTTTGGTTTTTTTCGGTGGCATATATTTACGGGCAATGGCAATGTATTTACGCAAGCTCACTAAGCGACTTTCAATTTGTGAAAGAAACAGCTGAGTGGAAAATTCCTTAGGATCGATGCTGGGAATTTGCAGGCGCTTTTGCAAGTCTTGCACATCCTGTTCGGCCATTTTTTGCAAATCTGCGACGGCTTGATTGTACTTGCTAATATCGCTCGAAAGATCCTTTTGGCTCTGCTCCACCTTTTTCACTTTGCCTTGGGCTTCGCTCAAAATCTCTTGGGCTTTTTTCAAATTCTGAGCAATTTCTGCAGGATTTTTCGATTTTAGGTTTAAGCCCTTGATGCGTGCTTCCAGCTCTTTTATTTCCTGGGGCTTAGGCAAATCTTTGATACGCTTTTCCCATTCCACTCTTTTGGCTGCGAGCTCTTTTTCCAAAGCCTCTGCTTTGAGTGTGGATTTCAATTCACCCTGGATGTTTTTTAGTTGGTCTTTAGGATCCACACCACCAAGCACGTTGGCCAGATCCCCAAAGAAATTTCCATGCAAACGCTTTTGGGTTTGTTCCATCACTTGGTTTTGCACTTTGCCGATCAAACTCTCTTGGGGAGGGGGCGGGGGCAATACATAGCCTGGTTTTTTTCGTTTGGTGTGAGCTTGGATATTTAGGATAGACGCATCTTCCACCACAACCTTGGCCCTTAGAAGCGCATCCCACAGCATGGCAAAACGAATGGTTCCTACTTCTACTATATTAAGAGCGGGCTGTTCTTTGTGCGTAACCTCTAAGCCCTGAAGCGTGAAAGACGCGCCAAAAAAACTCGTGTTGATATCGGCAATATTCACTTCAGCCCCATGCACGCGGGTGGCGAAGTACTCGATGGCTTTTCTTAAGTGGCTATCGAAGAAAAAATGAAAGTAGGCGGCCACTGCTCCAATAAGGATGAGTGAAGGCACGAGGGCGCCCGTGCGCAGGGGGCCTTTTGCTTTTGGAGTTTTAGGCGCGGTAGAGGTTGTCATAGGTGTAGTACCATTTGTAGAGGGAAGTGGCTTGGATGGCTTTCCAGGCCTTGGTTTGTTTGAGTCGCTCCACCACTGTGACCCGGTATTTCACTACTAGGGTGCGGCTGAGGAAAAAGATCAACGGGCTAAGAATGATGGCGCACACACCAGCTCCCATGACAACCGTATTATTGAAACGAGTGAGGGGCACGAGCGGCAAATTATAGAGAATCGTCCAGAGGCTTTGCAGCGCTTCTAATCCCAGGAGCCAGCTGCCGAGGCTATGAAAAATTGGATCCAGCGCCCAGGCGATGAAGGCAAAAAAGAAGGCGGACAAAAACGCCATGCCCATTTGCACTCGAAACACAAAGAGGCAAAGAAATACGAGCAAACTTTGCAGAGAAAGAGTGGGGCTCATCCCCAGGATGAAACCAGCGGCCACGCCAGCAGCGATTTGGTTTTGCCCTGTTTCCGAATTGAGTAATTTGACTAAAGAAAAAAGCTGTTTAAGTAATAAACCCACATCGCCTCCTGAAACAGTATCATCAACTAAGTTTTAGGTATGGGCAATAGGACGAAAAAAATCTGCTGTGCGCTTGAAACGCACAGCAGAAATTATTGTAAGGGTTTTTTGTTTTCTTTGATGCGCTCGACGTTCCTCGAGTTTACGTGCGGCCTGTGGGGGAAAAGCGCCCCGGATACACAGGCTCATGGGCCCGTTTTTCCGCTTCGGTTTTCGAACGCGTGAGTAAAACCACACCAATCAAGCCCACGCCTAGCACATAGTGCAATACTTCTTGGCCGGTGGTGAGAAAGTCCCGATAGCCCAAAATCCAGGGGGCTATCGCGAGAAGTACGCCGAGGGCTGCGTCAAGAGCCATATGCACTCCCAGGGGAATGATTTTGGCAATCGAGTAGTAATAATTTGTGAACAAGCTGTAGCCAATGAACACAAAGCCGGCCACTAAGAAAAAATTCCGCGCCGCTGCGATAGTTTCAAAATCAAATAAGCTAGGAATGAAAAGCAGTAGAATTCCAGCTACATAATCCAAAATATTGTGTGTTTTTAATGAAAGCATATTTCCTCCTAAAGTGAGAGAACGATGAGCAAAAGCTCTTACTGTTTAACCTAGCAATTGAGGGGCCATGTGAGTTGCCATGGGTGGATGCGCAAGGGCTGTAATAGAATGTATGGCTTAAATCTCCTTACTTACATTGCGCCGGTGACAAAATTGTACCTATGATTTTTGTCTGGAGGGATTTTATGAAATACGTATTTACAATTTTGATGTTTGTTCTAGCAACGGTGGACGCAAGAGCAGAGCGCTGGATTTTGAAAAATCCTCATTCTGCCCTTGTAGCTACTCAAGCGATTCGTTCTTTTGAATTGGGTGGTAATCAGTTTGTAGTAGTAGACGCTCCCCGCTTCTCTACTCTGGCCGCTAACCTCACCACCATGGCTGAAAGTGCCATGCCCGATCTAGAGATTCAACTGATAAGAAGTGAAGAAGGAGACGCTAATCCTGCAGCTCCTAAAGCTTGGCACGTAACGGCCATGCAATATGCTGCTCTTCCAGCTGAACAAGATGGTCGCGGTGTAGTAGTGGCCGTGTTGGATACCGGCGTAGATTATACCCACAATGCCCTAAAGGATAAAATGTGGGTAAACGAAGGTGAGATCGCTGGTAACGGCATCGACGACGACGGCAATGGTTATATCGATGATATCAATGGTTTCGATTTTGAAAAAGACGACGCCAACCCGGTGGATGACCAAGGCCACGGCACCCACTGCTCGGGTATCATCGCCTCTGCTACGGACGCCACCTCTGGCGCACAAGGTGTAGCTCCAGGCGCAAAGATCATGGCTGTTCGTATTATCGGCAGTGAACAAAGGGGATTTATCTCTGACGCTATAGCTGGCATCAAGTACGCTGTGGACAACGGAGCTCTAGTTCTTTCTAACTCTTGGCGCTTGTATCGCAGCTGGAGAAACTTCGATCCTACAGACGAAAACGTTCAGCTCTTGCGCCAGGCCATCGAGTACGCTGGTAGCAAAGGCGCTATCTTCGTAGCTGCCGCCGGTAACGAGCGCAAAAATCTCGACACTAACACGGATGAAATGATCCCTGGCGGTTTCGACGGCTTGGATAATCTCGTAGTGGTGGCTGCTTCCGACGAAAAAGGCAATATGTCTTCTTTCAGCAACTATGGAAGCAAATACGTGTCCGTAGCAGCTCCCGGCAGCAACATCGTTTCCACCATCCCCCGGAACGGTTGGGCCGCGATGAGCGGAACCAGCATGGCGACACCTCTTGTGGCTGGCGCTATCGCCCGCGGCTTGAGCGCTTCGTTCTCTACGCCGGATGCAATGTCTAAGATGATCCGCACCAGTACTATCGCCGAACCTTGGAATGGCAGGGTGAAAGCTGGCGGTGTAGTGGATCTTGTGAAGTATTTGACTCCTTAAGTGGAGGTGGGTTTTGGGGGCCACGGGAGAATTCTCGTGGCCTTTTTTTATTGTGAGGAGAAGAGGGTGCAAGATTTTTTAAGTAGTTGGGGGAAGTTTTAGTGAAATTTAAGCCCAGTTTGATGGATTAAGCATGGTTTCCGTAGTCGTAACTATTGTATAGTAGATTTTTTCTCTTTTTGACGTGCTTATCCGCGTCAGGTGCTTTTGTTATCTTTAGATCACTGTATAGGCTTTTATTTTTCGTCTTGAAGTTGTGTCAAGTCGCTCAAAGATATTGAGCATTTCCTCATTTAGTTCAATCTGATGCTTCTT
>CAYQES010000009.1:0-79394 GCA_964416595.1 uncultured Bdellovibrionales bacterium | reverse complement strand
CTATGGGGCCGGCATGGAAAGAATCCAGAGTTTCTATCGTGAATTAAAAATATCCTCTGATTTTTTGGATGGTCATTTGCCACTGCCCCATCTTTCTTCCCCCCTGGCTTTTCGAAGCTTAAATATGCCTTCCATTGGGCTGAAAGAATTTAATTTTGTTTTTCCCACAAAAAAATCCATCGCGGTTCTTGGGTTACCAGAAGGAAAAGAAATTTATTTGGGGCAACTTCTGCAAAGAGTGTTGGAGCCTATTTCGGGAAAAATAACTTTAAGCGGCAAAGACATTCGTGAATTCAAGTTGGAAGATTTACACCGTTTAGTGCAAGTGGTGGCGGTGGAAGGGATTATTTTTCCTGGCACCCTTAAGGAAAATTTAGTTTGGGGCTGCAAAGAAGAAAAAACAGAAGAAGAATTATTCAACGCGCTCGCTGCTGCGGATGGGAAAAATATTTATGAACAAATTTCAGGGGGATGGAATCAAAAAATACGGCCGGAGAAATTGCTCGCGGCCGAGGCAAAAAAAATTCATCTAGCCCGGGCCTTTTTGCAAACGGAGGGAAGGGTTTTCTTTTTTGATTCCCCCACCCAGGAGCTAGATGGGGAATCGGCTGCGGTGGTTCTGCAATCTTTGCGCGCCCTGGCAGAGAAAAGGGAGTTGGTTTTTTGGACCAGCCGGAGCCCTAAAGAATATACCCATGCAGATTATATATTTTTCTTTTCATCGAACAGAAACCCTGTATTTTCTACGCAAGATAAATTAAATCAGTGGAACTCCATATACCAGAGCGCCCATGTATAATTTTACAGCTCATGCTTTTTCTAATCCGCGCTTCTATGTTTTACCCTTGGATACGTATTGCTTTCCTGAGTGTGGAATTTGCCATAGCATGGGTTGTAAAAATCACGAAGCCAGAGGGATGGCAGAAATTCAGCGTTTAGTTACAAGGGCTCGAGCTGGTGGATTTCAGGCTATGATCTTTCCTGCCTCTTTTCTGTTGCATGAGGAGGCGGAAAAAATTTTGGCTCTTTGCCAAGAGCAACAGCTGCAAGGGATTTTGCAGATTCACTGGAAAGTTTTTATAGAGAATAGAACCAATATTCTTCTATGGGCCACCAAGGGCATCCATCTAAATTTAGTATTTGATGGTAGCGAGCCGGTGGATTTTTATAAAATCTTCCCCATTTTGGAAAAATTTTCTTCTTGGCATTGCACCCTAGCCCCTGCGGTGGAAGAAAAGGTGGTGGGTTTTTTGGGGAAATTACCTGAAGAAATTTGGCCTAATCTCTATTTTCAATTCACTCCGCATATTTCTGGGGCCGCTTCGTTAAGGGTGGCCCAGGTGCATCGACTTATGCGAGAAATAACAAAAGCATTTCCTGGCTTAGAGGTGCGGCCTCCTTTGGGTCGAGAAGTTTGGGACCCAAGAATATCTCCTACTCTGGCTCTGGATTTTGATGGAAATCCAATTATCTCATATGACTTGCCAGAAGCCCGGCCCGAGATTTCCGTAATAATTCCCTCCTTCAATAGTGGCCCACTTTTGAAAAACACCCTGCGACATCTCTTGCGGCAAAACTTAGATCGCTCTCGTTTTGAAATCATAGTGGTAGATGATGGCAGCAGTGATGGTAGTCGTGAGTTAATCCAAAATTTTATGGCGCCGGAATTTGGTCAAATCCGATTTCAATATTTGTATTTTCCTCGCAATTCTCAGCGTCGCCGGGGGGATGGAAATTTCCGGGCTGGCATTGCAAGAAATTTGGGTGTGAAACTAGCCCGGGGGGAAATTTTGGTTTTCCTGGATGCGGATATCATTGTGCCCTCCAATTATTTGGCAGATCTTTTAGAGCGGCATAAGGAGTGGGATGTGATTCAGTCCATCCGCCTTCATTTGGAAAATGAAAGAAAAAATGCGCTTGTAGAATATGAAAAAGTGGACCAAGAAAAAGACACCTATGTTCTAGAAGAAAAATATTGGGGTCCGTTTTTCCGCACTCCCGTTTGGGAATCCATTCCGTTCTTTTGGAAATACACCTGTACCTATGCCCTTTCATTAAAAACAAAAGATTTTAAAGAGGCGGGTTGGTTCCGCAAAACCTTTGTGTACTACGGCTTTGAAGATACGGATCTTGGCTACCGCTTGGCCAGAATGGGGAAAAAGTTTTTCCTCCATCCGATGATTACGTATCATTTATCTTGCGAGGAGGATCGCTCTGAGTACAGACAATCAAAAATCGAACGGCATTTGCTGCTTTCAAAAACGGCCAAGGTTTTTTTCTTAAACACTCTGGATCCAGCGATTTTTCACCATTTTCGCGCTTTTATGGGCCAGGAGCTGAGTTTGGGTGATGTGTTTAAGATTTTTTTTACTGAATCACAAAGATGGTTGCAACAGAGCGCGGGCCTCTTCATCCACTTGCGGCGACGTTTCTCTGGCGGCTAATTTTTTGCATTCTTCCCAAAGTTCCGCCATTTCGGGGAAGGTGGCGAGAAAATTTGTGCCGCGGCGGCGGTCGTATTCATTGAAATATTGGTAGAAGCAAATCCTTTCTTTATAGAGCCGCAGCGGTGTCGGGGGGATTTTCATCCATTCTAGAGTGCGCAGCATTTTAAAGTATTCAAAGTCAAAAAATCCCCAACTATTACTATTTTTTTTGGCTCGATTCTCATCGATAAAGTCGACAAATTTTTGTACGTACGTTTGGTAGTGGGGCGGGAGCATGGGGACGGCAAAAAAGGAGGGGTGGTGCAGATAAGAGATATCTAGTAGCAAGCGCGCTGAGTGGAATTCATTATTGTATTTTTTCCTCAACTCCAACACCCGCTCTAAAAATGGCAAAAAAGAGGTGAGGCTTAAAGCATTAAACGTGACCATCACATGGATGCGGATTTGGGGCAGCTTTTCCAAAAGTAAATTTACGTTGGACCAAAATAATTCTGTGTCGAGCCCATGGCGGATGTATTCCGCTTGTTTGCCGTGGGCTTCCATGCTGGTGTAGATTTCAAATTTTTTTATTTTTTTATTTTGTAATAGCGGATCGATGCTTTGAATGAGTTTATAAATTTTTTCTTGAGCAACCCCTAAATTGGAATTGAGAGTGAAGGCCAATTCAGGTGCTGGATCTTCTTTCAGACGATCCATGATTTTATATGTATTTGGAGAAAGTAGTGGTTCGCCACCCGTGATGCGCAAGGTGTGTAGGGCGTTTTTTAGATTGGGCCACCATTGCCAAAAGGCATGGATATAAGGATTCGTTTCCTCTTCAAAGCGGTCTTCCAGCATGGAAGAGCCTTGGTCGTCTGCCCTCCCCGGCAATGGCCCAAATTGGGAAACTTCTTGGGCCCAGCGGGTAGAGAATGCGGGGGAGCAATAGCTGCATTTAAAATTGCAGTTTCTGCTAAAACTGATTTCTAGATACCTGGGCAAAATTTTATCGCTCAGGGGATTTTTTAAAACTTCTGCCAAATGGGGCATGGCCCAATCGTCTTTGGATTTAAGAACGCGATCACTAAAAGCTTGTGGGCCAAGATCCTCTATATTCCAGCAATATTGGCAGCCACCTGGCCTATCGCCCCGCAGCATTTGGGCGCGGCTGGCAATCTTTTCTTGGGTATTATGTAGCGCGGCAACATTTGTGGCAATTTCAGTTAGGGGAATTTCATGGGGATTAGGATGGTGGCAAGAATGCGTTAATCCCCGGTGCAGATGTAGAGTAGTCTGTAGCCATTTAGCTAAGCAAAAAGACAAACTAACTGCGTTAAGTGTGTCGCGGGTAGTTTGGTTAATTTTTTGCTGGGGCGAAGTGTCGTCCATACTTTTGTTTCTCGCAGAGGCCTATGGAAGTCAATGTCTCAAAACAGTATATAGAAAATATGAACACTTCTTTTCGTTCCTTCTTGTTGCCTTTATTAGAAAAGGGAAGAGTAGACAATGTGCTCTACCGTGCCCAAGTGGGGTTGCGCGAAAATAAAATCAATCCTGATGAATTGCGACTCCTTTTAAGTTCTCTTGCTGGTCAGCAGGTTATTTTCCCCAGCCATTTTTTTGAGTATGAATTTCGAGCAGAGTGCTTAGGATTTTTACGGGAGCTTTCTATTCCCTTTGTGTTGCAGCTTTCCCCTGGCGCGGAACTGGAAAAATATCGTCAGGAAGTAGAGGCTTTAGCACAAACGGAACCTTCCCTTTTCCTCGGCGTTGAGATCGTGATGGATCGCCCCTATCATGTGGCGGACCAAAAAATTCTTGGATCCTGGGAGCAAAGGGGTTTGGTTTGGCGCTATGTTTTTTGCCCGGTGATTGAAATCAGCGCCGTAAAATCTTTAGAAAAACTGCCCGCCAATCTTTTGCAGCGTCTTTATTTTACTTTTCCTAAAAAAACAGACCGCTGGGATTCTTTTTATTCCGCCGATGAGGCCACGCTATTTTTGACAGAAATTAAAGGTGTGATGGCCGGGAATTCCGCGCGGGTTCTAGAATATAAGGTTGTGACCATCCCAGAAGTAAAAAGTGAGATAGAGGCGCGGGAACAAGTGGTTAGTGCGCCATCTATAAACCCAGAGCGATCCGACCGTTCTTTTTGGCGGGTGTTATTTTTTCCCATTTTATTTATTCCCTACTTAGTGCTTTCGCTTTTGCATAATCCTGTGGCAGTGGCTCAGACTTTTGGTCTCTGGCTGAAGCGTGGATACTATTTTTTGCACAAATGCGTTTTAGGAGTTTTTTATTTTCTTCGGCATTGTGTGATTACTATTTACTATTGTTTGCGCAATGATTCTGTTTCCCGCTATTACCGCATAAGGGTGTTGACGATTAAAATCTATTATCAGCTGCGGCACTATGGAATTTCTGCGTTTTTCTTTTTAAAGAACCATTTATTTTTGTTTGCGCTTCGTTTGCGGGCGTTGGCCATTGCCACGTATTATTTTTTCCGTTACCAACCCTATAATTTACTGATTTTCCTTATTTATACTTTGCCCCATAAAATTCATATGGGCGCGCTTTTTTCTTTTTATTATTTAAAGCGCCAGATCCATTTGGGTTCGATCGCGGCTTTTTATTATTTAAAGCGAAAAATTCATTTGGGGGCCATTGGCCTTTATTATTTTTTACGCTACTTGCCCCAAAGAGTGTGGCACTTTTTTATGTATTCGGCCCCCAATAAAAACCATGGAAGAGCATTGGGAGTGATGTATTTGCCCCGCCACTTTTTGGCTATGTTGCCCGTTTATTTGGCCCGCCTTCGGTCTCTTGTGGTTATCTTCTATTTCCATTGCCGACATTGGATTTTAACGGCGTATTTTTGGCTGCGCCATCCATTGTGGAATACAGAACAGAGCTTTCCCCATTTTCATCGTTTGTTTTTTTATCCGTTTTTAAAAGCCTATTGGTTTATAAAATTCCAAATTCAAAAGCGGATCTTACGCCGATTAGAGAGCGAGGGCTAGTTGGAGGTTTCTGTAGTCATTCCCTCTTATCGAGGTGATGAAAAAGTATTAAGGTTAGTCGCGTCACTTCAAGATCAATTAGATATCTCTAATTATGAGATTCTGGTGGTGGCGAATCCTCCCAATGCGGGCTTACGAAAAATTCTGGCCAATCAGTGGCGTGTTCGTTATTTGGAAATTCCGCAAGCGGGCGCTAATCGCGCTCGAAACGCCGGTTTAAATGCAGCTAGTGGTGAAATCGTTTTATTTGTGGATGATGATTGCCTGGTGAATGATCGCTTTTTTTTGCAAAAACACCGGCAAGCACATTTGGCCCGCCCGCATGTGACTGCTTTGGGGGGAGACTATTTATTACGTCGCCGATCTTCTTTTTTAGACCAAGTATATCACGATTTACAAAGTCGCTGGATTTATGAAGGCATACTTCCTGGTTATGAGGCCGATTTATTATTTGGCGGCAATATGTCGTTTAAGCGGAAGAAGATCGCTGAGTTTGCTTTTGATGACTCTTTGATTTTTGGCGGTACGGAAACAGAATTTTTACAGCGCCTCGCTCTCGCGGGCCATCAAGTTGTTTTATTGGATAGTTTGCCCCTTCTCCATCTTACGCAACTAAGGTTTCGGGATTTTTTGAGTAAGGCTTTTTTGCAGGGAAGAGGCGCCGCTTATGTGGAGCATAAGCTGGGATTAAATTTTGGCCGCGTGATTCGAAATCATAAACGAAATCCTTCCCTTGTGATTAATGGGAAAAAAGCCGCTCTTTTACGTTTTTTATTCGAGATCTGTTTTCAGGTGGGGTTCCATTCTGGCAATCGGAGGGAGCGGAAATTATCTTGGCTGCATTATTTTTCCATTCTTAAACAAGCGGCCTTGGGCATTAGGGTTAAAGCCCGGCATGTTTTATTTCGTGAATTGCGTACTTCTCTCGGGGTGTATTTCTTGAGCAGTCGGGGTCAGCGTCTCAAATAATTCTAGGTTCCAAATTTTTAAAATTTCTTGGTCGCGCTCATCTAAGCTTGGGTATTTAACTCCCTGTGGGCCTAAATACTCGCCGGTTTCTTCGTCTATAGTATCATTCCGCCAGCCACTAATCGCCGGACCCACAAACCTGCGAATAACATTGCGGCCTGGAACAATGTGGTTAGTGCGAATAAAAGAAACATCAAAGGGTGCTTGCCCGTCAGCTTTTTCTCGAAAGATGCGAATCGTGTCCATATCTTCAGGAGTTTCCCCTAGGTGCCAAAGTAACTCATAGTCGCCATATTTTTTCCCTTTTAAATAGCCGCCCACCATGAATTCTGGCTCTAAATTTTCCACCGTCTTTTTCATGAATAGAAATTCAGATCGCAATTTTTCTCCTATGGAGGAAGATGCGGAAGTGGTGAGAGAGAGGCCGCTGAGAGCTAATAAGGTGAGCAAGAGTTTCATATAATCTCCTATTTAATGAATTGAGCTTGGTGTACCACTCGTTGAGGAAAGGGAATATCGATGCCTTCTTTTTTATAGCGATCGTGCAGGCGTTTGATGAATTCATGTTTTAGAAGGCCCTGATCTTCGAAGCGTTGACCGCGAAGAATTACTATAAAGTTAATGCTCGAATCGGAAAATTGGTTGAAGCGTATGATGGGTAAAAATTCTGCTACTCCCCCTTGTACAGAAGTAAGGATTTCTTTTCCAACCTCGATGGTTATTTTTTCAACACGATTTAAATCGCTATCATAGGCCACGCCCACTGGTATATTGAAAGTAAGTTCCTTATCTGGGAAATCAAAATTAACAATCCTTGCGCTAGAAACTTTTGAGTTAGGAAGTATCACGGTATTGTTTGTGACTGTCCGAACTTGGGTATTTCTCCAGCCGATTTTGGCTACCGTTCCAGAAACTGTGTCTTCAATTTCTACAAAATCACCCACACGAATTGGTTTATCTGCTAAAAGATAAATACCGCTAAAAAAATTGCTTAAAGTATCTTGCAGCGCAAGGGCCACTGCGAGTGAGCCTATACCCAAAGAAGCTAATATCGGAGTGATAGAGATGCCCAATGTATCAAGAACAACAAGGCTGCCCAAAAGGAGAAATAGAACGCGGGCAATAGTGAATAAAAGCGAGCGAGTGCTATAACTGAGATTGCCGGAAGCAGAGGATGAGAAAAAAACGGAAATTAAACGATCTACTATCCATATCAAACAGATAATGGCTGCTATTTTGATTCCATGGGCTATGGCTACTTGATGCTTAGTAACTACAGGAGAAAAAGCCCAAGCGCCGCTGGCAGATAGTACTATTGTTAGGAGTCGAACGGGGTTCTTTAGGCGTTCTAATAGAAGATCGTCAACAGTGGTAGAAGTTCGAGCGGCATAATAAGCAGCTCGATACCAAATATATTTTTGCAATAGATATAGAAGGCATATGGAGGAAAAAAAGATTCCCACGCACACAATCCAATCTCCCCCATTCATTTCAGGAAGATTTCTAAGCCATTGCTGTATTTGTTCCATGGTTTGCGTTACCAAAAAATGCAGTGAGCGGTCAAGGGGTACAATGGCTGAAGGGAATGGGATTGGAGTGGCTAGAGAGATCTTGCAAGTTTAACACATCTCCGGCCTTGCGAACGCGTTCGAGCTCCTGAAAATCTAAATCACCCAAGCAAATATTTTCTTGCTGCGGCTGCCCTAAAGCTAAAATGCCATTTGCGGGAAAAGAAGCGTCACTGGGACAAAAGATTCCGCCACAGCCATGGTGCGCATTGATTTCCTCGAAATCTAAATGCCCTTCCACGATGGACGACATCACCACAAAAAGTTGGTTCTCCACAGTTCTAGCTTCAGAGCAGCGGCGTACCCGCCAGTAGCCGTGTTCAGTGTCCGTGCAGCTTGGCACCAATAGTACTTCCACTCCCGCTTTACCTAAGGTTTGTGAGAGAGAGGCAAATTCAGAATCATAACAACACAAAACAGCAAAGATGCGACCTAGAAACGAAAATGTTTTTACGAGCGGTTCTCCCGCTTCCACTTTCCACACTTCCTTTTCAAAACGGGTCATAAAGATTTTATCTTGGTGGATAGATTTTTTATTTGGAAAAAACACAAAGCAGCGATTGTGCAGTTTACTTTTTTCTAACCAAGGCAAACTTCCAGCCTGGATAGCAATCTGGTGCTGATTGGCCATGGCTTGCATGGTGGCTACGATTTTTTGCGAATGTTCTTGGGAATGATGAAGTGCCTCACGGAAATCAGGGAAATTTGTTTCTTTCATCAGTAAAGAAAGGGAAAAATATTCTGGAAGGGCGATGAGATCCGCTTTGGATTCTTTTGCTCTTTTCACCAAGCCCTCTACTCTACGCCAAAATTCTTCTGGGCTAGAAACCGCACGTAGGCTGAATTGGGTGGTGGCCACCCGGATTTTTCCCGCTTTCATCACTGAACCAGGCTGATCCATTGACGGAGGTTATAGTAATTTGTGACCCGAGAAATTTTATTGCCCCTAGTTTCAAAAAAAGCCCCAACGCGTAATCGGTATTTTTGGCCTCGGGCTGGGGGTAGTCCACTTTGGGTTTTTTTGTAAATCCCTTCGATAAAAAATTCAGCAGAGTAACGATTTTTATCATTCGTTTGGAATACAACTAGATCTTTCACTTGTTCTTCGTAATGCTCGTCCATCACTTTCATAAAGGCCTGGAATTGCGGACGGCCCACCTGCACCTCACCCTCATTGAGCTCATGGCAAACATCTTCATCCAGCAGGGATGTCATTTGCGAAAAATCTTTTTTGTTAAAAAATTCGTAGTAGCTTTTGATTAATTCCATGTCCTATTCCTTTAATGAGCGTATCCAGAATTGCATTTGTTTTTTTGTTTCTACTGTATCGCCCACATCTTTCCAGCCATATTCTGTGAGCATGCCAGATTTAGGAAAAAATCCGTTGTTTTTCCAGAAGGTTTCTAGGGAGCGATAATTTTCTGGCCGCGCTGGGTGATTCTCGGGGCGAATCACAGCACAAAAGGTGGCTAAATCTTTTTGTGGAAAAGATCGGGCGAAGTGCAAGCGCTCTTCCATAAAACGTTGGCCGATTTTTTGGCCGCGGTATTCTGGCAACAAAATAGATTCGCCAAAATAAACCACTTTAGCGGTATCAATGCCCTCTTTGAGGAAGGGTTCTTGAAACTCTGAGGATTCGTGGGAAAGTTCAATGGCCGTGGTAGCTCCCACAAGTTTTTTCTGATTTTCATCGTACACAAAAAAACCAAAGGAAGTGGCCGATTGAGCGTAGGTGGAGAGATATTTTCTCTCATAGTCTAAATCACCCTCGTAAAGATAGGGCCATTGGCGAAATACTTGGATCCGCAGCTCGCCTAATTCATCTAAAAGAGAGTGAAAACCTTTTCCACGTTCCGTGCGAAAACTGAGCATGGGGAGATCATGGAAAGAACTCCTCCTGAAGGCAAGTGGATTGTGGCTTTTGGGGGAAAATTCAGTATAAATAATTATGCGCATCCGTTATTTCCCCATTGAAAAAAACCTCTATGAAGTGAGCCCAGGTTTACGCCCCTTGGGCACGGATTTAGGTTGGGGGCGTTTTGACGGCTGCTTTTTTCAGATTGATGATTCTTTCCCCGAGGCCAGATCTAATAAAATTGCATGCCGGAAAGAGGATGTAGAAAAATATTTTGTTACTAAGGATTTAAGCACCGAGACTCACGCCAGTATCGTGCGTTTTATGATGTGTCGCCTACCGCAAGAGTATCCGGAAAAGTTTCGCTTGGAGGAAGCACCTGATCGGCAGATTTTGCATTGCTCCCATACCGGGGATCGTTTGGAAGTGAATGCTGCCGGGGATTTACTGCACTTTTCTTCTCCGGAAGATGTGGGCCCAGAAGTGCGGGACGCCATCGACGCTTTGCAATTGCAAGTGCAAGAAGATATTGCGCTCACGAGTCGCAGCGCTGGTAAAAATTGGCTATCGCTTTTGCACCTCTGCTCCCCTAGCCACTGGAGTGCCCGAGATAAAATTGGTTTGCCCTTCACCGCTGTGCATATGCCCATCCCCGGCATCGATCGAGTAAATCGAGTGGCGGATCAATTGGTGGATGTGATGATCCACAAAGGCCCATTCGTGCGTTTTGTGTGGAGCTTCGTGACTGACGAGCGCTTGAACCATCATCCCGATGCTCCTCCGGGAGTGGATCCCTTAGTTTGGAAGGGCCGTTCGTTTCATAGCGGCGCCAATCCGCCTTTTTATTTACGGGTGGAACGGCAGGTGTTGTTTGGTTTACCGGAAGTGGAAAGTTCCCTATTTGGCATTCGGATTTCTTTTTGGTCGGGCCAGGAAATTAAAGATGATGGCAATAAAAGGCAGCAATTGCTTGGAGCGTTACGTTCGATGACTCCCGAAAGCCGCGTGTATAAGGGAGTGGCGCCTTGTTTTGAGGAGTTAGTGGCATGGTTGGAGAAATAACCGGAAATATTTTATCGTTGCGGGCGTAGGGATATAGTAAACAATACTATTCTTATCTTCATGGGGGAGATAAAACGGTGGAAGATAATTTATATTTGGGTTCACTCGTTTCTGAGATACGGCCCTTGATCAAGGATCTTTATGCCGCATATGCGACACATAAAGTAGCCGGACACTAAATGGCGGAGAGAGTGAGATTCGAACTCACGAACCGCTTGCGCGATTGCCGGTTTTCAAGACCGGTGCTTTCGGCCACTCAGCCATCTCTCCGAAGACATCATAAATCTAAACAAAAGTCCGCAGCGGACAAGCGGTGCGTCACCCCAGGACTACTTCTCCCGCGGCGGCTCTATACGATCAAAGCCTGTGTACTTTTGCAAGGCCTTGGGGATCAGAACGGAGCCGTCTTGCTGTTGAAAGTTCTCCAAAATGGCCACTAAGGTGCGGCCAACGGCCAAACCAGAGCCATTTAAGGTGTGGACGAAGCGGGGTTTGCTGCCATCCTTGCCTTTAAAGCGGGAGCCCATGCGGCGGGCTTGGAAATCGCCAAAAGTAGAGCAGGAAGAAATCTCCCGGTAGGTGTTTTGCGCTGGCAACCAAACTTCTAGATCGTAGGTTTTCAACGAGCTAAAACCCATATCTCCGGAACATAGCAGCATGCGTCGGTACGGTAATTCCAAGCGATTTAGCACTTCCTCCGCATGGCCCGTGAGCTTTTCATGCATTTCCATAGATTTATCCGGGTGCGAGAAAATCACGAGCTCCACTTTTTCAAACTGGTGCTGGCGAATGAGCCCGCGGGTATCCCGGCCGTAACTCCCAGCTTCGGAGCGGAAGCAGGGCGAATAGGCTGTGAAACAAATCGGAAGCTTGGCTTCATCCAAAATTTCTTCGCGATAAAAGTTCGTTACGGAAACTTCAGAAGTAGGAATTAAATAAAGATCGAAACCTTCCACCTTGAATTGGTCTTCTTTAAATTTTGGCAATTGGCCCGTGCCAATGAAACTTTTGGTATTGGCCATAAAGGGCGGAATCATTTCGGTATAACCGTGATTCTCGGTGTGCAAATCTAGCATGAACTGAATCAACGCTCGCTCTAAGCGCGCACCTTTTCCAATCAAGGTAGTAAAGCGAGTCGTAGCCAAACGAGTGGCCCGATCAAAATCGAGAATGCCAAGTTTCACACCTAGATCGTGGTGATCTAGAGGAGTGAACGAAAATTTCTTAGGTTCACCTCGCCGGTGCACTTCTTTATTGTCTTCGGCGCCGCTACCAAGGGGAACGCAGTCATCGAAAGCATTGGGAATTTGCAAAAGATCTTCTTCCAGTTTTTGCTGGAGCAACGTTAGCTCTTTATCGGAAGCTTCCATCTCTTGCCCGATGCGAACGGATTCACTCATTAAGGCAGCAACATCTTCCCCGGCCTTTTTCTTCTGGGGGATTTCTTTGGAAATTTGGTTTTTGCGGGCTCTGCCGCTTTCCACTTTTTGGATAAGCTCCCGCCTGGTTTTGTCGCAAGCGAGGATGCGGTCCAGGGCATCTGTGGGAAAATTATTTCGGGCTTTTAGTTTTTCCCGTAATACTTTTTCGTTTTCTAAAATCCAGCGTAAATCGAGCATAAAACACCTTTGCTTCCTAATTTAGCGCATTTTGCGGGTTATTTCTGCAGTTCCCGGATTTTTTCCTCGGCCTTACGAATGGCCTGGGGATCGCGAATCACGCCTTTGTAGTTAGTAAAGGCCTGCATAGCTTTGGAGCGGTTGTTTTGCTTTTGGTAGATGAGGCCAAGCTGCCAGTGCACATCGGCTTTCAAAGGATCTAGATTAATCACCCGGGAAAAGAGGGAAATGGCGTTATCGAAGCTACCCTGCAGATGGTACACCACACCTAAACCAAAGAGAGCGTCGGCGTTTTTCTCGTTGATGCGGGCCGCTTCCGTGAAGGCTTTGGTGGCCGCAGTGAAATCCCGTTTGGCCATAAAGATATTCCCTTTTTCCACCATGGCTGCATCGGAACGGGGGTTGATTTTGATTTCATCTTCCAAGAGTTTCATGGCGGTTTCACCATCGCCTCCGTTGCGGGAAATCTGGGCCAAGCGTAGTCGCACATCGGGATAATTGGGCGTGAGCGAAAGCACTTTGTGATAGTTTTTGGCAGCGGCGCCTAGATCCCGGATGTCGAAATAAAGATCTGCGGTGGCTTTAAAGCCTTCGGGATCATTGGGCGCTAATTTGGAGTACATTTCGTAACTGGCCAAGGCGTAGCGGTAGCTGTGTCGGCGGGCAGCGTAATTGTCTGTTTGTCGATTGCCTTCATCTTTGGTGAGATCGCCTAGGAGCCGAAAGGCTTCCGCATAGCGGGAGTCGCTGCGGATGGCATTTTGTAGGTAATTTTTTCCAGAGTCCTGATCGCCAGATCGCAAGTAAATGATAGCTAAGTTGGTCATGATGGCCGCAGAGTTTGGTTGCATGGCCAGTTTATCTTTTAAAAAGGAGATGGCGCGGGAGGGGCTATCAGAATGAAAACGAGTGAGGGCCACGCCTAACATAGCTTCAGAATCAAATGGAGCGTAGCGAAGGGCCGTGGAATAATAAAATTCCGCCAGCTTTTGGTTTTTCTGCTGCACCTGCAGTTCGCCGATTTTGATATAAAGATTTTTATTGCGGCTACCTTTTTTCAGGGCCTGCTCGAAAAATGGTTCAGCTAAATCTTTCTTTTGCGCTTTTAAATTCACTAAACCTTGGTAGTAATCCACATAATCGCGTTTGCGGCGTAGTTCTGCGGCAAGTTTCAATGCATTAGCAGATTTTTCCAATTCAAAGCGATTGGCATAGATGCGGGCTAGATTTAGATAAGCATCCACGGGTCGGTTGTTTGTTCCTGTAACCGCTTTTTGGTAGCGATCTATGGCTTCGTTGATATCGCCCTTTTCTTCAAAAAGATTAGCGAGGAGTAAGAAGGCCGTGGGATCGGAGCGATTGGTTTCCAGGGCTTTGATGTAAAGATTCATGGCTTGTTCTGTTTGTTTGGCCTTTTCTTTTTGTTTGCCAGCCACGATGAAAGAGTAAGCGGTCTTCGTAGAAGGTATTTTAGATTTTATGCGGAAGAGGATGTCTTGCACGCTTTCTTGGTCGAAGTGAAATGTTTTTGCAGCCTCCGCAAAAACATTAGCTCGGGGTAGATCGTTTAAAGTTTCTAGAATTTTAGCGGCTGTTAAAAATGCCTCTGCAAGCTGCACTCGATCCAAGAGATGGGGATTTTCTACCAAGGTTTTCATAAGCACCCTGGCTTCTTTGGCTTTCCCGTTGCGGAGAAGAAAATCTGAATAGTACAAAAGGCCCGGGCCATAGAGACTCTTGGCCGTTTCTTTTCTTAGGCGCTCTAGGTTTTGCAATGCCGCCTCCCGCTGGCCCTTTTTATCCAATAGCATTGCATAGAAGAGTAGATGCCGAGGATTGGCAGCCTGCACTTTTTCCGGAGGGATGGCTTTACTCATCACTCCGAGAGCCATATCCACCTCTCTCTTTTCAAACGCAATTTTTGCTTTTTGGTAAAAAAGCTCAGGAGTTTGCCGGCGCTTTAAATATGCATCCACTACTTCTTGGGCTTGGTCGTAGCGGTTTAGCATTTGGTAATATTCACTTAAGGCAACTGCGTATTCTGGGGTCCATTGAGTATTGGGAGGGCCGGGTAGAAGTAATTTATCTACAGTCTCAAAAAGTTTTTGATCCCGGGGAACAACTTCTGAAATCCTAATATAGGAAGAAGCCAGAATAGAGCGAGCATCCCAATTGGCGATATTTTTGCCAACAGCAGTATATAGATTGTTTTTGATGGCAGCCATATAGGCCATGGGAGTTTCACGACGAATGATTTTTTCACTGGCCTCTACCAATTCAGAAGAAAGAGCTGCGTCTATAGTATTTCCAAGGCGCGGGGGAACGTTCACTTCCACATAGGGGAAAGTATGGTATCGGGGCAATAGTTTACTGGGATCTGCGGCCTCCTCGTTTTTTGTGGTTAAATAGGCGATGAGCAAGAGGCCTAAAGCTAGCAGGGCCGCTGTATTCCTAGATAATAGACGCCGCTTGCCTGTTTCGGTCACGTAGGCGCTTTGATCTATTTTCTTGCCAAAAATATTTTTCTTTTCTGTTCCTAAAGCAGGAGGTTGTGCCGAGGGAGAATATTTTTCCAAAGCATGAATCATTTTATCGGGGGTCAGGATTCTTGTGGCATCTTCCCGCTCTAATCCGGTGCCTGTCGAAGGCACGGGTAAGTGAACTAAAGTTTTTTCTTGGTCTGGATTTTCTTCTTTGGGTGGGATTGGAATATCCACCAAGGTGGGGATGCCGAAACTACTATCTTCTTTTTCTACGGATTGGTCATGGATTTTGGTGAAATCCGTATTGACCATTGTTTTGGTAGCGGGGATTTCTTCTTCGCCTATAGACTCTTCTTTGTTTTTCTTTTTGTCTATTTCCATTTTTTTCAGCATGAGTTCGCTGAGAGCTGGATAAGAAAGAAAAGGTAGCCATTGGTTGAAGGGCTCTTCGCTGGTGGGTTCTGTGCCTTGGATTCTACCCTTCATCACAAGGGCACTAATCCGCTCCAAGTCTAAGGGGCCGAGGGTTCGATCCGAAGAAATTTGAATTTTGTATTTTTTCCCTGGCATCCTGAGTTTCAGGATACCAGAGCCATCGCTCTAAATCAGCGCTACTCGAGGCTTAGTTAGCGGAAATGTGTACATAGGACGCGGCTCGCTCACGGTCTGTCCAAATTTTTAACTGGTTTAATAAGGCCTTCTGGAAAAGGACGGAACGAATCCTTTCTTTTTCCTGCTCAAAAACTGGGTCTTGTGGGGCGCTTACGGAGGTAACTTTTAAGAGCAAATATCCGGAACCGGCAGAAATCGGCTTAGATACCTCGCCTACTTTTAGTCCTTGTACAGCTTCTCGAATTTTAGAATTCATATTTTCTTCGGAAATAGAGTTTAAAACGGTGGAATCCGCGCCCTTACTGGAGAGATCTGCTAATACGGCGTCAAAATCCTCTCCCGACCGGATTCTCTTACTTGCTTCCTCGGCCATGGAACTAGAGGGCAAAATCAATTGCCGCAATCCGTAGCTCAAAACCAACTTCTGGCCCGTTCTTTGTTTTTGGAAAACGCTATCCGTGTAATAGGCATTTTTTACTTCTTCATCAGAAACAGCAGCCAAGGGGCGCAGCTCCCGTTCAATTAATTTTCTTTTGGCCACGCTGATCGCCATCAAGCGTTTGTAATCTTCAAAATTCACGCCCTGGCTTTTGAGCACATCCCGTAATTGGTCGCGATTGATTTTGTTGTTTTTTTGCACAGAAGAGATTTCTTCTTCTACTTCTTCTTCAGTGGCTGCAGATTTTTGTAAAATAAGTTTTTCTTGGATCAGATAATCTTGCACTTCTTTGGTGGATTCGGGGGAAACGCTAACTAAGCCTAGTAGCGGATCCACCTCTTTGCGCAAAGGCATGTTTTTGCGGAAGGTTGTTAGATCCGATTGCAGGATTACATCTCCATTCACTAAGGCCACGGTGCGATCCACCATGCGAGCTTGGGCGGAAATGGAAAGAAAAAGAGCCAGGAAAGAAAAAGGGTAGAATTTCTTCATGAAGAAGTTCTACCCTTGCCCACTCTGTCTTGGAAGCGAAATTACTCTTTTATGAGATCGTTATTGATGGAAACTTTGGCTTTGGAGCGCAAAGATCCTAGATAGTCTTTGAAAATCTTGGCTCTTTTTTCGTCAAAAACTATACGCTGCCACTCGGGAATATTAATGGTGGAGCAATCTTGAACGCCCGTAAGTTTCACTAAGTGTAAACCCAATTGGCTGCGAATAGGGCCCTTGGCCATTTGCCCAACACTTAATTTTCTCGCTTCCATATAGAGTGTGGGATCGATTTGTACTTTGGTTACAAAACCCGTATCGCCGCCGGAGGCGCTGGAATAACCTTCAGAAAATTGGGCAACCACTTTTTCAAAAGCCATGCCCTTGGCTAAAGCCGCTTGGGCTTCAGCGATTTTTTTCTTAGCCGCTTCTTCTTCCGCCTTTAAGGGGGCGGGTTTTAGGGCTACATACACATGGCTAAAGCGCACGGCGGGGTTTCGTCTGCAATAATCCCGAGTTTCTTTTTCAGTAACGTCTACAGCGCCACGAAATTTTTCTGCTAATTGTTGGTCTACTAAAGCTTGGTAAAGGACAGCACTCATTTGCTCCTGCACTCGGGGGTTTTTGTCTAACCCCAAGCGGCGGGCCTCTTGTACAGCTAGTTCGAAATTAATAATGTCATTCAAGATATTTGATTTAGTGGGTACGTCGTATTTGAAAATTTGAATATTTTCTTTATAGCGGCGATCAAACTCTTCTTTCGTGAGCGGCTTGCCGTTAATATCGGCTACCGTATTAGCGTCTAGGGCGGCAAAGGCACCCGGGGCGAAGAGCATTAAGGCGATGATAATCTTCCATGGCTTGCGCATACGAATTCCCTTTCGTGTCCTATCACTTGGATCTTACTTAATTATTGCGTTCCGTCGTGGTGCGGGTCAAGCCGATTTACTGGATAGAGTTTTGAAGTATTTGACGCAATTTATCATATACCTGGGAACTGGATTGGAATTGCCCGCGAATAACGAACTTACCTTCGGGTAGAATCGAATATTCTCTGGGATAGTTGTGTACCAATGCCAAGATCATGGTGGGATTCAAAATGGGTTCTTTACCTGGGCTCAAGCTAATGCCTTTTGGTCCAAGCACGAGAGTCTTTAATCCCATTCTGCCCATCAATACCTTTAAACGTAGCACCCACAACAGTTCTTCCACTTCTTTTGGTAAGGGGCCATAACGATCCTGCAGCTCTTGTTTGGCATTTTCCGCGTCTTCTTCTGTGGCCACCGCCGATAATCGCCGGTACAAGGTAAGCCGAGATTTCATATCAGGCACATATTCTTGGGGTAAAACCGCAGTGAAGGGCACGTTGATCTCCACCTCTTCCCTGGGAGGTGCCACCTTTTCCCCTTTCAGTTGTTGTACCTCTGCTTGTAAAAGATCTAAGTACATTTCATAACCCACGGAAGCGATGTGGCCCGATTGGGCTTGGCCAAGCACATCTCCCCCACCACGGATTTCTAAATCGTGGGTGGCGATGGTATAACCACTGCCCAATTCCACGAATCGTTGCAGAACAGATAAGCGCTCCCGGGCGTCGTCAGTAATCACAGCGGTTTCGGGAACTAGAAAGTAGGCGTAAGCGCGGGTTTGCGAGCGGCCCACGCGCCCGCGGATCTGATAGAGCTGCGAGAGGCCAAAAGTATCTGCGCGATTTACAATCAGAGTGTTGGCATTAGGCACATCAAGGCCGTTTTCAATGATGGCGGTAGCGATTAAGACATCAAATTTTTTCTGATAAAATCCGATCATCGCCCGTTCTAATTGGGATTCGGGCATTTGCCCATGGGCCACCACCACCTTGGCTTCGGGAATATTTTTCAACACCATTTCTTCGATGCTGTGGATATTTTGCACTCGATTGTGGATGAAAAAAACCTGACCGCCTCGACTCAATTCGTTGCGGATGGCAGATGCGATGGTTTCTTCGTTGAAGGTGGCCAAGTGGGTTTTGATGGAAAGCCGATCTCCGGGTGGGGTGCGAATGATACTCACATCCTTCAATCCCATGAGCGACATTTGTAGGGTGCGAGGAATAGGTGTGGCCGTGAGCGTGAGTACATCCACCACGGCGCGCATTTGCTTCAATTTTTCTTTGTGCTCCACTCCAAAGCGTTGTTCTTCGTCGATAATTACGAGGCCCAAATCTTTAAAGTGTATATCTTTGGAAAGGATACGGTGGGTGCCGATGATGATATCTATTTTCCCTTCTTTTACGTTTTCCACAATCGCCGCTTGCTCTTTGCGGGATTTAAAGCGCGAAAGGCTTGCCAGTTTCACGGGATAATTGGCCATCCGTTGAGAAAAAGTAAGATAATGTTGTTCTGCGAGTATGGTAGTAGGCACAAGTACAGCTACTTGTTTTCCATCTTGTATAGCTTTAAACGCCGCTCGAATTGCCACTTCCGTTTTGCCAAAACCCACATCACCACAAATCAATCGATCCATGGGTTGGGGGATTTGCATATCATTTAGGGTGTCTTGAATGGCTTTGGCTTGATCGGCGGTTTCATCGTAAGGAAATTCCGCTTCAAATTGCCGGTATTCTTCATCCGGTGCGCTAAAAGCAAAACCTTCTTTGGTAGAGCGCTCGGCTTGCACTTTTAGTAAATCTTGCGCGATATCTTTTATGGCGGAGCGCACCCTATCTTTTGTTTTCGCAAAATTTCCGGAACCAAGTTTATCGAGCGTTCCCGTTGCGCCGGAAGCGCCCACATAACGGGAAATAGATTCTAGGCGGTAAATGGGAATGTATAGTTTATCGCCCGAGGCGTATTCGATAAGGGCAAAATCTCCATCGGATTGTAGGGCCTTCATGCGGGATAGGCCTTGGTATTTGCCAATTCCATGCTCAACGTGCACCACTAAATCGCCGGGCAAAAGATCTTCCATCACTGCTGCGGGCGCAGTGGTTTTCCGTTTGTTTTTAGGAATGTGTTGCTTTTCCCCAAAAATTTCATCTTCTGAGAGAAAGGCGATGCGTTTTTCGGGCACATGGAAGCTTTCAGAGATAGTGCCGAGCACAAGGCCAACAATAGAAGGATCTTTAGGAAGATCTTTTTCGGTGCGCGCAGAAATGGCGCGGATTTTATGTTGGGACAACAGAAATAATAGTCGATCTAGTTGGCTTTGAGAGTTGGCCACAATGATTGTTTTTGAGCCGATTTCTTGCAGAGCACGGATTTTTTTCTCTAGACCATGAATATCTGCGGTTTTTTTTGAGGCCGAGAGGCGGATTTTTTCCATTCTTTGGGGGGAATCCCCAATTGACAATTCCCGCACTTCAAAAATTTCATTCCAAACAGGAGATTCAATCGCCTGTGCAAAAGAAACATGTAATTGCTCTGGTTCCGGAATGATGGCTTGCCGAGAAAGACTCGTTTCAAAGAGTTTTGTTTGCTGTTCTTGCCATTGAATAAGATTTTTCTGCAATTGATCGGGCTCTAGAAGCACCAATTGCACACCAGTTTCCAACAGATCAGTGATCCAGTGGGGCTTGCCTCGAAAAAATGGCAATAAATAATCCATCTCTGGTGTGAGAATTCCTTGGTTTAACAGGCTACTTGTTCTTTCTCTGGCAGGGCGGGGGATATCGTGTTGGTCGCACCATTCTTTTAAACGTTCGCGCCCCGCAAGCAGGCTTTCTGCATCCGTGGCAAATTCCCGGGCAGGAATAATGGCGATTTCATCCGTGTCCGTTAGCATTCTAATGCTGCGTTGTGTTTCTGGATTGAAAATCCGAAGAGATTCGATTTCGTCGTCGAGAAATTCAAGACGCACTGGATGATCAATGGTGGGGGGGAAAATATCGAGTATTCCCCCTCTCAGAGAATAAGTGCCCGGATCTTCTACCGCATCGGTGTTATGATAGCCAAAGCGTTCCAGTTTTTGGCAGAGCAACTCTGGCACTATTTTTGTGCCTTTTTTTAGGGAAAAGGATTCCGAAAGAAACTGAGGATCAATGACTGCTTGCAAAAATGAAGTGGCAGAAGCTACAGCCAGCCACCCCCTTTTTAGTCTGGCGGATGGCTGTGCGAGCTTTTGCAATACACGGATCCGTTCTAAACGATTGGAGAGATTAGGTTGCAGGTTGCGATAAGGGCTCAGTTCCCAACCAGGCAAATAGAGCAATTCCAAGTCTTTCCACGCTTCTTGTTGAAAAGAAGATTGAAATTCCAAATCCCCATGGAGTTTTTCCGCTGCCGCTTCATTAGGGGCCAGCACAATAACTCGTTTAGGGGCAGAACCGCTTAACAGGTTGGAAAACAGAAAAGCGAACGTGGCCGGATCGATCCCGCTTAAGGAGTGAAGAGAGCGGCTATGTGGGGGATTTCTGCTCATGTAACTATCCTATATTACAGCATAATTCTTGACATTGCCGGCCATTGTTTTTTACGCTTCTTGCTTAAGGGGCGGCTAAATTCATGTATCCGAAAATTCTATTGTTCTTGATCCCAGCGGCACTATTGGTAGCGGCTATCGCCCTTGTTTTAGTGTGGGACAAAATACAAAAAATTAAACCACCCTTAGAGCCCGGAGACGGAAAATCCGAAGGAGCCTTCCGCTCTTTTTACCATATGCTTTGGGTATTAGTACTATGGTCTTGGTTATCTCTTTCTTTGCCTCTTTGGTTTTCCTATCGGGAAAAAATTTTAGGACTACCTATGCAGGAGCGATGGATTTTTATCGGGAAAATAGCGGTATTTCCGCTCATTCTTTTAGCTTTGCTACGATACGGCGCACGGCAGGGCTATCTAAAATGGATCGATAATTTAGAATGGCCCGATAAGGAAAATAAATGAAGGCTGCCCATAAGGAAAACCTAAATCCTATGGTGAATTCGCTCTGGATTTATCATGTATGGCTTTCATTTAGCGGATTAGAAGTGGAGGCTGCTTCGGGCCCACGTTTTGATTGGGAACGTTTAGGTTGCAAGATTGTAGATGATCATCGCAATGCGGATGTGATTTTTGTTTCTGGTCCTGTGACTCCAGCGATCGCCCCAGAATTGAAACGCATGTATGAAGAAATGCGATCGCCAAAATTTGTGGTGGCTGTGGGGAGTTGTGCCAGTACTGGGGGCATGTATTCGCTAGAGGGCCCACATAAGATATTGGGTTTAGATGCCTATATTCCCGTAGATTTTTTCATCCCAGGAAATCCTCCTCGGCCAGAATCTTTAATTCATGCGGTTTTACGTTTGCAGGAAAAACTAGGGCGGGCCCAAGCATGACACACGGGGTTTCTTTACAAGAAATGCTGGGGTTCTCTCCACAGGTGGAAAGTTCCGGAAATGCCTCCTTATTGCGTGTGCCAGTGAGGGGATCGGAGTTTTCTAAAGTTTTATCCTATTGGCGATCTCTAGATGAGCTGCAGCTCCCCGCCCTATTGGGGGTTAGTGTGGAACAGCGCCCCGGTTCCAAGATTTTTTTTAACATTCTCCTTAGCCCTAAAAGGCAAAGTGCTTTTGTGTGCGTGGAGGTAGAATTTTCTGCAAAAGATTCTTTGCCAGATTTGGTGGTTATTTGGCCCCACGCTGCTTGGTGGCAAGAAGAGTTTTGTGTATTTTCCTCTGCTGCTTTTTCCGGAGATAAACATTTAGAGGAGATAAAATGGCGACAAGCCTAAATTTTTCTCCGATTCAGTTAGCTAGCGCCCATGGTGTTGGCGCTTTTGCGCTCAATATTAAGGAAGATGGTGGCTTGGTTTCTGAAGCGTATATGGAAGTGGGCTATGGCCGTCGTCATATCGAGGAAATTTCTTTGCAACTGCCGATGGCCCAAGTGCTAAATTACGCTGATCGCATCGATTATTTAGCCGCCCCTGCTTATAGCTATGGTCTCGCCACTTGTTTTGAAGAATTATTATCCCTGCAAATTCCTGATCGAGCAGCCAACATACGGTTGATTCTCTTGGAATTGAATCGCATCAGCAGCCATTTATTTTTCTATGCCAGGCTAGCTAAAACGCTAGGGCAATTTTCCTTGATGAATCATTGCCTGCGGGAGCGCGAACGATTTTCCGACATCATGGAAATGTACTGTGGTTCAAGGTTGGGATTCGGTGCTATTTGCATTGGCGGCGTGGTAGACGACGCTACTGACGGATGGTTTTTTCGGATTGAAAAAGCCATTGCTTCCATCAAGGATTTTTTACCAGATCTACGATCTACCCTACTTGCCCACCCCTTCTTTGAAGAGCGCGCTAGAGGTTTGGGGGCAATTTCTGCGGAACAAGCGAAAAAATGGAATTTGCAGGGACCAAATGGTAGGGCCAGCGGCGTGACCGGCGTGGATATCAGAGAAAAACGCCCTTATGGCGCGTATAAATCCGTAGCCTTTCGTTCATCACAGTTGCGCTATTTGGCAGGCGATGTACTCTCCCGTTCTTGGGTTAGGATTGAAGATATTTTACAGTCCGCGGAAATGATTGAGGGCTGTTTTCGCAAAATTCCTGTGGGCAATCATCGAATTCGTGTGGGAATGGATGTGGTTCCAGCATCAGGCAAGGCTTTTGCTGAGGTAGAAAGTCCACGGGGGGCATTAGGTGTTTTGACAGAATCCAAGGGTGAAATAAATCCCGCGAGTATTCGTTTTTTTAGTCCTTCGGCGATGGCAGTGCAAATTCTTCCAGCGCTTTTGCGCGGAGTGCAGTTGGACGATATTTTTTTAGTGATGCATTCTTTAGATATTTCTTTTTCTGAGGTGGATAAGTGAATTTATTTTACATTTCTACTCTCATTTTTTCTGTCGCAGCGATTCTGGCCTTCCTTTTTATCGGCACGTTCTTTTTTATATTTCTTGAGCGATTTTTGGATGCGCGGATTCAACACAGGGATGGCCCAGGCCGGCATGGATCCATGGATTACAGCCAGGTATGGAAGGACTTTCGAAAAGTTAAAATAAAACAGGACACTACACCGCCACTATCATTGCGATTTAGAATTGCGCTAAGCGCTTGGAAAAGCCTACCAGCAATATTCTTGCTGATTTTGTTATCTGGCGTGCTGCCAGATTCTATGAAAAATACAGGCTTACCCGCTCTTTTGCTTCTACCGCTTTTGGCCGCTTCCCTTGAAGCGGCCTTTCTTCACGCCACTACTGATGCCCGGGAGCGCTTGGAGTGGAGAAAGCGAATGGCCATTCGCGTATTGGGCGCTTCACTTATGGCATTTGCATTTTTAGCTGCCACATTGAAAGTGGGCCCCCCAAGTTTACAAGGAATTTCTGAGGCCCAAAGGTACTTCCCTTATCATTCAATCATCGCCAGCCCGGGCCTATTTCTATGTGCTATCGCTGCCTTGGGTGCCATTTTCTTGTTTGTGAATGAAAATCCGATTCAAAATGAAGGCGAATTGAGTCTTGGAAGATCAACACATTACTTAATTTTCTTTGTAAGAAAAATGTGGGTATTTTGCCTTTTAAGTTTTTGGGTATTTGTTTTCCTGGGCGGAACTACTGGTCTGATTGCAAAAATTATCTTTCCAATAAAAACTGCCTTGGTTTTATTCTTGTTCACTTTTTTACAGGGCAGTTTTCCGCGTTTACGATCCTCGGATGCGAGCGAGCTCGCGCTTCGCTGGCTTTTTCGTTTATGCATCTTGGGTTTTTTAGTGGAAGCCGTTTGGGTTGGGGTTAGGTTATGAAACTTACGTCGGTATTGCTGGCGTTGAAAAAAAGCTTGGGCCTTAACTACCAGTATCTTCGTCGCGTGCTGTACCGCTATAAGAGTGTGGTAGAAAAATACCCTGATACCATTTCTGGGAAAGCGCCGCTGGATATGTTTTCTAATTTCAGGGGATATCTGCGCAACGATCTCGCAAAGTGCACGGGCTGCTCTGCCTGTTTGCCGGTGTGTCCGGTGAAGGCTTTGGATTTTAAATCGGAGAATAAGGCCGATGGGTCGATCAATGTGCTAGAGTATCGGATTGATCTTGGGAAATGTTTTTCCTGCGGAGCATGCATTGAGATTTGTCCTGAATCTAGTTTGTCTTATTCAAAGGACTTTGAATTGGTTTCCGGACGCTCAGAAGATCTGGTGATGGTGCTGTTTGGCCATTCGGTAAAAACAGAAAAAGATATCACCAGAATCCGAACATACGAGGTGCGGCGTTGATTAATTCGCTATTTGTTTTTTTATTTTTAGTGATGGCACTTTTTGCGGCCTTCATGGCTTGTGCGTCTCGGAGTGCAGAAAGATTGCTTTGGGGCGCAATGCTTTGTTCTCTAGGTTTAGGATTTGCAGTGCAAGTTTCTGGTGGGAGTTACTATGGGCTCCTTATGTTAGCCGCCTTTTTGGTTACAGATTTCGTAGTATATCTATATTTCCGAACGCAGAATATTGCACCATCTCTTTCTCCTAAAAATATTCGTTTAGATCGCATGGCCCGTGTGTTTTTCTTCTGGATTGCAGCTTGTGCTGTGGTGGGTGGCGGCATTTTTCTTTTTCAAGCGGAGCCTAGTTTGCCTATGCGCTCGGAAAATGGGCATAGTCTAGAGTTATTGCATACAAGAATTTGGGCTGCAGATTGGCTTCTGGTTTTTATCCCCGTGTTGACCTTGGTTGGCATGGTAATCGGTGGATTTTTCTTGGTAAGGAAAGAGCGGTGATGGTCTACGCATCTTTATTGAATAAGGCAATTATCCTCGTTTCATTAGCCATTTTTGTGACAGGCACTTCCGCCATTTTCTTGAGACGTCACGGAGTTTGGAGCTTGGTTGGCCAATTGATCGCATTAAAATCAGTGGCTGCCGTTGGGTTTTTATTGTCGAGGTATTCATTTCAAGGGGAGGGAGATCTAGTGGTGATCTCCTTAGTGACTCTCGGCCTTGTTCCTGCAGTCGGTTTTGTTGGAATACTTGTATTGCACCGTTGCGGCAGATTCAAAGGCACTCTGGAATACGATGAGGAAAATAGTTTGCGTAACTAATCATGGATTAATGCGATGAATTTTTGGAATTTTATCTTACCTGCGTTTATCTTCATGGCCCCTGCGGCTGCAGGAGTATATTTTGTGGTGAAGAAAAACCTGCGGCCAGAATCCGAAGCAAAAATAGGGATGGCGGTATTTTCTGTAATATTGCTAGTCTGTGTTTGGGGTGTGATTCGTTTTGATAATCCAGTGCGAACGGAATTTCTTTGGCCGTTCTCTGCTGATTCTTCGGGATATTTTGGGTTTTCTTTCCAACTGCATTGGACTCGCTTCGTTTGGATATTTTTTTCTAGTTCCCTACTGCTAGCATTGGCCGCGCTTGATGGAATGGGCAATGAGCGCCAAGACAGCAAGAGTTTAAAATTTATATTTTTATTGGGGTCATCATTTTTTTCGTCGTTAGCTTTTTTAAGTGAAAATATCCTACTTTCATTTTTGTTTATAGAAGCCACTATTTTTTTATTGCATGCCTTTAGTGTGCAAGAGGGTATGGGCGACGAAAAAGCGGAGCGGGCTTCGTATTTTAAGCGTAGCTGCTTTGTGTTTTTGGGTCTGATGGCTCTTCTTGGTCTCGCCATTCTGGGTGGGCTTAATGTGTTTGCGATTATGTTGTTGGGGGCGGTTTTCTATATTATGGCCTTCATTTTTTCTCGGCATAACTTTCCCGACTGGAGCCACTTGCCGCTTTCTTTATTGCACGCCGGCGCCGTATTTTTTCTTTTAGGCAGAATCATTCGTGAGGATATGCCAACAGAGCTGTGGACTCCTCTTTCCACTATCTTTGGGGTTTCCACTGCTATCTTTTCTTGGCTTTCGTTGGTTTGTTTGTCGTCACTTGGATCTTCTTTTTGGCTGACCTTTTCTTTTATGAGCTATCTGCTTTTTTTGCGTTTTAGCTCCGGCCGGCAGGACGATTATTTCTGGAGCGTATACGAAGCAATAGCGTTTGGGGCCATTTTTGCTATCAGTTGTTTTTTCAGATTTGGGAAACAAATCGATACTAAATGGAAAGAAGTCGTAGCTTTTGGAATATCTGGACTCTTACTTGGTATTATTAGTGGGGCCATTCCTGGAGTGGATATTGCTGGTGCTCGAGTTACTTCAGAATCCTCCATTAAATTGATTGGTCTTGGGGCATTGACCTTTTTACTTTCGATGGTGGTAGCAAAATCCTTGGTGACTTCATTTTCGCCAATACAAGAGAAGCAAGGAGATGGAAAATCTTTTCTTCTGTGGCTCTTGCCTGCTGGCGGGGTGTTGTTGGCACAGATTGCTGCTGTGATTCGCATGGTGGATGTGTATGGGGAAAGCCCTTACCGTATGGGAATTGGGTATTTATTGTCTAATTTACACATATTGACCGCTGGATCTGCCGTGATTTTAGGCTTATTTGCGGGATTATTGTTGGGGCTGAATTCAAAATTCATCCAGTGGATTCGCAGTAAAGAAGTAAAGATGGAGGATCTGTTTCCAGGCGTGGATCCTATCGTGATTCAATGGAACGATCAGGTGCTGCGGATTCCCGAGCGCAGCATGGAGTGGATAACAAGGAAGGTAGCTGTGTTGTTCACGCGGGGTGCATCGTTGCTCCAAGATTCTGATCGATTACTTTTTTCTGATAAATTATATCGAAACTTTCATGAGTACAGCTTCTCTTTATCGCTTTTTACTCGCTACTTTCATTCCGGCAATACTAGGGCATATCTATTTTTCGGCGTGCTCATTACCATTTTGGGTTCATTGTTATTTTTATGGGAGGGCAGATGAAATTAGATGTAGCTCTGCTCCTGCTGTATGTGTTGGCGCCATTTGCTGTTACTCTGATTCCCTGGCCAAAGAGTTTTCAGCGGGGGTTGTTTACTCCGGGCTCGCTGATGTCAATTTTTCGGGTGTTGTTTCTTTTTTTCCTAAGTAGAACCATTGTTTCTGAGGGGGGTGTAGTAACTTTAAGTGGAACTTTGGTAAATGGTTACCCGCTTGAGATTGTGCTCTCTTTGAACTCTTATCGTTATGGATTCTTATTAACGGCGGAGTTGTGTTTTTTATTGGCTCATTGGATGTGTTCATTTTCTTCCCGCCATGGAACCTTGATTAAAACATTGATCAACTTGGTCCAAGGCTTTTGCGCTTTATTTATAATGTCCGACAACGCCGTGGCCACGGGTGCTCTCTTGGCTTTGGCTGGGGTTGTTTTTTTCTATCTTATTCGTTTTTCTATTGAAGGCCCGCAAGCGGATCTCGGAGCTGCCATTTCCAAGCGGATGTACTCGCTATGTTTCCTTCTCGGGTTATTGGTGATCGGTTGGGGAATTACCGAGTTTGGTGGGAAGAATCTGCTTTTTTCTAAAGTTGAAGCCTCAAAATTAGGCATTACTACTTGGCTCTTATTATTGATTTTCGCCCTTCCTATTCCTCCTTGGTCGAAATGGTTCAGTCAGGCTGTTGAATTTTTGCCAGAGGGAGTAACACTTGCTCTCGTCACATTTCTCAGCGCAGTTGCGCTAAAGTTCGCCGCGCTTTTTAGCATTGTTTATCCAGATATCGGTTGGAAGCAGAAACTTTTATTGTATGTGATTGGTATTATCGGCAGTGTTTTTTCCATCAGCGGCCTGTTTTCCGCTAGAAGCAGGAGAAAAGCTCTCAGTAATTTGCCGGGATTTTTCTACTCCTTATTATTAATATCCGTAGGGGTTTCTAAATCCACGTTAATTATGTCTGGTTATTTTATAGGTTTATTCCTACCGGTTTTTACTGGCCTGCTTCTCTATGCCACTGTTTTAAAGCCCACCAATTCTTTGCAAAAGGGGTTTGTTGGCTTATTGCTCGCCATTATTCTCGGCCTTCCAGGAACCCCCATATTTTTAATCTTTAGTTCCATTGGCGCACGTTCCTTGGATATGGGCATGTCATACGCTTTGGTTTTTATGCTGTTATGGTTTTTCTATTTAAGCGTAAATGTATATATTTGCCGTCGTATCTTCATGGATAAATCACCACCACACCCTGAAGCCACTTCTCGTTTGGTAGAAGAAGCGCCGATTTCATTTGCGGGCTACGGTATTTTTCTAATTTGTTTCATCGTGGCCACCACCCACTTAGCTTGGAGGATTCTATGAGAGGCTGGGCGGGGCTTATAGGTGTTTTTTTTCCTTTTTTAGTTTTATTTTTAGCCTCTTGGGGGCCGCTTAAGGGAAGAAAATTGTGGTTGGTTTCCCTTTTGGCCAATTTGGTTTCTTGGGTTGGGTTTGTTTTTTTGGTGATCGGTTTTTATCAAAAAAATGCTACGGATTCTGGTTTTGTTACCTCTCATTTTGTGTTGCCGCAAAATCCGTGGTCGGGGCCGTTGGGATTTCGCTGGGACTATCAAAGCGCAATCCTCTCTTTGGCGGCCTCTTCGGTGATAGTATGTTTTCACTTTTTAGCTCGGCAAACCTTAGAGGCTTCCCGTGCATTGATGGCTGGCCTAAGCGCTTACTTGGTTTGCCTCTTGGGCGTGTTAGGCGCTGGAGATTTGTTATTATATTCGATCTTTTTCGCTGGCTCCATAGTTCCCCGTTTTATCGTTACGGGAATTGATATTCGTGAGAGTGATATTAATGGTTTAAGGGAAACCGCGTTTTTAACGATCTTGGCTTTGTTTAGTTTATTAGTGGTAGTTTTACTCCACTCCGAGCCCTTTAAAAACACACTACCCGAATGGTTTCAACTATCGGCTGGAGAATATTTCGTGCGGCCCGGAGCGATTGGTTTTTCGCTTTTATTGATCGCCACAGCCATTGGCGCCGGGATCTTTCCTTTTCATGGAAATGCGCGGAAGATTTTTGCTCTAGATCCAGTGGAGCGTTCTGTGCCATTGGCATTACAGCCGCTTTTTGGTTTCACTATTCTGTTTCGTTTCACTCTGAATTTTTTTCCGCAAGAAGTAAAAGAGTTTAGTCATGTGATTCTGGGTTTCTTTTCTGTGGGGATTTCTTATTGCGCTATTAGCTTTCTTGGTTCGAAAAGCGCAAGAGACCGCGTGTTCTGGCTGCAACAGGCCGTGAGTTGTTTGGTGATCATTGGTTTTTTTAGCCTGAGTCGCAAGGGCTGGCATGGGGCTTCTGTATTATTGCTATTCCAAAGTCTAACAGTGCCCTTTTTATTAATGGTGATGAGTTGCCATGATCGTCGTAGCCCCTTGCAGATAAGTCGAATCACTGAGTTTCCCTTTTTTGCTTTGAGTTCGGTGCTGGCCGTTCTTTTTGCCTTATTTTTACCGGTTTCCATTGGTTTTTATGGGGTGTTATTGGTGATTTGGTCGTTGTTTGCGGAGCAACAATGGTTTCTTCCCTTTGTGATTGTTGCGATCCCTGTGATGGTATTGGCCGGTGTTAATAGTATGTTTTTTCATCTGGGAGAAAAGGATGGGAAAATCCAAGAGGGTGAATTCCGGGATCTTTCTCGGGAAGAAATCTGGGCACTTTTGCCGATTGGTATAGTTCTATTAATTTTTGGAGTCATTCCAAAAGTGTTGGTCGGGCCCCTTGGCACTTCCGTTTCAGCCGTATTGAACGGTTTGGGAATCCATCAATGATGAGTAGGAGAAGTGAATGCCATATTCTGAGTTGATCCTTGGCGGCTGTGCCATTCTTCAAGCGATTTTATTGGTATTGCCAAGCAACACTTTTACTCATCGTTTGATGGCGGGGATTTCTGCTTTTGGTTTTTTATTTGCAGCCGCCGCGCTTTTATTATTTGCCAAATTAGGAGGTGAGGCTCAGGCTTGGTTTTTAATTTTAGAAGATCAACCGCTCTTACGCTTGCCGCGGGCTGCACTTTTTTTATCTGGATTATTACTTGGCCGAAGCATTGTTTTTAGCCGAGAATTGCCCGGCGGACGCAAACAAGAATTTCTATTTTTACTCACAGTAATTGCGCTGCTCTGTGATCTACTGGTGCTTTCGCGCCATGCTTTGCTTTCTTGTATTTTATTGATCTCCATCGCGTGGCTCGGAATTTTTCTATCTGGCTTGGCTTATCGTGGCCGCAGCGAGGGCGAGGCTGTTTTAAAATTTTGGGTGCAAGTTTCTATTTCCGTGGCGATTGGCTTTGGTTCTGTTTTAATGCTGGCGTTGATATCTGGGGGCGCGCAATATGATTTAATCGCCCTGCAGTTAAAAACCCAAGGCCTTTATTCCCCGGAAACCTTACTCACCATTTTGGCTTTGTGTTTGCCCTATTTTTTAGTGGGTGGGATTTTCCCTTTTCACTTCATCGGCATCGATCGCGACCAAGGCATTCCCTGGGCCACGCAGTTGATATTAGTGGTCATGGTGCAAGGAGCGATCTTTTTGTCGGTTTGGAAAATGGGCGTGGAGATTTTTGGAGC
The DNA here is from genome assembly GCA_964416595.1 of uncultured Bdellovibrionales bacterium. Lineage (GTDB taxonomy): Bacteria > Bdellovibrionota > UBA1018 > CAIPTA01 > CAIPTA01 > JAKFYM01. The sequence continues at coordinate 48,495 of CAYQES010000009.1, read as the reverse complement.
GGCATCGACGGAAGAAATTTCTGCGGGCATGAGGTTATTACAAATTGCGGGTTTGGCTGGCGGATTTTGGTTGGCGCTCTTTTCTTTGTCACAAGAAAATTCTAAACGCCTATTTTCAGCCTTGGTGGGGGCCCAATGGTCTATTGTTTTGGGGGCTGGAGCGATGCCCAGCGCATTGGGATTAACAGCGGTGGCTTATGCTTTTTCTTCTATATTTTTGTGGACCACTCTTTTGGGTTTCACTTGGTCGCGCTTACAGGAATCAACCGAGGGGGATAGCCTTTCACATGTACATGGCGCTGCCCGCACTTTTCGCATAGCGGGATTGGTGTTGTTGATTTCTCTGGCCGCGCCTCTTTGCATCCCGGGATTTGCGGGCTTTCCGTCTATACTAAATCTCTTCGCTTCAATGATGCAGCAGAAGTCGATTTTATTTCTTTTGGCGGAGGCTTTATTGCTAGCCCTGGTGGGGTTTACCTGTTTGCGTGTGGGGGCGGATCTTTTATTTCGACCCACCTCCAAAGAGATTCGCTCCATGAATAACTTCCGCTACGGCGCGTTGGATTTGGGCGTGGTGACTATTGTTAGTGCTGCGCTATTAGTGCTCGGTTTCTTTTGGCATCGTATCTTTCTGGTCTTAATGGAAGCCGCAAAAATCTTTCTTAATTAATTTACGCATGCTAAATTTTGACCACACATCGTGTACTTTTGTGGGGGTGCGGCATGTCCGGTTATTTGCCGGTTTTGCTTTTGTTTTTCGTTGGTTTACTAATTTCAGTGGCAGTAATTTTTGGTGTGCAATTATTGGGTCCAAAGCGTCCCAACAAATTCAAAAATTCTGTGATTGAATGCGGAGTTCCACCAGCGGGAGACGCTAAAAAGCGGTTCTCTGTGCGTTTTTATTTAGTGGCGCTATCTTTTCTATTATTCGACGTAGAGGTGGCGCTCTTATTTCCGTGGGCAATTGCCTATAGGAAATTTCTTGGAATTAATTTTTTTATTCTTGGCGTGATGTTGTTTTTTCTCACCATGCTTACCGTCGCCTTTATCTATGAATGGCGCCGTGGCGGACTGGAATGGGAATAACGCGAGAGATAGGAGTGCATAATGCCTAAAGATGGCGCACCGGATATTTTGACCACTAAATTAGACGACTTCGTGAATTGGGCCCGGGCGAATTCACTATGGCCCTATCCTTTTGGTACTAGCTGCTGCGGGATTGAGATGATGGCCACGCTTTCTGCGGATTATGATTTGGCTCGCTTTGGCGCAGAGGTGGTGCGTTTTTCTCCTCGTCAAAGCGATATGATGATTATCGCAGGTACAATCACTGAAAAGATGGGGCCGGTTTTGAAAACCATCTATGAGCAGATGCATGATCCCAAGTGGGTAATTGCTATGGGGGCCTGCTCTTCTTCAGGCGGAATTTTCGACACGTACAGCGTGATGCAGGGAGTGGATGAAATCATCCCTGTGGATATTTACATTCCCGGATGCCCGCCCTCTCCTGAAGGGGTGATCCATGGCGTGATGCGCTTGCAGGAAAAAATTAAGAAAAATAAGGCGGTAATCTCATGAAGATGGATTTCCCCAAGGATAAAGTAGACCGGATTAAAGCGCGGTACGCCGATTCTGTGCAGGAAGTGGTAACAGAAAATACAGATGTGCCCATTTTTTATGTGGCCAAAGAAAAGCTTTTGGCTTTTTTAGCCTCCATCCGTGAAGAAGAGGGGTTGGAGTATAACTTCCTCGCCGATCTCACCGCTTACGACGACAACCCCCCCCTTTCTCTCGTGCCAGATTATGGATTGGGTGTTTTGAGAAATCCTGGAGGCGACCATCGCTTTGTGGTGGTGTACCAGCTTTTTTCTCTGCAACACTTGGATCGAATTCGAGTGAAGGTGCGGGTGAAAGAAGATGAACCCGCTCCTTCTGTTACAGGATTATGGAAGGCTGCCAATTGGCTAGAGCGTGAAGTGTTCGATATGTATGGCATTCGTTTTGAGGGCCACCCCAATATGCGCCGTATTTTGTTGGATGACCGTTGGCTCGGCCACCCGCAAAGAAAAGACTATCCGATCAAGAGGTACCAGCGGTTTGAAGGATCGTTGCCCCTGGAAAACCTTGGGCTGGAGAATACATGAAACAGCATCCAGAAATGAAAGCGAAGAAAAAAGAAAATCTTTTCGATGAAGATGGAGCAGACATTTTCGAAAGTTCGAAAATGCTTATCAATATTGGCCCGCAACATCCTGCCACTCACGGTACTTTGCGTTTGGGTTGCCGCTTAAACGGGGAAGTGGTGGAGGATAGCGTTTGCGAGATCGGTTATCTCCATCGGGCCATGGAAAAATTGGGTGAAGTAAAAACCTATCACAAATTTATTCCTTATACGGACCGTCTTAATTACTGCTCGGCCCTGCAAAACAACGTGGCCTATGTAACCGCCGTAGAGCGCTTGATGGGCATTGAAATTCCTCCACGCAACGTTTGGATTCGCACCATGTGTTGTGAAATGGCAAGAATCATCGATCACATTATTTGCGTGGGCATTAACGCCTTCGATTTAGGCGCGATGACCTACTTCCTCTATGGTTTCCACCAAAGGGAAGAGGCGTATACATTGATTGAAAGTTTATGCGGCTCCCGTCTCACCACTTCCTATACTCGAGTGGGTGGGCTCTCCGGTGATTTGCCGGAAGGTTTTTTGCCGCGAATGAAAAAGTGGTTGGATGGTTTGGAGTCCACTTTGAAAGAGATGGACACCTTGCTAACCAACAACCGCATCTGGGTGGATCGCACCAAGGGTGTGGGCGTTTTCACCTCGGAACAAGCCATTGCTTACTCGATGACTGGCCCTTGCCTTAGGGCTTCCAACGTGAACATCGATTTGCGTAGGGATCGCCCTTATTTGGCGTACAAAGAGTTGGAATTTGATGTGCCCGTAGCCAAGGGCGGCGATGTGTATGATCGTTACCTAGTGCGCGTGCAGGAGATGTATGAGTCGATCCGCATTTTGCGCCAGATTGTAGACAAAATGCCGAAGGGGCCGATCTGGGCCGACGACAAACGCGTGCGTATTCCCGAAAAAGAACGGGTGTACAATTCTATGGAATCCCTCATCCACCACTTCAAATTTTTCATGGAGGGCTTCGATGTTCCAGCGGGCGAAGCCTATGTTCCGATGGAAGGCCCTAATGGCGAAGTGGGTTTTTACCTCATCAGCCGCGGCGGACCCAAGGCGTATCGTTTGCGCATCCGTTCCCCTTCTTTCTTTATGTTCCAGCCTGTGCCGGAAATGGTGAAGGGCGCTAACGTAGCCGATGTGATTGCCGTGGTGGGTTCGGTAAATATTATTGCCGGAGAATTGGATCGATAATTATGGAAAAGAAGTTTTCGGATAATTTTTACGGTCAGATGGATAAGATCCAGCGCTTTTATCCCAATAAGCAAGCCATGCTGTTGCCCGCTTTGCATGCTGCTCAAGCGGATCGGGGTTGGATTTCTGATGAGACCATGCAGGACGTGGCCGACTTCCTCAGCATTCCTAAAACTCGTGTGAGGGAAGTGGTCACTTTTTACCATATGTTTCACACCAAGCCGGTGGGCAAAGTGAACTTGCAGTTTTGCAATAATATCGCTTGTTGGCTAAGGGGTTCGGAAGAGCTCATTCACCACGCAGAAAAAAAATGTGGCATTTCCATGGGGGAAACTACAAAAGACGGAATGTTCACGATCTCTGAGGTGGAATGTTTGGGATCTTGTGGCACGGCTCCCGTGTGCCAAGTGAATGATGACTATTTTGAAAACCTCGACACCAAAGCCTTAGATAAGATCCTGGAGGGAAAACGCTAATGCACCAGGAGATCGTTTTTTCGAAATACTATGGCCAAGCCGATACAGAGGGCTTGGAATACTACAAAAAGCATGACGGTGGATATACGGCCCTACCGAAATCCATCGAAATGGGCGCCGAGAAGGTGCTCAATGAAGTGAAAGAAAGTGGTTTGCGCGGCCGCGGCGGCGCGGGTTTCCCTTGCGGCATGAAGTGGGGATTTATTCCGAAGAATTCGGAAAAGCCCAAATATTTAGTGATCAACGCGGATGAATCAGAACCCGGAACGTTTAAGGACCGCGCGATCATGACCTACCAGCCTCATCTCATGATCGAGGGGGCGATCATCGCGGCGATGACAATCCAAGCCCACATGATTTATGTTTATATTCGCGGCGAATATGTAAAAGAAGCCAAGATCTTGGATGATGCCATCGCTGAGGCCTATAAGGCCGGCTATTTGGGTAAAAATGTGGCAGGCACAGGTTACCAATTGGATATGGTGGTGCATCGGGGCGCAGGTGCTTATATCTGCGGAGAAGAAACAGCCTTGTTGAATTCCATCGAAGGCAAACGAGGCGAACCTCGTATTAAGCCTCCATTTTTCCCTGCCGCCATTGGTTTGTATGGTTGCCCCACTGTGGTGAATAACGTAGAAACTTTGGCTTGTGTTCCCATGATCGTGAATCGTGGCGCTGCTTGGTTCCGTCAGTTTGGCCCGGAAAAAAACCATGGCATGAAATTGTTTTGCATTTCTGGCCATGTGAATCGACCCGGTTTGTATGAGCGGCCTCTTGGCTATCCCATGATGAAGCTCATCAATGAAGATTGCGGCGGAATTTGGCGGGGCCGGAAATTAAAAGCCGCTTTCCCCGGTGGCTCTTCCGCTCCTGTATTAACCGCAGAAGAATGTAACGTGAATTTGGATTTCGATTCTTTGGCTAAAGCTGGATCCATGTTGGGTTCCGCGGGCTTGATGATCATCGATGATTCCACCTGCATGCTACGCGTGGCGATCCGTACTGCCCATTTCTATCAAGTGGAAAGCTGCGGGCAGTGCACTCCTTGCCGAGAAGGCACCATGTGGTTGAAGGATTTGCATTATCGCTTGGAAAAGGGTGAGGGCCGCGTGGGTGATCTCGATCTAATCGAGGACATTTGCAACAACATGGACGGTACCACCATCTGTGCCTTTGGAGAAGCCACTGCTTGGCCTCTTCGCAGCATGGTGAAAAAATTTAGAAACGAATACGAACAGCATATTACGGAGAAGCGCTGCCCTTTTGGCGCTACTCATTAGAGGTGATGTAAATGCCTAATATTATCGTAGATGGCGTACAGGTAGAGTTCAAAGCCGGGGAAAAAATTATCGACGTTGCTGCCCGTGCTAAGAATCATATTCCTCGCTACTGTTACCATGAGGGCTTGTCGATTGTGGCCCAATGCCGGATGTGTTTGGTGGAAGTGGAAGGTCAGCGGAAGTTGGTAACTGCTTGTTCTACTCCTTGTGCTGACGGCATGAAGGTGAGCACCACTTCAGAAAAAGTAAAAAAATCCGTAGCCGGAGTGCAAGAATTTCTTTTGGCCAATCACCCCCTGGATTGCCCTATTTGTGACCAAGCGGGTGAATGCAGCTTGCAGGAATATAGTTACAAACACGGTAATGAAGACACCCGCTACGATTTTTTCCGTCGCACTTATATCGACGTGGACATGGGCCCCTCCATCAAGAAGAACATGAACCGCTGCATTCATTGCACCCGTTGCATTCGTTATTGCGACGAAGTAGGGCAAATCCACGAAATGATCGCCGAGCAAAGAGGCAATAATACGGAAATTATCACGATCGATAATAAGCCCCTGCAAACAGCTTACGCTGGCGGTTTGGCGGATGTTTGCCCGGTGGGATCTCTAACCACTAAAGACTTCCGTTTCAAAAAGCGGGTTTGGTATTTAAAATCCGCCGAAGGCGTTTGTGATGGTTGTTCGCAAGGGTGCAATATCACTTCGGCCCAAGACGGAAACATTTTGTATCGCCTCGAACCCCGCGTGAATATGGAAGTGAATAAATGGTGGATGTGTGATGAGGGCCGCTATGGTTTCCATCATGTGCACTCACCTTCTCGGGTTTTTGGTCCCACAGATTTACGAGATGGCACCCCTAAGGGCATGTTGTGGGGGGAAGCGATGGCGCCGGTGCGGGAAATATTGAAATCCGCCAAGACGGTTGCTTTCTTTGTTTGCGCCGATGCGAGTTTAGAAGAAGCTGCAGCTCTGAAAAAAGCATTTCCTTCTGCGGAATTTTTCGCTTACAGCGCCACAGTGGCTAAAAGTTCCGAAGACGAAGCGATCGATCATTTGCTCCGTCGTAAAGACAAATCCCCTAACCTGAAGGGCTTAGAAGAAGCCGGCTTTAAATCTGCTTCAGCCTTTGACCCTAAAAAATATGACCTTTGTGTGTTTGTAAGCGCGGGCAAAGTGCGCCCGCCCTATGGCCTTGCGAAGCAGGCAAAAAAATCCATTGGCCTAGGCGTTTTCTTGAAGGAAGAGCTCTTGGGTTATTCTTTCATTCTCCCCGGCCCCTCTACCTATGAAAAATCTGGCACCTTTGTGAATTACAAGGGCATGAAACAATCGTTTCACGCAGCTATTCCGCCCGTGGGCATGGCGCGCCCCCTGGATATGTTGCTGGGAGCACTGTTAGAAGTGCCTAGGAAAGTGAGCTAAGCCGTGGAAATGACCACTTTCAATATTCAGCTCTATGCCATGGCCGCAAAGTTGGCTTTGGTGCTTATCGTGTTATTGCATACCGCTCCGATCATGGCCTGGGCCGAGCGTCGCATTTGCTCTTGGATGCAAAATCGTACGGGGCCTAATCGCGTGGGTCCGTTTGGTTTGTTGCAATCTTTAGCAGACGCAGTGAAATTTATTTTTAAAGAGGATCTGGTGCCGGATCATGTGCGCAAGTGGTACTACCTCTTGGCTCCAGGCATCTGTGTTGTGCCTGCGTTCATGACATTCGTAGTGGTTCCTTTTGGCCCCGTGATCGATATCCAAGGCGTGCCAGTGGCTTTGCAGCTTTCCACTTTGAATGTAGGTTTTCTTTACGCCACTTCTATTTCTTCTTTGGCTGTTTATGGAATCATCGTGGCTTCCTGGGCATCGAATAATAAATATTCCATGTTGGGGGGCTTACGTTCCACGGCGCAAATGATCAGTTATGAATTAGCCATGGGCTTGAGCCTGGTTTCCGTGATCATGACTTACGATTCCGTGGATCTTATGCACATTGCCCAATCCCAAGCAGGCGGATTGCTACTTTTTGGCTACGATCTTTCCTTTTTGCCTAATTGGGGCATTTTCCTGCAGCCTTTGGCCGCATTGATCTTCATCGTGGCCGCCTTTGCCGAAACGAACCGCTTGCCATTCGATTTGCCAGAAGGCGAAGCGGAGATCGTGGCCGGTTATCACCTAGAGTATGGCGGCATGAAGTGGAGTCTGTTTTTCATGGCCGAGTATGCCCATATGATTACGGCCAGCGGTTTGGTGGCCACATTCTTTTTGGGTGGATGGCAAGCTCCAGGAGCTGAGTGGTTGCTCACGCAAATGGGACTCACCGATCAATTGCTTTACTGGGGTGTAGTAGCCGCCCAAGTGCTAGCCTTTTGGACAAAAGTGATTCTCTTCATGTTGTTTTTCATCGTGATTCGTTTCACCCTGCCACGTTTTCGCTATGACCAGTTGATGTGGCTCGGCTGGAAAGTATTGGTGCCATTATCCTTGGCCAATATCGTGATCACGGCTTTGGTGATCGCTTTTGGTGCAAGGTAGGGAGATTTTATGTTGATAAAAAGAGAGCACGGCCTCTTTCAAAGATTTTACCTGCTGGAGATTCTAACTGGCATCGTAATCACCATGAAAAATTGGTTCTTTGGTAAGAACATCACGTACCAATACCCCGAGCAACGCCGGCAATATTCCCCCCGCTACCGCGGCCAACATTTTATTAAATCCGTGAATGGAGTGGAAAACTGCACGGCCTGCATGCTTTGCCCCACGGTTTGCCCGGCGGATTGCATTCACATTGAAGCTGGTGAGCGCCCGGACAAAGAAAAATACCCTGTGAAATTTGAAATTGATATTTTACGTTGCTGCTTCTGCGGTTTCTGTGAAGAAGCTTGTCCGAAAGACGCCATCAAGCTTTCTAATATCTATGAGATGGCCGATTACGAACGCCGCGTATATGACAAAGATTTCCTCCTGATCCAGAGGTCAAAGAAATGATGGAACTTATCCAGGCTCTGCCTAATGTGCTCTTTATTGTTTTTTGTATTCTCTCTGTTCTCTGCGGGCTCGGAGTGATTGTTCTTAAGAATCCCGTTTCCAGCGCATTCTCTCTGATTTTGGTGCTTTTGAATGTGGCTGGTATTTTTGCCATGCAGGAAGCTTATTTTATTTCCGCCGTGCAAGTGTTGGTGTACGCGGGCGCCATCATGGTGCTGTTTGTGTTCGTGATTATGCTTCTTAGCATTGAGCAAGTGGAAATCGATTGGCCTACCAGTAAAGCATTTTGGCCGATCCCTATTGGTTTGGGTGGCGCATTTTTACTGTTCATGGGTTTTGTTTTTATGAGGGGGTCACCCTCTCCCACTAAGGGCAATTTTACTCCTGAAGCCATTGAAGCCCATGGGGGCAATGTTCGTGTGGTTTCCGAAGTGATGTTCTCTGACTATATATTGCCCTTTTTAGTGGTGGGCATGTTGTTGTCGGTGGCGATTGTGGGTGCAGTGGTGCTCGCAAAAAGAAAGGTGGATTAAATGGGTGCATATACGGATCCCTTAGCCTTGCCGGCTTTGCTCACGGGTGCAGCACTTTTTTCTATCGGTTTGGGTGGCATTATGTTGCGCCGAAGCCTGATCGCCGTGTTGATGTGCATTGAGCTTATGTTAACGGCCGTTAACCTCACTATGGTTACTTTCGCTAGGGTTAACCAAGATATGAATGGCCAGTTGATGGTGTTTTTTATTGTAGTTGTGGCTGCGGCCGAGGGAGCCGTGGGTTTAGGGTTGCTAATTGCGCTCTTTCGAAATTTAAAAGAAGTTGGCACCGGTAAATTGAATTTAATGAAGGAATAGTATGGCGGAACAGACAAGTCTTTTGGGCTGGATTATTTTCCTTCCCCTCCTGGGAGCCATGATCAATGGTTTATTCGGAGCCATTCCCTGGAAAAAAATGCCGAGGATCCCCGGAGTGGCTGCGGGAGTTATAGCCAGTGCCTGCGTGTTCGGCGGATTTTTGATGGCCATTTCCCTATATTTAAGGCTTACGGGAAAGGAAGGCGTTTCTTCTGCTTTTGAGCAAACGGTATTTCCTTGGATCCAGGTTGGCGATTTCAATATCCCCATGAAGTTTCGTATGGACGGATTGTCCGGCATCCTTTGCTTAGTAGTAACTGGCGTTGGCTTTTTGATTCATTTGTATTCCGTGGGCTATATGAGCCACGATGGCAATCCCGCCCGCTATTTTACGTATTTGAATATGTTTATGGCTTCCATGTTGGTGCTAATTTTGGGCGCCAGCTTACCCATTCTATTTATTGGTTGGGAAGGTGTGGGCTTATGCTCTTATCTTCTGATTGGTTTTTGGTTCGACGACATTGAAAAAGCCAAGGCCGGAAAAAAAGCCTTCATCGTGAACAGAGTGGGCGATCTCGGGTTTCTGTTGGGAATGTTTTTGCTGTTTATGCATTTCCACACCTTGGATTTCATGGAGTTAAAGGAAGCATTGGCTAGTGTTTCTGTGGAAGCGGGCATTGGTGCCCTCACCGTGATTACCTTGCTCCTATTTGTGGGAGCGGCCGGTAAATCTGCACAGATCCCTCTCTTTGTTTGGTTGCCCGATGCTATGGCCGGCCCCACTCCCGTTTCTGCGCTCATCCACGCAGCTACCATGGTTACGGCCGGGGTGTATATGTGCTGCCGTTTGGGTTTTCTTTATAGCCTCACGCCCTTTACTTCCCAAGTGATTGCGGTCGTAGCACTACTCACAGCTTTTGTTTCCGCCACGATTGCTATCGTGCAAACAGATATTAAAAAGGTTCTCGCGTACTCTACAGTGAGCCAATTGGGGTATATGTTCCTCGCCGTGGGTGTGGGGGCTTACACCGTGGCTGTATTTCATTTGATCACCCACGCTTTTTTTAAAGCGTTGATGTTCCTTGGTTCCGGTTCCGTGATCCATGCTTGCGATGGCGAGCAAGACATGCGGAAAATGGGCGGCTTGAAAGAATATATGCCCATTACGTACTGGACATTCGTGGCCGGCACTTTGGCCATCTCCGGTGTGCCGATTTTCTCCGGGTTTTTTTCTAAAGACGAAATTCTCTGGCAAACCTTTTCGAGCCCCTTGGGCGGTCTCCCTTTTTATATTGTGGGTTTAGCCACAGCAGGATTAACCGCAACGTATATGGGACGCTTAGTAGTGATGACTTTCCACGGGAAAAATCGCTCTTCAGAAAAAGTGCGCCATCACCTGCATGAATCTCCTTTGGTGATGACAATCCCATTGATGATTCTCGCCGTGCTTGCCACCTTTGGCGGCTTCTTGAGTATTCCTCATTTTATTGGTGGCCACACCATTCATAATTATTTGGAAAATTTATTATCAGGTATCGTGCCCGCCAACTTGGGCCACGGCACTGTGGCCATGGAGTGGGGATTGTTATCCATTTCCGTAGTAGTTGCATTGGGTTGTTTGTATATGGCCCATGTGCTTTTTTCCAAAAACCCAGCCTCGCAAAAAGATGGGCCGCTCACAGCATTTTTGTTTAACAGCTATTATTTGAATGAATTTTACGATGCTGTGATTGTGAAACCCATCTACCGTTTTTCCCTCTTTCTCTGGAAGGTAATAGATGTGGTAGTGATTGATGGAGCTGTATTGTTAACGGCCACAGTTTCCCGCTTCTCTGGGCAAATGCTCCGGCGGGTGCATACGGGCCGTTTGGAGCATTATTTGGCTGCTTTTGTGTTAGCGATGTTGGCTTTAATGGCCATCTTGGTTTTGCGGGTATTCTAGGGAGCGTTGAACATGGCGACTTTGTTTGGTGAACATATCCTCAGCTGTCTGATATTTAGCCCGCTTGTTTTAGGTGTTTTGGTTTTGGCTACTCCTAAAGATAATTGGGCCCGTTGGTTAAGCTTGGTTGGTTCTTTAGGAATTTTCGTTTTGTCTTTAGTTATTTATAGCGGCTTTGACCAAACCAATGGCGGCTATCAGTTCGCTGTGCAAAAAGATTGGTTGCCAGCCTTGGGCATTAAATACAACCTTGGCATGGACGGAATTAGCCTCTACTTAGTACTGCTCACCACTTTCCTGGTGCCCATCATTGTTTTGTCCGCCTGGCATGCTGTGGAACAAGGCGTGAAAAAATACCTCTTTTTCATGCTGGTGCTAGAAGCCAGCGTGCTCGGCGCTTTTTTAGCCCTCGATCTCTTTTTGTTCTATGTTTTCTGGGAAGCCATGCTGATCCCGATGTTTTTCTTGATCGGTATTTGGGGCAGTAAAGATCGCATCTACGCCGCCCAAAAATTCCTGCTTTATACTTTCGTGGGTTCTGTGCCGATGTTAGTGGCAATCATCTATTTGGTGTTACAGACAAAAGCACAATTCGGATTTTATTCTGCTGGTTTAGCTGATGTGTTGCGATTGAGCTTGCCGGGTGAAAGTATTCTTTCGGCGCAAGGGTTAATCTTTTTAGCTTTCACCCTAGCCTTTGCCATCAAAGTTCCGCTGTTTCCTCTACACACCTGGTTGCCTGATGCCCACGTGCAGGCGCCCACGGGTGGCTCTGTGATTTTGGCCGGGGTATTACTAAAATTGGGCGGTTATGGTTTAGTGCGTTTTGCTATGCCCATGGCTGTTTCTGTTTTACCCATTGTTTCTCCTTGGATGATGGGAATTTCAGCCATTGCTGTGGTGTATGGAGCATGTTTGGCTATTGGCCAAGACGATATCAAAAAACTTGTGGCCTATAGTTCCGTTTCCCATATGGGCTATGTGGTGTTGGGTCTTTTTGCTCTCAATCAAATCGGTGTGACTGGTTCCATCTACCAAATGCTCAACCACGGGGTTTCTACAGGCGCGCTCTTCCTATTGGTAGGAATTTTGTATGAACGCAAACACACTCGGGAAATTAAGGCGTATAGTGGCCTCGCGAAAACCTTGCCGCTTTATTCCATCATTCTTTTGATTGTTACTTTTAGCTCGATTGCTCTTCCGGGAACCAATGGTTTTGTGGGTGAATTTTTGATTCTGCAGGGATCTTTCTTGGCCCATCCTGTTTGGACAGCCGTTGCCGGCACAGGCGTGATTTTGGGAGCAGTATATATGCTTTGGCTTTGCCAACGAATTTTGTTCGGCACCGTGGACGCAGAAAAATCTAAAGGCCTAACAGACATTAACTTACGGGAGTTTTTGTATCTCGCGCCTCTGATCGCCCTTATTTTTGTGATGGGTCTATACCCCAAAATGTTTTTCGATCGGATGGAGCCTTCGATCAAGGAATTTACTAAACGCATCACGATCAGTAGTTCCCAGGAAGCCTCCACAGGAAAGGTAGAGCGCCATGCTAACCACGATTAATGCCCAGAACCTGACGCTAACAGACGCCCAGTGGATGGGATTGGGTCCGTTTTTGATCATGACGGTGGGAATTTTGCTTTCCATGCTTTTGGCTACCACTTCGGTTAGCAGCCGTAGCAAATTACCTATTTTTCTTTTCTCCTGTTTAGTGGTGGTGGCCTCCGGAGCGTGGACAGCTCTCTATTGGGTAAAAGAACCGATCCAAGTTTTTGGTGGCTCCCTAGCGCTAGATTATTTTGGCTCTTTTTTTAATATTCTATTATTAGCCACTACTCTTTTAGTTTTTCTAGGCTCTTACTCTTATTTAGAAGAATCGGAAATTCACTATTCGGAATTTTATCCCATTCTGCTCTCTGCCACCTTGGGTATGATGTTGTTGGCTTCGTCGGTAGAGTTGATCACGCTCTTCGTTTCTTTAGAGCTCATGAGCTTAATGGTGTATGTATTGGTGGGTTTGCGCCGCATGAATGCCAAAAGCAATGAAGCTTCTATTAAATATTTTGTGATGGGCGGAGTGGCGGCAGCTGTGTATTTATATGGCACCGCCCTTATTTATGGCGCCTTAAACACCACAAAAATTGCACAGATCTCTCAACTCTTGAGCCAAAATCCCCAGGCTCTAACCAATCCCCTATTGGTTACAGGTATGGTGCTGCTGCTAGTGGGCTTTTTCTTTAAGGGGGCCGCAGCTCCCTTTCATATGTGGACTCCTGATGTGTATGAAGGGGCTCCTTCCAATATTACTTCTTATATGGCTACGGCCCTTAAGGCCGCAGTTTTTGCTGCTTTAGTGCGAGTGAGTGTTGGTGTGCTCGGCAACCAGGGCCAGATGCTTTGGTCCGATATGCAGGGCATGGCTCACGGAATGATTTGGTGGCTTGCACTTCTCACCATGCTCTTTGGTAATTTTGTGGCGCTGATGCAAACCAATGTGAAGCGTTTGATGGCTTACTCGGCTATCGCCCATACAGGCTATTTATTGGTTGGAATCTTGGCTGGCCCCAAAGTGGGCTACTCTGGGATAGTATTTTATTTGGTGGCTTACATTGCCATGAACATTGGTGCGTTCACCCTCTTTTGCCTTTTTGCTGGAAAAGATGACAACTCTCTTACTTTGCCTAATTTGGTGGGACTCGGGAAAAAGCGCCCCATGGTAGCTGCGGCGCTCACGGTTTTCCTTTTAAGTTTAGGAGGATTTCCTCCCACTGCAGGTTTTGTGGGAAAGTATTATTTGTTCACGGGTGCACTTGAAGCTGGTGAAACTTTATTGGTGTTAATTGCCGTGCTCACAAGCGCCGTTTCTGTGTTTTATTATTTGCGGATTGTGGTGTTGATGTATATGAGCGAAGGCCAGCATACCTTGCCATTTACGGCCTCAAAATTTGCCTATGCGGCTATTGCGGTTTGTTTATTTCTCACTCTGAATTACGGATTATTTCCAGGCGCACTATTACACGCGGTGCAGAAGGCCGCGATTTTTTAGCGGCTATTCTAGTAAATCAGGGATGCTTAAAATATCGTCGAAGGGCTTGGCGAGCACAGTTACGGCTCCACGAGAAATTAAATCTTCCCGCACAGAAATATCACCGTAGGCTGTCATCATAAAAATTTTTGCCCGGGGAAATTTCTTTTTAGCGTAATCTAATACTTCTCCGCCGCCGATTTCGGGCATCAGTAGATCAATAAATAAAAAATCTAGGGAAGGGGCTTCATTAATGCGCTGAATGGCTTCTAAGCCATTATTGGCCACAAGCACTTGGTGGCCACGCTTTATTAATACTCTTTGCAGGCTAGCGGAAATGATTTTTTCATCATCTACTATCAAAACTTGTTTCATGGCAAGTTACTGAACTCCTGGGATAGTTAATATAAACTCTGTGCCCTCACCCAAAGTAGAATGAACTTCTATTTTTACACCAATCTTCTGGGTTAAATTCCTTACAATTGAAAGCCCAAGGCCCGTGCCTACACCTTCTTGTTTACTAGTGAAGAAAGGATCAAAGATATGTTTTAGTCGTTCCTGTGGAATACCTGGCCCTGAATCTTGTACATGCAGTTTAAAGCCCGTTTCTGCCTTATGTAGATGAATGCACAGCTTGCCTTTACCATCCATGGCCTGGGCGGCATTTGTGATTAAATTAAAAAGTATTTGCTGTAGAGCGCCAGTAGGAGCCATTGCCCAGGCTTCTTCTAATTCCGATTCAAGGTGTACAATTGAATCTTTCAATGCAGTTTTAGAAAAAGTAAGAGCAGAACGGATAACTTCCAGTAGGTTAGTCTTTTCTTTATTTTCTTGGCCCGCGGTTGTGAAGCCCAATAGATCATCGATAATTTTCTTGGATCTTTGGGCGGCAGAGTGAATTTCTTCGATATCTTCTCGAACGCTGGATTCGAGGTTATCTTCACTTAAGAGAATTTGGCTCGTGGCCAAGATGGCAGCCAGGGGATTATTGATTTCATGAGCTACGGCGCCCACTAATTTTCCTAGGGCCGCCATTTTTTCTGATTGAATAAGCACAGAGGTAAGTTGCGTTTCCTTGGAAACGTTGCGATAGAATTGGAAGCGATACGCTTCCATGCCGGCGCGCACCGCATACGACCACACCAGTAAATCCTTTTTGGCATTAGATGGAAGCTGGATTCTGGTTCCGCTTTGCGGTTGAGTTTCTCTGCCCACGGGGCAGCCAATGCAAGGTGTGCGTCGATTAGCCAAGAGCGAATAGCATTTTTTATTTTTAATTTTTTTGATGTCTTGCTCCACAAGTGAAGCAAATGCGCGGTTGGCTTTTATAATTTGGTAGTTTTCATCAATTACGGTGAGTGGCTCAGAAATACCATCAAAAGTAGATCGCCATTCTTTACTAGCGCGGCTGATGGCTTTCAGCATGGAGATTTTTTCTAAGGCCAAATTGAGCGGACCATAGGCCATTTCTAGCAGCCAAAAATCTCTTTCTGCAAATGGCACTAGTTCTCTGCGATAAAGGATTACGACGGCAGATTTTTTGGTTCCGGGAAAATGGTTTTCAGAAAAGCGTAGAGCTAGACCAAAGCTCCACGGGTGTAATGTAAACTTTTCCCAGGGAATCATTTGATTTTCAGAGCTAGAAAACTGGATAGCCTCTCCTGACTGGAGTTTGGAAAAGTCAGCTGGTGGGATTGGCAGTTCTTTTAATTTATCTTTTGATTCTTTTGTAGAATGCCAGCCTTCCAATAGACTGCCATCGGCCCGCATTACCAAGAGAGAGGCATCGTGAAAATCCACAACGTTTTTTAGGGAAAGCACGGCACCCAACAGATCATTATAATCTTCGGCCATCGTGCATTTACGCATGATGTTGGTAACAAGATTGATGGCTGGATTAGATTCCACATTCCATCTCCGCTTATGATGATCCCGTAATGCTTCTAAGCGACGGCTGCGACGATGAAAATCTGCGGCTTGTTTTATGATCCAATGAATTTCTTCTTCTGCCCACTCGCCGTATACCACGTGGGGCACGAGAATTTTTGCTAGATTGGGCAATTTTGTTCCTACGGCCAACACCACTTCTGGGCGCTGGTGTGCTAACTTTTGTAAGCGATTTAAATGAGTTTGGAAATAGAGTGAGGGCCCTAGTACAAAAACTTCTGCTGGATCTTCTTCTTGGAGCTCACATGCTTCTTCTAGAACCGTAGAGCGGGAGAGCGTGGGAATAAATTTTTTTAGGGATTGCTCTATTTTATCGAGTTCAGGATCTTCCCCCACTATTTTCACTCGCAGTGTAGGGGCTATCATTGTTACGAGGTGCGAAGTCTTTGCAGCACGGGGATGCCGTAATCTGCCATTTCGCGCAAGGCTTCAGGTAATTCGTTGCAAAGGATATCTGCTAGCATTTCATGATCACTTTGTTTTTTTGCTGGCAGAAGCTCCTCGATCGCCGATACCAAGCGCACTTGAGCTATACGCAAGGAGGAATCATTAGTATGAATCTTTCGGTATTTTCCTCTTAAGATGCTCTGGGAGGCCATTACGAGTTGAGCTAAGTTCTCTAATCCATCAACCAAATGAATGAAGTTAGCATCGGCTTCTTTGATTTTGCCTTTTTTGTAGTTTTCTCCATTTAAGAGGCAGTAGGAAATTAGTTTTTTAATATAGGATTTCGCGGAGGCCAGGGCTTCGAAGGCCAATTCAATTTGGTCTACAGTGGTAATTTCAATTTTCCCTACTTGCGCCAGGGAGCGCATGGAAAATCTAGGCTCTTTTGCTTCATCAATCGTTTCACCATTGATTTTAAGCACAGAAATAACTTGAGATTTGGCTGCTAAATCGCGGTTTAGGCCGTTCAAAAATTCGCCGAATAAGATATTTTCATCTTTTTCTTGGCGCTTTCCATTTATGACCAAATTAACCATCGGAGCGCCCCTCCTCGGAAAGACCTGATTCGCTCTGCCAGATAGTATGGAACAAACTCCTCGTTAAGTCGAGCAACACCAGTACTCGTTCTTGAACTTGAGAGAACTGCTGTGTCATTTGTTCGGCTAATTCCAAGGGCTCTAATAAAGGAATCAGTTGTTGCCTTTTTTCATGGAAGGCGCAAATTGGAGCCAGCGCCGAATGGCTTTTTCCTAAGCTATAAAGCAATTCTTCCACTTCTTGTAAGCGCTTACTTTCATGCTGTGCTTTTTTTGTGTCACCCTTACATAAACTATCACGAATATAAGTAGAGTAGATGCGACCAAAATTCGCTACTTCATACATTTGTTCTAGGCCTTTCAGGTCAGAACAAATGGATTGTAGTGTGTCATCATGCAGTACTTGCAGTTCGTGGGAGGTTATGGAAAGGCCACTTAGGGAGTGTCCCCATAATAGACGATAAAAAGACTGCCAAGCATCTCCAGCTTCTGCACCCATATAGAGCAAAGGCCTTAAATAAAGTTCTGTGAAAGAACCTCCATCAGCCAATACAGTTTCTATTCGTTGAGTCACAAAGAGCCGTAATTTCGATAGATAGTTGTCCACTCGATCGTCAGCAAATGATTGCCATTGTTCTAGAGAGGGAATATTGCCATTATTGCCAGATACAGCAAATTGAATGATCTCGGCTGAGATCCCACTTAGAGAAGAGAAAAATTCCGAAGAATTTGTATGCTGTAAAATTAAATGGCCGTGACCATAGGGATAATGGAGAGGGTTTCTTTTTTCGTCTATGCAAACTGTGAATGTTCCATAACCAGAGCTAAGAATGGCTTGGCTGCCTGGTGCTGTAAATACTATATCGCAATGGCTAAGGGTGGCTCCCAGTTGCGCAAAAGATTGGCGACCGCACAAATCCACTATGTTCAATTGTTCGCCCCAGGCGGAAAGCAAAATGGACGATTTTCTTTTTTCCGAGATAGTTCCTGTCAGGTGAATGGAAATGGGAAAGGAAAGATTGGCCAATCCACGCAGCACCGCTTGCAACTGATCAATGCTTAAAGAAGAAGCACAAAGAGCAATACGTAGAGAATCTCCGGAAAATAGAGTTCCTGGTAAATCCTCCGGCTCAACTTTGGCCGATAATAGTTCGAAACAGCCCTCTACGTTTTCTAATTGGGCCGCTTTACGAAAAAGATCGATTTGGTGGTAGGGATTGGTGGGAGAAATTGTGGAGCAGCCCTGGAGATATGCTTTCCATTCTAGGGATTCCAGGCCCCAGCTTTCACCGGAAAAATTGGAAAAATCATAGATTTCAAAGTCGTTTTGGTTGGGGAGCTCTGAAACTAAAAAATCGATGCCTGGTATTAAAAAAGAAGCTTCACGAAAGCATTCTTCTGCAATTAGGCCAATTTCTGCTCCGGCATGTTTTACTTTTAATTCCAAAACCGTGGGAGCGAGGCTGAGGATGGCTTCCAAGGAGCTTTCAGGTTTAATGGCTATTCTTTTTGTCTTCATGGCGCCAGCATTCCTTGCGTTTGGCGTCTTGAAGAAACTCTTAGGGCAGTTTCTTCAAGATCATTTCTTTTAATTTATTTGCGCCCTCGTGATCCGGCTTAAGGGCCAACAACTTTTCACACTCTTCCAATGACTCTTTAAATAACCCGCTATGGTACAAAATTCCGCTATAGCTATATAAAATATTAGAATTCACAGCATTGTGCTGAATGTAGCTTTGTAATAAGCCACGAACTACATGAAATTTTTTTAGTTCATAAGCGCACTTCACCAAATGATAAAGAGCGGTTACATCGTGGATGTTAATTTGCAGGGCGGCTGCGAAAGAATCATGGGCCGCCTCTTTTTGGCCTAACCCAGTTTGGGCTAAGCCAATACCAGTATAGGCTGCTGAATTTTTAGGTTGGATCCTGGCGGCCTCCTTGAAATGTAAAAGGGCTGTGGCTAGATCCCCCTTTTTCATGGCCAAGGATCCGATATTTACATGCAAAGGATCAGAAGTGGGGTCGATATCATAAGCTTTACGATAGTGCGATTCCGCATTATTGAGTTGCCCGAGATGCATATAACAACTGCCAAGAGTTTTATGGATTTCAAAAATATTCGCTGCACCCAGTTTGTTTAAATTTTTGGCTCGCAGTAGGGTGCCAACAGCATTCTGGTATTCTTCTTTTTTGATGTACAGCTCAGCCAGAGCGAATAAGCAGCCATACGTGGGTTCAAAAATAATGGCTTCCCGGTAGGCTCGGATGGCTAGATCTATCTTACCCTCTAATTCATAACAGCTTCCAAGGCCGCTATAGGCTACGCCTAGGGCTTCGCCGCTTTCTACTAAAGCGCGAAAAATATTTTTAGCTAGTGCAATATCACCTGCTGCCAATAGTACTTTGGCATTCCTCACCAGTACGGGTACATTTAATCTGCCGTTTTGCTGGTACACATGATTCGTTCCAGTGGCATCGGCCTCATCCATGGTTTCCGAAACAAGGAATTGCACTCCCGCTTGGCGCTCGAACTTTTGGCTGATATCGATCTCTTTTTCTCTCATGCTATTTCACACCCGTTTATCGATTTTATCATTATAGTTGTGGGCGCTTTTGTATTTAGCAAGGGCTTTCTTACTTTTTTCTAGTTGTTTGATTTTTTCCAGTCCTTCTGCTCGGATTTTTTCCATGAGCGCAAGAATTTCACCGTCTAATTCCACAATTCTGCTAATGAAGGAGTCTTTTTCCCGCAAGTATTGCTGAATGCGGGTGAGTTCGGTGCTAGTGGGCTCTTTTTGCCATTGGGGAGAATCCAGCTCTTTGTGGATTTTCGTGTCTAGGTTCTCTAGAATTTTCAGCAGGCTTTCGCGGTTTCCGTAAAAAAGGTCTAATTCGTCGAGGGCAACCTCTGGGGCGTGGGTGAGCGCTTGTAAAAAGGCCTCGTTACTGTATACGTACTTTTTGTACCAGTAATTTTTGTCCTCGAGCAATTGGTAGAGATTTTTCATTTCTTCTCTCCGCTCTTTAATTTTTCTACGGCTTCTTTCCAGCCCTCATAAAGAGTTTCTAAGATTTTAATACAGTGAGCGATTTTGGCCGGATCGTTTTCGATATTAGCTTTGGTGGTTTCTTTGAAAATGTGGAGATATAGGGCTTCTAGTTGCCTGGATATATCTCCACCAAGTTCGAAATCTAAAGAATTAGAAAGTTCATTGATGATGTCTTGGGCTTTTCCAAGGTGCACGCCTTTTTCTGACCAATTTTTAGCTTCCATGGCTAGTTTGCATTTTTTGAGGTTTCGGATACAGCCCTCATAGAGCATCAATAGGATTTTTTCCTTACTAGCCGTTTCAACGGATGTTTTGTGGTATGCCTTTGCTCCGTATTGGTTCATATCTTATCCATCCTTGGTCGATTATCTATAGGCCCGGAAGAAGACTTCCGCCCCCTAAAGTTCCTTGAACAGACGCTTGCTGCGCCTTTAGTTTAGCCATTGTTGATTCTAGTCTGGCGAATTTTTCCTTTAAGGCCCTTTCGCTCACACCGATTTGCCGTTCTTTGTTTTCGATCTGACGGTCAATATCACGAATGCGGCGCTGGATACCTTCTAGTCTGGATTGCACAACACCTTCTTGCCGGGTGAGGGCACGTACAGTTTGATCCATTCTGTTGGCGAAACCGTCGCCCCCATCCTCTAGGCCGACAAAAAATTGTGATACGGCTCCGAAATTTTCATTCATGATCCGTTCTAATTTATCACCATTAAAATCCAATAAGCCGTTGCGATTAAAAACTACACCAAGATCGGCCATGCGGACAGCACCGTATTCAGTGGCCAATGGGGTTTGCACTAACTGGCGAATTTTGTATTCCAGTGTTTGCAGGGTGATATCACCGCCCAAAGTATTTCTAGTATTACTGTCTTTATCGAGTTTATTTTGATTTTGAATGAAACTTAAAACTTCATTCAACTTTTGCACTACAGCTTCTACTTTTCCACGGATGCTTTTCGTGTCCTCTTGTATTTTAAGAGTAAACTCTTTTCCTGGAGCGGCATCTTTTAGATCTAGGGTTACGCCGGGGAGGAGCGTATTGATTTTATTGCCTTCGAATTCTACTTCAAACCCATTTACTCTAATTTTTGAATTCTGGGCCATGCGTTCTTGATCGAGAGAAAAATCCTCATCGCCGTCAAGAAAATAGAATTCAGGAAATTCCGCATCATTCACTTCCCCAGATTTATTGTGGGAAACAATTAAACGCCAGGGGGCCTCTTCATCTACGCCATCGTTTACCACGATGGCGGTTAGATCGAGGTCTTTTTGGCTATTGATCAATTTGGCAATGCCATTCAGGGTGCTATTTTCTGGATCCACATACACTTCCCGCACATCCCCATTGGGCAAGGTGTAGCTAAAATATCCTGCGCCCGCTTGAGTTTCATCGGGATCAGATAATCCGCCGGACATCATGGAGGATCGTCCGGCCAATTGCATCACTTCAATTTGATAGTTTCCGGGCTCGGCTAATGTTTTATCTACGCTTACATCCATTAATTCGGGGCGACCATTCACAGCCATCAAATCCCGGAAGGAACGAAATCGCGTGAGATCTTTTACACCCGCAGCGATATCATTCACTTTGCTGGATAAATCTTGCACGAGCTTCAGCCGTGCCTCTTCGTTTTGTTTGCGTGATTCCAATTGCCTAATGGGCTCGCGCTCCGCTTCCACCAAGCGTTGCACGAGGTCTTTGGGTAGACCAGAAGCAATAGGACCTAAAGATACGGCAGCCAACTTTCATCCTCCTTGATAAAAGAAGCACCTCATTAAATTATACGGAATGGACCGATAGCAGGCAAGGAAAGCTAGTTTTGGGTAGAGTCTTCTGGGAGAATTTCTACGATCCCATTACCTTTTACCGTAAGCAAATGGGCGCTTCTTTGCACGCCCGAACTAGAAAAGCGAAATTCCCCTGAGATTCCAGCGAATTTTTCCTGATTGAATAGTTGATCGCGGAGTTTAGCTCGGTTTTGGGGTTGCCCATCCTGGAGGGCTTTCATCAAGATTTTTCCCGCATCATAGGCTTGAACTTCGATGGTTCCCGGAATCGAGTGAAAGTTCTTCATATAATTTTGCACAAACTCGATGGTTTGCGCATTTTTACTGCCGGGAAAAAAGCTGTCCACAAACAGTGAGCGTTGCAAGTAACGGCCGGCCCGTTGCACGATTTCCGACGTATTCCAGGTATTAATGCCCAACATTGGAATGTTTTCTACGTCTTCCACGGCAAAAGCGGGGGCCAATTGGCCTATGGTTGCGGGATCGTCAGGAATAAAGATGGCATCAAAATTTACCACGGCTTTAGCTTCATAAGCCTTCATTAAGCGCTGGCGCAGCTTGCCTTTTACTTTGAGGGTGGCGCCATAACGATCTGCTCTTCGCTTCAAATCTTCTACTTCGATTTTGCGAGCATTCATATAGGATTTTCCGAGGAGACGTTTCACTTCTTCCCGAAAATCTGTGCTCTTGGGTTCGTAGCGTTCAATTCCTACAATCTCACCACCAGCTTTTTCCACGCTATCCCAGAAAAGATTTACGTATTCATCACCAAAGCTATCGCTAGGAGCAAGAATGGCAAATCGCTTGTAGCCGTTTTTTCCCATGGCTTGCGATACAATAAGATCTATTTGTTGATTGGGGGAGAGACCAATGGGAAAAACATAGGAACCGATTTGGCTGCCCTCGATCCGCTGACTCAAGCTAAAAAGTGGCACGCCGAATTCTTGGGCCTTTCTTGCCACAGCTGGGAATTGTTTACTAAGCAAAGGCCCAATTACGGCGATGGCTTTTTCATCTTTCACCAGCTCTTCAAATTTTTCTTGAGCAGTTTCTGCGCTTTCACCAGAATCACGGATCACTAAGCGAAATCCAGAGCCGCCGGTGGCTTCGGGCATTTCTTCATAAATACCGTAAGCCATAAAAATTGCATTCAAGCAAAGCCGACCAAATTTCGCAAACTTTCCAGAAAGCGGCAAGAGCACACCAATGGTTTGAGGATTCACGGCCGTAATTTTGCCTAAGTCCACCAGCATTTCTTCGGCTTTGGGGCGCAGGGGGTGGCCTGGATCTGCCTTGTTTAAGGCTTCTTTTAGTAAGCTGGTGGCTGCGTCTGTGTCCCCTGCATACATATGGCCCCTGGCCATGAGAATCTGGGCTGCTACTCCTGCTGGACTACTATCAGATAGGGATAGAGAAGAAATGCGGTCCAAATCTTCTTTAGGATTTTTTAAATATAAACTCTTGGAAGAGTTCATGGCCTTTTGTAAAAAAGTGTCTCTGGCGGCTACATCTTTAGCCAAGTTAGCGGCTGTTAAATACTGCAACAATGCTTCTAAAGGTTGATTTCTTGCCGTGAAAACATTTCCGTATAAATGGTGAAAGCGCATGCGCGTGTCCTGGTCTAGGGCCTCGCTATTTA
The DNA here is from genome assembly GCA_964416595.1 of uncultured Bdellovibrionales bacterium. Taxonomy (GTDB): domain Bacteria; phylum Bdellovibrionota; class UBA1018; order CAIPTA01; family CAIPTA01; genus JAKFYM01. The sequence continues at coordinate 25,142 of CAYQES010000009.1, read as the reverse complement.
CGGATTGCAAAGTATCGAACGCATCTTGGGCTCTGTTCATCTGGAATAAGGCATTGCCCAAGTTGTAACGGGTGAGATGTAGAAGCGAATCACTCTTATCGAGATTTTGATTTGCTAATTGCACCGCTGATTCAAAATCTTGAACAGCTCCTTGCAAGTTTCTTGTTTGGAAATAGATTAGGCCCCGTAAATTATGACCCCGGATCCGAGTGCGAGCAGCAGATGAAGTAGAAGTGAAAAAACGATTCAGAGATTGCAGGGCAGAATTCATTTCGCTTTTTAAATAAAAGCGCTCGGCTTCTGCATAAATTCTTTCTTGTTCTTCTGGAATAGAAGCTAAGTTGCTGGGAGCAGATTGCGTTGGCGCTGATCCCAGCAGTAGACACAAAAAGGCCGCCAAACTAAGGCGTATGTTCATCCAAAAAGATCCTTTACCTTGCCTAAAAAGCTCCTGGTGAGGGGCTGGGACTCGGTGCTAAAGCTTTTTTCCAGATCCAGAAGAAGCTCTTTCTGTTTCTGGCTGAGCTTTGTGGGTGTTTCCACCAGTATACGCAGGAGTTGGTCGCCCCGTCCATAACCTCCCAAGCGAGGAATGCCTTTGCCTTTTAGCCGCAGCGTTTGATGGCTTTGTGTTCCACTCGGGATTTTTACTTTTACTTTCCCGTCGAGACTAGGCGCTTCTATTTCAGAGCCAATGGCCGCTTGGGCAATAGAGATCGGAATATCGCAGAGCACGTTTTCCCCATCCCGCTCAAAAATAGCATGGGGTTTTACCTGGATACTCACATATAAATCCCCATTATCTCCTCCGCGCACACCACTATTGCCTTCGCCAGAAAGTTTGAGTCGTTGGCCAGTGTCAATACCCGCCGGAATGCGTACTTCAATGCGGGATTTTTTCTGCACCCGGCCATGGCCGCGGCAACTGTCACAAGGGTCTTTAATTACAATGCCTTCTCCATGACAAGCAGGACAAGGGCGGGACACGCTAAAAAATCCTTGTTGAAAGTGCACTTCGCCCACGCCACCACAGGTTCCGCAAGATTGGGCCTTTCCAGATTTAGAGCCAGTGCCACTACATTTTTCGCAAGCGGTTTCTCGCCATACTTCGATGTTTTCGGTTTTACCAAATGCCGCTTCTTCAAATTTTATAGAAAGATCAGTAGATAAATCTTCCCCAGGTTTTCCGTGACTTCTGCTGCGCCGGCGACGGCTTCCGCCTCCGGTTTGCCCGAAAATATCGCCAAAAATATCCCCGAAAATATCGTTGATATTAGCGCCCTCGAAGCCACCGCCACTAAAACCGCCACCGAACGGGCCCTGGTTTCCGCTTACGCCGGCATGACCAAATTGATCATAAGCCTTGCGTTTTTCAGGATTGGATAAAACTTCATAAGCTTCAGAGAGTTCTTTGAACTTTTCTTCTGCTTCTTTATTGCCTGGATTTTTGTCAGGGTGAAATTGAACGGCTTTTTTGCGGTAGGATTTTTTTAGATCCTCTGCGGATGCGTTTTTGGGGACTTCAAGGATTTCGTAATAATCACGTTTTGTTGCCATAAAAATCCCCAGCCATCATGGCTGGGGTCCTAATTTTAACTTAAAGTATAATTTACAGTTCCTTGAAGTCGGCGTCGATCACGTCTTCGCCGTCTTTTTTCTCTGCTTTTGCATCATGTGCATCATGTTTGCCATTGCCGCCGGAGCCATTGCCATTGGATCCATCGCCTTGTTGCTGAGCTGTTTGTTTGTACAGCTGCTCTGCCATTTTATTGGAAGCTTTTTGCAAGTTTTCCAAAGCCGATTTCATTTGGTCGAAATCGTTGCTTTCCAAAGCAGTTTTGGAAGCAGTCAGAGCGCTTTCAACCTCTCCTTTAACAGAAGCGTCTATTTTACTCTCATTTTCTTTCAAGGTTTTTTCCACAGAGTAGCTTAGACCATCCAATTCATTTTTTGCATTCACGGTTTTTTTCCGAGCTTCATCGCTGGCGCGATTTTTCTCTGCATCGCTTACCATGCGCTTGATCTCTTCTTCTGTGAGTCCAGAGCTAGGCGTGATTTGAATTTTTTGTTCTTTTCCCGTACCTAAATCTTTGGCGGATACACTCACAATACCGTTAGCATCTATATCAAACGTAACCTCTACTTGCGGCATACCTCGGGGAGCGGGAGGAATGCCTACGAGATCGAAGCGCCCGAGCGGGCGGTTATCCGTAGCGAATTCTCGCTCGCCTTGCAATACGTTGATTGTAACGGCCGTTTGGTTATCGGCTGCCGTAGAAAATGTTTGCGATTTCTTGGCCGGAATTGTGGTGTTCTTCTCGATCAATTTCGTAAACACACCGCCCAGGGTTTCGATACCCAAAGAAAGAGGCGTAACGTCCAAGAGCAATACATCTTTTACATCTCCTTGTAGCACTCCCCCTTGGATTGCGGCGCCCACGGCCACTACTTCATCGGGGTTTACGCCCTTTGAGGGCTCCTTGCCGAAAATCTCTTTTACTTTTTCTTGCACCTTCGGCATGCGGGTCATACCACCCACGAGAATCACTTCATTGATCTCGCTCTTGGAGAGGCCAGAATCCTTCAAGCATGTTTCGCAAGGTTTCACGAGCATATTGATTAGATCTGCTACCAAGGCCTCTAACTTCGAACGGGAAAGATTTACGTTGAGGTGTTTGGGGCCAGAAGCATCGGCGGTGATAAACGGCAAGCTGATGGTGGTTTCCACGGAACTCGAAAGTTCGTGTTTAGCTTTTTCCGCCGCTTCTTTTAAGCGTTGGAGCGCCATTTTATCTTTACGTAGATCGATGCCGTTTTCTTTTTTGAATTCATCGGCCAAGAAGTCGATGATTTTTTGGTCGAAGTTACCACCGCCGAGGAAAGTATCCCCATTGGTAGCCTTCACTTCGAACACACCATCACCAATTTCCAGAATGGAAATATCGAAAGTACCACCGCCGAGATCGAATACGGCGATTTTCATGTCTTTCTTTTTATCCAAGCCGTAAGCCAAGGCGGCGGCGGTTGGTTCGTTGATGATGCGTTTCACATCGAGGCCTGCAATTCGTCCGGCATCTTTTGTGGCTTGCCGTTGCAAATCGTCGAAGTAGGCGGGAACGGTGATCACGGCTTCTTTTACTGGCTGGCCCAGATAATCTTCCGCTGTCTTTTTCATTTTCATGAGCACTTGAGCGGAAATTTCTTGGGGCGAATATTGTTTGCCATTCACCTCGATGCCCGCATCCCCATTCTTCATCTCAACGATTTTGAACGGAGCGGTTTTTATGAACTCTTGCACTTCACGAGAAGAAAATTTTCTGCCGATTAAGCGCTTGGCTTCAAAAATGGTTTTTTCAGGGTTTGTGACTGCTTGGCGTTTGGCAATTTGCCCCGTTAGTTGTTCTCCGTTGTCTACAAAACCAACGATAGAGGGCGTAGTGTTGGCGCCTTCCGAGTTAGCGATTACTTTTGGCGTTCCGCCTTCTAGTAAAGCAACGCAGGAGTTAGTTGTTCCTAAGTCGATTCCGATAATTTTTCCCATGATATCCTCCTAAACAAAAAATATGTTAAAAAATCAATTCTTTTTCTTAGCCACAATCACCCGAGCCGGCCGTAATAATTTGCCGTGCAAGGTGTAACCCTTCTGCATTTCTTTCAGCACTGTACCCGCTTCTGCCTCTGCCTCTTCTTCACCCACAGCTTCATGTAAATTTGGGTCAAATTTTGCTCCTACCGCAGTCAAGCCTGCCACACCTTGATTGCGCAAAACCTCCATCATTTGGAAGTGAATCATTTCAATGCCCTGGCAAACTTGCTTAAGGCCGCCACCGTTTTCTCCGCCTAGGGTTTTGGCGTGACTAATGGCTCTTTCGAAATTATCCACCACCTGCAATACCTCCCGCAGGTAGCCTTCGTGCCCAAATTTTAAAAAATCCAATCGATCCCGTTCCGTACGCCTGCGAAAATTCTCAAATTCGGCATAAAGGTAGAGGTATTTTTTCTCTGATTCCTGCAGTTTTTCCTGCAGTACAACTAATTGGTCCTCCGGCTCAGAAGAGGCTTCCTGGGAGTTTTCTTTTTCTGCCTCCGCTTCAGCCTTGGAGCTCTTTTCCTGGCCGTCAGAGCCCTCTTTGTAAGTGTTTGTATTCATTGAATTTTTCCTAAATCTTCGCCAATGTATTCCTATTAAGCAATATGGGCACGCCCTCTTTTATGTCAAGCTGGACCAATCAGCTTTTTATAGGAGCTTGTGCACGATCTCATCCGTGAGCATTTTCCCCGAAAAGGTAAGCATGAAATGCCCATTGGCTAGCCTTCCCAGCCCTTCTTTTTCTAATTTTTGTAAAAAAAGCCCGTGGCGCGAGGCAATATCCTCTCCGAACTCCCTCTGAAAACCCTCTAGAAATAGGCCTTTGCGGGTTCTTAAAGAAGTAAACAAGGTTTCGATGCGTCTTTGCTCTAGGGAAAGGAGCTCTTTTTCTCCTATAGGACATTCCCCCGCTTGGATTCTGCGGATGTATTCTTGCCAGTCAGCCACATTTTTCCAGCGTGAATTTTTGCCATCAAAACCATGGGCCGAAGGCCCTAGGGCCCAATAGGGCCCACCCTGCCAATAATTGCTATTATTGCGGGAGGCTTTTCCCGGCAGGGCAAAGTTAGAAACTTCATAGTGTTCAAAGCCATGGGGCGCAAGCCGCTGGGCTAGCTGATCGATTTGCTGCCAACTGAAATCATCGGCTGGGAGGTGGGAGTGAAGAAAATGGGATTGGGGTAGCGTGAGGTGATAGGCGGAAATATGGGTAGCTCCCGCCCGCACCAATTGCTCACCATGCTGGGCGGGCTCTTCCAGTTCTTGCCCAGGTACTCCGTAAATTAGATCACCATTCACATTGTCAAAATATTCTCGGGCCAAACGTAAAGAATTGAGGGCCATTTCGGCACTATGAACCCGCCCCAGTTTTTTTAGGCGTTGGTCATTCAAGCTTTGGATGCCCAAGGATAAGCGGTTGATCCCCATCTTTTTCCAAGCTGCTAAGGAAGTGGCATTGATGTTGGTGGGGTTGGCTTCCAGGGTAATTTCAGTTTCGGAATTGATGTGGTTTTGGAATAGACCCAAAAACCGATCCAATAAATCGAGGGGGGAAACGCTGGGGGTACCGCCACCTAAATAAAGAGCACTCAATGGTTGGGTGAAATGGGGCAAGGCTTTTTCTGTTTCTAAAAACAGGGCCTGAAAAAAATCCTCCTGGCGCGCCTCTTTCGCCCGGGCCGTATAGAAATCACAATAATGACAAATCACCTCGCAAAAGGGGAAGTGGGCGTAAATGTGACGGTAAGAGGTTTCCATGGGCTGCGGAATTTATGGGGGTAGAGGGGGTGGGCCGTCAAGAAGAAACCTAAACGCGTTTTTCCCCAGCTTTAGATTTTGTGGCCTTTTCCAGCATGGCCTTCGCATTGGCGAGAGCGGCTTTATCCTTGCCATTTCCACCCAACATCCGCGCCAATTCCAGTTCTCTTTCTGAACGCTCGAGGAGCACCACTTTGGCGATGGTCCGCTCTTGGCCGTCTTTTTTCTTCACAGATTTTTCCACGTGGAAATGGCGGTGAGCAAAGGCGGCCACTTGTGGCAGATGGGTGATGCAAATCACTTGGTTGTGCTGGGCTACTTTTTGCAACTTAGCGCCCACGGTTACGGCGGTTTTTCCGCCGATGCCGGTGTCCACTTCGTCGAAAAGATACACACCCACTTCTCCACGACTAGAAACCACGTTGTGCATGGCTAGCATAATGCGTGAAAGCTCGCCCCCAGAAGCCACTTTGTTTAAGGCGCCCATGGGTTCACCGGGATTGGCGGCGATTTCAAAACGAACCGCATCGAGGCCCGAGGCAATGGGGGATTCTAAAGGAAGAAAAGAGGCAGAGAAACGGGCGCCAACCATATTCAAATCGGCCAATTCTTCCACCACAGCCTTGGCAAAGGCTTTGGCGGATTTTTGCCGTTGTTGGGAAAGCCGTTCCGCTTCGTTTTTAAAAATTTCCAGGGCGGCCTGGAGTGAGGATTGTGCTTCCTGCAGGGAAGAATCGTGGTTTTCCAAAACGCTTAATTCTTTCCGGAATGCTTCCAAGTGTTCCATGGCGTCCGATAGGCTTGGGCCATATTTACGCTTAATTTTTGTGAGCAACGCCAGGCGCGCATTATGTTCTTCCAGGCGGGATTCATCCCGGGAAACATTTTGAGAATAGGCCCGCAGGAAATAACCCAATTCATCGGAATGTATTTTTAAGGTGTTGAGGTGCTCAATGGCTTCTTGCAGTTTGTTGTCCACCTGGCTCAAAGTTCGGGCTTTTTGTAAAAGTGTGCCGAGGCTATCGAGAATGGGAGTGGCTTCCTCTCCATCGGTTCCATACAAAATGGCTTCAGCTTCGGAAGCAAAAGCGAAAAGTTCTTCTGCATTCCCCAAGACCTTTAATTCTTTTTCTAATTCTTGGTCTTCTTGAGGGTTACCAAGGGCCGCTTCCTCTAGTTCCTGCACTTGGAAACGCAAAAAATCGATGCGCTGGGCCCGCTGGGAAGAATCCGTGGATAAAGCCTCCAGGGCATCCTTTTTCTTTTTCCAGTCGTCGTAAAGTTTACGAACTTTAGCGCGGGCGGCTTCGAGGTTGCCGAAGCGATCAATCCAGAGCAGTTGTTCTTCGGGTTTGGCCAATAATTGTTGGTCGTGCTGGGAGCAAAGATCCACTAGGCTCGAAGTGATGGCCTGCAGGGTGTTCATATTCACCATGCTACCGTTCACAAAAATCCGATTTTTTCCCGAACGATGCACGATCCGGCGAACAATTAACTCTTCTTCTTTGGCTAATCCGTGATTTTCAAGGGCGGTGGCAATTTCGGAATCTAATCCCACTTCGAACAAAGCTTCTACGGTAGCTTCTTCGGCGCCACTGCGGATAAGATCCGAAGAAGCTCGGCCACCCAAAATTAAAACCAGTGCGTCCATGAGGATGGATTTTCCTGCGCCCGTTTCTCCAGAAATAATGTTGAGGCCATCACCAAATTCGATATTGGCTTCGTCGATGATCGCGAAGTGTTGGATGCGTAAATGCTTCAGCATTTTACCCCCTGGCGCCCAGATACAGTTTGGTGCGCAGTAGTTCAAAATAATCCCGTTTGGGAGATTGTACCACTTGTAGCGAGTGCCGTTTGTACTTGGTAACGGATATGCGATCCCCTTGGTGGAGTTCGTAACCGAATTGTCCGTCTAAAGTGAGCATGATATCCCCATCTTTTTGCAGAAGCTCTACGTCGATTATCGCTTCTTCAGGGATTACTAGGGGGCGCACGTTTAAGCTGTGTGGGCAAATGGCCGTGATGATCGTGCCGCCCACTTTGGGGTGCACAATCGGGCCGCCAGCAGCCAGGGAATAGGCAGTGGATCCGGTGGGAGTGGAAACGATTAAACCATCAGCTTTGAGGCGCGCCACGGGAACTTCATTGAGCGATAATTGAAAGTCGATTACCCGGGCAATGGCGCTTTTAGTGATCACCACATCGTTTAAAACTGGTAAACAAAAGAGCTCTTTCCCTTTTCGCTTCACGCAAGCTTCTAGCATGGAACGCTCTTGGATCGAGTATTTGCCTTTTAAAACCAATTCCATGGTGTCGTAGACTTCTTCCACTTTCACTTCTGTGAGGAAGCCCAATTGGCCCATGTTTACGCCAAGGATCGGAATGGATTTCCAGATCATTTGCCGAGCAATGGAAAGAAAAGTGCCGTCACCACCGAATACGATCACCATATCGCACTTGGCAGGGATCTCTTCTTTGGTGGCTTTGTTGGCGTTCTTTTTCTTAGCTAAAAAATCGGTGGATTCGTCGGCCACGATTACTTTGCATTTCTTTTTTTCCAGCCAATCCGCCACTTCCAGGGCTAATTTGGTGGCTTTCGGAACGTGGTGTTTAATCACGAAGCCGAAAGTTTTTGGCTTAAATGCTACCATTTTCAAGGCGCTCCTAAATCCATCAAACGTTTACAATGCATTCCACTTCGATTTTCGCGTCCCGGGGCAAACGCGCTACTTCCACAGTAGAGCGGGCGGGAGGATCTTTGCGAAAGTAGGAACCATAGATTTGGTTCACGGTGGCGAAATCGTTAAAGTCTTTTAAGAAAATAGTGGTCTTTACAATTTGCTCAAAAGTTGCACCCAATTCTTTGAGCAAGCCTTCGATATTTTTCATCACTTGTTTGGTTTCGGCCTCGATGCCACCACTTACTAATTGCCCAGTAACGGGATCCAGGGCGATTTGCCCGGAAAGAAAAGCTAAGGCCGCGCCGCTCTCGATTTCTACTCCTTGGGAGTATGGACCAATCGCAGCGGGTGCATTTTTAGTGCTGATTATTTTTTTCATGAGTGCCCCAGTTGTTTTTGTTCTTCTTTGGCGTTCTGAATGGCGATGGACGTGAAGGTAGCGATGTTCACTACATCTTGTACATCGGCTCCTGTGGGGATTACGTTCACGGGTTTATTCATGCCAACGAGGATTGGACCGATGGCCTCAGCTCCCCCTAATTTTTGTAAAAGTTTATAGGAAATGTTTGCAGAAGAGAGATTGGGGAAGATGAGCACGTTGGCGTCACCTTGAATTTGTGAGAATGGGAAAAATTCAGCGGCGATTTTTTCATCCACGGCGGGCTCTACTTGCATTTCACCGTCGATGATTAAATCGGGTCGCTTGCGTTTCGCGATAGCCACCGCATCCCTCATCATTGTGGAAGAGGGTGTGGGGGCAGAGCCGAAGTTGGAGTAGGAAAGCATCGCTACCCGTGGAGCCGTTTGTAAATATTGTTGGGCCATATTGGCAGTTTCGATCGCGATCGACGCGAGCTGTTCCGCGTTCAGCCCGATATTCACAGTGGTATCCGAGAAAAATAGGATACGGGATTTCAAGATCATCATATAAATCCCGGCTACTTTTAGGCCAGGTTTTGTGCCGATGGTGTGAAGCATGGGGCGGATAGTGTCGGGGTAACTTTGCGTGAGACCGTTCAGGATGCCGTCGGCCTCGCCCGTTTCCACCATCATCGGGCCAAAATAGTTGCGATTGCGCATCACTCGCTGGGAACGCACGGGAGTCATACCTTTTCGTTGCCGTTTTTCTAACAATAATTTGGCGTAGTCTTTGGCTTTGGGCGAGCGAATGGGATCTTCGATTTGCACTCCCGCCAAGGATTCCAAATGCAGTTTTTGGATATTGGCGCGAATCACATCCGCATCACCCAATAGCACGGGCACGGCGATTTTTTCGTCGTACACGATCTGGGCGGCCTTGAGGATGGTTTCGTTTTCGCCCTCAGCAAAAACGATTTTGGGAAGATATTTTTTCGTTTCCGCGGCCCGCTTCACGGTATTACGCAAGGTGCGCATCACCACATAGCGGTTGCCCATGAGCGCTTCTAAGCTTTCTTTGTAAGCATTCATATCCTTGATCGGAAAGCGAGCCACACCAGAATCAGAAGCCGCTTTAGCCACAGCAGGCGCTACCCATAGCAACACCCGGGGATCAAAGGGTTTGGGGATAAGGTATTCTCGGCCAAAAGCAAATTTAGTTCCACCGTAAGCGGCGGCCACCATTTGTGGCACAGGTTCTTTGGCCAATTGGGCGAGAGCTTTGGCCGCGGCCACTTTCATTTCTTCGTTGATTTGCCGGGCGCGCACATCGAGGGCGCCACGGAACATAAAAGGAAAACAGAGAACGTTATTCACTTGGTTCACATAATCGGAGCGGCCTGTGGCGATGATGGCGTCGCTACGAACCTTTTGTATTTCTTCTGGCAAAATTTCAGGATCAGGATTGGCCATAGCAAAGATGATGGGATCTTTGTTCATGACTTTCACCATGTCTGGAGTCACAGCGCCTTTCACGGAAACGCCCACAAAAGCATCGGCCCCTTCCATGGCTTCGGCAAGGGTGCGCTTTTTTGTGTCCACGGCGAAGCGCTCTTTATAGGGATTCATGCCTTCGGTGCGACCCTTGTAGATCACACCTTTTGAATCGCACATCATCAAGTTTTCTCGCTTCACGCCCATGTTGAGATACATATTGGCGCAAGCCATGGCGGCGGCACCGCCTCCGGAAAACACTACCTTCATGTCCGAAGCTTTTTTGCCGATAATTTCAATAGCATTGGCAAAAGCGGCCGCAGAAATCACTGCGGTGCCATGTTGGTCGTCGTGGAAAACGGGAATCTGTAGTTCTTTTTTCAATTGTTCTTCGATGTAAAAACACTCAGGGGCTTTAATATCTTCCAAATTGATGCCGCCGAAAGTGGGCTCCAACATTTTGCAGGCCTTGATCACATCATCGGGATCGGGAGCATTGAGTTCAATGTCGAACACGTTAATGTTGGCAAATTTCTTAAAAAGAATGCCTTTGCCTTCCATCACAGGCTTGGCGGCCAGGGGGCCAATATTGCCCAAGCCCAGCACCGCTGTGCCATTAGAGAGCACAGCCACAAGATTTCCCTTAGTGGTGTATTCGTATACGGCATCTGGATCCTTGGCGATTTTTTCGCAAGGAATGGCCACTCCTGGAGAATAAGCTAGTGTTAGATCCCGAGCGGTGAAGCAGGGTTTTGTGGCCACCACCTCCACTTTTCCTTTAGGATCTCTGGAGTGGTATTCAAGTGCATCTCTTTCTAGTGACATAGGCCGTCGATCATAGCGCCGAAAATCCAGCTAGGCTAGTTTTGCCTCCAGCGGAGAAAGTTGCTATCGTTGGGCCATAAGTTGGGAGGTTTGTATGACGCAAAATTTTTGTTTAGCCATTTTGGTTTTAGGTATTTTGACTGCCTGTTCTGGCGCAGAGCAAAAACCAGAAAAGCGTTGGGATGTAACAGTGAGCAAGGCCAGTGATGCCAGGGTTTGGGTTTCCCGTTCGGACGGCTCCAAGCAGTGCGCTGAAAATCCCCCCTCTTTAACGCCTGAATCTGCAACGCAAAGCTTAAAAAAGCGGGGCGTGGCCGTTTTCCAAGCTCGTACCGGCAATGACGGCATGATTCGCACGGCGGTATGTGGCGCTAGCACGGGGAATACGGTGGATTTAGAAATTTCCCGTTTGGATTTGCCCAAAGCCCAGGCCCAAGGATACCAACTTCTACCGCAGGGAAATTGACATTCCGCACCTTTCCCACTAGGGTAAGGCCTTCGAAAGCGGGGTGATATTTCATGGAAAAACCAACCATTCGCGTGAATGAAGGAGAATCCTTCGAGAACGCCATTAAGCGTTTTAAAAAGCTTTGTGAAAAGGCTGGAATTCTATCCGAAGTGCGCAAACGGGAACATTACGAAAAACCCAGCGTTCGCCGGAAAAAGAAATCCATCGCTGCTCGCAAGCGTTCTGAGAAGAAAGGCCGCCGTCCTTTCACCAGAGAGAGAGAATAGCGCACTAGCCCGAGCTGCTTAACGGCTTGGGCTTTATCCATTGAGGGCAGGGCTTTTCGCTTTGCCCTTCTTTATTTTAGGGGTTTTCCATGAGCATCAAAGAACGTTTAAAAACCGATATGATCTCCGCCATGAAAAGTAAGGAGAAGGAGCGCTTAGAGTGTATCCGTTTCATCCAAGCTGCGGTGAAAAAACAGGAAGTGGATACCCGTAAAGATTTAGACGACGGCGCCGTTTCCGCCATTTTGATGAACCTCGCGAAACAGCGCAGAGATTCCATCGACCAATTCCGTAAAGGTGGGCGAGAAGATCTAGCGGTGAAAGAAGAGAGCGAGTTGAAGATTTTACAGTCCTACTTGCCTGAGCAAATGGGTGCAGACGACTTAGCAAAACTAGTTGAAGCCGCCATCCAAGAAACCGGTGCAAAAAGTATGAAAGAAATGGGCGCGGTGATCAAAACTGTGATGGCTAAAGCTGCTGGCCGGGCTGAGGGCTCCATGATTAGTGAAATGGTGAAACGAAAACTCTCCCAAGCTTAACCCGGGAGTGCCATGGCCAGTCTAGACCGGGAATTTACTAGTAAACTGAAGCAAGCCATCGATTTGGTGGATTTTGTGTCGGAAACCGTGGCGCTCAAGCGTTCGGGAAAATACTTTACCGGCCTTTCTCCTTTTACGAAGGAAAAATCTCCTTCCTTTTTCGTGAATCCGGATAAACAAACCTTTCATTGTTATAGCTCCGATCAGGGCGGGGATTTGATCGATTTTGTGATGCTCACTAAAGGCTTTTCATTTGTGGAGGCCCTGGAATTCTTGGCCGCCAAAGCGGGGATCCCCTTTGAAATACGTCATAAAAGCCCAGAAGAAGCGGCCCGGGATCGGAAATTAGAAGAAGAGAAGAAGCTATTCTGGAAGCTCAATCGCTATGCGGCTCGTTTTTACCAGGAACAGCTCGAGGGCCCCGCAGGGGCTGCGGCCCGGGATTATGTGGTGAAAAGGGGGATTAGCAGGGAATCCCAATTGGCTTTCGCGCTTGGATTTGCACCGGATTCTTGGACAGCTTTACGGGATTATTTCTTGCGCATCAAAGCCCCCCTCTTGGAGTCTTATGCATTGGGCCTATTTCGCACTAAAGGGGGGGAGAAACCTAAAGCCGATGGTTCCAATTTGTTTGATACCTTCCGCAATCGCCTGATTTTCCCCATTCGGGATCTCAATGGGGAGGTGGTGGGATTTGGGGGTAGATGGCTTGGTGCTTCCAGCGCGGATGCGCCCAAATATCTCAATAGCCCGGAATCCGTGGTCTATGAAAAGGAAAAAGTGCTCTATAACTTGGACCAAGCCCGTAAAGACATTCGGGACAAAGAAAGCGTGGTGCTGGTGGAAGGGTATATGGATTGCCTTTCTCTTGTGCAGGCGGGTTTCACCAATGTGGTGGCCAATTGCGGCACAGCCCTAACCCGAACCCAAGCCTCGCTCCTTAAGAAAATGGCTCCCAAGATCGTTTGTTTATACGATTCTGATAACGCTGGTCAGGCGGCCACGGAGCGGGCCATGGATTTATTCTTAGAAACCGAGGGTTTTCCCCTATTGGGAGCCCAGTTGCCAGAGGGCAAAGATCCCGATGAATTCCTTCGTTCCCAGGGGGCAGAGGGGCGGTTGAAAATGGCGGAAATCCTGCAGAATAGTCCGGCTTTGGTAGATCTATGGCTGGAGAAAAAAGTGCAGGAGAGCCCTAAATCCCTACAGGGCCGTACTGAAACAGTGGATAAGATCGCCCAAAAATTAGCAAAATTGCGGGAAGAGCTCTGGATCCAGGCCCGCTTGCCGGGCTTGGCGGGATCTTTGGGTGTGGAGGTGGCTCTTCTAACAGGAGCGATTCGTAAATACCGTAAGGGTTTCGCTGCCGGTGAAAGGGTGCAGGCAAAAACCGCGCCGAACTTGCCACAAACACAAATAAAAATTGACAGAATTTCCAGAGAAAAAAATAAGCAATTTCATAGAGCAAATGGTAAAAGGGAGTTTGGTTTTGACCGGAGATTTCTGCAGGATCTCCTCAAACATCCAAACTGGATCACGCTGCTTCGCACACAGCATGTGGCAGATCCCAGCGCAATCTTACCTTTAGTGGAAGATTCCGACATCCGCGCCACCTTGGCTAGGATACTTGAGCCGCTGAAAGCGGGAGAAGGCGAGGAAGAAAGAATTCAAGAGGTACTCGAGGCCGCACGGGACCAACCGAAACTGCGCAATTTGCTAAGTGAAGCTTTAGTGAGGGCGGAAGACGAGCGGGCGGTGCCGGACACAGATCTCGATGCGGCTTTGGCTAGGCTGAAAGACGACTCCCTGAAACGAAAAGCTGCAGAACTTAACGAGCAAATCAGGGCGGCGCAAGAACGAGGCGATTTAGAAGCGAGCAACGGCATTTTCCAACAGTTGATGGAGTTGGAGCTGAGCCGCAAACGGATACAAAAATAATTTTTTTGGAGAGATGGATGCCAGAAATCACGAAAGTAAAATTACAAGCCGCTGACTTTGTTCCCCAGAAGGATCTCAAGAAAATGCTTGAGCTTGGCAAAGTGCGCGGAGTGCTCACGTTTGAAGAGGTGAATGATCTGATTCCTCAGAACGTAACCGAAGCCCCACAGCTAGATGCCGTGATGGAATTTTTATTGGATAATGACATTGAAGTAGAGGCTTCGGCGAAAGCTAAGATATCCGACGATGTCAGCGACGACGATGACAACGAAGGCCTCGATGAATTTTTAAAGAAAAAACAAAAAGAAGAAGAAGCCAGCGTTCGTTCCATTGATCCCGTAAAGCTCTATTTGCGTAAAATGGGTTCCGTTTCCTTACTCACCCGTGAAGGTGAGGTGGAGATCGCTAAACGAATCGAAGTGGGAGAAGAACAAATTGTAGCGGCACTTTTAAGTTGCCAGCTTGGCGTGGATTCCATTTTGAATCTTTCGCAAAAAGTGGCTGATGGCCAAATCCGCGTGAAAGATATGATCCGCGGTGTGGACGAAGAAATTTCCGAAGAAGATGAAAAGGCTCACCAGCAGCGTTTGTTGCAATCCATGAACGCTCTTAAGAGCCAGCTGGATCACTTCAAGAAAGTGAAAGTGGCTTATTTGAGCCCTCAGATTACGGCCAAAGAAAAACAAAAAATTGAAAAAGAAATGGCCAAAAAGAAGGACGAAGTAATCAAGGCCTTCTTGCAGATCTCTTTCAACCGCAAAACTATCAATATGCTTTTGGATGCCATCAAAGGCTCTTACCAAGAAACGTTGAACATCAAGAGTGAGCAAGAGCGCACCCTAAAGTTCTACGATTGCAAAACCCATGAGGATTTTATTGCCATCGTAAACATTTTCCGCGGCACTGATGAGCGCGCTAAATTGCAAATGCTCAAAGACCAGGACGTAACGGCTCAAAAGTTCGAGCAAATGGCCGCTACGTACGAGCAGGGCTTCCAGCGCATGGCCGATATCGAGCATAGCGTGGGCGTGGATTTGAAAGTACTGAAAGACGTTTACGACATGGCCATGATGGGCGAGCGCCAGGCGGACCAAGCCAAGAGCGAACTCGTGGAAGCAAACTTGCGCCTCGTGGTTTCCATCGCCAAAAAATACACCAACCGTGGTCTCCAGTTCTTGGATCTCATCCAAGAGGGAAATATCGGCTTGATGAAGGCTGTGGATAAATTCGAATACCGCCGCGGTTACAAATTCTCCACCTACGCCACCTGGTGGATTCGGCAGGCCATTACCCGCGCCATCGCGGACCAAGCTCGCACCATTCGTATTCCTGTGCACATGATCGAGACTATCAACAAACTCGTGCGCACCTCCCGCCAGCTCGTGCAGCAGCTCGGCCGGGAAGCTACTCCTGAAGAGATCGCCGAGAAGATGGATATGCCCGTGGACAAAGTGCGTAAAGTGCTCAAGATCGCCAAAGAACCCATTTCTCTCGAAACTCCCATCGGTGAGGACGAAGATTCTTACCTCGGCGATTTCATCGAGGACAAAAACATCATCAATCCTTCCGAGGCCGTGATCAACATCAACCTCTCGGAACAAACTCGCCGGGTGTTGGCAACTCTAACTCCCCGGGAAGAAAAAGTTCTGCGCATGCGCTTCGGCATCGGTGAAAAGAGCGACCACACCCTCGAGGAAGTGGGCCAGGATTTCTTCGTTACCCGTGAGCGGATCCGGCAGATCGAAGCCAAAGCCCTGCGCAAGTTACGGCACTCTTCCCGGGCTCGTTTGCTGAAGAGCTTCGTAGACGGATAATCCCGTTTAGCAATTATCAAGTTTAGGGCGGCCACCACGGTCGCCCTATTTTTTTGTGCTTCGCAGCCTGTACTTGGGCGCGTGCTCAGTGCTGCTTTATTATTTTGTAGTATTTTGAGACGGGGGGCGTTCGGATTTCGGGCACCAGCCTGTTTTTCTAAAGTAAATACAATGATTTCGGTTCGATAGGTTGTTCATGCCTTTTGCTTTATAGGCATATGGACAATTATTGCTATTGTATATACAATGTAAGACAAGTCGATTTCGAGGCGTATGTATGATGCGCTTCGAGTGGGATGAGAAAAAAGAGCTAATGAACGCTGAAAAGCATGGCGTTTGGTTTGATGAAGCTCAAACCCTATGGCAGAGCAATTGCAGTTTAGAGTTTTTTGATCAGCTCCACAGTGTGGATGAAGATCGTTTTTTAAAAATAGGATTTTCATTATCAGGCAGATTGTTACTAGTGGTTTTTGCTGAAAGAGAAGGCGAGATACGAATAATCTCAGCTAGGATTGCCGCTTCTCAGGAAAGGAAACGATATGAAGAAGGAATACGATTTTTCAAAAATGAAACGTAGGCCAGGGAAAGTGAAGGTTTATCCGGAGGCAAATAAAACCGCAATTAGCTTGCGGGTGGATGCTTTAGATATGATTGCTATTAAGACTGAAGCCTACCGCCTTGGCCTGCCCTACCAAACCTTCCTTTGCTCTATTCTACACCGGTATGTAACCGGTGAGCTTGTGGACTTAAAATCCGTGGATATCGAGAAGCTGCTCAAGAAAAAGTAGCGCTATCCTTTGACACAAATAGCCATCACTCTTAAGCGGCTTGCCTTGGACCTTAAGCTTGCGTAGGATCTGGCTTCGTATTCATGGGCCTATAGCTCAGTTGGTTAGAGCAGGAGACTCATAATCTTCTGGTCGCAGGTTCAAGTCCTGCTGGGCCCACCATTTCGTGTCCGGCTACTTTTTGTGTCGCACACGCGTTAATTTCTTTGCGGAATTCTGTTGGAGTGTTTTGGCTAGTAATGCAAAAAATTCAAATTTATTTTCTACTTTAATCAATCTTAAAAAGATCTAATCACTTGTCATTGCCTGTAGCTGCGATGCCGTTAGAGCCCGGCTGCGGTACGTGAACTTTTTCAAGTGGCCATTGATCTGCTGGGTGTAGCTGCCCGTACGGCCACTGGCCCCTAGAATAAAGTTATACGTAACTGGTTTCGCGGCGGCTCCACTCGCAGTGGCGGCTGTTCCATTCACCACTGTCTGCAACGCGCCAGCAGAAGTTACACTTACACCCATCTGTACTTTCACTCCATTGAGGTTGGCAGCGTTGGTGTAATTCGAAGTGGCCACGTTAGCCGAAGCCACATAGGATCTTCCCCGGAAGGTATTGTCGCTCGGGAGGTGGACGGCTTGGAAAAAATCCGAGGCGCAGGTTCCGCCGCTGGTATCGTCGCAGGAAGAGAACAACACTGGTGTAGCGGAAGAAGAAGCCGCTTCGTAGATTGGCCGGGAAAGATCGATGATTGCGGTCCAGGTGGTGGCGTTGAACCAGGTAGCGAAATTATCGATGGAAAGAGAATCCTCGTTGCGGGTCACGGTTGTGGTGGTGGTGGCGATATAGCTCGTGGGCGTAGAACCGGCTTCGAGTTGGGCGCCCCAGAGGTAAACGAAGCCATTATCTAGGGTTATCGACGGATAGTATAATACGGTGGCGGCGCCGCCGTCGGAAGCGTTGGTCGTAAAGGAAACCGAAACCCGATACCAATCGTTCGGCAGCGCGGTTACGGTACCGCCGGAAGCACTTGGAACTGTACCGGTCCAATCGATAGTGACAGATTTTCCAGTAGTGCCGCTATTGAGTGCATCTACTTCGTAGACACTTCTAAGAGCGCTTGAATTTTTCACGTAAAAACTAAGAGTATAGGCTGTATTGGCCAGAAGCGTGACCGCTTGAGAAATATTGTTGGTGTTGTTATTTCCTCCGGTCGTCGATTGTAATGTGTCTGCGTCTGTAGCACCACTGGGCGATGTGGTGGAATTGGCGGTTAGTGTAAGGCCAGAATTTACCCAGGTGGTGCCGAAGGTAGAGGATTGTAGCAGTAGATTGGTGCGGGATTCTTCGATCAGTAATCCACGCATGGTGCAGGTGCCGGCGCAGGAAGTGGGATTGTAATCGAAGCGAGGTGTGTTAGTGGCCGCTGTTTGGATGAGGCCGCTGGAATCGTGATAGGTGGCAGTGCCGGTGCGTGCGAAAGTCAATCCTGAGGGAAGGCTGCCGGTGGTGAAATCGAAATAAAGGGAAGTATCTTGGATGGTGACCGAGGCAGAAGCGGTTCCTAAGTTAGCATTCTGTACGGCAGAAATCTGCATCGAGAACCCTTCGTCTTGTTCGTCAGTATTATCATCGTAGGTTAAATTACCGATATTCGCGGTGAGGTTACCGGCGGTGATCGTAGCGGTTCCAGAAGCCGCAGCAAAATCGGAGCCCGACGAAGCCGTGCCATTCGCTGTGGCGTAGTTAAATTGCACGTCAAGTGCGGACGCGCGATTGAGAGTAACAGCGAATCCCGCGGAATTGCCTTCCGTTACCGCTGAAGCCACGCTTGCGATAGAAATCGTGGGAACTGCATCGGTGTTTATTACTGTGCCCGTGCCAGAACGAGCCACTGAATTTGCCGTTACGTTCAACGTGAGTGTAAGATTCGTGCTGTATGTGGAATCAGTCAGCGTAGTCACTGTAATGGTATCGGTTGTTTGTCCGGCCGGTATGGTTACCGTGCCAGAAGCAGCTACGTAGTTGATACTCGCCCGGGCCGTGAGATCAGAAGTAGAATAAGTCACGGTGGTTGCATTGGCGGAAGTTCGATCGAGCGTTACGGTAAATGAGAGATTTCCACCCTCATTCACAGAAACGTTATTCACAGTGGCGATAGGTGCTGCATCTGTATTCACAATAGTGCCAGTGCCAGAATCGGTCACAGAATTCGCTGTGGCGCTTAAGGTAAACGAGAGATCTGAGGTGTGCAAACTATCGGTGAGGCTTGTTACACTCACGGTTTTGCTAGTCTCCCCGGCATTAAAGGTGAGTGTGCCCGATGCAGCGGTATAGTTTGTTCCACTTAAGGCGGTTCCGTTGGCCGTAGCATAGTTCACAGAAGTGGAGGTGGACGACGCGCGATTGAGGGTGACGGTGAATACAAGATTTGAACCTTCGTTGGCAGATACATCTGCTACCGAAGGCACAGGTGCAGAATCGGTGTTGGCGATTGTGCCTGTAGCTGTGTTGGTAACGGCGTTTGCTGTGAGATCGAGAGAGAAATTGAGATCGGCAGTATATTTATTATCGGCCAGAGACGTGATCGTTAGCGTTTTGGAAGTCTGGCCGGCACTGAAGCTAAGGGTGCCCGAAACCGCAGTATAATTCGTTCCTGCCGTAGCGGTACCATTGCTGGTGGCATAGGTAACCGAAGTGGCGGTAGCCGAAGCTCGGTTGAGCGTCACCGTGAAAGTGAGGCTTGAGCCTTCATTCACAGTTTCATTCACCGCACTTGCCGTAGGCGCGCTGTCGGTGTTCGTGATCGTACCTGTCGCTGTATTTGTGACTGCATTAACAGTCATGCCTAGAGTGAAAGTAAGGTTCGGGGTGTACACATTATCAATCGAGCTCGCCACCGTTACTGTCTTCGAAGTTTGTCCAGGCGTAAACGTGAGTGTGCCAGAAGTAGAAATATAATTGGTTCCTGCTGAGGCAGTACCGTTGCTTGTGGAATAGGTAACTGTCTGAGAAGTGCTGGAAGCGTGGCTTAAGTTCACAGTGAAAACTAAGTTAGAGCCTTCGTTCGCCGTCACGTTAGCGGCTGTAGCTGTGGGTGGGCCATGTGCGTCCACGATAGTGCCCGTGGCAGTGCTGGTCACAGAATTGGTGGTGAGGCTTAGGGTGAAAGTGAGGTTCGATGTGTAGGTGCCGTCGTCTTGAGAGGGCACTGTCACGGTTTTTGAGGTTTGCCCAGGTGTAAACGTGAGTGTGCCGGAGGTGGCAGTATAGTTGGTTCCTGCCAATGCTGTTCCGTCACTAGTGGAGTAAGTAACGATTGTATTCGTGGTTGAGGAGCGATTTAAGTTTACGGTAAATACAAGATTTGTTCCTTCGCTCACGCCTACGCCCGCGGCACTTGCTGTGGGAGCAGCATCAGTATTTATGATCGTGCCCGAAGCCGTAACGGGATCCACTCCGTTTGTGACAGTAAAATTGAAATTGCGATTAGGCGCAGTTTGATTATCGCTCGTGGTGGGCACATTAATTACTTTTACAGTTTCACCCGTGGCGAAAGTCACAGAACCCGAAGTGCTCGAATAGTGAGTGCCTGCGAGTGCAGTTCCATCGCTAGTTGCGTAATTGTAAGTTTTTGGTCCTGGTAGGGCATATTTCAGTCGTATGGTGAAAGGCATTAAGCTGCCTTCGTTCGCTGAAGAAGCTGCAACTGTGGGTGTGGTATTGCCTTCGCTCACAGTGGCTACAAAGGCTGAGGAGGCGGAGCTAGCTCCATCGTAAACCTGAATCTCAATCGTACTAGTGCCCCAAAGCCCTATGGTGGGTTGGAAGGTGACGCTGCAATTAGGATAGGTTCCGGAACGTGTGGCTTGCATTGCCGGGAAAAGCACATAATTAGAAGCGCTAATGTAAATCGAGCTTTGGCAGTCTAGTGCTCCATCTTGATCGGCAATCGTAAAATTCACTGTGAAAGATTGGTCTTGCGCTGTAGTTACATTGTTGATGGCGGAGATCGTGGGCGCAGAAGAATTTGTTTTAGGTTTTGATTTTTTACCCGCATCAAGATCTTTAGAGATAGGATCTTTACAAGCCGTGAAGCCGAGCAATGAAATGCTAAGGCAGAGCCAGAACATGGCTCGCTGAAATAAAAATATGAGGTGGCTCGGCTTATCCATAAACCAGCGACAAATCCCTTCCCTGACTATTCGGTTATTAGGGGGATTTTTATTAGAGATTTTTCCCACGGTAGCGTGGAAGCGGAGGAGATATTGGCGTAGTGTTTTGTTCGGCTACTATTCGTTAGTGTTAAAAGCTAGAATCTACACAAATGGAACAACAACAAAAGCTAAAAGAAGCCATAGCCCAAGCTGAAAAGCTCTTCACATTGAGGGTGACTAAAACGGAAGAGCACGCTCGCGAAGAACCAGACGGGATCTTAAATTTTTTTCTTACCGCAGAAGATGGCCAGAAATTTTTTCTAAAAGAAATTGCCGATCATGCCTTTCGCCCTGAATTAGATGTAACTTTCGCGCAATTAGCGATGGTTAATTCGGATACATTTAGATTTGTGCTTCCTCTGGCTCATTCCAAAGGAAAATATTTCTTTAGCGCCGGAGACGCTAATTTTCATCTCTTTCGAAAAGAAGACTTAACCTATTTTCAGCCAGCAAAAATGCCGTTTGGGAAATTACGAAGCATTTTGCAAGAAATGCATCAAAAGATCGCCGATTATCAATTTCCCAAGCAGTCCTTTCGTACATTTCAGAGCTGGATGGAAAGGCCCATTCAGAAATTAAAAGAAAAGTATGGGCCAGAAGTTCCTTTTATTTCTCTCTTAGAAAAATTTATGGCAGAGCGGTTCCCCGCGATTAAACTCGCGCAGGGTAATATTCACTGGGATATTCACTCGGGAAATATTTGTTTTGACGGCAGCGGAAAGCTTGTAATTTTGGATTTAGATCTTCTACAGGAGGGGGATTATGCGTGTGATTTCACCCGAGCAGCCTGCATGTATAGCTCAGAAGAGGGAAATCAGTTTTCTTTGGCGCCCGATATAGTGAAAGCCACTCTAGAAGTACTAAGGAAAACATCGCCTCAGATCAATGAGCAGGATGTGAGATTTTTTATTTGCCGAACACCGATGGGGCCGATGCAATCGCCCCATTATTTTCGAAGCCAGGATGAAGCTTATGCATTGCTAAGAAGCTTTGAGGAATTTGTGAAGTAGCATGCTTTACTTAAGAACCTTGATCACGCCTTCGCAGCGGTAGGCTTCTAATTTCGCACCGGGCCCCAAGGTAGCAAAGATCCTGCGATTTTTCCTTGGAGACCTCTAACTAGAATGCCGTTAAAACGACTTTGGCTTGGATTGCATCTTCCGCGAACGCGGTGGGGGTTAGTGAAAGGATAAAAAGAGTAAGTACGATTTTCATTATCCTAAGTAAAGCATGTTCCGGACCACAGATAAATGCTTGAAATTACCTGGATTATTATTTTTAAACTATCGGGGTTTTAGACAATTCGCTACAAAAAATCATTTTGCCCCCGGGAATTATTCAATAGGGAAATTCCCGGCAACTGAAATAAAGCACCTATTTTACACTCATAGAAATTTCTTAGAATAGAGAGTAATTCTATACTAGATGAATACTTACTCCCAAGCATGGTTTGATACTTTTTTGAAGAGTGTTCCTGCGGAAAAAACAAAGAAGGAAGTGGATTTTCTTATACAAGCGGCTCACTTACATGCTGGATCTACAATATTAGATCTTTGCTGCGGCAATGGTCGCCACGCCATTGATTTAGCTACTAGAGTGCAATGTGCTGTGGGCTTGGATTCCAATAGTAATGCAATTCAGCAGGCAAAATTATCTGCGGAGCAATTTGGGCTTCACAATACTAAATTTCTTTTAGGGGATATGCGGGATTCGCTAACTGAATATGGTTTGTTTGACGCGGTATTTATTTTGTGGCAGAGCTTTGGATTTTTCGATGCACAAACAAATTTACAGATCCTAAAAAACTGCTTAGAAGCGTTGAAGGAATCTGGAACACTCATTTTAGATATCTATAATTACGATTTTTT
Organism: uncultured Bdellovibrionales bacterium; assembly: GCA_964416595.1. Taxonomy (GTDB): domain Bacteria; phylum Bdellovibrionota; class UBA1018; order CAIPTA01; family CAIPTA01; genus JAKFYM01. Next base: position 2,550 of record CAYQES010000009.1, on the reverse strand, counting down.
TGTGCAAAAATTAGGCGAAAGAAAGATTGCGGTGGATTGGCAAAAAATCCTAGAGTCGAAGAAGCTGGACGGAGATCGCTTATCTGTGCAGTTAGATTACGGAAATGGTAGCCAAGATCATTTTAATTGGCAGATCTTTACACCAAATTCGATTCGGGATTTTGTGATGTCTGCTGGTTTTTCTGATTGTAAGATTTATGGAAATTTTGATCTTGGGACTGCGCCTTCTTTGGGGTTACCAAGAATGCAAGTAGTGGCCCGTCGTTAGATAGGAAAATTCAATGCGTTTTATTTTAATCTTACTTTGTTTCTTCGCCGTATCTCCCGTGTTCGCTGCCAAACAGGAACTAAACTTACGCATTGAAACCGAGCCGCCCACACTGGATTGGAATTTGGCCACGGATTACGTTTCCATTAATGTGCTCTACCATCTGATCGAGGGCCTCGCGGAGTACAACGATAAACTAGAACCCGTGCCTAGCCTCGCCAGCTGGAAGATTTCCAAGGATGGTAAAACCTACACCTATACTTTAAAGCCCAATCTCAAATGGAGCGATGGCGTACCAATCACAGCGCAGCACTTTTGGGATTCTTGGGAGCGCACCCTAAATCCTAAAACCGCTTCGGGCTATGCGTACTTTCTTTTCGATGTGGTGGGGGCAAAAGAATATAACGAGGGAAAATTGAAGGATCCTTCTCAGCTAGGTTTTAAAGTGGTGAATGATTCCACTTTTGTGGTGACGTTGAAAAAACCCGCCACCTATTTCGCCACCATTCCTGCCTTCACTGTAACCTTTCCGATCCGTAAAGATTTGATTGAAAAGCATGGCCGCACGTGGACAGAACCCCAGAATATGGTGGTCACGGGCCCTTTCCGCCTTACTCAGTGGAAACACGATGCACGCTTGGAACTTGCACCGAATCCTTTTTATCGGGGGCAGAAGCCAAAGCTCGAAAAAATTTCTATTTATATGGTGAAAGAAGATGCCACAGCCATCAATATGTTCGAAACGGGAAGGTTAGATTATCTTGCTCGTTTACCGGCTCTGGAAATTGAGCGATTCAAAAAAAATCCAGCCTATAAAAGCCTGCCCTACCTTCGGGGATATTATTACGGCTTTAATGTAACCAAAGCGCCCTTCAACGATGTGCGAGTGCGGAAAGCTTTTGCCCATACCATCCACCGGGAAGATATTGTTTCCCTACTCAAGGGTGGTCAATTGCCTACCACCAGTTGGATCCCCAAAGGAATGTTGGCTTACAATCCGAAAATCGGTTTGCCGTTTGATCCGGAAAAAGCCAAAAAATTATTAGCCGAAGCGGGCTTTCCTGGGGGCAAAGGATTTCCGGAAGTCACTTTTATGTTCGATACCAGGGACGATAACCAAATGATTGCGGAACGCCTCCAGGCTCAGTGGCAGAAAACTTTAGGTGTACGACTTAAGATTCAGAACGAAGAGTGGAAGGTATATCTCGGGCGCTTGCGTGCCGACGCTCCAGGATTGTTTCGCCATGGCTGGGGCGCGGATTTTCCAGATCCAGATAATTTCATGAATATGTTTACTTCTTATAGTGGAAATAATTTTACCCAGTGGAAGAATGAAAAATTCGACGCTTTGGTAGAAAAGGCGGCCGGTGAGGCTGTAGCTGCGAGGCGGGTGGCGCTTTATGATCAAACCCAAAGGCTTCTTTTGGAAGAAGCAGTGGCTATCGTTCCTATCTTCATCGACACTATTAATATTCTGGTAAATCCCAAGGTAAAGGGGTTAAGAATCGATTCATTGGGTTTGCTGAAGGTGAATCAGGTTGAGATAAAGTAGGGCGATTTACTAAAGAAGAGATTTTTAAAATTTCCTCTACGAATCCAACTGGAGAATTTGCAGAGAAATTTATTTAGCTCTTTTGGCTTTCCCTTTTACTTGGATCCAAACATAAATCCCATTCCACTGGTTACTAGAAGGCATGTGCTCTGCTACGCGCATGGCGCTCTGGGTATAAGAAATCCGGCAAGAAAGGACAATGAAATAGTGCTGCATGGGGAGTTTGCTGCCCCGAGGGTCTAAATTCTGTGCAAAAAACCGCAATGTACTTATGAATAAAAAGGAATCAGTCATAACTTTTCTAAAAATGCTAGCGGATCGATATATACTTAAACAGTGAAAACTACTGCCAGTTTGTATTTAATCTTGGGGTTGCTATTTCTTTTTCTCACGCCCCCGTTTCAGACTCCTGACGAGTCCGCCCACTTTGCCCGCATCCTTTCTTTTGCCAGAGGAGATGTATTAAGCAAAAAAACGGCTCTTGGCACCGGCAATTATTTTTTCGAAGAGGGGAATAAAGAGTTTCGCGCTTTTGTTCATATTCCTTTTCGCCCTGAAATGAAAACCAGCTTCCTTGAGCTCTCCACTTTACTGCAGGAATCCTTGCCGGTGCGTAGATTTCTTTCTAGTGGTAATTCGGAGAATCCAAACGATTTTCATGTGTTTAATAATACGGCGCTTTATTCGCCCGTGTCTTACGTGCCGCAAATTCTTGGTGTTTGGATTTCTG
>CAYQES010000008.1:0-98669 GCA_964416595.1 uncultured Bdellovibrionales bacterium | reverse complement strand
CGATTACTTTAAGCTGGGCGAACATTAAAAAAAGCTCGAACCTCTTGGGCCACTCTTTGCACCTGGGCCTCGGTGAGCTCTGGAAACAAGGGCAGCGAAACGATTTCTTTGCAGATCCGTTCTGACTGCGGGAAATCTCCGGCTTTATAGTTGAGGTGTTTATAGGCGCCATGCAAATGCATGGGCGTAGGATAGTGAATGCCCGCGCCGATTCCGCGTTCATTCAAAAACTTTAGAAGCGCATCGCGCCTTTGCGTGCGAATCACATATAAGTGGAACACATGTTCGGAGGCCGAAGGAACTTGCGGCAACACAAGATCGCCGGCGCCTTCCAATAAATTATTATAGGCGCTCGCCCAGTGGTTCCGGGCTTTATTGTAAGAATCCAGATGCTTTAATTTCACGTTGAGGATGGCGGCCTGGAGAGTATCCAAGCGACTATTGTAACCGGCGATAGGGTGATCGTATTTCACCACGGAGCCGTAGTTCCTTAAGGCCAGCAAGCGATCCCGGATGGCGGGATCATTGGTGGTAATCGCACCACCATCGCCCGCGCAGCCCAAATTTTTCCCGGGATAAAAACTGAAACAGCCGAGAGCACCTCGAGCACCGGCCCGTTTCCCGCCAAAACCCGCGCCGTGGGATTGGGCAGCGTCTTCGATTAGGAGTAAACCTTTGCGCTTACATAAATCTTCGATGGCGCTTAGATCCATGCAGCGGCCGTAGAGGTGCACGGGCAGGATTGCTTTCGTTTTGGCCGTGAGCTTTTTTTCGATGAGCGAGGCATCGAGGCAAAAGGTGTTGGGGTCTACGTCCACAAAAACAGGAGTGGCGCCTGCCTGGGAAACGCCGAGGGCCGTGGCGATAAAAGTATGGGCGGGAATGATCACTTCGTCGCCTGGGCCAATGCCAAGGGCCCGGCAACCGAGGTGCAAAGCATCTAAACCGGAGGCCACGCCAACGGAATATTTAGCGCCACAATAATTGGCGAAAGCCTGTTCAAAAGCGCTGACTTCGCCGCCTAGGATAAAACTCGTATTGTCTAAAACTTCCCTGATTTTTTGGTCCACTTCCTGGCGGATGGGGGCGAGCTGAAGCTTAAGATCTACGAGGGGAATATTGGATGTGGACATAAAACATAGCTACCCTCGAAAGGGGGAATTGGCAAGGCGGGTGTCATAGGGGAATCCTGTTGTTATCGGAGGTAAAAAGTAAGAAGGAAGGGTGGTTAAATTTAGGCGCTTGACCCTATAAAATTGGCGTTTTTGGTGCAATGCGTCCCGTTTTAAAACGAAAGAAAAATTCGGCTGGTGAGACTGGGGTTGGTCAGTATTTCGAAGGTTCTGATGCTTTCTGAATTCCTCTTCTATTAACCCGTTTACCAAAACGCCCGCATTCTGTAGCGGGCGTTTTTTATTTGATCTAAAACTCATTGTGTTTATAGCTTTATCCGAAATAACCCAATCCACGTCATCTTGAGCAGAATAAATCCATCCCGGAACCGGCGAATGTTCGTGGATCCATACGTGCGGGCCCGGTAGCGAATGGGAATATTGGCTACACCTAGCCCTAGGATCGAAGCGGAGAAAAGCAGTTCGAAATCCCCGAATGGATCAAAGTCTCCGAAATCATTCCGCCACCGCACCATGCGTTGGTAATCATCTAGGCGCCAGAGTTTTGTGCCGCATAGGGTATCACTCAAATTGGAGTGCAAAATCCAACTTAAAGCTTTGGCAAAAAACACATTCCCCATCCAATTTAAGGGCCGCATGGCTTCGCCTTCCATGGGATACACGAGCCTAGTGCCGTTCACGAAATCACCCTTACCCTGGCGGTAGGCTTCGTAAAAACGATCCAAAAGTTCCGGCGGCATGGTGAGATCCGCATCTAAAATCGTAACTAGCTCACACTCCGCCACTTCCAGCCCGCAACGCACGGCATCGCATTTGCCTTTCTCTCGCTGTTGGAGGGTCTTAATTTTAAAAAATTGGCTCTGGTAGAGCGGCACCACCCGCTGGATTTCGGCCCAGGTGGCATCCGTGGAATTTCCTTCCACAAAAATGATCTCAATGGGCACGCCACCAAGTTTCGGCATGCGCTTCAAAGCGTTTTCGATATTCCCGAGTTCGTTTCGGGCGGGAATGATCACCGTGAGGGAGGGCGGTTTTTCCGAAGGAATGATGGGCCGAAGCATCACCACTTGGGCAAAGCCCAGTTGCTTAATCAAAGGAAGATTGGAAAAAATTCGATTTAATAAACGGCCTAATCCGAGCAGCGAAAAAGGAAAATACGCCAGAGGAATGGACTTGATGATTTCGTAGTCCGAAAGTTTTGCGAGGTTCACTAAATCCCGCTGGGTGATGAAGGTGGTTTCTAGTTTTCCTGAGCGAATGCCGAGTTTATTGGCCAAAATATAGAGCCAGCGGAAATAGGAGTTGTACACTACCACCACCACTCGGCTCGAGCGGGAGAGGCGTTTTTTTAAATTATCTAAAAGCTCTTGGATATCGTAGCTATGGTTAAAATCCCCATTGAGCAAAATGATGCTGCGGTTGGAATCCTGGCCCCGCATTTGGGGAATTTCCTCCCAGTGCAATAGGCGCTTTTGCTGGCAATCCACGAAATCCAGGAGCGGTTTTTCCTCGCCTTCCACGGGCAAAAGCTGGATCACCTGATCGTAGTAGCGGGAAAAAGAAGAAATTTCTTCGGCGATGGTGGTGCGTAAAAAGGGGCGGCACCAGGAGTCGTAAATAGCCCCTAAGAGGCCCTGCTTGGGTGGGTTTTTCATGTTTGTATTCCTTTTAATAAAACCCCCCTTGATGGTAAAGGACTAATATCATGTACGTTCTCGGACTCAGCAGTTATACCCACGAGGCTTCCTGCGCCCTTATAAAAGATGGGGTAATCCGGGCCGTGGCCGAAGAAGAGCGATTTAACCGCAAAAAACACACTTGGGATTTCCCGGCGGGTGCCATTGATTACTGCTTGCGCCAAGAGGGCATCACCGCCAAAGACATCGACCATTTCACTTTTTTCTGGCAGCCCTGGCGGGAGTTTACGGGCAATATCACCCATTTCTTGCGCTATTTCCCCGAGAGCTTGGGGCTATTCCAGGGTTCTTCCGGGGGAGGGGACTTAAATTTCCTGGGCCGCGTGAAAGCCATGCAGAGTATCGGGAAGGAATTGCAGCGGCACTTAAAATTAGAACACCGGCCAAAGGTAAATTTCATCGAACACCATCTCTCCCACGCCGCCAGCGCATTTTTTGTTTCGCCCTTCGAAGAAGCCGCGATCCTTACCATCGACGGTAGAGGCGAAAGCACCTCCACCATGCTCTCCGTGGGCCGCGGCAATAAAATTGAAAAAATCAAAAGCATCCACGTGCCGCACTCCATGGGTCACTTCTATGCTTCGATCACGGATTACCTAGGATTCCGCCCGTTTTTCGACGAGTGGAAAGTGATGGGCATGTCCGCCTACGGCACGCCTAAGTACTGCAAAGATTTTGAAGAATTAGTGCACTTAAAAGACAATGGCGAATACCGCTTGAATTTGGACTATTTTTCTTTCCACGTGAAGGGCGCCTCTCACTGGCTCTCGCCAAAATTTCATGAAAAGTTTGGGCCCAAAATCACAGGGAAAGAAGTGTTCTCGGAACATTCTGCAGATATCGCTTTTGCGCTCCAGCGCTTGGTAGAAAAAGTGGGCGTGCATTTGGCCCGGCATTTACAAAAAACCACGGGCCTAAAAAATCTCTGCATGACGGGCGGCGTTTCCTTAAATTGCCTGATGAATAAACGGATCATGGAAGAAACAGATTTCGAGAATTTTTTCATCCAACCCGTGGCCAACGACGCAGGAACCTCCCTCGGCAGCGCCCTTTACCACTACCACCACAATTTAAATCAGCCCCGGGCCACTACGTTTAGTTCTGTTTATTGGGGCCCCGAATTCTCCAACGACGAAATCGAAGCCGTGCTTCGGGAAAAAGGCGTAAAATACACGAAGGAAACATCCATCGCCCGGGCCGCGGCGAAACGTGTAGCCGAAGGAAAAATTCTAGGTTGGTTCCAGGGACGCATGGAGTGCGGGCCTAGAGCTCTCGGCAACCGCAGCATCGTGGCCGATCCCACGAGCCCCACTATGAAAGATCGCTTGAACGCCCGGGTAAAACGCCGGGAAGGTTTTCGGCCCTTTGCGCCCTCGGTTTTGGAAGAAGAAGTAACCCATTATTTCGATTTACCCAAAAAACAACTCTCGCCCTATATGATTTTGGTGGGGGATGTGAAACCAGAAATGCGAGAAAAAATTCCGGCCGTAACCCACGCGGATTTTACCGCCCGGGTGCATACGGTGAATCGCGATATCAATCCCCGCTACTGGGAATTGATCCAGGAATTTAAAAACATCAAAGGCGTGCCTTTGGTGATCAACACCTCCTTCAACGAAAATGAACCGATTGTGTGCAATCCCCGGGAAGCGGTGGATTGTTTCTTGCGCACAGATTTTGATTCCCTGGCGATTGGGGATTTTCTTTTAGATAAATAGGGCTACCTGTTGAGGTGAGTGGCCAAGCTACTGAAATAATTCCGATAATTAAAGAAATCACGCTCTTAGCCCGATAAGAGCGTATGGGAATTTTTCGGTTACTATTGATCCTATTTCTTCCTGCCTCGTGGGCGGCGGATCATTGTGATTTTCAGAAGCTATCCCAATACCTAGCGGACAATCGCTTTCGTTCGCTGGAAGAGGGAATTAATGGAATTCCTCAGCATGAGATATTGAAGTTTTACGTGGGCCGCTTAGAGAAAAATGCAAAAGAAATGGGAATGCCTACCTATGAGTATTTTCAAAAATGGGGGCTTAGGAAAACAGAAATCTCACCGGAGTTGACGGGTCAAAAAATTTACAAATTGGCGGTGCCCGATATCCAAACCCTATTTCTCAACATGGAAAGATCCATAGACGAATTGGTGGAAAAAGGAATCGTAAAGGCGGAAGACGCTATTTATCCCGCTTTGGTATATCGAAGCCCCAAGGGAGAAGTGAAGGCGTTTCGTGTTAATGAGGCTGTTCCAGAGGGATTTGTATTGGCCGATACACAAATCATTAAAAGTTATAAAACTTTTAAAGCAATGGTTGCGGAAGGAAAATTTCCGATCGGCTCTCCCACCTTCGGTGTAGATCAGGGATCTCCCATGATGTTCCATGATATGGGCCATATTGTAAGCTTTGCGAAGAATCCACAGTATATGAAGGCTTTTAAGGGGCTAGCTTCTCTATCGAAAGATAAAAGTGTCGCCAATTCCTGGTTTAGTTTCTTTTCGGAAAGTTTTGTCGCATTTCGTTCCGGAGCTCGTAAGGATTTTTTGGGAACATTAGCTAGCTATGGGATTGGCAAGCGCAAGAACAGCGATAAAGTTCTTGATGTGGTAGAGTATTATAAAAAAATAAAAAATCTTTCGGATGCAGATGCCTTGAAGTTAGGGCGCTCTTTAAGCGCGTTGGCAAAGAATGAAGTGGTCCCGCTGGGGGGCAGTTCTATGGATCCACTAAATGCGATCCATGCTTATGTTGACCCTAAAGCAATGCGGGTCGTTGAATTGACCGGAAGATTAAGAAAAGTTAATGATGAAATCGAAAGGATTAGCGAACTTCATTATTTTAGTCATCAGTATAAGCCTGATGATGTTTTACCCGAGCAGATCCGCAATGCTATGAACGAATATTTAACCTATGTTGCTGTGCACATGGATATAGGAACACGACTGGAACCTGAGCAGTGGATCCAGCGCTTATCTCAGGGCACAAAACTCAAAAAAGGCGAGCCGCTCTACGAGATAATCTGCCGGTCTAAGTTTTTTTCTGAAGATAGGATGAAGGCCGTGTGTGCCAAGGGGCTTTTCGGCTTTTAGAAGTTGGAGAGAAAAATATCCAGTTGAGAGCTCATCTTCTTAGCCGTGAATTTTTCCTTCACGAGAGCGGCCCCCGCAACGCCCAAGGCTGCACTTAAATTTTTATCCTCTTGTAGCCGTTGGATTTTTTTCCGTAAATCCTGCGCATCCTCCGCCTGATAAAAAAGCATATCTCTACCGGCCATAAAAAGTTCCGTTATAGCTGGAGCGGCCGATGCAATCACGGGAGAGCCGCAGGCCATAGCTTGCAGGGAGCAACTTAGCCCTGAGGATTCGTAGGTGATAGTAATGGAAGGCACAATGGTAGCAGCACAGGTTTGGTAGAGTTTGCGTAATTCTTGGTCGGAGATATTTTTTAAAACCCTACAATTTTTTGTGGATGGAATGTTTTTGGTCGTCACGATCACGAGCTCTGTTTCTGAAGGCAATGCTTCAATCAGAGTTTTGTAATCTCGGTTCATATCGTTGCCCACGGCGAGGAGAAAGTTCTCTCTTTTTGCGCCAGGATCCGCCCGCCAGAAATCTTCGTCTACCCCGAAATAAAAAGTTTTAAGCTTCTGATCAGATACAGCAAAAATATTTTTCAAGGGGATATGTGCCGATTCACTTAACGTGAGCACCCGGTCTGCTTTTTTTAGGAGGCATCGTAAGAAAAAAATCATCCATGATTTTTTTTGAAAGTATTTCACCCGCTCGGGTAAGGATTGCATGAGTACCACTACTTTGGGTTTTACTAAACCCAGCCATTTAAAAAACAAGAGCGCCAGGCTGTTGGGATCATTAATACAGAAAACCACTTGCGTGTTTTGGATTTCCTTCCGGAATAGGGGGAAAATTTCCAACGGTAAGCCAATCAGGGTGAGTTTGGCGAAAGGCTTTTCGATGAGATAAAAAAGTTTACTCCAGAAACCTTTCCGCTCACGCGGAGCTAATATATAGGTTTTACTTTTTTCATAATGGGCGTAGCCGTAGAGAAAATCCCGGGGTGCCTGTGGATCCCGTAATAACCTGCCTTGGGTATCGCCCCGAAAGATAAACAGCGTTTTCAAATCTTGGCGCTTTCCAACTGCTTTCTATTTTCCCACACTTTCCAGAAACACTTGGCCACATCGTCCAAATCTTCTTTGCTCATGGGGGGGCGGATCATTTCGTGTTCCACGAATTCTTTTTCGTACATGCGCTCCGTTACTGGGCAAGTGCCTTTGCCGTAGCGGAGTTCGCCTTCATACCAAGGCTTTTTGAAAGGGAAGCCTTTGGAGCCGTAGGCAATTTGCTTTTGAAACATGGATTGTAAGTAGAGCGGACGCACGTAACCGGTGCTAAGGAGCGGACCCTCGCCTTCCCGGAGTTCTGTTACGGGTAATTCCGCCCGTACGGCTTTGATGAAAACATCCCGGGAAATACCGGCGATCTCTTCTTTGAATTTGAAGCCGTGCACGTAAAACGCATTGGTGCAATCTTTCCGCAATTTGGGCGGAATCAATGCGGGGATGCCTTTAAGGGCTTCTTCGAGGTAGGCGCAGTTTTCCTGGCGTTTTTTCAAGAGGCCATCAAGTTTAGGCAACTGGCAACGGGTAATGGCGGCTTCGATTTCTGTCATGCGGTAGTTGAAGCCCACCATATTTACTAAATCTGTTACGCCTTTATCGTCCACCACGGCTTCCGCGTGGTTACGGATCAAGCGCAATTTATCGGCGAGGGCATCGTTATCAGTAACAATAATTCCGCCTTCTCCAGAATGAATGTGCTTGTGGTAGTTCAAGGAGAAAATGCCCATATCGGCCAAGGTGCCAGCGAACTTTCCTTTGTAGAGGGCGCCGGGGGCTTGGGCTGTGTCTTCAATCACGATGAGGTTGTGTTTTTTGGCGATGGCGTTGATGGCATCTGCATCATAGGGCAAACCAAAAATATCCACCACGATGATGGCTTTTGTGCGGGGGGTGATCCGGGCTTCCACGGATTTTGGGTCTAGGCAAAAGTAGTCCTCTTCGATATCCGCGAATACGGGCACGGCACCATAAACTACGGGCGCAGTAGCGGAAGCGGCCATGGTGTAAGGAGAAACAATTACTTCATCACCAGGACCCACACCAGCGGCGCCCACGGCGCAGTAGAGACCAGAAGTAGCAGAATTCACGGCGATGGCGTGTTTGCATTTAAAATATTTAGCCCATTCTTTTTCCAGGGCCTGGATTTGGGGGCCACCGTAAAAATCTTCATGCCAGCAGCCGAGGAAGCGGGAAAGGATACCCGTATCCAATACTTTCGCCACGGCGTCTTTTTCCTCTTGGCCGATCACTTTATAGGCGGGAAAAGGTTTCGTGCGGTGGGGTTTGCCTCCAAGAATGGCTAATTGGCTCATGAGTTTTCCTTTCTTTGGCCTAAATGGGCGAAAGCGTCTTCGTAGCGAGGAAAGCGGAGGATTTCTTTATGGGGAAGAGAAATCTCCCAGGGTTTTCCTGTGACGCAGCTAAAAACATCTTTATTTAACAACACTGCTACCACTAGCGCCATACTTTCGATGCCAAAAATCACATCGTGGCTTTGGATATCCTGAAAGAGGGTGGTGCCATGGGATAGTGCCAGAGGAAAATGCTTTTGGTGCTCAGTGATGAGGCCATTATATTTGGAGACTTCTTCCGAGGGATGCAGGCGGAGCATGATCTTGGAAAACAAATTACCATACTTACTGGCGGCCCCTAGAAATTTGCGCATATTGGCAATTTCGTCATCGTATTCCCCGGCCTTTTCTCTAAAGGTGGCCTGGATTTTACGACTAATGGGTTCGCCGATGAAAAGGATAGAGAGATCTTTTTTCCATGGCCGCCGGGGCTGCGCTTGGCTTTTAAGCTGCTCAAAATAGGGGTTTTCCACTTGCTTCAAAGTGGACAAGGGAAAGCCGCTCTTTAGGGCGTACTCATAGCCATAGTGATCTCCCACCCACACTTCATCGGGCAGGCGACTTTTCCAATCTGTGGCCGAGCCGAAGCGTTCAGAAAATAAATCCCAATGGTCCAAGAACGAAACGGAACGCACGCCTAGAGAACGGGCTTTCGCCAATGCCCTACGCTCCAAATCCGCTTCAAGACTAGTGGCTGTGAGTAGCCAATCATTGCCGGAAAAGTTTTCGAGTATTTCTAAGGAATTATTTTTTAGTTCTGGATGATCCCGATGGAAAATCCTGGCAGCGGGGCCTTCGGCGGAGAGATACATTTCATATTGACCCTGATTTTTTTTAGCCCAGGCGGAGAGTACTTCTGCTCCACCCGCATCGTGGGAAACCAATAGCACCTTAGGCATGCTTGGTGATCTCCAAGCAGATATTTAGGCTCTCCATGGCTGAATCCAAAGTGGAAGGCAGCGGCGTGCCGTTGCGGAAAAAATGGTCAATCGCTTCGGCCACGTTCCACTGGTAGCGTTGCATATCCGTGGAAATATTCATGTTGGCGGGAGCAAGGCTTTTATAGCCTTCGTATGTGGTATTCGCCTGGGGGGTGAAGAGTTCGATCTTTTCACAGAAATTTGTGAGTCGCACACGACCTTGGGAGAAAAATAAATCCATTTCTCCGGCGTCGTAAGAATTTTTCCCTACGGGGTTGAAGGTAATATCTTTCTCTTGGTATTTTAAGGAAAAGGCCGGCTCAGGATCCACTGCGGGCCGGTGCCATCCCGTATTCTCAAGAAATACTCCGATTTTCCCGGCGCCAAGAAGAAAGTTCAAGAGATCTATATAGTGAGAGGCGAAGTTCAAAAGGCCGCGACCGTAAACGCAGTATCCGCCCTGAAACTCACCTAGCTTTTTTGATTGCAAAAAGGAACGTAACTCCGCAAAACCCGGATCAGCCCTACGGATGTAATTCACAAAGCAGGCAATTTTTTCTTTTTGCAGATGCGCTCGGATTTTTTCCGCTTCTTTACGGGAAGCCGCGACAGGTTTTTCCAAAAGAATGAGTTTCGGGCGAAAGCGTAAACACTCTTCCACGCTGCTTGCGTGTAATTCCGTGGGATTGGCAATTACCACTACGTCGAATTTTGAATCTGGCACTTCATTTAGATCCGCAAATACGGGTACATCCTTTGTTACTGATTGAAAAGTTTCCCGAGCTTTGGCGTTAGGATCCGCGGCGGCTTTTAAGGAAAAAGCAGGGTGTTTAGAAAAAGTTTTCGTGTGGGAAAAAAAATTCTCCGCCGAGGAGTGGAGATCATAGGTCAATCCGATTTTTCCCAGTCCTAGAATAAAAACGGAGTGTTTTTGTGTCATGGCTCAATGGGAGGAAGCGTTTTTTGCTTTACGTGCTGATTTAGGGCCAGCACTGTCGTATTTTTTTTCAAGAACTCCATCATTTCCTGGCAAGTGAAGAGCCGATTCTTGGGATAGAGATTTCGGTACACCTGATCGATAATCTTGTAATCATCGATTTCATCCAGGGTGAGGCGCACTTCGGGGAAGTTGGCCGCTGGTGGCGCGGGCAATTGCAGCAAAGAAAAAAGTTTTGGGTTGCGGATGAAGTACCAGCTCACGTGTTCCCGATCTTCGGGGGTGAGGCCATCTTTATCCGCCAGGCGTAAAAGTTCCGTGGAAAAAACTTGGGTTTCCATGCCCAAAGGGAATGTTTGTTTTAGGCAGTTGGCTGCGTAATCGCAGGGATTGTCAAAATAAAGATCAATAGTTTGCGAAACGATCTCGGGATCTAGGAGTGGGCAGTCGCCCGTGATTTCCACGATCAATTGGGCGTTCACGGAATCGGCGGCACCCAATACACGTCGCAACACATCTTCCTCGGACCCCCGATAGCTGTGCACTTTCAATTTTTTTGCGAGCTCCACGATGCAATCATCTTGGGCATTGGTGGTGGTGGCGAGCACGATCGCGTCGATTTGTTTCACGGCTCGTAGACGCTCCACGAGGATTTCCAGCATGGGTTTTCCTAGGGATTCCATCATCACCTTGCCTGGGAGGCGGCTAGAGGTCATGCGGCATTCCACGGTGGCTACGATCTTTGGTTTTCCCTGGGGCCGTAAATGAGCGTGCATGGGTTTTATTTTTCCAATAGGTACATCGTGTCCACGTTATTGGAACCATCGTTGATGTACTTAAAAAACTTTTCTTTCACCATTTTCAAGTTTTTGAATTTTTCCTGGAACATTCCCGCGTAGTTGGCTTTCCATAGGAGATTACTTTGGCCGCGATAGGGGACCTCGGTCATTTTATCGGCAAAATATTCGCAACCCCAAATGTAGCGATTACTGCAGCGGTACATTTCGTCCATCACCTTGCCAATGTCTGCTGGGCTGATGTGGATCAAAACGCCGGAAGTATAAACAAGGTCGAAGAAACCGTCCTTAAATGGAATATCAAAACCGGTTCCTTGGATGAGGTTGATGTTTTTTGTGCGGGCTTTAGCTTGCTCCACCGCGTAGCCTTGCAATTCTACGCCGTACAAATTGGTGAAACCCATTTTTTGTAAACCCAACAATTGCGCGCCCACGTTTGCGCCTACTTCTAAAATCTTAATGGAGCGATCTAGTTTGCCAAGAAACTCCTCATTCAAGCTGGAGCGCGTGAGACCAAAGTTGGTCATATACAGTTCATCCATGCCTTCGGGAGTGTGGGGGTTACGATCCGTATAATCTTTGCCGAACTCAGAAGACCATTTATTCGTTTGTGCGGTGGTTTTTGTCATAATTTTTTTCTCCTATACCCTAACTTCTATGCCTTTGCCCTGAAGGTAGCGCTTCGCCTCCAGGGGCGTTTGCTCTGTGAACTGGAAAATGCTGGCGGCCGCCACGGCGGAAGCATTCCCTTCTAGGAACGCTTGGGCCATATGCTCATAGTTTCCAGCTCCCCCTGAGGCGATCACAGGAATAGAAACGGCCTCGGAAACGGCTTTAATGAGTCTTACATCATAACCATCCATGGTGCCATCCCGCTCCACGGAAGTGAGTAGGATTTCGCCGGCCCCAAGGGATTCCACTTCCTGGGCCCAAGCCACCACGTTTTTGCCCGTGGGCTTTTGGCCACAATGGCCATAAACTTCGTATTTCCCTGAGCTTTCACCTCGGGCGTCGATAGATATTACGATGCATTGGGAGCCGAAAGATGCCGCCGCTTCCCGAATGAGTTCAGGCCGATGGAGGGCGCCCGTGTTTAAGGCTACCTTATCGGCCCCGGCCCGTAGCAAGCGGTGGATATCATCCATTTCCCGCACACCTCCCCCTACAGTTAGGGGCATGAAGCATTCATCGGCCAAACGATCAATTTCTTCTAAATCCACCAAGCGATTTTCTGGGGTGGCGGCAATATCCAGTAAAACTAATTCGTCCACTTCCCGGTTATTAAACACCTTGATGGCGGGCAGGGCCGTGCCCACCCGCCGCCAACTATCAAAACCAATGCCTTTCACGAGGCCGTGGTTTTTATAGAGGAGAGTGGGAATGATTCTTTTTTTCAGCATGATTTACAGCTCTAAAAAATTCTTTAACAACCGAAAGCCCGCTTTTTGGCTTTTTTCCGGGTGGAATTGCACTCCGTAAATATTGTTTTGCTCCACGGCCGAAACAAATCCCCCGCAGTAGGGAGTGGTGGCGGCAATGGCAGCAGGATTTGTGGGTTTAAAATGGTAGCTGTGCACAAAATAAAAATCTTTTCCATCCTGAATGTTATGGAATAAAGAGCTGCCTTTTTTCTGGGGGTGCACTTGGTTCCAGCCCATATGGGGAATGCGGAAATCCTGCGCTGTGGGTTGGAGACGTTCAATTTTTCCAGGAATTAATCCTAAGCCAGGGGTGCCAGTTCCTTCTTCACCAAAGCTTCCTAAGAGTTGCATGCCCAAACAAATTCCTAAGAGGGGGATTTTGTTTTCGAGCACTTCTTTACGAATCACTTCATCCCAACCACTCTCTTTTAGTTTGGGGGCCGCATCGGAAAAATTACCTACTCCGGGTAAGATAAGTTTAGAGACGGTGGCTGCAGCTTTAGGATCGGCAGAAATCTCGGCCTTGTGGCCACACTCTTCCACGGCCCGCTTCACAGAGTCGATATTGGAGGTGCCGTAGTCGATGATCAAAACGCTCATGGGTTATCGTAATGCAGTTTAGTGAGGTTCCCGTCTTTATCTTTTACCAGCTGGCCTCGAGCGTCAGTTTTGAAAAGCTTTTTATTGGTGAAGCGATCGCAAATTTCGATAAATTGGGGCACCGTGATTTCTAGGGGCGCCAAGATTTTTTCCAAGGGTTTGCCGAGGCAAGTCCAAGGGAATTTTCCATCATGCATGCGCACCATTGTCATCGCATCGCTGCGGCTGAGACGGCCACGGCGCAAATGCAAGCAAGCCAAATCCGTGCTCCGGCCGAAACCGAATTTTAGGAATTTAAAATAATCGTGGATCCCCGTTTGGTGGTTATCGAGGTTTTCATAATTTACGATGGAGCCTTCCACCAGGCCATTGATAGATTTGAAGCCGTGAGCTTGGGCGATAAGAACATTCGTATAGCCATCCCAAGGAATATAGTGGCCGAGGAATAAACCCGTAACTCCCACTTCTTTTAATTGTTCATCGGTAGGGTAAGTGTAAGCGATCAGATGCTTGGTTTCGATGCCTTCCATTCCCACCACATCACTAACGCGTAAACCTAGTAGGCCGCCAAATTCTTCTAGCCAGCGGCGATTTAATACATTTGATTGGGAAGCGGCGGCGGGGCCACCATATTCATTCTGGGAATTTTCTCCCCAGAACAAAAGTGGAACCTTAAATTGCACGGCGGCGCGCACGGGGATAGTGAAAATGCCCACATGCTCCGGCCAAGAAATATCTCCCACTTGGGTGAGACCAATGCGATTCAATTTTCGGCGGATATGGGGATTGGGAGAGAACTCTACGTAATCCACTCCGAGCCGTTTGATATTTTCAATGTTTTGTCGGCCGATTTCTGAAAGGTCACAGGTAGTGGACGTAACGCACAAAGGATTCATGCCCAGCTCCAAGGTTTTAATCACTTGGTAGGTGCTGTCCTTTCCGCCGCTAACAGGCACGATACAATCCCAGTGGTTACCGTTTTTAGAGCGGTAACGGGCAAGAATAGTTTCTAATTCTTTCCTTCGGGCATCCCAATCCACTTCTTTCCTGCGTTCAAAATTGCGGCAAGCGCTACACACACCCTCTTCGTCGAAAGAGAGATCTGGTTTGGTATCTGGCATGACGCATTTTCGACAGTACTTCATGGGAATATCCTTTAGTTTCTCGGATGTTGCACAATATATCGCTGATACATGAGCTCCGCAACTTGCCAATCCTCGGGGGTGTCAATGTCCTGCACCCATTGGCGGGGGAGCACTATGGGCCAAGCATCTTTAGGCCACACTTTCTTTTCTTGCAGGAAGTTTTGCACTTTCAGCCAGTAAAATTGACCCGCATCGTGGTAGGCCTCGGGCAAATCATTGGAGCGGGTAAGCTCGTGCTCTGGCCAGAGCATTTCCAAGCGCCCTTCTCGATTCAAGCGATGGGCCCGGAAGGGGGGGAAGGGGAAGGTGGTTACAGAAAAGGCACCGCCTCCGCCCTTTGTTTTCAAGAGCTCAAGCCCCCGTTTTAAATACACAGGATCCAAAAAGGGCGCAGTGGGATAAATGCAGCAAAGGTATTCAGGATTTTCTCCTTGGGCTCTCAGCCACTCTAGGCCATGGAGCAGAACTTCTGCGGTGGTGGTGTGATCTCCCGAAATATTTTCCGGACGCATAAAGGGCACTTCCGCTCCCGCCTCCCGGGCAATGGCTGCGATTTCTTCGCTATCCGTGGAAACGATGATGCGGGAAAATAGGCCGGACGCTCGGGCAGCCCGGATTGGATAGGTGATAATGGGGGCGCCCGCAAATAATTTGCTATTTTTCTTCGGGATTCTTTTGCTTCCGCCCCGGGCGGGGATTAGGCAGATATTCACGGCAGAAGCGCCTTTTGTAAGGAGCTCACCACGCGGCTCACATCTTTTGCTTCCATGCCTGGGAACATGGGCAAAGAAAGAATTCTTTCATAAGCGGCTTCGGCTACGGGGCAAAGGCCCGCTTTGGTGCCTTGGTGGTTGCGGTAATAAGGATGCAAATGCACGGGAATATAGTGCACGTTCACGCCTATGCCTTGCTCGCGCATGAATTGAAACACTTGGTTGCGAGTTACGGAAAGTTTTTCCAGCTCCAATTGCACCACAAATAGATGGTAGGCGTGTTCTCGATCCGAACGTTCCACTTGTGGACTTACGCCTTTAAGATCGGCTAATTCTTGGCGGTATTGCTTGGCGAGGGCCCGGCGCTTTTCAATCCAGGCAGATTGTTTTTTTATTTGGCTAATACCAAGCGCGCATTGGATATCGTTAATGCGATAATTAAATCCGAGCTCCTGCATCTCGTAGTACCAAGTGCCCATCTCTTCCCGTTGGCGGGCTTCCGTGGTGATTCCATGGCCTCGAAAGGTGCGTAAGCGTTTATCAAATTCTGTTTTATTCGTGGTGATCATGCCACCTTCGCCGGTGGTGAGGTGTTTCACGGGGTGGAAACTAAAAGTGGAAAGATCGGCGTAGGTGCCGGCTTTACGGCCTTTGTAGCTAGCACCCAGGGCGTGGGCCGCATCAGAAATAAGGAGTAAATTGTGGCGGTTTGCGATTTTTTGCAATTCATCGTAGTCGCAAGGCTGACCCGCATAATCCACGGCCACGATCGCCTTAGTACGCGAAGTTACTTTATTCTCCACAGATTTAGGATCTAGTAGCAAGGTATCAGGCTGCACATCTGCGAATACCACTTTTCCTTTTTGGTACAGAACGCTATTGGCAGAAGCTGCGAAGGTTAGCGTGGGCACGATCACTTCATCGCCCTCTTGGATATTGGCGGCGAACATGGCGCAGTGGAGGGCGGCGGTGCCGTTGGCTACGGCCACGGCGTGGTTGGCGCCGGTGAATTCACAGAATTTTTTTTCGAAAGCACCAACCGTTGGGCCGGTGGTGAGCCATTCCGACTTTAAAACCTCAACGACCGCTTGAATATCTTCTTCATCGATCTGTTGCCGGCCATAAGGCAGAAAGTTAGCCTTCAATGGAATCCTCCAGGGCGGGTTCCGCGGCTAATTTGCGGATTTCCTCCACTGTGAGCCATTCCGTGTTTAGATTGCTGCTGTAGGAGAAACCGTTGGGGCAGGGTTTGCCATTTTTTGTTACCAGTGGAAGCTTATCGTTCCAGAAATCAAAGTTTGGTTGGATGATAAAATAATCCTTAAACTCGAGAGTAGAGCGGGCTTCATCTTCAGGCACCATCACTTCGTGGAGTTTTTCTCCGGGGCGAATGCCCACGATATCGATTTTGCAATCAGGAGCGATGGCTTTGGCCACATCGAGAATTTTGTAGCTCGGGATTTTGGGTACAAAGAGTTCGCCCCCGTGCATGCGATCAAAGCATTGCAACACAAAATCCACTCCTTGTTGGAGCGTGATGGAGAAACGGGTCATACGCTCATCGGTTACGGGTAAAATACCGTCTTTTTTCTTTTTGATGAAAAAAGGAATCACAGATCCTCGGCTACCAACCACATTGCCGTAGCGAACCACGGAAAAGCTTGTGCCCGCATCTCCACTCATGGCGTTGGCGGCCACGAAGAGTTTATCGGAGCAGAGTTTGGAGGCGCCGTAGAGGTTCACGGGATTCGCCGCCTTATCGGTGCTAAGGGCGATGAGTTTTTTTACTTTTTGTTGGATCGCGGCGCGGATCACATTTTGGGCCCCAAGAACGTTGGTTTTAATGGCCTCAAAAGGATTGTATTCGGCGGCGGGCACTTGCTTGAGAGCTGCCGCATGCACCACATAATCTACATTGTGAAACGCTTCATTCAAGCGCTCTTGATCGCGCACATCACCGATAAAATAACGGATGCAAGGAAATTCCCTTGGAGAAAAGGTTTGCATCATTTCGTATTGCTTGAGTTCATCGCGGGAGAGGATAATCAGTTTTTTGGGGCGGTAGCGGGCCAAAATGGTTTTCACCATTTGTTTTCCGAACGATCCGGTGCCTCCCGTGATGAGGATGCTTTGGTCATTAAACATAAGTTACCTACTCCAAGTTAAGGGTGGCCCAAATCGGGGTTATTGTGAAAGGCCGCTTCCCAATTGGGGATCATTGTTTTGCGCTTTTCTCTTGGTAAACGAGCGATTTTTTCATCGTCGTAAATCGAATCATCATTGAAGTGAGTGGTGGAAACTTCTTCAAAAATAGCGCCACCCAGGGTGTGGAATTTATGCCACTGGCCGGGGCCCACTAGAAGAGTGTCGCCTGGTTTCAATTGACTGCGGAATCCATCCACTTCTACTTCCACATCTCCCGCAAGCAGTTGGAAGGTTTCTTCTTTCCGTTTGTGCTGGTGGTAGGGGTGTTTTTGCCGAGGAAGCTGGATCACTAATTTTTTACAATAAGATCTATTGATGCAAGTCACGATCACGGCACCGTATTCCCGGAAGCGCTCCAAGCCATAGTGGTGGGAGATTTCCACGGAGCTATCTTTTCCGATGAAGATGCGCGCGTTGTTCAGCATGCCTTTTACTTGCAGCATGATTTCGTAAACCAATTCTTTTTCTGAACTTTCTAGGTGGGCGATATTATCGCTTAGGGCGGCGTTAGCTTCGTAATCTTTATCGGCTATTTGGCCCTCCCGCCAGTTGCCGCTGAAGAGTTGGCCTTCTTGGAGCGGCATTGCAAAGAACACATCTTTTCGATGGATCACTTCGCCTTTTTTCACGGCCCTTTTCACGAACACACCGCGCATGAGGGTGCGTAAAGATTCCAATTCGCTCAAGTTGGGCGGAGTTCTTTGTTCACCCCCGCAGCTCACCACGGCGTTTTTATAAGCTTTTACCCACGCGCGCACTTGCTCAGGGTTAGAAGAGTAATTATTGAGTTTATGTTTCTCGGTTTCTACTCCCACATGGCGTTCAAATAATTTAGCGCCTTTGGCGTAAGCAATGGCCACGGCGGTGGTGTTATTGGGATCTTCGTGAGTGGAGAAGCCGATCGGTACATCTGGATAGCGTTGTCGCAAGAATTCGATTTGGTTCAATACTAGCTTCTCATTGGGCGTAGGGTAGATGGCCACACAATGCATGAGCGCGAATTTGGTGCCGTGATCCTTAAAGAAGCTTACCAGGCGGTCGATGTCTTTTAAGTGCATGCCACCGGTGGAGGCCACCACGGGGCGGCCCGTGATCGCGATTTTTTCTAACAGGGGATAATCCGTGGCAGAGCAACTGCCCACCTTGATCACATCAATCCGCATTTCCATGATGAGATCTACGGATTCTTCGTCGAAGGGCGTGCACATGGTTACCATGTTTTGTTTGCGGGTTTCCGCTACTAGGGCTTCGAATTGCTCCCGATCCATGCGGGTGCTTTGGAAGCGATCGATGTGTTTTACATCTTTACGATCCTTGAAATCGGGGTGGATGAAAGTGTCTAACTGGCGAAACTGCAGCTTCACGGCCGCGCGGATATCTTCGGTGCGGGCGATTTCCCCCATGGCCCGGATGATATCGATCCCGTGCTGGGTATCGCCCTGATGGTTGTTGGCCATTTCGAAGATGAACAGATTGTCGAAATTAAAATCTCTCACTGGATATTCCTCTTTCTTAATTCACCACAATCGATTCGGGGCGGAAGCCCGTTTCGTAATTAATTTTTACTGTACGCCCGAGTTTGTTGGAAATATGGGCAGCCGTAACCACCATCATTGTGTCTAAACCGCGCTCTAAAGAAATGGGGGAGGCAATCGACGGATTTTTCAAAAGTGCTTCCACGTGATCGATCTCGCCCTTGAAATCATCGGGGCGGGTTTTGTTGATCAAAGTTTCCCTCATGGGATTTTTTCCTTCCCAGAGGCGAACCGCATCGTGGCTCTTGTCGAAATTCACTTGCCATTCGATGGCACCGTTGCTGCCTTGGATGCGCACTTTTTTCTCGGCAGGTTCCGTTACTACATCCTGCACGATGGTGCCCACGAGGCCCCGCTCCGTGCGCACGCTGAGTTGGCAGAGGCGATCGTATTTAGCCTTGCCGGTATCCACAAAATCGAGCATCGCGGAAACTTCTTTTACGCGGCCCATGCCGAGAGAGTGAGAGAAGTGTTGCCAGATGTTGATGGCGTGGGAGTGTTCGCCGCTGGCGCCGCCGCCCCGATCGGAGAAACCAAGATAAGTATCCCACGGGCCTTGGAGCCAAGGGTGTGCCGCGAAGATGCCGCCCCAATATTCTCGGAAATTGGCCACTAGGGTTTGGGGTTCGCCAATGAGTTTTTGTTTGATAAAACCATCCACCATATTGGTGTTGGTGGTGAGCGTGTGATTATAAGCCACGCCGATAAAGGTGCCCGTTTCTTTGGCGAGTTTTACTAATTCATCGCAATGCTCGAGGGCGGGAGTGCAAAGGGGTTTTTCCACCAGCAATACTTTCGGTGGGTTTTTGCGCAAGAGATCTAAAGCCAATTTTTGGTGCGTGTCAGGAGGAGTGCCCAAGATCACGAGATCGTAGGTTTCGTTCGGAAGATCATTCACGGTGGCGAGGCGGATTTTTTCGTCCCATTTGCCGTAGCGGCTCGGGTAAATTTCCGTGCGAGTGCGCTCCAGCGCTTTAGGATCCACATCACAAATCAAAACTTCCCAGCCCTTATTGCGGCAAGCAAACGCTAAGTGGTTGCCGATGGAGCCCGCGCCGTAAATCTTCACTTTAAACATTTTTTATTTTCCTCGGGGTTGGATGATGACGCAATATGTCATATTTCAGACGTTTCCCTGAAAATTTCCATAGTTTGCAGGGTTTTATCTTGTTTGCCAGAGGAGGTCAACGGCCCTTAGGAGCGCACCAAGGATTGCACAAAAGTGCGTAATTGAGAGGGAAAGGAATCTTTTCCTAGATCCACAAAATATCCCACTTGCCGTACCTTTTCGGTCTTAAAATCTTCCGTCGCCCCCTGTTCTAGGAGCGCATTACAATGGCGGGAAAGATCCCGGTACTCCCGGCAAGAAGGGATTTCCAGGCGTTCCAGCATTTCCTGGAAAAAGTAAAACTGGGTGATGAGCCGCAGGGTGGTGCTGTCTTTTAGGTCCGTTTCTGTCATGAGGGCGAGGGTGGGTTTCCCGTGCAGGGCCGCTTCCAGCATCAGGGTGGACATATTCGACATCACCAAATCCACGGCCGAGAGGATATTGTGGGTGGCGTTATAGCTAACGAGGTTTACCTTCACTTCTTCCTTGGCGCTGGGTTTGCTGTAAAACTCCCGCATGCTGGGATCCATGCTCACGTTTTTCCAGGGGATATCGAAAAAATCCGCCTCGTTGGGCGCGGGATCCCGCCAAGGGTGGGGACGAAAAATCACATGGGCATTGGGGATTTTTCCTTCCACGATCAATTGGTCGAGTTCCTGCAAATGTTTGATTTCATTTACGCATTTACTGGAACCCGCATAAAGAATGAGTTTTTTGTTCGGATCAATCTCCATGCTGGCGCAGATTTCTTCCCGGCTTTTTTCCGGAGGTGTGCGGTACACATCAAATTGGGCGGCGCCCAGGATTTTCACCTGCTTAGGATCCATGCCTAAGAATTGCACCGCATGGTTTTTCGATTGCTCGCCCCAAACCACCAACCATTCCGGTAGATCCAAAGCCATGGCTTTGGTGGAAGGATTATCCCAAGAATTCATGAGGGCGATAAAAGGGATATTCTTTTTTTTGCCAAGGGCCGAAAGATCCGAAATGAAGAGGCCTTCCAGCACCGTGGGGTGCAGGATCGCGTCAGGCTTAAAGGCATCGATCACTTGTTCCAATTCCGTGCAGGGGGGGAGCGAAGCCAAAAAACGTTTTTTATAGAAGGGAAAAATCCAACGTAAAGAGAGCAACCAAACTTTGGCGTATTCCCTTTTTCCCATGAAGGTTTTCCAGGTTTGCCGGATCATGCCGTAGTCTTTGCCGAAGTAGCTGCGGTAAAAAGTTTGGATTTTGGCGAGGTAGCGCAGTTTCGCGATGCGGGCGGTGTTCACGGGCAGCCAAACGATGGAGACATTTCCCGACTCTTGGATGAAGCGCGTGACGTCCGTTTTCACCCGATTGTGCTTATGGGGAAATACGTATTGCACCTGGAAGGATTTTTCCAATTCCGCGAAGGAATGATTTTGGATGAAGTGCCGGATGATGATGTCGTGATCAACGAAGATTTGGACTTTTTTCATTGAGATCGCACTTATTTGATGGCCAAAAAGCCCTCAAAGCAGACGAATTTCATGAGGCTCATCACGTCTACAAAGCCTGCCCGTTTCAGGAGATCGATATTCCCTTGGCTAGAGAAAGGCTCCAGTACGCCCTTTAAGCTGCGGCTTTTGGAAACGATTTCTTCGGAATTATAGCCTTGGTCGATCTTGAAATCCGTATAGATCGCTGTGGTGATATCTTGGAAACGAGCATCGGGTGCCCGCACTTTTTCAAACAATAAAAAAGCTCCGCCCCAGTTGAGGGATTGGTAAATGCGGTCAAAAAGAATCTGGCGATTCTTGGGTTTCACAAACTGCAGGGTGTAGTAGGAGACAATGAGATCGGATTTTTCGAGTTCCACATCCAAGAGATCCGACTGGAGGAATTTTACTTTTCCAAGATCAGCGCACTTAGCCTTGGCTTGCTCGATCATACCCGCTTCCACATCGATACCGATGAATTGAGCGTTCTTTTTGGCGTGGCGTTTGGCCAAGATGGAAGTGAGCTGGCCTGTGGAGCAGCCGAGTTCATAACAAACGGAACTATCGCCCACGAAAAAATCGGAAACCTTGGCCACCAAATCATGGCCCTCTTTGTAGAGAGGTACGGATTTAGAAACGTGGGCGTCGAATTTTTTGCTCACGTCGCCGCCAAAAGTCCAACTGGCATTTTCCGCCACAATGGAATCGCCTGCGTTGCTCATACTATTCCTTCCCGGCCGGCACTAGTGCCCGTTGGCCTTCTGGGGTGAGCAGCTCTAAGGGTAGGCTGCTTTCTCCCTCTGCGTAAATCCGATGAAAAAGCTCCAAATTTATTACTTTAAATAGATCTTTTGGTTTTAAATCACCAGGGATTTTTACCACTTTCTGCACAGAAAAGCGGGACAAATTCCAATACCCGGGCTCAGAAATTTTCATGGAGTAATTGCGGGTGCCTTCTTTGGCCACATCGATGAATTTACCAATCACCTGGTTAGCATAGGTGCGCAGCAGGTTTTTATTTCGGTGCGTTACTCCGGGGGAAGGAGGGCTTAACTTCCATTTCCCGGGCAAATTCACCACAAAGGAGAGGAGGTCTAAATCCAGCAGGGGATTGCGGAGTTCCACGGAGGCTGCCATGGAATAAGCGTCACTATTGGGCAGGCCGCAGGTTTGTAGGAAAATTTGGGTGTCTTGGAGGAGCGAAGCTTGAAGGAAGCGTTCTTTAGGATCTTCGATCCAGGCAAGTTTCGTTAAAATATTTTTTCGCAGTTCCAGTTGGCGATTGAGGTAATTTTGGGGATTGGGGCTTTGAAAGAAAAATGGGGACTGGGAATTCAGGCCCACTTGCCCGCCCAAATCCATTTCACTGCGGAACTCATCAAAGGTGGCTGCCTGGGAATCATAGCCAGCGAAATATTCATCCACACAATCGCCACCCAAGAGCACGAGCGTGCCTTCTTGCCGGGCCGCTTGGCAGAGCCGCTGCATGGGGGGGCCTCCTCCCCAACGGGCCGGTGCGCCGGATTCCGCAATAAAACGAAAGAGAGAAGGAAGGTACTCTGGCACATTCTCCACATTGCTGATCCAAGGGGAGGGATATTTTTCTAAAATTTGTGGCACTACCGCTGAGGGAATGGATTCAATGCCGGGCGTGATTTTTGTGAAGGCCGTGAGCTTTTTACTGCGCTGGTGCGCGAGGGCATACACCAAGGAAGAATCGATTCCGCCACTCAAGAGCACACCCACTGGCACATCGCTCAAGAGATGGCGATCAATGGCTTGGCCCAAAAGGAAACCCAGACGTTCCAACAATTCTTCTTGGGAAAGCTCAGCGTTTTCCCGGTAAAGGTTTTCCTGCAGGAGGGACGCTGGCGAAAAATACTCGTTAATTTTTATGTCGTTATTTTTGCATTCAAACTTATGGCCAGCGGGTAAATTGTGAATGCCCGCGAAAAAAGTTTCTTCGGGCAGAAGAATGCCGCGGCTACAGAGGTAGGTGGCGAAGTTTTCTGTTTTTAAGGAAGTTTTTTCCTGCACTTGTAAGAGAGCATTCACGTTGGAAGCAAACGTGATCCCCGATGGGCCTTTTGTGTAATACAAAGGCTTTTGCCCAAAATGATCCCGGGCACCTTGGGTGAAACCAGTTTGGGTATCATGAAGCACGAACGCGAACATGCCCCGGAGCGAGCGTAGGGTTTCGTCTAAACCAAATTTCAGGATGCTTTCTAAAAGAGTTTCTGTGTCGGACTGGGTTTTTAATCGCACGCCCTGGGCTATGAGTTTTTTTCTGATCTCCGGGAAATTATAAATTTCCCCATTGTAGGTGAGCACATAGCGGCCCGTGGAATCCCAGAAGGGCTGATTCGCTTCGGGGCTTAAATCAATGATCGCCAAACGGGCGTGGCCGGCCACAAAACCGCTTCCCTGCACAAGGGCTTGATGATCGGGCCCCCGATTTTTCATGGTGGCAAGGGCCGAGCGAAATTTAGACTCAGGAATTTCTTTTTTATTTTGGGAATAAACGTGGAACAGAATTCCGCACATCTAGCGACTCTTGCGGAACAGGATGTGATACATCCCGGAAAAAACCTCTTCCGCTGGAACATGAGGATAATTCTCGTGGATCGTTTCCCAGAAATGGGGGATTTGCTCCGCATAACCCGCCACCTGTTCCATATAGCGTGGGGGTTCCGCCAGCACGGCCACGGGAATGAATCCATGTTTGTTTGCCACTTGCACCATTTGCGAAACGGCCATGCGTGGATAGGTGAGGGATTCAAAATAGAAGTTGATCATCTTGGCCGCTTGATCCGGGAAGAATTGCTCCACGAAGCGTTTGTATTCTTTATCCGTGAGCAGCAAATGGCCCCAGGGGATATTGATCGAAGCAAAACGATGGGGGCCAAGATAAGAAAAGAAGGAGCGGTGTTTTAGGTAAATCACCGCATCTTTTTCTGAGGCGGCTGCGATGGATTGAAATACTCCGTTCCAATCAGAAATATGCTCAATGGCTTTGCAGTAGAAGAGATCAAATTTTTGATCGATTTGGTGCAAATCGTGGGCGCCCACTTTGGCAAAACGGTAGGGCTTTTCAGATCGTTGCACCCGGGGCACTGGGGCCGGGATCAGGGAGTAGTTTTCAAATTTTAGGAGGTGATTGTATTGCTTCCAATCAATGGTTTCTTGGCAATGCTTTTCTAAAAATACCCGCAGATCTTGGATTGCTTTGTCGTGATCGTGTTTTTGCCAGCTGGTGGGATGTTCGCCATCTAAGAAAGGATCGGCACCCACAGCGTTTTTTAAATCCGTGAGTTCCAGCAGCATGCGGGGGATTAGGCCGTTGCCTGTGCCGATATCCAAAAGGGATTTACCCTTTAGATCAATGCCGAAACTTTGGAAAAAAGAAAGGATCTGGTGGAGTTGCAAAAGCACGCGGCCATGTTGGCGCTCAAAAAGATCCGCTTCTTTCACGGAATCCCGAAAATGGGTGCCGCTGCTTGTGGGCGTGAGAAAGGGCAGGAGAAAAGAATCGGAAACAGGGATTTCTTGGCCGTTATCTTTTTTGAAAGTCTTATTCATAGGCGCTTCCTAATGGCTCATGATTTCCGTTTGGCCCTTGAGGGATTCGGCATGGATTGTGTCGAAGATCGCTTTGGCGAATTCTGGGTCAAGGCCCAGTTTTTCCGCAAAGCCCATACGGTCTTTCAGCACGGTTTCCCAGCGGTTCATTTGCAGGGCTGTGAGGTTTTTCTCTTTTTTGTATTGGCCAATTTTTTGGGAAACTTTGAAACGCTTGGACAATAATTCCAAAAGATTATGGTCCAATTGGTCGATGCTACGGCGTAAATCATCCAAAAGTGGATCCACCGAGGAGTTTTTCTGGGCGGTGCGGATTTTGAGTTTCTGCAGGATTTCTTTTAGCTGCTCCGGAGTGATTTGTTGCTTGGCATCGCTTAAAGCTTTATCGGGATTGAGGTGGGTTTCGATGATCAAACCCGACATATCGAGATCCATGGCGTGCTGGGAAATTTCCCAAATAAAATCCCGGGTGCCGCAAATGTGGCTGGGGTCACAAACAATGGGTAGATTGGGGATCCGTCGCTTTAATTCTACGGGGAATTCCCAGTGGGGAGAGTTGCGGTAGGGGCCCTGATCGGGAGTAGAAAAGCCCCGGTGGATAGCCACTAGCTTTTGCAAACCGGCCCTATTTAGGCGTTCCAAGGCTCCAATCCAAAGATGCA
The DNA here is from genome assembly GCA_964416595.1 of uncultured Bdellovibrionales bacterium. GTDB lineage: Bacteria > Bdellovibrionota > UBA1018 > CAIPTA01 > CAIPTA01 > JAKFYM01. The sequence goes on along the minus strand of CAYQES010000008.1, from coordinate 73,271 downwards.
GATCGGGGCTCACGGGATTTTTCACAAACACGGGGATATCTACCCCCTCTAGAGAATCGGCAATTTCTTGCACAGAGAAGGGGCTCACGGTGGTGCGTGCGCCAATCCAAACCGCATCGATTTCGTGTTTTAAACAATCTTCCACATGCTTAGCGCTAGCCACTTCCACCACGCACTTCATGCCGAGCTCATTTTTTACCCGTTGTAGCCAAACTAGGCCTTTGGTGCCTACGCCTTCAAAATGCCCTGGGTTTGTGCGCGGTTTCCAAATGCCTGCCCGAAAAAAACTCACGCGTTTTAAATCTTTTAAGGCTTGTGCCGTGGCGAGCACTTGCTCTTCGGATTCTGCACTACAGGGCCCGGCCATGAGGAGGGGCGGGGTAAAGCCTGTAAGCCAGGCGGATAAGGGGAGTATATTCATATGGTTTTTTCTTATTTTCCCACTATAGCGAGTATACCTAGCCTATATCAAAATCAAGGTTTGTGCGGAGATAATTGATGGGGTATTACCTTAGGAATGCTGTCTGAAAAGATTTTTACCAAGGTTAAATCCGTGGTGGGCCGGCTCACGGGCCGCGCTGGATCGGCTAAGGCCGGGCACCTCTTCATCAACAAATTCTCCCGGAACGATTTCCATTTCGATCCCAATCTTTCCCAAGAAGAAAAGAAAGCGCTGTTTAAGAAAAACGTGCAGATGGTGGAGCTCGAACCCAATAGCTATTGCAACCGCACTTGTAGCTTCTGCCCCAATAGCTTCATCGATCGCATCAAGGAAAAAACTTACCTCGATCATGGCATCTACGATTCCATAATCCGGGATTTAGCGGCCATTAATTACGACGGCACTCTTCGCTTTGCCCGTTATTCGGAGCCGCTCGCGTTCCACGAAAATCTTTGCAACTTAATCACCAAGGCTCGCGAGCAACTGCCGAATTGCACCATCGATATCGTTTCCAATGGCGACTACGCCAAGCCCCAGGTGCTAGAGGCGCTGAAGAAGGCCGGGCTTTCGGTGATGCGGATTAGTATTTACCCTGACACTAAAGACAAAACCTGGACCAAAGAATCCGCTAAAGCCAAAATGCTAACTCTTGGAAAACGCATTGGCTTACCTGCGGAAAAAATCACCGAGTACGGCGATTCTGTTTCCTGCGTATATCCCTTTGATGGATTCCGGATTGAAGCGTGGTCCCACAATTTTGACGTCAAAGGTTTTGACCGCGGGCAATCCATGCCGGATCTCATTGAAAAAGATTTTGTGCGAAAATCCCCCTGCTCCATGGTGTTCACCAATTTCACGGTGGAATTCGATGGCACCGTGATGCCTTGCTGTAACCTCCGTTCCGATTACGAGGATCACAAAAAATACAAAATTGGTAATTTGAGTGAGCCCGGTTCCACGTCGATTTTTGATGTGTATGCAAACAAAAACTACAACGCCTGGAGAAGATCCTTGGTGCGGGTTTCTGGTAAGGCGGATCCTTGCCGCACGTGCAAACAAAAAGCCTCTTTCGACGAATCGAAGCTCGCAAGCGTGGCGCCCAAGATCGACAAAAAACTTGCCTCCCTCGGCGTATTGGACGAAGTGAAGCGGGAAGAATCTTCCCTAGCTTTGCATTAAAAATTAGCCCCTTTATTGGGGCAAGCTAAAGATTTGAATGCGTTTATTGTGGGTGTCGGCCACCCAAAATTTTCCTTTATGCAGGAACATATCGAATGGCGAGCGAAAAGCTCTTGGTGCGGGGCTGGAGATTGGTTTGCCTTCAGTATGCCAGGCAGGGGTGGTTGTACCTTCTTGCACTCCCCACCAGCGAAGAGGTTGGCCGTCGATGGTGAATTCTTGGATACGATGATTTTCCGTGTCTAAAACAATTAGCTCTCCATTGGGTCCAAATTCAAATGCGGTTGGGGTATTTAAGTATCCTAGTTCATGGCCACGAACAGGTTCTCCATGGCTGGTCCACCCCCTTTTTTCTCCTCCACCAATCCATTCTCCTGTGTTGCCATCAAAATCACAACGATAGATGCGGTGGTTGCCTGAGTCCGCTACATACAACAGCCCGTCTGGTCCCATTTTTACTGTGTGGGCATTTTTAAATCCGCCCGCCACGGTGGACTCCACAGGTGCGAATAAATCAAAAACGAATCCCGGGGTGGTTTTTGTGTTTCCTTGGGCGTCCTGGTAAGCTCCCATCCAACCCGCAAATTTCCCCTCTAAAGAATAACGAACGATGGTTCCGCCTTTAGAATTTCCCACATAAACGTATTCGTTGATCACGGTTGTTGTTGTGGGACCATTCAGAGAAACGGGATCGCTAGCTTTGCCAAAAAGGATTTGTTTGGGCTTGTGGAGATCAAAACGAGATACGCGCCCCAGGCTATATTCGCTTACAAATAGGGATGAAGCGTGAGCGAAGGCGGCGTGTGGACGTTTCAACCGTTTGGCGGGATCTGATTTTGGATCTTTTTCCCACTGGAAAAGGCGGGATTCATCTGGTTCTAGAAAACCGGACTCTAGTGGCCCTAATTTTTTTTTGATTTTTAAATGGGGGTCGAATTGCAAAATTTCACCAGACAAAAATTCGGCCAGCCATAAATTTTCTTCGCTGTCGATGGAGAAATTATAAACCCGCTCAATCCCCACCAGAGCCCGCCAACCTTTCTTTTCGAGTGCTTCGTACTTTGGTGAGCGCCTTAAACCCATATGGTTTAATACTCGATTGGGAACGCGAGCTTTAGAGAGATAGTTAGATATTTTCACGAAAAACTAATTTCTTCTGGTTGAAATAGGAGCTCGGACCATGGGGTCTTTTTCACAATAGGTAGAAGCTCGGGAGAGGTTACCAAATTAAGATCTTCGAGCTCTCTTGAGCGGTTAAGGGAATAATTATTTAGTGTCGTATAATGAATCACATATGCCAGTCGTCGGCCGTCTCGGTTACAGCGACTACCAAAGTGTGCACAGCTCGTGGTGTCGATAAATGCAACTGTACCGGCCGGCCCCGTTATTCTTTTTAGGTCTTTTTTATCAAAAAACTTCAAGAATTCAGCATCGTTGTGGAATGGACTCGTTCTTAAAAGTCGGCCGGTTTTTTTTCTCAGCCACGTGGATTGTTCAATATTTAACAAAGTGAACGGACCGTCGTCTTCGGTGACATCATCCAAATAACAAAACATTTTAACGTGCTTTAGATCTCGATTGTCATAGTGTAAGCGTTGGGTGCCTCTGGGGGAATCGCCTGGGTTGAAAGGCTCACAGATGCCTGAAGCAAAAACGGCCATATGTGAAATGTAGGGCAGTGTTCCGTAGTATGGTACCAAAACTTCCATCACGGTTTTACTGAGACCAAAATTTAGCCAGTCAGGATTATTTAATAAATGATCCCGATTCAACAGATTAAAGAAGAATGTTTTTACGTATCCGCCCTGGTCGTTGCGAAGTGCATTGATTTTCTGTGGAGAAATTTCTGACAAACGCTTTGTTGCGAATTCTTTTAGACCAGGAAGAATCGCATTCAATCCTTCTAGTTCGCTGGCGTGACTGATGGTGTAACCCAGAGCAGGATCAATTTTTACTCTGCCTTGATTGGATTCCAAAAACGGTTTAGCTACTTTTTTTCGTAATTGATGCGATGAGAAATTTGTAGCTAAATGCCGAAGGTAAAATATTCGATCGTTAACCACATTATAGCGGGTGAGTTTCTTTTGAATGGCCTGACCGAGTTTGAGCATTGGGTCATTTATAACTTAGCAGGGCTCGATTTTCAATTTTTGGCCTTCGTATCGGGAAAGCGCTTAGCACCCATACTCAGCGCTTTCCGATACGAGAGACAATCACTTTGCTTTTGCGGAGCAATTGGCAATGGGCTCGCAAAGAAAACGTTTTAGACCCGCTGTTTTACAAGCCGGTTGGTCGTCAGATTGCAACTGTTTGCAGTTTACTGCTTCGGGAACAGCGTTTGTATCCCAGAGATGTTTCATGGTTACGTTCACATTGGCTGGACAGCAAAATTCGTAGTAGCGGTGCCTGGTGCCATCGGGATTTAGGGACGCTTCTAGAAAACGGACCTCACAAGCACCACTAAGGGCGTTGTTGGGGGCGGCATTGGCATTTTCTGAGTTGGCGTCTTTGCTTCCACAGCCGAGTAATACGACGCTTAATAAAAGAATAGAAAAATTCATTTTCATTTGCATAAAAGTCCTCCAGTAAAATGATTCGGACACCAAGACATCAAAATAAAAAAGTTATGTCAATGGGTATAAGGACGCACCCCAGGCGCATCGCGTTATTTAAGAATGAGAAAAAATTAAGGAAAAGCATTCAGTTTACCCAAATCATAAATTTGCGCTGCTTGTTGAATGGTTGACGTTCGATGGGTAATTACGATCACTGTTTTAGTGCTACTAAATTCTTCAATTTTTGCCTGAATTAACTTCTCTGTTTCACTATCGAGTGAGCTCGTGGCTTCGTCAAAAATATACAATTCCGGGTTACGGATAATGGTTCTCGCGATGGCCAACCGTTGCCGCTGCCCACCTGAAAGTAGAACGCCACGGTCACCCACTTCTGTTTCGTATCCTTGTGGCAGGGAAGAAATAAAATCATGCAAACTTGCGGCCTTTGCCGCTTCTATAATTTGTTCTTTTGTTGCCTCTAGATTTCCATAACGGATATTTTCCGAAATGGTGGTGTTGAAGATCGTTACATCTTGGCTCACGAGTCCTATTTTTTTTCGCCAAGACTCTAAATTATATGTTTGCAATGGTTTTTTATTTATTAAAATCTCCCCCCCGTTGGGCTGAATAAAGCCAAGCAGCAAATCCGCAATGGTAGATTTACCCACTCCGGAAGGGCCAATGAGGGCGGTCATTTTTCCTTTCGCAAAGGTAAAAGAGGCTGAGTTTAAAACGGTATTGCGACCGTCGTACGTGAAGCTTACATTTTTGAATATAATATCTTCCGTTAGTTTCGAAAAAACCTCCCCTTGGTTGGTGGTTTCTTTCGGTATTTTGTGAAGCAAATCATATACAATGGATAGCGCTGGCATGGAGTGTGAAATAAGCATTTGTTGCGATGCAATATAGGACAAATTCGACATCAGTTGTTTAGATACCCACAGGGTAATTCCCAATAGTGGTAGGAGTTCCAGAACAGAGACCTGCGATTGCACCTTTAGGTAAATAACCATGGCCGCAATGCTAGCTACAATAAGCAGTTCGCCCACTTGCTCGGGTACAACTTTATAAAGATCGAAATTCGTGCGCACCCTTCTCTGTTTGGCGCTTATTTGCTCATAAATTTCCATGAATTTCTTTTCCAAAGAAAGCGCTTTGATCAGTCGAATCGAAAGTAAGTTTTCTGCTGCCATGGCGTTTTGCCGTTGGGCCCAAAATGTCTTTTGCCGGCCAGCATCTCGGCTGGAGCGCCTGATATTTTTTTGAAATCCTAAAAAAATTCCACCGCCCATTACAGTGAGGGCCAACGTAATCTTTGCATTGGTTAAGAGCAGTAAAGTGTAGAGAGCGGCGGTTGTTACAAGTTTAGCAATGAGTTGAAGAACTCGTAATACTCCTAGACCTGCGTTTACTGGCTCTTCAGTAACTTTTTGTAAAAGAATTCCTTGTTTATTGGCGTGGATATACGAAAGAGGCGCCTTAAGGTAATGCCCTGTGATTGTGTTGTACCAAATCTCACTTAGGCGCCAGGCCAAATGGCTGGATAAATAAACTCTAGAAAGATCTAAGAAACACTTTAATAAAGTTGCACCAACCATCACTATCACTAGGGCTACGAGTTCTTTGCCGGGCGGGAAATATTGGTAGATAGATTGAAGATATTTACCAATTCCTTGGGTGCCGTCTGATCCCGCAACGATTGCTAGTATCGGCATAATCAAAGCAGAGCAGATGGCTTCCATGATGGCACAGAGGATAGTTAATAAAATAACAAACCCTGCCTCTCTTTTTTGGTAGCGAACTAGTTCTAGGAATTTTTTTATGGACTGCACGATTAATGTCCCCCCGGGGGCCATGCTGCGTATAAAAATGGCAGAAGTCTGATCAATGTATAATCATCGAAGAGGGAAAATGGAAGACGAAACTGCTGCCCGTACTCCTCCATTGACTCTCTGGGGATTTCGGTGAATGATGCGGACAATTTCCATGTAAAAATACTTCTTTGGAGGCCCGGTGAATCATTTTGAGAATGACAATAAAGATCGCAATTTAATGTCCCGGTCCGTGAGCTTTTATGTTCCCGCCCTGGTAGACAAGCTTTTGGTGCGTATCGAAGCGGAAAATCCCTCTTCTGTAGCTCTTTATGGCTTTGGTGAAGGAATGAAATGGCTTAATCGGATCTTGAAAGACCGAGGGCGTAAAGTTTCTCTCTTTGATTGGCGAGAAAAAATTGTAGGCTATGATTGCGGTGGCGACGAGGTGCGCAGTGTAGAAGAAGTTCGAGATATGCCCAAAGCAACGTTGATGGTGCTTTGTGTAGAAGATGTGGATCTTATGAAGTCCGCCGTTTCCTATCTTATTGACTGCAAGCTCACCCATATTCCTACTATTTACGAAGTTTCTGGTCACTATAGTCCGTTTCATCAGGAATCTCCCTATAAGCAAATCGGGGAGCGAGCTAAGAAGCGTCGCACCTCTATGATTGAAGATGAAAAGCTTTTCAATCTCATTCAAGCTGTACGCGCCACGGCCGATGTGCCCGGAGATGTGGCCGAGTTCGGCTGCTTCAACGGTGGCTCTGCGGCTATCATCGTGGAAGCCGTGAATCACTATAAGAAAAAGCCCGTTTATCTTTTTGATACGTTTAAAGGGATTCCTGTTTCTAAGTACGGTCTAGACCATCGTTGGAAATCCACTTTTAGCAATAACTCCTTTTCGGAAGTGCGGGATTCTTTTGCCGATTGTGATAACGTAAAAGTGATTAGCGGCCCCATAGCTGAAACACATCGGCAGCTTTCAGGGGCTATTTCCTTCTGTCATATTGCCATCGACACCATGGAATCTGCCGAGCTTCTACTGAATTTCATCTGGCCGAAGCTAAGTGTAAATGGAATCGTGGCGGTGGACGACTACGGAGCATTCCCCAACTGCTTGCCGCTTACGGTGGTAACGGATCGGTTCATGAAGGAACAAAAAAACGCCTTCTTATTCCATACCGCAGCTACTACTGGCTTTTTTGCTATGAAGCGCTAGTTGCTGGCGCATTTATAGGCTTAGCGGCCGGCTATTGGTTCCCATTCCAGAATGGAAACGGGTAGGAAGGGGTTTCCGCCCAATACTTTTTTTTCTTCCCGCATTATGCGCAGTTTACCTTGGGCCTGGGCGTTTTTTAAGACCGATACTAAGTTTCTTGTGTAGTCATTGAGCTGGAAATACCGCTGGCACATGAGATCGTGCAATTGCCCCGAATCAAAGTGTTCATAACAGGGCTCAAAGTGAATCACCCTTTGGGGTTTAAATTTCGCAAAGAAGTTTGGGAAGTTAGCGGGAAGTTCCGGGATGTAGTGGGCCGCATAGGATGTAAAGATCACGCTGCCTGTAGGGATGGGCAAGGCGCAAGACAGAGGGTCACCAAAATCACAAAAGCCAACGTCCACAGGGTGGCCTTCCCGTTCAGATAGTAACCTTAGGAGTTTTTGTCCGCTTTCGGTGAATTCCGCCGCAAATAGAGGCAAATGGGCAAATGTTTTTTGCTTCGCTAAATTTAAGAGTTTGCTGCCAAAGCCTGCTCCCATTTCTACGAGAGCCGAAGCATTTTTGAGGTGTGGCGTAAGCACTTCTGCATAAAGGGCCAGGTGTTTTTCTAAAACCACCCGCTCCGAAGCTAGGTAGAAGTTACCTTTTTCGAAAAATGGCGTGAGGGCATCCAGGTTTACCTCTAGGCCTTCAACCTCACATAAGCCGAAGCTTGGGTTGGCTTCCGTTTGTTGCAAGAGGGCGCCCCATTTGTCTTGCCCAAATTCCCTTTGTACAGAGGCAAAGGTTTTGGGTTTTACGGAAAAAGGATCCAGGCCCAGAAGCCTTTTGGGCCAATGGGAATGGAGAGAAATTTCGTCCAATTTTAAGGGAGAAATATTTAGGGAGCTCAAGGGCGTACCACTTCTGCTTGCCAAGTGGGGGCCCGGTACGCAATGCCCGCCGTGAAATCTTCTGTTTTTAGGGTACAAATACATGGGGAAAATTTTTGTTCTAACTCTGCTAGGATTGCATCATCCAAAGTGGGAAGGTGAATATTCCACCATTTGCTTGCCTCTAATACAGAATCTTTTCCAATCACTCCACTTTGTTTCATTTTTTCGAATACTTCATGAATGAGGCTTGGGCTTTCTTGGCAATTCATCTGTAATGCCAAAACAAAAAGCTTCTTTTTTCCCATGAGAGTGGGGGCCTCGTTGGTGAAGCGGGTGATATCGTGGGCGTATTTGATCAGAGGATCGGCCACGTAAATGGCTTCGAGGATATCGGCGGGAGAATTATCTTGAATTAATAGGTGCAGTGCCGGCCGAGGATGATGCTGCTCTTCCACTGCATGAATGCCCTTGGTGGAGTGTACTTCTTGCAATCGAGAGCCATGAGTGATGAAAAGTTTACCGGCAGAAATCGGGCCCTGGGATGTAGTAAGCTGCACTTTTTGTTGGCCATGATCTACGAAAATTTGGCGGATTTCCGTGGAAAGTTTTATTTCTACCTTGGATTTGGCCAGGAGTCTCACGACAGATTGGAAGATTTCCGGTGTGCCGCCACGGATATAGGTGGAGGGGGCGCGTTTTTCTATAAGGCTTTTCCAACAATCTTTGAAAGTGGAACTTAAGGAGCCGGTGGGGGATTTCACATATTCTTCCCATAGGGATAAACAGCGGCCTAGGCGCGAATCATAGGGCAAACGCCGGATTCCTAGCCAGCTACGGCTATAGATTCGATATTTTTGTGGACTAATTTCCACCTGCCAACCCAAAGCCTTTTGCATGAATTGAAAGGCTGGGGGGTTGGGCAGAAAATAGTGCACGGCATTTTCTACATTCGTGAGCCCAAACAATTCAATGGGCGTCCATACGCCTCCGATTTGGGAGCCTTTATCAATCATCACAACCCGTTGGCCTTGGTGAGCCAAATGGATAGCTTCTAGAATTGAAATAACACCACTTCCGATGAAGGCGGAATCATAGTGGGGGATTAGCTCTTGTGAAGAACCCATGCATTATTCCGACTTTTGGTCTCCAAAAGCCGGGTCCTTAGGATAAGAGTCTTTTTTATTAAAACCATTTTTTTTGTACTCGGCAAAAGAAAGCTCGTGCACAGAGGGATAAACGTGAAACACAAAAACGTAACGGGTGTGGCCGGCTTCCGGAAAGCCACCCTTATGAAGAATATTATTTCGGAATGGCAAGAGCATGCCCGGAGGGCCCGAAGGTTGTTGCACTTTGTCGGCGCATGTTTCTGCGATTTCTTTTTTATTTAAATCGCATTTAATCTCCCGCAGCTTTAGGCGAGGATAGGTTTTTTCGTCGATTTCATGCTCTTCTAGGTACTGCACATAGGCGCGCCGATTTTTCTCTTGGATGGCTTGGGAATATTCCCAGGGCAAGCACTCCATGGCGCCATTTTCTTTATACACATCACTTAAACAAAACATAAGGTTGATGCAGGTGCCGGGACCACCATCGCAATGCCAGAGTTGGGAGCCCCAGGGATGCTCCCTATCCCTTACGGATTTATACAGCACCCCGTAAAAGAGTTTAAAGTGCGAGTTGTTCACGCTTTCCAGAAAACTTTTTAATTTTCCCGTGAACAATTCCTCCAGGCGGGGGAATCGTTTTAAGAGATCATCGGTTTTGTAGCGCCACTCTTCATCCCAAAGGCCATTACCTTTTTGGGCTTCCTCGGCCTTGATGTCTTCGAGGATGACTTTGGCGATTTTTTGGCTCTCATCGGTCCAAAGGGATGTGAAGCCATTTTTTAGAAAATTTTCTGCCAGTGTGCGCACTTCTGCAGAGGGCTCATGGCGTTTTTTATAAACGCCTTGAGCTTTTTTGAGATAAGAGGTGTAAATATTTGCTTGGTGTGGATCCAGTGGGGATTTGTTACGGGCTAAAGAACGCTTCCAGCGCCAATGGAAAAAGTCTTGCTTGGCTGACTTCAAGATGGTTTCAGAAAGTTGTTTGATCATGTACCCGCAATGTAACATTGGCATAGGAGAAGTCAACTATGTTAACGGATGTACTCATCTTGATTTTTTGTAAACGATTCTCGTTTTTCTCGTCGAGAAGTATGGCCTTGCGTACCAGTAAGGTTTTGCTATAAGTTCGACTATATCACTCCATATGGGATCTTCTTTTTTAACAAAAATTTCGGATGTTCGGGAAAGCATGCGGGGCTTTTCTGAGTTCGCAAGTTTAACAAAATCTGTGGGCTATGCGGCGCGCCGGCGAAAGTGCGAACAATATTTGGACAATATGTCCCGAGCCTTGAGTCTAGAATGCCCATTTTCTAGTTCCGATGCGGTTTTTATAGATGCTAAGTGGGATAACCCTAATCATTGGGTTAGGTATTCTCTGTTTCGATCTGCTTTAGGATTAGATAAGGCCAAAGAAATTGGCATCCTTGGGCCATATCGACGCTTCCAGCAAAGGGGCACCTTGGAAAGTTTTGGTATCTCTCAGGTAGCGGATTTTACGGATGTTGCGGAATTTTCCCAAAAAAATAAAAAATTAGCCTTAGAAATCTGTGCCGCCTTAAAACGCCCCGATGATTTATTGCAGCTAGAGCTTGAGGGGGGGGTGCCTGCGGGTTGCCTATATGATTATTTGCTGAAATGGCAGAAGTGGGCTTATGTGCGTTTAGACGATCCTAAGCTCATTCAAGAAATCCACCATTACTTAAATCGTATTTCGGTGTCTATGCGTAGCTTGGATCACCATTCTCCCAAACTCATACTCTTAAGCCATGAAGCCGGCGACTTTGCTCCTTTGGCCTGGGTTGCCGCCAATCGCGGCATACCGGTGGTGAATATTTTTGGCATTTATGGGTTAGCGCATTTTCGCAAATACCAAAATGCTAAAGATTTTTTTTATTCTATGACCTGCCCCAAAGTGGAAAATATTTTCCGCTTGCCCGAAGCGCATTTGGATCGCTTGGCCGAAGTAGGCAGAAAATCTCTTAGCCATCGCATGGGAGGAATTTCCAAAGATATTGGGGCCCGTTGTTCTTATGGTAAAGATCGTAATTCTGTGAGCCGCGAAAGTATTTGCAGGGATTGGGGTTGGGATCCACAGAAACCTGTTGTGGGCGTATATTCTCCAAACTGGTACGACTACCCCCACTGGCAAGGCATGCATTTTTTTCGGGATTTTCATGAGTGGGCCTTAGCTACTGTTGCTGCCGCCCAGAAAAATACAGATGTGAATTGGATCTTTAAATCCCATCCTGTGGATGATCATTTAGGCGCCGTGAGTTTGGGCGATGTGGTTTCTTTCCAGGGCTATGATCATATTAAGCTTGCGCCCAAGGGTTGGAACGGTAACGATATGATGAAATCCTTGGATGCCATCGTTACTTTCCGCGGAACCATCGGTATCGAAGCCACTTCTAACCGCATCCCGGTTATGATTTCCGAACACGGCTGGTACTCTCGTTGGGGCTTTACCAAGTGCCCGGAAACGAAAGAAGAGTTCTTGCGTTTTTTGTCCATGCGCTGGTGGGAAGATATGAATATGGATCGCAACCAGCGGCTTTCGCAGATCTTCGCTGGTTGCCTTTGGGGCCGACCCGAGTGGCAAAAAGACTTTCTTTTAGAAGATGATTGGCTGCAGTGGGAGCTCTACGAAAAAATCCCGCCGATCTTGGAAAAAGATAAGGCGGCTGTGCGCAAAGAGATTGCTTTGATGCGGGAATGGTTTTTTTCGGAAACCCCTTTTTATCAGGCCCATAAGATGGAATTTGCCGATCGCTACGTTCCCTATAGTTAGATATTATTGATAAATGCCTGAAAATAACCGCTGCTTAAAAAAAACAGGGCATATTCTCGCCGCAAAAAAGAACATAGCCTTGGGCAAATTTTTGAGATAGCGGCTGGCCAACAGCAGACTAGAAAAATCCTGCCGTTTGTAAGAGGGGCCTTTTTTTCCTGCAGCTAAAAAGCGATAGAATAATACCCGGAATGCGTACATCCCTTCTTGTTGTTGGGGAGTGAGTGTGAGTGTGGGGATGCGAGAGGCAGAGCGGCCACGGATTTTTTTCAGCTCTGCTGCTTGTTCCTTAGCTCTGGCGCCCGACAGGGATTGCCGCACTAAGCGGTATTGTAGCAGGGAGTGGGGAATATGCAGGAAGGAGTGACTTTTTTCGTGGAGCAGTTTTTTCCACAAAGCGTAGTCTTGGGCGTTTTGCAAACTTTCATCGTATTGCACGAGTTTTCCCTGAGGAGAGAGCCTAGAAAAGGTGACAGTGGGATGGCAGATGGGATTATTTTTTTCCAATAAGTAACGATAGAAATTTTCTGAAATTGGGCTCTGAAATTTCACAGCAGCCAAAAAAGAACCATCTTCTTGGATGATGTCGTAATCGGAAAAAAGCAAACTAGGTGGATGGGACCGAGACTCAATAGCTACTAAAGTTTTAGAAAGTTTTTGTGGATGAGGAATGTCGTCGCCGTCGAGCCGCACGATCCAAGGGCCTTGGCTTTGTTGGATGCCAAAATTCAAACTTTTGGTTTGTCCGATGGAGGTTTGATTGCGATGAAAAAAGATACGCGGATCACGCAGATTTTGTATGTATTCCCCGATAGGTTCCTCGGAATGGTCGTCAATAAAAACCCATTCCCAATGGGGATAGTCTTGGCCAAGAATGCCGGCGGCAGTTTCTTTCAAAAACGAAAGACCATTTTTGCAGGCAGTAACTATCGAGAACGTAGGAGGAGGTGACATCCAAATCCTAGTTTAACAAGACTTTCCAATTTCGTATCCGCCCACTTCTTTTAGGAAGGTATAGTATTTGCCAGCTTTAGGTTCGATGGGCTTAGTGGCCAAGAACGCAGCTCTTGTTTTGGCCAATTTGGTAGACGTGGTGCGGAAGCAAAAGGATTCTTGCACTTGATCAAAGCCCACCATCTCTAACCAGGTTTTCATGGCCTTACGGGAAGGCAGGTGAGAAACATTGGCAGAAATATGCAATTTCTTTTTCATCTCTGGCGTGATGGGAAAAATAACTTCCACGCAACTTTCCTGCATTAATTTGGGATTGCGGGTGGTGGCCGATTCAATCACCAGGGTGCCGCCAGGTTTCAGCAAGTCATACAAGCGACGAATCATTCTTAGCTGCTCAGGATTGTGATAGAGAACGCCAGTGCACCACACCACATCAAAGGGCTCCCAATTTAGGATGGTGGAGTCGTACATCAAATTGGCTTCTATAAATTGCAGGGCAGGGTTTTTCGCTTCTGCTAGAAATTTATCATAGGCTTCCCGATAGCCAGGCAGATCTAGAAGCGTATATTGGGAGGGTTTTAGGGAAAGAAGGTTTTTGGAGTCATAAAAATCTTTGGCACCAATTTCTAGAATCCTGGGGGCGTTTTTTTGTTTCCTATAGGAAGTAAAATCCTGGAAAAGTTCCCGCCGATAGAGCCACTCTTCCCGGGGCTTGCGCACGGCATTAATTAATGGCCGAACCATCGGCTTGAGTTTTTCTTTTATTTTTCCTGGAAAAGAATTGGTGCCCATAGAACCATCCTTTGTAATGATAGAATGAGGTTCCCGTCAAAGAGAAAATCCATCGACCAACTATGAAAATCGCTTTAGTTCACAATTTTTATCGATTGCGAGGAGGCGAAGATGCCGTGGTGGAGCGGGAAGTGGCTCTTTTGCGCCAGCACGCCCACGAAGTGGTGCCTTTTTATCGGGATAGTGGGGCGGAACTGGAAGTCACGGGCTTTTGGGAAAAAGTGGAGGTGGCCCGGGATTTGGCCTTTAAAGAAGAATCCTACGAAGCTTTCACGGCTTTTTTAGAGCGGGAAAAGCCTGATGTGGTGCATGTGCATAATACCTTCCCTCTGCTTTCTCCTTCGGTGTTGAAGGCCGCCAAGGATAAAAAAATTCCCGTTGTGCTTACGCTGCACAACTTTCGTTTTATTTGCGCCAATGGTTTATTTTTGCGAAATGCTCTTCCTTGCGAAAAGTGTTTGAACTCTTCCTCCCTATGGGGAGCTTTCCACGGTTGTTACCGAGATTCGCCATTAGCCACCGTGCCGATCACGCGTATGATCCAGAAATATGAGAAGGGCGCAGCTTTGGCAAAATGGGTGAATCGTTTTGTGGTGCTATCGGAATTTTCTCGCCAGAAATTTTTGCAGGCGGGCATTCCTGAAAAGAAAATCCTAGTGAAGCCTAATTTTTGCGAAGATCCTGGCGTTCCGCCTGCTTGGGAGGATCGGCAAGAGTATGTTTTGTTTGTAGGTCGCTTGAGTGAAGAAAAAGGGGTGTTGCCTCTCGTGCAAGCGTGGGAAAAAATGAACCTGCCTCTAAAGATCGTGGGCACAGGGCCTTTGGAAAAGCTCATTCGGGAGCTGGCTCACCCGAAAATAGAATTATTAGGAGCTAAATCTCAGGAACAGGTGCGTAAACTCATGCGGGAAGCGAAGCTCCTCGTGATTCCTTCCATTTGTTACGAGAATTTTCCTCTAGTGCTGGCTGAGGCTTGGGCCAATGGTTTACCCGTGTTGGCGAGGAAATTGGGTAGCTTGGAAAGTTTAATCGAAGAGGGAAAAACGGGCTTTTTCTTTGCGGCGGATGCTCAAGGTGCCCTGCTTCAAGCTGTGCATCGGTGCTTTAGCCAGGATAATCATTTGAAAAGTGTTTCTTTGTTCGCAAGAAAGGCCTATGAAACGAACTTTTCCCCAGAGGCCGGCATCCGGGCCTTGGAGAATGTGTACGCGGAAGCTAGACCATGATGCTGGCCATGGGCTATACCTAGCCATATGGATATCCGGGAGTTACAACAAAAATCTTTGCGCTGGTTAGTAACGGGCGCTGCCGGCTTTATTGGCTCGCACCTCGTGCAACAGCTTTTGGCTAATAATCAAACGGTGGTGGGTTTAGACAATCTCAGTACTGGCCGTAAAGAAAATTTAACGGATGTGCAAGACTCTGTTTCGGTAGACGTCTGGAAAAAGTTCTCTTTTATAAAAGCCGACGCGAGGGATGTTGGTGTGGTGGCAGAAGCCATGCGCGGAGTGGATGTGGTGCTGCACCAAGCAGCCATCTCTTCCGTAGTTTTTGCCAATGAAAATCCCCAGGAAACTTTTGCCAATAACACTAATTCTTTGGTGAATATTTTAGCCAACGCGGAAAAATCCGGCGTGCGCCGAGTGGTATACGCTTCCTCGGCGGCGGTGTACGGTGAAACCAAGCAAATGCCCGTGAAAGAAGATCTTCACTTGGTGCCAATTTCTTTGTATGGGCACACCAAAAAGGTGAACGAAGAAACAGCTGCGCTTTATGCGCACCAATTGGCAGTTACGGGTTTGCGCTATTTTAATGTTTTTGGTCCGCGGCAATCGCCTAATAGCGCCTACGCCGGGGTGATCTCCGTATTTTCCGAAAATATTGCTAAAGGAAAGCCATTACGGATTTTTGGCGACGGAAAAACTTCTCGGGATTTTGTTTTTGTATCTGATATTGTGCGGGCCAATATCTTGGCGGCTCTCAGCGAGGAGAAACTGGGCAGCCGAATTTTAAATGTTGCCACTGGGAAATCTACTAGTTTGCTGGATTTGGTGAGTGCTTTGGTAAGGGCTCAAGGGAAAACCCAGGCTCCTGAAATTTCTTTTGAGCCCTTTCGTAAGGGAGATATCCGTTACTCACTGGCAGATATTTCTTTGGCAAAAAAAGCGATTGGTTATATGCCAGAGGTTGGCTTGGAAGCTGGTTTGAAAATTTTCTGCAGTGGATCAGGCGCTTAAATATATTCGTTCCAAAGCTAATTCTGCACCATCAGTATCCACAAGTAAAAGCGAAATTTGTTCGTTATTTACTTGGCTACAGATCTTTATTGGGTCCAGGCGTTCAATATCTTGCATGGAGTAGATGCGGATGGTGGGCTCCCGTAGGGAGCTAGAGCTAGTTATTTTTTTTGCCCGTTCCACTACCAATTTTTTATTTTTAAGGGGAATGAAGGCGGGATGCACATAGGTGTTTGGATCTGTTTCCGACAGTGCGCGGATTTTGTTATACAAAGTTTCCCGCTTGTCTTTGCCTAAAAGAAGCTCGGACCGATCGGACTTTATTCGCCGGTAAAAAGTAGGAGTTTCTTCGGCTTGGGGAATGGGCATGAAATTACCTTCAGCTAATTTTTCTAAAAATTTTTTACTCAGTTCGGCGCCGGTGGCTGTCATCCGGGCCCAAATTTCATCGCAGGAATCGCCAAGTAGTGAAATTTTCTCTTTTAAGTACACGGGGCCTTCGTCTAAACCTTCAGACATTTTTAGAACATTAGCGTAGGTCCATGTTTCACCGTTGAGGATCTGGTTTTGGATGGGACTACCGCCGCGATCCTTGGGAAGCTTTCCAGGGTGTAGGGTTACGTTTGGGCAAAGATCTAGGATTTCTTTTGGCACTAACCAGGACCAGCCATAATGGAAAATGGCTTCTGGTTTCGCGGATGCAATCTTTTTGTAGGCTTCTCGGCCAGGCTTCAAATCAATTTTGGGATCAACGCGCAGAATTTCAATCTCTCTTTCCACAAAAGGTTGAAAGTTATATTGGCATTCTTTAGTGGTAATTATTAAAGCTGGTTTCCATCCAGGTAAATCCAATAATCCCTCTAGTATACGAAAAGACCATTGGCGGTAGGTGCACCAAATAAAGGGTTTGGGCGAATTCAAGATTCCACCTTGCGGATGAGTGTGAAAGCTTCTGCATATTCTAAACCCACTTCCGAGCCCCTTTTCCTGGCTAAATATTCTATGCCCTCGGTACTTCGGGGGTGCGGATAGGGGCGGTATTCTGTGGTGTAAGCAAGCAAGGCCTGCTTTTTCAGTTCGATGGTTGTTTTCACATTAACGTAGATATTAGGATGAAACGCGCGACTGCCTTCTTGCCAAGAGCGTTCCGTGGAGGATAGCACTTCGAAAGAATAAATCTCTTCGGGAGAAGATTCACCGGGGCTTGTTCTGGCTGCCATCAAAACAGAATCGAATGTTACCGTATGGTCCCAATTGTAATCGCCAGGGTGGTGGGTAAAAATCACCGTGGGGCGTATTTTTTCAATCACCTCTTTGATGGCATGAGAAAGATCCATTTTGCTCACGGTGTCCATGCGATTATCGGGAAAATCCAGGGCTGCCGTGGATGTGAAACCAAGAATCTTTTTTACGGCCGCCATTTCTTCTCGCAATTTTTTAATGGCGGAAGAATTTTGCGTATTTTTTTTCGCGGTTTTCTCTCTGCCTGTAATACCAGTGGCGAGAACGAGAAGGTGGGTTTCCCAGCCCTGTTTTTTTCGCAAAGCTAGCGTGGCACCACAGCCAAGAACTTCGTCGTCGGGGTGGGCGGCTACTACTAGAATTTTTCTTTTACTCATCTATATCCCCTAGGATTGCTTGTGGTTATCTAATGAATTTTCGATGCGCTTTAAATCTTCCGCGACCATTTCTTCCACCATTTTATCAAAAGTGTAAGTGGGCTGCCAATTGAGCGTGGCTCGTGCTTTAGCCGAATTGCCTACTAAGGGCAATTGTTCTGCGGGCCGGTATAGTTGAGGATCCACAACTACATATTTTTGGTAGTCGAGGCCAAGAGAAGAAAAGGCTTTTTCTGCGAACTCTCGCACGGTGCGGGCCACTCCCGTGGCGATCACGTAATCATCTGGTTTCTGCTGTTGAGTGATTTTCCACATGGCGCGCACGTAATCATAGGCGTGACCCCAATCCCGCTTGGCCTCCAAATTCCCTAAACGTAATTCATTGGCTAAGCCCAGTTTAATTTTGGCTGCTTGGTGCGTGATTTTATGGGTCACGAATTCATAACCTCGGCGGGGGGATTCGTGGTTGAACAAAATGCCGGAAGAGGCATGGAGCTGGTAGAGATCCCGGTAGTTGCGGGTGAGATCGAAGCCGGCCACTTTGGAAATCCCGTAAGCGGAGCGGGGGCGAAAGCGCGTGGTTTCCGATTGGGGCGATTCATCGGCGATGCCGAACATTTCACTACTGGCCGCAAAATAAAAATGGCAGTTCGGCACCACTTCTTTTAAGGCCGCCAGCATGTAGTGGGCGCCTTTGATATTGGTATCGATGGTGGAGAATTCGTCTTCAAAGGAATAACTCACGAAACTCATAGCCGCCAAGTGATAGCATTCATCGGGTTTCACTTGCTGCACGGTGCGGAACAGGCTCGGGTAACTATCGATGGAAGAGGTGTGGAGCTGCACGTCTTTTAGGTGCTTGATCCGCCACATTTTTCGTTCGGGATCTTCCAGGGCCACCCGGCGCACGATGCCGTGCACCTCGTAGCCTTTTTCCAAAAGGAGTTCGGCCAAGTAGGAGCCATCTTGGCCCGTGATTCCACTAATGAGAGCTTTTTTCATGAGTTCCTGCTTTCAACGCTAAAGAAAGAATGACGGATGAATGGCCCGTGGTCCAAGCACTTTTTTGGGTCCACTTCTGCACTAGGGTTTCTGGCACCGAAGGCGCGGGATGGCGAAGAAAATCTTGGGCTATGGTGGCTAGGTAAAAAGGGGTAAACTTTGATTCAGAAACTACAGTAGCATTGGCAAAACCCTCTAGCACTTCGGGCAAAGATCCCGCGGCGGAAGAAAGCACCCATAAACCCGCAAGTGCTGCTTCTAGGGGAGCGTAGCCGAATCCTTCTTGGGAAGAAGGGAAAAGAAAAATTTTAGATTTTTTTAGGATCGACCATTTTTCTTCATCGCTGCAGTGGGGAAAAAAGGAAAATTTAGCCGGTGAGTTTTGGGCCGCAGCTTGCAATTTTTCTAGCAGAGGCCCTTTGCCGATAATCGCCACTTTGATTTCTTTGCCCGTGAGTTTTGCAAGTTCCGTGGCGGTCTCAATCACTAATTCGGGGCGTTTGCGGGCGATTAAACCGCCCACGTAGGCAATATCAAAAGCGGTGCTGGAATCTTTAGCGGCGGAATTGGTGAGGGAATTTTGCCAGCCCAATAAAATGGTTTGCACAAAAAAACAGCGGGAGCGAGGCACTCCGAGTTGCACAAGATCTTCCAGGGCCGCTTGGCTAATGCAGGCGAAGTGACAGCCCACAAGGGATAACAAACGCACCCACAGGCGATAGCGCCAGCGGGGTTCTTCCACATGCAGGTGTTGGAAGAGGATGGGTGTGCGCCAGCCCCAGAGCCGCAGCAGCAAGGCCACGGGCATTCCGTATTGCACGGAATGAAAACGGAAAATATGCACGGTCTCTTTTTGGGCCAGGGTGTGGAGGGCCTTGGCTTCTTGGAAAATTCGCTTCCATCCCCGTTGTGGGTTCAATGGCAATAGGTGGTGGTTGGCCGGAATTTTGGATGAAACAAGTTCTGGGGCCACGAACCAATAAAAACGAAAATTGGTAGAATGCACGGCTTCTGCCCAGCCGGATTCGTAACGTTCACCGCCCAAATGACTCGCAGCGCTAAATCCCATATGGGGACCAGCAATAACCAAGGGAGTATCAGAAATATGCGCCTCCTTAAGGAATAGGTTTGTTTACAACGATATTTTGGCCTTAGAAAGTCATATGGAAAAAATGCTCTATATCCCACCTTTAGGAGGGGGCATAAGGGATTTACGGGATGCGGGCCAACACCGGAAGCTTCTGGAAGATTATGGTTCTGCCTACCTTCAACAGTTCGAAGAGGTGCTAATTCTCTCTTTTTTTGCGGAATCCCTAGAGGACTACGGGGACATTCCCCCCAATCCTCGCCTAAAAATTTTGCCCAATCGTGGCCGCTGGCAAAAATATATCTATGCTTTCCTGGCTCCCTGGTTGCACCGAAAAGAATTGCGTGGAGTGCGGGTGGTGCGGGTAAGCCAGGCTACGGGGGCACTCCCCGCTTTGTTTTTTCGTTGGTATTTTCGCTGCACTGGCCAGCCTTGCCCTGTGGTGATCACTTATGGGTATGACTATGTGCTTTTTGCCAGCATTCGGGGCCGAATGGCGAAGCTTTTGGCCAAGCTGCATGAATTTTTAGCCAGGCAAGCGGCGGATTTTTGGATTACTACCACTAAAGAATTGGTGGAACTCTTAGAAAACCGCCATGGTGTAGATTCAAAGTCCATTTGGCTTATTCCCAACGGTGTTAAGTTGGACCAATTCCAACCTGCTACGATTGGTTCGAATCAAGTGCAACATCTTTTATTTGTGGGGCGTTTAGAGGCCCAAAAAAACTTACCGTATTTGATTCATTGTGTGGACCAAGCCGCCCGTGCCCTTGGGCAGAACTTGGAGTTGCATATTGTTGGCACGGGCAGCTTACAAAAAGAGTTAGCAGCCATTCCCCTGTCTTCGGGGGCAAAAATCCATTTTCTCGGCAGTGTGGAAAACTCTCTTCTCCCGGAGCTGCTGAATAGAGCAGATGCCTTCGTGACAATGAGTCACTTCGAAGGAAATCCTAAAGCGGTATTGGAGGCCATGGCTGCGGGTTTGCCGATCATTGGCAAAGATGCTCCTGGCGTGGGTAATTTACTGAGGGATGCTAAGCAACTTGTGTGCACGAGCGAAAATGATTTTATCGGCAGCATCTTGGTTTTGAATGATTCCCGTTACCGACAAGAAAAAGGAAGATTAGCTCGGCAATGGGCCGAAACTTATTTTGACTTACGAAAAAATTTAGAACGGGAAACCCAGCTTTTATGGAATGCTAACGATCTTTAAAGAGACTGTGCATATTCTCATAGAGTGATTGATTTTTTGTTTCTAGGTGGATCAGACCCTTTAACACTAGGGCGTTGTATTTAGGATCGATGGTGTTTGTGTCCACTTTCCCAGAGTACGTAAGGTAACCGTTTTCGCTATAATGCTCTCGCAGCGCAGCTTCTAATAACTGTATAGACTTTTCCAAATAAGCGGAATCCTGTGTGAGCTCGGCGAAGCGCCGTAAAGAAATGGAAAAATCGATTTGAGGATCTAGGTGGGAAAACTGAGCGATTTCGGTTTGTGGGATTAGGCCATTTTTTAATCTTTTACTCCAATAAAAATCCAAAATGGTTTTCACATTCGGTAGGTGTTTACGTAAATCAGGCACGAAGGCCGCTGAATCGCAGAGCACATCACAAAGAATAAAGGCGGGCACGATACCGGAATCTCTCTGCGAAATAGAGGCCAGCGGATGAAATTCGCCCCAAACGCGGCCTGTATTTTTCCCCAATGAATCTTTCTCGCAGAAATGCAGTAAGGCTTTTTCTATCCAAGCCTCTAAATGCTCTAGCCAAAATTTTTCGCCCGTGGCCCGGTAGAATTCCAGCAAAGCGAAGGCCGGCGTAGAATTAGATTTCATGAGTTGGCTGTAGTAGCCAGAAGTGAAAGCAAAACGGACTTTCTGGGCGGTATAGGAAAGCAAATTTCTTTTATGATCCTTATTGGTGCCCAAAGCTTTCGTGTGCCGGTGCGTGGGCGGAAATTTTCCTAGCACATTTTTCTGCCACCATTGTTTTCCTTTGGAGGAATGTACGCGATAGGGAAAGAGCCCGTAGGTTTTGTAATAGTCATCTTTCAACCAGGCCCGAAGTATTTTTTGCGCCGATAGAAAGGCCTCTGGAAATTCTTCTCGCATTTCGCAAAAACTTTCCAATAAACCGGCAGACCAAGACTCATAAAAATCGGAACAGGAATCGGAATCTGGATAATAGGCGCCCGCGAGAAAATCAGCCTGGATTAATTTCTGCTGCACAAGTTCCACAGAATTTTTTAATAATGAAAATGTTTCTGGATCCTTGGTTTCTTTCCAAATGGAATAAAGCCCGCCAAACCACTCATCCACTAAACTAGAGTGCAGAACTCCATCTTCTACGCAGAGTGAAAGAAAACTTTCTTGCTGTTGACGAATGAGACGTATTTGCTGCAACAAAAAATCGGCTTGTTTGTAGTAGAGAAAAAAGGGAACGAGATCATCGAAATTATCAAACAGACTGCGTTTCCCAGGAGGAAAATGCCGGGAGAGTAGCCCGGAAGGCAGGATGAATTTCGTTTGGATCAGCCGCAGGAGCGAGTGCGGATCACTGGATTTCATTGGAATGCTGACGGAAACCATTGGTGCCGTAGCGGCTTTCTGGCGGCTCCCGGGGAATTTCACAGACAAACTGGGTACTTTTGCCGATCGCCAGTGAAGCCACGATCACGTGGGAATCGGGGATATTCAAGCGCCGGCGCACTTCCGCTTCCTGGCCCACATTGCCGAAACTTGTGTAGGAGCCCCAGCAGCAGCCTAAATCCATGGTTTCGCAGAGTAGGTAAACGTTTTGCACAGCCGTCGCTCCGTCGATAAAGGGCACGCTGCGATCCTCTGGATAACGGTAATCACGGGCATCCGATAAAAAGATGGCGATGGCGGGTGCCTGGTCGAAAAACTGAAAACCGCCGGGAATGGTGGAGGCCACAAATTTTTTCAGTGCGGGCTCTTCCACAAAAACAATATCGATGGTTTGGCGATTGCAGGAAGAGGGCGCGTGCTGGGCCGCTTCGGTAATAAGGCGCTTTTCTTCTTCCGTGAGTGGCACGTTTTGGAAAACCCGGCGAGATCTTCTTTGTTTGAGAAGGGTCATTAGATCCTGGGTATTTACCGCAGCTGCCGTTCGTTCCACTCCATGTTGAAGAACGGGGCAAAAAGTGGGCATGCCCGCTTCGCCTCTTTTGTATTCCCTGGAAATTCGTTTAGCCCAGCCTTCTTGTTTGGGAGGAAGGGTGGTTTTTTTATTGTCTAAAAGATCATCTAACTCTTTGGCAAAGAGCGCCCCCTGCTCCTTAGGGTATTTTTTCGGATGCCAAAGGAAACGTTCTAAATGATGGGTTCGTTTACGAACAGAGATATTGCTTTGGTCCAACTCACTAATGGGCAGGCCATGAAAAGGAATTTTCGCTTTGTAGAAGTAGCGAAACTCGAGGGAAAAACCGTAGAGAGCCGCCCGGATGATGCGCAGGAGTTCGATCGAGGCTTTAATAAATCTCTTCAACTGCATGGATCACAAATAAGTAACGCACGCGCTCAGCATATGCAAGCCCATCTCAAGATAAGTGAAGGCGTTTCAAATGGTTATATCGCTTGGACAAGGCTTGGGTGCAATACACGTAAGTATGCCAGAGGTAGGTGAGGGCGTAGAGGTAGGCTATTTTTAGAGTAGAGAGTGAGGATTTCTTCGGGTTGGGGAGGCTCGCCATAAAGGCCAGGTATTGCTGGGCAGATTTTTGGATCGAGTAGTGGGGCAGCTTTTCTTTCCTTTGGCGAACTTGCGCGTTCAGCTTTTCTAAAACCGACAAAACATCTTCGCAACCTTGAAAGGTAAGGCCGCCTTCCTGCAAAATTTCCGGATGACCGCCGCTATTTCTCACGAGGCAAGGTAGACCGCAATTAATGGCCTCTATGAGCGCATTGGAGCAAGGGTCATTTACGCTGGCGGTAAGATAGATATCTTGCTGCCGCAAGTTGGCGGCGAGCTCTTTGCTATTAAGTGGAGCAATTTTTTTAATTTTTTGAAAAGCCACGCGGCTATTGCCAATAAAAGTAAATTCATAGCGATCGAAATCTAAATGTTTATCTAGGAATTCATATACATCGAAACCTTTGCGCCAATTATCCGACCAAGAAGTTGCTACGATGCGAATTTTGGGGTGGGCTGAAGAGGGATTTGTTTGGGGGAAAAAAATGCTGGGATCGGCGCCATTGATCACCACGGTTTCATGGGTTTTATGATCCATCCCCATTGCGTGACATTCCTTACGGCTCCACTCGGTTTGGAAGATGGTGGCGTCGGTGAACCAGCTATTTATTTTATTAATGAGGTGGTCCACGATTTTATCTTTACCGCGTACCACGGAAATGGGTCCATCCACTCGGTGCACTACCACTTTTCCTGCGCTATGAATTTCGGCCAGTTCTTTGATTTTTTTAAAATCTCCAAAAGGGAAGCTATTGAAAAGCACAATGTTCGCGGCCGCGATGGATTCGGCGTAATTTCCGTTTTTACGAAAATATTCCCGCAGGGCTTTTAAGAATTGATTACCGCCCCCCATGGGGCCTTCTTTTAAATCCGTGAGAATGTGGATTTTCAAGCTGTCGCCTCTGTTTTCACAAATACCATGCGAAAACCTGAACTTTCGCCTGGAAACCAATGCAACACAATTTTTTTGCAGTGGAGCAAAAAGGAATAAAGGCTCAAAGATAGTGGCGCCATCAATTCGATTAGGCCATTGATCGGGGCGTCCACTACCGTGGGGGATTCAAAAATAATTTTCGTGAAGCCTGCATTGGCCATTTCTTTTAAAAATTCCTCGCGAGAGTATTCGATCTTGTGATCGTCGTCGGCGGTGGTGGGTAGGCCGAAAAATCCGCGGATTTTTTTCCATGTGGTGCAACGATTGGGGGCAGCCACAAACAAAAGCCCACCAAGCTTCAATGCCCGGGCCGCTTCCCGTAAATGCAGTTGCCGGGCGTAGAGATGCTCCACTACATCGCAGGAAACGGCCACATCGTATTGGTTGGAGGCTAGCGGGTATGGGCCTTCTTCTAGGTTATGACGAATCACAGTGATTTTTTGACCGGCTTTTTCTTGGATTCTGAAAGATTCGATTTGCCGGATATTTTTTTCGTCCAGTTCCAAAGACGTTACGGAAAATCCCGCGCGGGCTAACGCCATGGAAACGGCGCCGGAACCTGCGCCTAAATCCAAGGCTTCGCCGCCTGTGCGGCCCTGGAGAAAACTTTGGAACCACAGGCTCTCGGGATTGCGCACGCGTAAAAGGTTTTTGGGGTGCACAGGTTGGTTTGCGCCCGTGCGCCACTTCATGAGGTGCATGGCCACGCGGGTGAGGCGTCTATCTAAAGTTTCTAAACCGCCCAGGAGCCATGCGCCGAAACGGATTCCCGGTGGAGGATTGAATTTTCGTAAACCATGCTTCTTACCGTAGGCCACTAAATTTTTTACGGGCGTGTCCATGTCTTGCGTGAGTAAGTGATTGAGGGGAACCCGATCCCTGTGCCGGTGAAAGCTGCCAATTCCCTCTTGTGGCTTTCGGGGAGTGGTGCCTGCCAAAATCATTGGCCAGTATTCAATAAAATAATCTTCTATGGCCGATTTTAAGTTTTTATTTACTTGCCCGAGCGTTGCGTTTTCTGAAAAATCCATTTTCTTTTGCGCAATGATATCGCCTGTATCTACGCCTGGTGAAATATAGTGCAAAGTAATCCCTCGCGGGGTTCCTTCGATATAGCTCCAGAAAACCGGATCCACGCCTCGATTCCAGGGCAGAAGAGAGATGTGCAAGTTAACGACCCGGTCAGGAAAGCGTTCTAGGAAATTTTTTTTCAAAATATGGCGATAACCAAAGCTAATCACCCAATCAAAACCCTGATGTTCTTTGCCATCTCCAGAGATGGGATCTTGGGTTTGTACCACTTCGTAGCCTTCCTCCCGCAACCAAGGAATCAGGCGGCTATGGGGATATCCTAGAAAAAGAATTTTCATGTCTACCCAATAAGATCCCAGCTCAAAGCAGTGCCTTTACGCAAATCCCGGTTCACGGTTTTGCCCAGCACGAGATCATAAAATTTTGGCGGTAGGCCCCGGCCCGGACGCACCACGCGCACATTTTCGGAGCTGAGTTTTTCGCCCTTGCGAACATCTCTGGAAATATAAAGTGAGCGGCGGAACTGGATAGATTTTTGCTCCGAAGCCGTGCGCCCGTATTGCACTTGCCCTACCGCTTGCCAGGCTTTTTTGCTTTCTGCCACGAGCATCTTCATTTCCGCGGGTTCCATGGAAAAGGCGGAATCTACGCCTCCCTGGGAACGATCCAGGGTGAAATGTTTTTCGATGAAAGTGGCGCCTAAAGCCACGCTGGCCACAGAAACACCAATCCCTAAGGTGTGATCCGAGAGCCCAACTTGGCAGCCAAACATTTCTCTTAAGTGGGGAATCGTGGCCAAGTGAATTTCTTCCGGATTTGCAGGATAGGCACTCGTGCATTTTAAGAGGATCAAATCTTTGCAGCCCGCTTCCCGGGCCACAGTCACACTTTCTTCTAGATCAGCCAGGCTTGCCATACCCGTGGAAATAATGAGCGGGCGCCCGGTGGATGCAGCTTTCCGGATCAGCCGTAAATCCGTGTTTTCGAAAGAAGCAATTTTGTGGCAGGGAGGATCGAATTTTTCTAAAAAATCCACGGCGGTTTCATCGAAAGGAGTGGAGAACGCGAGAAGCCCCAGTTTTTTACAGCGCTCGAAAATGGGGCCATGCCAATCCCAGGGCGTGAGGGCTTCGCCATATAGTTCATAGAGGGAGCGGCCCTTCCACAGGCTTGTGGGTTCGCTGATAAAAAAATCCCCGTCTTTTACATCGAGGGTCATGGTGTCAGGAGTATAGGTTTGGATTTTGAGAGCGTGGGCTCCGGTTTTTGCGGCGGCCTCAACGATTTCTAAAGCTTTCTCTAGGGATTGATTATGGTTGCCAGAAAGTTCCGCCACCACGAAGGGCGGGTGATTGGCGCCGATGCTAAATTTACCAATGGTGATATCGCGCATCCGTTTTCTCCTTGAGCTTTTGGAATTAGCATAAAGTGGGAAGCGGAGCCTGATTTTCGTAAGATAATGCGATGCGCTATTCCACTAAGGTGCGAAAACGCAAAAGCTCCAGGGAAAAAGGCAATAAAGAGTGGGTGCCGCAGAAGCCGGCCACTTGGCTAAGAGGGATTTCATTCAAGCGCTCATATTCGCCACTCGGTGCTTGGATTTTTTGGGTGTTCTTGAGTTGAATCTCTGCGGCGATTTCTAGAATATGGGTTTGTGGATCCAGGGCCCAACCTAAGGGTAGAATTTTTTCCACCGAAGCAGGGCCAATGCCCGTTTCCTCTAAAAGTTCCACATATAGCTGCTCTTGGTAAGAAAGCTCATTGCCCTTGCGGCCAGCTGAAGAAAGCCCACCGGAGGGCACGAGTTCCCAATAGCCCGGACTTTGCACCAAATGCTGTGCACGCAATCCCATTAAGAGTGAATCTTGGTAAATGGTAAGGCCATTAACAGAAAGCGTTTGGATTTTTAAGGAGGCATGCAGCTCAGGCTTTCGCAGCTGTGCTAAAAAATGGCGGTAGTCCGTGGGGCGCACATAGCAGATATTTTTTTCCCAGCGATCAAAGCTAAATAATTCCCCATTGGTAAGCGAATCACCGCGTTTTTGTTTTTCTGCTGCCCAAATTTTTTCCACCACCTCTTCTATGGCGGGAGAAAAGCTGAGGGGGCGAGGATCAATTTCCACGCGAAAATCCACTGGAATGGGTTGCCAAGGCAAAACAGAGCTCATGGCTCTTTCCAGGCTTTTAAGATTGGAATCATTTCTTCCAAACGCTGGATCCTACGGGCGTTGAGACCAAAAGGATTTTTAGGATCGCAGTAAAGATAGACCCGTAACCCAGCCGCAGTGGCTGATTGCCAGCCAGTAGCAGAATCTTCCACAGCAAAAGCCGTTGCGGGAGTGGCCTTCACCATTTCTAAGGCTTTTAGATAAGGCTCCGGATCGGGTTTACCTTTTTTTATGGATTCTAAACCCACGATGGCCGAGAAATACGCGGCTAGTTTGGTTGACTCTAGCCATTCTTTGGCCAAGTCTTCGCTATTTGAAGTAACCACCACGCAGCACCAGCCATCTTTTACGGCGGATTGCAAAAGTTCCCTGGCTCCTGGCGAGGGTTGAACCGTTTGGTATGCGGCCTTCACGGTTTGAAGGTATTTTTTTAAAAGCACTTGTTCTTCGATCACTAAGCCGTGCTTGGCTTTCAGTATGGCCACTATTTTTGGCAAGGGCGGGCCATTCAGTTCTTGGAATTCTTGGTCGCTACTGGGCAGGTTTAATCCTGCCATTACCTGCTCATAAACTTTTCGCATGACGTGCAGACTATCAGCCAGGGTTCCATCTAGATCTAAGCATAGGGCTTTAGCTGGCATTTTGTTTTCCAGAAAAAAGTTGCTCTGTCTTGAGGGCGATCGCCAATACTAACAATAATTGAAAACTCCTTGCGGGCCCTTCTAAGCCCACATTAAAAAAAGCGTAGATCATTTGGCCGAGGAGTAAAAAGAATTCATAGATCAGGCCATTTTTTACCAAAAGGTAGCCGGCGTACAGATGAGCTAATAGCAAGAGAACGCCAAAAATTCCAATACGAGCTAGGGCGTTTAAATAACTGTTGTGTGGCCCGGAGATGGAGGGCGATCCTGGAGTGTCAAAGGATCCATCATTGGGGATATATTTGCCGCCTCCTGCGTAGATTTTTTCCACCACTTGCCGGTGAAAGCCAATGCCAACGAAAGGGTGAGCGAGAAATTTTTCTGAAGCCTCTAGCCACAGATGGAGTCGGAATTTTTCCACTCCTTCTTTTGTGGTTTCGGCTTTGATCAATGGGCTTGCATTGGTTGCTTCCTCTTTTACTTTGAGGAAATTGAAATCGGCGTACAGCAACATCCCAAAAAGAAACCCAGGGATAATAACTAATAATCTTTTCCAATAAATAACGTTTTGAACAAGGTTTAATCGTAAAAACACATACAGCAGAATGGGAGTAAGAATAGAGCCTAATAAAACGGTTCTTTGGAACTTTTCAAAATAAGCACTGCCGAAATTGATGCCGATCACAAAGAAGCCGAAGTAGGCCAAATATTTGTGACGTGTGAACAGTAGAAAGGTGACAAGGTAACAAATTCCAATTTCCACAAACCAAAAATTGGTGCCTTTTTCTCCGATAAAAAAAGGAAAGATTGAAATAAAATTTAGGAATAGAGCTAAAACCACTAAGTGGGCTTTTACGGTGAAACTTAAGGCTTCCCTCCGCACAGGCAATAGCAGTAGCAGGAGCGGCAATGAAAGATACCAAAGGAAGGCCGAGTTTCTGATGGTGAGTAGCGGATTTTCGCGGATTTCAAAACTTAAGCGCACCAGTCCCAATAGTAGCAAAAATGTTACAAACAGAAGTAAAGGCTGACGCCAGCTCCGTAGGTGCCATTTTTTTACAAAAGCCAAGGTGAGCGTGCCGATAAAAACCAAGTACATTTCCATGGGAAAAATCTTGGGCGTGAGGTTTTCGATGCCTCCGAAACTTTCTCCTAATTGTATCGGGATGCCTGATTTGGCGAAGTCTACCCCCCCGAAGCTAAAGCCAAAGGAGAGAATGAGGGTGGCGATGAGAAACACATACTCTAGGATAGAGAAGTCTCGCAGGGTAAGGGTGGCGGGATGCCTGCAGAGGGCATCTTTCCAGGCCTTAGGATCCCAAGAGTTTTCGGTCATCCTCTTCTTCTATATTGTGAGGAGATAAGGGTGCAAGACCCGGGGTCGAAAATTGGCCACAATCGGTGCTGCCACTTTCTGGATATCTTTATCTTTTTTCCTCCTAGGGTTCGCTTTTTGGCCACTAAACGATCGATAATCGACCCTTCACTTTGCACCCTTATCTTCTCACAATAATATTTTGATGCGTTCTGGCGTATCATGGGGTAATCCAAGGGAAATCCCCGATTTTGTTGCGGGGCGTCTTTATAAGAAAAGTGAGGCTAAGTGGCTCAAAAAACGGTGGCAGTTTTAGGTCTGGGTTATGTGGGCTTGCCACTGGCCTTGGGCTTTGGTCGCAAATTAAAAACCATTGGATTTGATCTTTCCCAAACCAAAGTGCGGGCCTATCAAGCGGGTAACGATCCCTCGGGTGAAATGCCAGGAGAGGCATTCACGGCCGCCAACCAGATCGAATACACCACGGATCCCAAAGCCTTGAAGCAAGCGGATTTCATTGTGGTGGCCGTGCCCACGCCGATCGACAATGCCAATCGCCCGGATCTAACGCCCCTAGAAAAAGCCAGCACTACAGTGGGCCAGAACCTAAAAAAAGGCGCGATCGTGATCTATGAATCCACCGTTTATCCCGGCGTAACGGAGGAGTATTGCGTACCGATCCTCGAGCGGGAATCGGGCTTAAAGTGTGGGCCGGATTTCCAAGTGGGCTATTCTCCTGAGCGGATCAACCCGGGGGATAAAGAGCACACCCTCGAGAGAATCATTAAGGTGGTGGCGGGTCAGGATGAAAAAACCCTCGAGCAAGTAGCTTGGCTCTACGAACAAGTGGTGGAAGCGGGTGTGCACAGGGCCGCGAGCATCAAGGTGGCTGAAGCCGCCAAGGTGATTGAAAACACCCAGCGGGATTTGAACATCGCTTTGATGAATGAGCTTTCGATCATTTTCCACAAAATGGGGATTGATACGGCGGATGTGTTAAAAGCCGCTGGCACTAAGTGGAATTTCCTTCCTTTCAAACCGGGCTTGGTGGGCGGCCATTGCATCGGCGTGGATCCCTATTACCTCACCCACAAAGCGGAAATCTTAGGCTACCACCCCCAGGTGATTTTGGCGGGCCGCAGGATCAACGACGGCATGGGTTTCTACGTGGCCGAGCAGACCGTGAAAAAAATGATATCCACGGGGCGTAACGTGAAGAACGCGCCCGTGCTGGTGCTTGGGATCACGTTCAAAGAAAATTGCTCGGATCTACGGAACTCCAAGGTGGTGGATATGATCCGGGAACTGCAAAGCTACGGCGCCGATGTGCATGTTTGGGATCCCATCGCGAGCGCCGCCGAAGCCAAGCATGAGTATGGCATTGAGCTCATCGATTGGCGGGCACACTCGAAATACGAAGCCGTGATCGCCGCCGTTCCCCATAAGGAAGTTTTAGGCTTAGACCTCACTGAGCTTTCCCGGCGTACGAGTCATGGCGCTCCGTTTATCGACATCAAATCTACTTTTGACCGGGCCCAGTTGAAAAAACTCGGGCTGGAAGTGTGGCGTCTATGAAAATTCTTGTTACGGGCGCCGCAGGATTTATTGGCTTTCATCTTTCCCAGGCATTGCTCGCCCGGGGAGATGAGGTGATTGGCCTCGATAACCTCAACGATTATTACGACGTGAGTTTAAAAGAAGCCCGTCTCAAGATGTTGCAGGGTCAGAAAAATTTCCGTTTCTACCGCATGGATTTGGCTGATCGGGAGGGTGTGGAAAAGCTTTTCGCCCAAGAAAAACCCCAGCGGGTGGCGCATCTCGCGGCTCAAGCCGGTGTGCGCTATTCGATCCAAAATCCCCATGTGTATGTGGACAGCAACGTGACCGGTTTTTTGCACATTCTCGAAGGCTGCCGGCACCATAAGGTGGAGCATTTGGTCTACGCCTCCACTTCTTCTGTGTACGGCATGAACACAGCTATGCCTTTTTCCGTGCACCAAAATGTGGATCATCCGCTCTCGCTCTATGCGGCCACGAAAAAAGCTAACGAGCTCATGGCCCATACGTATTCTCATCTCTACCGAATGCCGGTTACGGGCCTGCGGTTTTTCACTGTGTATGGGCCTTGGGGCCGGCCCGATATGGCGCTCTTTCTTTTCACCAAGGCGATCCTCGAGGGTAAGCCCATCGATGTGTTTAACCAGGGTAAAATGCGCCGGGATTTTACCTTCGTGAGCGATATCGTGGAGGGCGTGGTGCGGGCTTTAGATAAAGTTGCCCAGCCGAATAGCCAGTGGGATTCCAATGAGCCCGATCCGGCCTCGAGCTCCGCACCTTATCGACTCTACAATATCGGCAATAACGATCCCGTGGAGCTCATGGATTTCATCTCCGCCATCGAGGAAGCCGTGGGTAAAAAAGCCCAAAAAAACTTCCTGCCCCTGCAGGCAGGCGATGTGCCCGCCACCTATGCGGACGTTTCGGACCTTGAGCAAGACGTGGGTTTCCGCCCGGCCACCCCCGTAAAAGAGGGCGTAAGGCGTTTTGTGCAGTGGTACCGCTCCTATTACGGGGTGTGATGGCATGGGGCAACTACCGCCCCGCCAGGGTTTCGTGTATAAGAATTCCATATGAATCGTGAAGACGTTTTAAGTGCCGCCCGCGCCTATTTTCGCGCCAATTTTCAACCGAAACCCTTCGTGCCAGGAACCACCTATATTCCCCCCAGCGGGAAGGTGATGGACGAAGAGGATCTCGCGAGTCTCGTAGATTCTTCCCTGGATCTTTGGCTCACGGCCGGGCGTTTTGCTCGCGATTTTGAGGCCGAGCTTCCGAAATGGATGAATCGAAAGGCCAATGCGCTTCTCGTGAATAGCGGATCCTCTGCAAACCTCGTGGCCATTTCGGCCCTTACGGCGCCCATGATGGAAACCATGAAAAAGTCCCGTTTAAAAGCGGGCGACGAAGTGATCACCGTGGCTGCGGGTTTTCCCACCACCGTGAATCCCCTCGTGCAAACGGGTTTAAAACCCGTTTTTGTGGACGTGGAATTCTCCACCATGGATGCCACCCTCGAGATGGTGCAGGAAGCTTTTATCCCCGGAAAAACCAAGGCAGTGGTTATCGCCCATACCTTGGGCAATCCCTACCGCGCGGATAAAATCGCCGAGTGGTGCGCCAAAGAAAATTTGTATTTGATCGAGGATTGCTGTGACGCTTTGGGCGCGCAAATCATCACGGACCAAGGCCCGGCTCCTGCGGGATCTTTTGGGGATTTCTCCACTTTGAGTTTTTACCCTGCCCACCACATCACCACGGGTGAAGGTGGAGCGGTGATGTCGAAAGATGGACGTTTGCGGAAAGTGGCCGAGAGCATGCGGGATTGGGGCCGGGATTGTTGGTGCGAGCCCGGAAAAGATAACACCTGCAACAAACGCTTTGGCTGGCAGCTCGGCACTTTGCCTGATGGCTACGATCATAAATACACTTACTCCAACGTGGGCTATAATTTGAAAGCCACGGATATGCAGGCGGCTTTAGGGCTCTCGCAATTAAAAAAAGCCCAAGGTTTTATCGAAACCCGCCGGGCCAATTGGCGGGCGCTCTATGAGGGCGTGAAAACTTCTCCCAAATTGCGCGAACGTTTGATTCCCGTGGAACCTACCCCGGGCACCAATCCTTCTTGGTTCGGTTTTCCCGTGCATGTGGCCGAAGGCATTAACCGGGAAAAACTTGTGGCCGCTCTGGAAGAAAATAAAGTTGGAACTCGTTTATTGTTCGCCGGAAATTTAACTCGCCAACCCGCTTACCAGGATGTGGATTTCCGGGTGGTGGGAGAGCTCAAAAATACCGACGAAATCATGAAGCGCTCCTTTTGGATCGGCGTGCATCCTGGTATTGATGCGCCCCGGATCCGGTATATGCTAGAGACCCTCGAGCGCTGTGTGGGGATGCTCTGATTGAAGTGTGGTTGAGATCTGTGGAGAAATCATTTAAATACGGGCTCGTCAGCCGCAATATTGTACGGCCCGTGTTCACGAACAAAAATGACCTTGTCCTTTTGAATGGAAAAAATCAGAATTTGTCGGATCATATTATTTCCCATATCGTAAGTCGCAACGCCAACTTCCTTATTGCCATCGCCGTCAAGATCATAGACGAATCGCCCGCGCTTTAAACGAAGAAAGTAGGCATAGTTCCAAGCTCGATCATCATCTGTTTCATAAATTTTAGACCAAATGATATTCTTTTTTTTCTCATCACCCCGGCCTCGCCCATAAATAAATTCTACTGTGTCATAGTTTTTGTCCCAGTCGCCCTTCCTTAATTGCAACCATGTTCCATTACTCAACTGTAGGAATGTTCGACTCAAATCCTCGATAGGAGGATCTGCACGAACTATCGAACAGAACAATATACCAAACAAAAAAACCAAGAGGCTATTTTTTCCCTTTAGATTTCTCATAGAGTGGCAATACTTTTTCCGCATAAATATCTCCTCCTTTGTCTTTTGAGTGATAGTTTCTAATGAGCTGGCGAATATTTCTTTTTTGGGGATCTTTGATCTGCGACCATTTCAGTCCCAGAAGCCGAGTCCCCATGGCGACGCTTATAACAGGATCAAGTTTATCCAACTTTTCGATATGAATGAGATGATTGCGCATCTCAATCCATTTATTTTTATTCGGAAACCCACCTAATATTCGAAGTGATTGATCTGTAATCTGCATAAGCCCAGAGGCAGTACTTATTTTTGATGTGGTAACCGCACGTGGATTGAATGTCGATTCAACTGCGATCATTGCTTTGATAATCAAAGGATCAAGGTCGTTTGGAAATTCGATCCCTTGGGATCTCCAATAATCTAGCCAGAACTGAATGAGCTGGTCATATTCTGCTCCCTTGCCCTCATATCCTTTTATTTCTTTCAACGAAGAATATTTTTTCTTCGAGTTCCAAAAAAGAAAATGCATGTTCTCTTTTAGGAGGCCTGGTCCGATTTTACCGCGATTTCTTCTGATATGGGCATCTACCCAAGTAACCGTACCGGATTCGCAAACGCGCTCGTGCCCTAGAACCACATGATGCCCTGGCGGGCACATTTCAGAAGGTTTTGGCTTAACCAAAGTATTATTTGTGGTTGCTGCGTTCTTTTTTGTTTTAGCCAAAACCTTTCTCCATTTTAGCTATTTGGTTGAAAAGTATATTGAAGGCCGATTGAAATGATGGGGCATTTGGAACCGATGCAACGGCACTTACCCAGCCCCCCTTAAGTCTTGTAGTATCAATTTCCTTCAGTGTGTTTGAGAGGCGTGTTGGCATATCCGTCTTACGGTATTCAAAACACTTCTTAATGGCTTCTCGAAGTATGGGGGCATTTGCTTTTGGGAGAAAAATCGCTAGATCATAGATATCTTTTGATCGTGAGTTTTGATCACCATGAGAAATTAGGGCGTGGAGCTTTTCTGCGATGATGGTCTCAATGGGGTAAACTGACCAACTGAGTTCTTCACCATTGGATAATAACATGGGCGTTTCTTTGTTTTGTGGGCCTGGAGTGATTGGGTCACCGATGCCCAAGTCAAAATTGACGATTTTGGCTTTTTTGAGATTTTTTAAGACTTCACCGATTCCCGTTCGATACACATGGCGGATTCCGCCATATTCCCCTTGGGCAGCCAAGTCCACCTGATCCTCAAAGCGAAACCACGCACCATCGTTAAGGTCTGTTTCTGCTTTTTCTTTCACCAGCTGAAGGGTCGATTCAATATTGGATTTTACTAGAAGGGCATCAAGATCAACGGTGTAACGGGGAGATCCGTACACTTTTAGGCCAACAAAACCGCCTTTAAAGACGAGGCGCTGATTAAGAGTTTTGTTCGAAACCAACCGGGCGACCAATCGCTCAATTAAAAATATAGTTTCAAGATTAGCATATTTGACACCCAATTCGGCGCTAAGGACGCTAAGTTTTTGTCTTATAGATTCGCCTTTGGCTTTTTTTGTCATGCAACAATGGCCTCAAAGTATTTAGTTAGATAAGAGTCGAGGCCAAGGTCTTTAGCTATTTTCCCAATCTTGTTTAATGTTGTTTTTTTTTGCTTGATGGCTTCCCGTGCCGCCTTAATGGCTGTGCGTTCACCGATTTTTGTGGCGAGTTTTAGGCCCTCAGCGATGGCTCGTTCCATAGAAACAATACGATAGCCATTCCCTTCAACAATGCCGATAGTAAGAGGGGTTTGTGTACGGATAAGCCTGAATCCTTTTTCCCGGGATTTTTTTTCTGGAGGAACAAGCACCCAGGTTTGTTGCGGAACTTGCTCAGCAAGGTTGTAATAGAAAAGAGCAGAAAGGCCACCCACGGCGGAATCGGGGCCAAATTTCATACAAGCCACTTGAAAATCAATTTCTCTATTAACGGAGGCCTTGGGGTGGCGATAGATCCCGCGACCCATGCGAAGGATTTTATATTCTTTTACGAGACGAGAAAGAGTTTGGTGACTTATCCCATTTTTTTTAGCCTCAGACAGAGTGAAAAGGCCAAGCTTTTTGAGTTTTGATTCTTGTTGTCGGGTCATACTCAGTAGTATTTGGCAAAAAGAGACATTTCTCAACAAAAATGTCTCTTTTTGCTGATATTTTTATATGTTCATAGATCAGGAACTTAACTCGCCAACCCGCTTATCAAGACGTGGATTTCCGGGTGGTGGGAGAGCTAAAAAATACCGATGAAATCATGAAGCGCTCTTTTTGGATCGGGGTTCATCCTGGTATTGATGCTCCACGAATTCGCTATATGCTTGAGACGCTCGAGAGATGTGTGGGGATGTTGTAGTAATCTGTTCGCAGTGCCCGGTTCACAGTTCTCGGTGCGCTGAGCGCTGAGCACGGTGAGGTTCATTTTTTACGAGTAAAAAATTATTGTGATATTTTAGCGCTGCTTAATAGAACGAAAACAAAGCGCCGTAACGCCAGCGCCAATGCCCCAGATTAGCCAATCGTTTGTCACGAAAAACGGATAGATCATTAGGATTAATCCGTACGCCAAAAGATCGGTTTTTACGTCTCGGCGGCCCACCCGGAAAAAATATACGCCCAACACTCCAAAGAGCAGGCCGGCTAGGAGGCCGGAGACAGAAAAGTTCATAGGGTAATACTATTCCTAAAGCGCAAACCAATCCAAAGATAAACAGTACAACTCTTCCGCCGGCGAATTGCGGATCGTTTCCTTTGCTACTGCAAGGCTGTCGATCAACTGCTCCCTGATTCGGATCGCATCTTTTTTGCTCAATGTGACTGCAGAAGAATAATGGAGATCTTCTTCTTGCCCACCACTCAAAGATTGCATGCTGCGCAGGCGCCAGCTGCTGTGGCTGCCAATGGCCAAATCCGAATCATGATCCATATGGAGGCGCTTCACTGAGGCCTCAAAAATTTCTTTCTTTTTTACTACGAGCCCGCAAGATAAGAGGAATTCCAAAACCTTTGCCACCAGTACAGGTTCAAGCCCTAAGCGTTTATGGATAATATCTATTTTTCCTGCCCCAGGGATCGTGGTGAAAATATGGATGGCGGCGTAGTACCAGGCGGAATAGTAGCGGATTTTTTGTTCTAAGCTCAGTTCTTTGTCTTGCGGTTCGAGTCGCTCTTTGAGATAGGCTCGTCTTTTTTTGAATTTCTGCAAAAGCCTTTGTACAAAGGCGCGGTAGTTATCCGTGCCTGCCCGGGCATATTGCAGTAGAAGAAGAAAATATTCGCTCTCTTCTTCAGTGTGACCCAAGAAGCGATTTGCCGCATCGGCTTGCTCTGGGCTCAGGTGAGCGGATCCTTTGAGTACTTGGGATAAATAGGCTCCTTGGCAACGCATGGCCTCGCATAGCCTGGATCGCGCTCCCTTTCCTAGGCCTTCTTTGGCGTTTAAGCGGTCTAATAAATATGTTTTATAGTTTTCGTACCCTAGAAGAGTTGTTTTCATGGGCGGGTTTTATCTTAAGTAAAACTTAATGAAAAGTGATTATTTTAACTAATTTTATGTGGTGCGGCAGAGAAATTGGATTATAAATGCCTTCATTGAAACAAAGGAGTTTTTATGAAAAAGACATTTTTACTGTCCCTAATGCTACTAACCGGTTTTGCTAATGCGTATGCGGCAGGTGGCGATAGCAGCACTGGTGGTGGCGGCGGTGGTAATTTACAAATCGCTACAGGCTATCATGAGGGAGCGCTTGATATTTCTATCTTCTCTCCTAAAACCGGTGCCCTTTCTTATGTGCTCAAATACTACATGCTTGGCGGAGCTCGGAAGCATACAAATACTGATGGTTCCTTTTCTTACTCATTGCCTAACGATCCTAGTGCCATCCTAGAATATAAAGAAGATGATGGTTTTGGCGGAGGTGCACCTGGAGCTGATATATCTGCCAGCTCTCAGAAAATCATTTTGCAGATGAATATGGTTCTGCCTTTCGCGCAGCTTCGAGAAGTATCCTCAGGAAATGGCACTAGCCATATTTTCTTTCACGGTATTACCGCGGAAACTCTTTATCGCGGGATGAAGGCCTCAGGCATTGCTCCCAGTGGCTGGACAATCGACAAAAACGGCAATGAAGTACCACAATACTCCGACGGCTCCCTTTCCTGTGCTGTGTATTTTAATCCAGGCTGGGGAACGGGCTGCCAAATTGTTCTATAGTTGGATTCGTCTTAATAGGTAACTAGCCGGCGCAATAAACGGAGTAATGACGCCGGTTTAGCAGCATTTAATTTCATCAAGCAATCCTTGCTAGTGCCCCCACGGAAAAGATCTTACAATAAAAAGGGGGGAGTGCCTTTTCTGAAGTCCTTTTTTCTCGCGCTAGTTTTGGGTCTAGTTTTATTCGTCCGCTCCGATCGGGCGGAAGCCATCACTAAATTCGACCAAATTTTAGGGATTCGGATCTCGCAAGCGATTGGCCAGAATATTTTGGGTAATCCGCCTCTGCCGCGCCTTGAAGAAAAGCAGCGCTCCCATTTCACGCCCATGGTTTCCTACGTGGAAGTGAACGTTGATAATCCAACCTCTACTTTTGCGCCCTCGGATCCGAGCGATCCTAATTCACAGCTCGTAGGCATTCCTACTTATTCCGGTAGGTTGCAGGGGTGGACAGCGGGAGCCGGCCTTACTCAGAGTTCAAAACAAAACTGGAGCGTTTACGCCTTTGGCAATATGAGCCGGGTTGAGGGTGAGATAAAACGAACGGACGTTTCCTATCCCCTCGGTTTAAAGGATATGAAGAACTCCGGCTATAATCTCTCAGTTGGTTTAAGTTGTAGGTTGTGGTCAGAGAAAACATTCCCGATTGTGTTGGGTGTGCTTGGCGGGCCCTTCATCTCCCGCTTCGACAGTAAGTTTAATCTCGATAATGGAACAAATGCTTCTTATAGATCCACATCATTTATTTATGGTCCAATGCTTGGCCTGCAAGCATTATTGCGGATCAAGAGGTTAGAGTTTAATCCTTTTTTTCTACAATACTGGGATCTTTCGGATCCTTGCCAAACATACAGCACCACGGTGGTTGGCGAGACTGTGGATACAGCTTCAGCTGCGGGTTGCTCGAAGGAGAACCGGGAAATCCGCATGGAGGGATCATTTTATTCCTACGGCCTCAACGTATCGATCTTCGGCCTTGCCTTCGGCGCGTATTCGAAGGTGCAGGAGAACGAGGATCTTGAGACAGTAGAAGTACACAACTATTCGTTGTCGTATACGTTTAGTTATTGAAGCCCCCTTGGGGCTCTGGAAAACAAAACTAGATAGTTGCATTATTATGACCAAAAATATATTTACCACTGACCAAAAATATATTTACCACTGACCAAAAATGATGTATTATTCTAACTATGCAATTTTTCTGGGAAAAACGAGGTTGGGAGGAGGAAGATCCCCAGCTAAAAAAGCTTCGCGCCATGCCTTTTCAACGGGAATTTCCCTTTATTCCTAAGGCTGACGGATTCTATGTGGTGCGGGGGCCGCGACAAATCGGCAAAAGTTCTTGGCTAAAGACAGTGCTTAGTCATTACGCAAAAAAAGAAAAGTGTTTCTACCATAGTTGCGAAAATGTGGTGGACCATAAAGAGCTGGCAGAGATTTTGTTATCTGTGCGGGGCCGGCATGTGGTGCTGCTCGACGAAATTAGTTTTGTAAAAGATTGGGATCGGGCGATTAAGCACGAAGTCGATGCTGGTAGCTTCCCTATTTTGATGATTACCGGCTCCCACGCCCACGATTTAAAAAAAGGCGCAGATCAAATGCCCGGCCGATTCGGCGGCGGCGGTGAATACTTTCTCCTACCCATGGGATTTGAAGAATATCTTAAGGCCCGCCAGCAAGCGGATTGGCCGGTGCGCGATCGAGTTCAGTCTCTTGTGGATTATTTTCATGTAGGTGGCTTTCCCTCCGCTGTGGCGGAAGCGGGGGCCAAGGGTCATAAGCCAAAACAGGCCATGAAAACCTATTGGCAATGGCTGATGGGAGATGTGACTAAGCTTGGGAAAAATAAAGAGTATCTTGAGGAATTGATGATTCAATTCGCTTTGTGTTTGCAAAGCCCACTGAGCTTTCAAACTCTTGCAAAAAAGACAACCATCGGTTCCCATAATACTGTGCAAGAATACGTTTCCGTTTTGGAATCATGTTTCGCACTAAAACAGCTCCATGCGATTGATATAGATACTGGCTCTTATCGTTTTAAGAAGGATAGAAAATTCTATTTCACCGATCCACTGCTTTATTGGATCGCTCTCGACTTAGCTGGGAAGAAGCCCCCAGCAAACGTAGAAGAAAAGATCGCAGAAATGGTAGCGCATGAAGAATTGAATCGCCGGCACCACCGTTTTGGGTATTTCAGCAATAAAAATGGAGAGGTGGACTTTCTTCTTCCGGGGGAATGGGCCGTGGAGGTGAAATGGGCTGAAGCTGCGACGAATTTATCTAAAGCCTACCTACAACTACCTATGGTGAATAAAAAAGTTTGGACGAAGGCAAATTTTTTAGTGAGTTGAGTTTTTTGATTTCTGCATAAATAAATTTTAAGCAGGAATGGGATTTTATCAAATAGAAATGAAGTTTCTTTGCTGGTCTCAATGTATGCTTTGATTGCGAAACTAGAATTTCGCGCTTTTCGTATTTCCACTATAACTCAAACAATCCTCTATCTTGATTCTGTGTGAATCCTTTAGCTCGCTTGCCTTTAGATACGTGAACTCTGAGTGCTCTTCGGATAAGCGGATTTCTTTATTGTCTTGAAAATCACATCGAAATACAAAGGCGTGTGAGTTGTGGTTGGCGTGGAAGTATACTCCGGAAAGATAAAGGATCTTAATATCGCGCCCAAGTTCCTCTCTGCATTCTCTTAATAGGGTTTCGTGAATCGTTTCGCCAGGATCAACTGCACCACCGGGGAGTGTCCACGCTTTTGCGCCGTAAGTGGTGCGTACGAACAAGGCACGACTTTCCGTATCGATGAAAACAGCGTGAACACTCAATCTATACAAATCTTGGTATGCCATTAAGTGGTGTTAACCGTTCTTCGTCTCCCAGCTGTACCCGATCTCTTTATCATCAAAGGGCCGGCGGGTGATTTCTTCGGGGTCGTGAAATTCCGTGGCGCAATTGGCAACGATGGAGCTCGTGGGTCCTAATCCCTTAAATCCGTTCCAAACGCCGGGAGGCACGATCACGAGCTGGCTGTTTTGTTCGTCCATATAAATGGTTTGGGTCACGCCATAGGTGGAGGAATCTTTTCGTCCGTCCCAGAGCCCCAATTGAATGGAACCCGTTACTACCAGATAGTTCAATGTCATCCGGCTATGGTGGTGCCAGGCCTTCACCACACCCGGGTGGATCTTGCTGAAGTAGATTTCCCCGAATTTTTGGAACTCTGGGTCATTTGAGCGGAGCATATGAAAGATTGCGCCCCGGTCATCGGTGATTTTTCGCTTAGGGATGATTTTTACGCCATTGATAGTGTTCTTTTCCATGCATTCCTTATATCACGCCTATTGTGGGCTGCACGTCTCTGATTTAAGGTGGGAACTATGCAAGTAGTCATTCTTTGTGGGGGTAAGGGCACGCGCCTGGCGGAAGAAACCAGTGTGCGCCCGAAACCTATGGTTACGGTGGGGGGCCATCCCATCCTTTGGCACATCATGAAGCTGTATGGCCAACATGGCTTCGATCAGTTCACCCTGGCCACGGGTTATCTGGGGGATTATATCAAAAACTTTTTCCTCCACTGGGCCGCTTTGAACAGCGATTTCGAAGTGGACCTTGCCACCGGTGCCACCACCACCCTAGGGCGGGAAAAAAGGGAAAACTGGAAAGTGCGCTTGATCGACACGGGCGCTGAAACTCTTACGGGCGGCCGGCTTCTACGTTTGAAAAAACACATCGATTCCACTTTCATGCTCACTTATGGAGACGGCGTATGCGATCTGGACATCCAACGCCTCGTGAAATTCCATAAAGAGCACGGGAAGCTTGCGACTATGACAGCCGTACGACCAACGGCCCGCTTCGGTGGCCTCGAGATCCAAGACAACGGCAAGATCACCGCCTTCCGGGAAAAGCTCCCCACGGACGAAGGCTGGATCAATGGCGGATTCATGGTGATGGAGCCCGGCATTTTCGATTATTTAGAAAACGACGAAACGATCCTCGAGCGTAAACCCATGGAGCAGCTCGTGAAGGATGGTCAGCTCATGGCCTATCAGCACGAAGGTTTCTGGCAGTGCATGGATACGATCCGGGATCGGGATCTTTTGGAATCCCTTTGGGCCTCGGGCAAGGCGCCCTGGAAAAACTGGCGGGATTGATGAGCGCGCTCAGCGTATACAAAGGAAAAAAAGTTTTTGTCACGGGTCATACAGGCTTTAAAGGCTCCTGGCTCTCCCAATGGCTTTTATCCTTGGGCGCTGAGGTTACGGGCTACTCGAAGGATATCCCCACGCAACCCTCTTTGTTTGAGGCCTTACATCTCGACAAATCTTTGAAGGACGTACGGAACGATATTCGGGAACAAGCGGCTTTGGAAAAAGCGATCCGGGAAACAAAGCCCGATATTATTTTTCATTTGGCCGCCCAGCCTTTGGTGCGCGCGTCTTACGAAGATCCTCTTGGAACTTTTTCAGAAAATTCCATGGGCACGGCCCATGTGTTGGAAGCTGTTCGCCGGGTGGGAAGCGTTCCCGCCCTCGTGGTGATTACCACGGATAAAGTTTACGAAAACCACGGCTGGGAATTTGGCTATCGGGAAAATGATCCCTTGGGTGGCCACGATCCCTATTCGGCCTCCAAAGCCGCCGCCGAAATTATTTTTTCCTCTTACTGCCGCTCCTTTTTTTCCGAAGGCACCCGCATGTGCAGCGCCCGGGCGGGCAATGTGATCGGCGGAGGGGATTGGGCTTTAGATCGCTTGGTGCCCGATTGCGTGCGGGCCTGGGAGAAAAAGCAGGCCATGCTGCTGCGAAATCCTTCATACACCCGACCCTGGGAACATGTGCTGGAGCCCTTGGGCGGATATCTTTTGCTGGGCTCCCGTTTGTTGCAGAATCCAGAGGGCGTGCACGGGGAAGCCTTTAATTTCGGACCATCCGACGAAGTGGAGCACACCACCTTGGCCCTGGTGGAAGAAATGCAAAAACACTGGCCGGGATCTAAATATGAACTCGCCCGAGAAAAAGAACTTAAGAAAAAAGAAGCGAGCTCTTTACGTTTAACCTGCCACAAAGCCGCAGCTCGCTTGGGTTGGCGCCCGGAGCTTAATTTCCAGGAAACGATTGCTTGGACAGCAGAGTGGTATTTCCGCCGAGCCCAGGGCGATTCTAAGATCGCGGATCTTACGGTTTCCCAGATTCAATCATTCCAGAAAAAAATGGAAGCTTAAGGGCAAGTGTAGCGCACTAAGCGGTAGCTATGATCTTGCTTACCCCGCCACAGGATTTCCGTTTGGCAATTTTGGTACACAGGGTGAGAGCGTGGGATCGCGCACATGGAGCTATCGTGGAATAAATAGCCCGCTTTTTGTTGGAGGCCGCGAAACGGTTTTACTTCTAAAGAAGTTTGACCAGAGCTTTTTACATACATGGCAAAAGACTCCGCCCCCTCTTCACAGGGCAGTTCGATCCGATCGATGCCTTGTTTTTCCCAGTCCGCAGCTGCCAAGCGGGCTAAGCCGATATCCTGCAATTTTGAGAACATATTATTTGTGCGATAGAGGGCAGTAGTGAATGGCAACACGATCAATAGCGCGCTCAAAATAATATGTGAAATTTTGTGAGTAAGAGTTTTTTCCGCAAGAAAAATCCAGCATGAAGCATACACTGTGGCAATCACTGAAATTAAATAACCTGCAAATCCCCAAGACAAAAATAATCCAATGAACCCCATTAAACCTATAAGTGAAGGAAGGATTGTGGGCAAATTTTTTCGAACATTCAAAGAGAAGAGTGTGAGGAAACCAATCACACCAATAGGTAGGAATAATAGTATGGTTTTGGAAGATCTTATATTTAAAAGCACGGCCTCTAATTTATAGGCAGTCGAGGTATAGGTGCCATGGCTGGCTACCAGCGCATGGGCTTGTAAAGCCAAACAGCCTAGGGCGATGATGAATAAAATGCCTTGCCAATTTTTCTGCCATTTTCCTTGCTGAAAGTTTTGTACTCCTAGGGTCGCGATCACCATGGCGTGGTAGATCACAAACGACGCTTTACTGAGGTGACCAAAAACTAGCAGCAGTGCTAAGAGCGGCCAAAATAAGTAGGTGGAAAATCTGGAACGGAAAGCAGTGCAAAGCAAAGCCAGGCCGCCAAAC
This sequence comes from uncultured Bdellovibrionales bacterium, assembly GCA_964416595.1. GTDB lineage: Bacteria > Bdellovibrionota > UBA1018 > CAIPTA01 > CAIPTA01 > JAKFYM01. Next base: position 28,943 of record CAYQES010000008.1, on the reverse strand, counting down.
AATAAAACCAGTTTTTCTTGTAAGCTTGGATGCTGGAATAAATCATAGGTGAAGGGAATGATTAACGAGCCGAGAAAAATTTTCGACCATTCCACGGCCAGAATTTTTCCTAGGGCAAAAGCCAATAGGAGCAATATGGAAAATACCACTAAGGCATTTAGTAAGAAACTAATCCAGGGCTGCCAGCTCACCCCCGGTCCGTATAATAGGCTCACCATGGCTGGATAAAATGGACGAAACATTCCCCATATTAAATCGTTACGCCCGTATTCCATGGTAACGGACCACAAATCTTGGCTTTGTAAAATAGGAAGGATGTTGAGGACAGCGGATGCGTCGTCCATCAGGCCCCAATAGGGTTGGAAATAGGCAATGGCCGTTAAAACAAAAAATACTACACCCAGGCAGGCCAAGCGGAAATAACGGGTATGAATCATTGGTCCCCGCTTGCCAACCAATCTCTCAGGGCGGTACTAAAACCGGCGCTAAATCGATGGTATTTTCCCAGAGCTAAATTTTTAAGGATGGGCCAGGTGCGTAGCAAGCGCAGCTGTGCATAGCCTGCTTTTTCTCTTTGAAAAGAGATTTTTTCTGCAAGTAAAGCCGAAGAGTTTTCTACCCTAAGTTGCAAAGATTGCCACTTTTGGTGTTCTTGAGAGAAACTTTCCCATCGGAAGCGATTGGCTCTTTGGATGCGTTTTTTTAGTCGTTGTTGTAGGCCGGTTCCCACTGCACCAATCGATTGTTTGTGGTGTTGCCGGTAAGAAATGAGTTCTTCTTCCATCATACTTACGGATCCATTGCACACAGCGAGGGCCATGAGCCACTCATCGTGGATCCAAAAATTAGGAATGGGTAAGGCTTTTTGTAAAAAATTTCTTTTTAAAGCTATGGTATTTCCAGCAACCACTGCTTTTTTGAGAAGAACTTTTTGCCCCTCTCCTTGGCGAAAGCTCGCGCGCTCTTTTTCTGTGAAATGAATGGCCTCCCAAGAAGATTTACCTAGATCTTTACCTGCTTCATCTACAAGGCGGGAATTACTAAATACCAATTGGATATCTGGGTTTTGCTGGAAGGTTTGCAATAGGGTTTCAATTTTATTGGCGTGCCAGATGTCGTCTTGGTCCGAAAGAAAAATGATTTCATTTTGGCAAAGGGAGAGGGCCCTTTCGAAATTTTTCACGAAACCCAATTGAACGGGATTTTTATGAATTTTTAGCGGTAAGCGATTTTTATATTCTAGAAGGATCTGTTCCGTATCATCCGTAGATTGGTCGTCTACCACCACAATCTCTTGAGCCGGTGTGGTTTGCGCTAGAAATGAATCCAGTTGTGCTCGTAAGAAAGGGCCGCCATTGTAGGTGCAAAGCGCAATAGAAGTTGTAAGGCTCTCCATTTGCCGGGATCTTAGCAAAGAAAGAGTAAAAAAACTCCCTCCTCCTCTCTCCAGGCCCGTGTTATAACCACCTTCATGCAAAAGCCTATTCCACTCATTGATGTGCATGCCCAAAATCAGCCCCTAAAAGCCGAAATCATGGCGGCCTTAGGGAAGGTAATGGATGCCTCGGCCTTTATTTTGGGGCAGGAAGTAAAAGCTTTTGAAGAAGAGTTTCGCGCTCACACCCACGTGGCCCATGCAATTTCCTGCGCTTCGGGCACGGATGCATTGCTACTGCCATTGATGTGTTTAGGCATTGGCCCGGGCGATGAAGTGCTTGTGCCTTCTTTCACTTTTTACGCTACGGCCGGTAGCGTGGCGCGCTTAGGCGCAACGCCTGTTTTTGTGGACAGCGATGAAACTTACAATATTTGCCTCTCCGATCTTGAGAAAAAAATCACTAACCGCACTAAGGCAATTATTCCTGTGCATCTATTCGGGCAAATGGTGGATATGGAAGCGCTTCTGCATTTGAGCAAAGCTAATAAAAATCCAATCCCTATCGTGGAGGACTGCGCCCAAAGCATTGGGTCAGAATTTAAAGGTAAACAATCTGGCGCCTGGGGAGATTTTGGCGCATTTAGTTTTTATCCCACCAAAAATCTTGGTGCCATGGGGGATGCGGGATTGATTTCTGCGAAAACCGCCGAGGGCGCCGAACTCGTGCAAATGATTCGTGTGCATGGATCTAAGCAGCGTTACTACCATGAAGTTATCGGCGTGAATTCCCGTTTAGATTCCTTCCAGGCAGCGGTGCTGCGGATCAAGTTGCGGCACTTATCCCAGTACGAAGAAAAACGCACACGGATTGCCCAAGACTACCAACGTTGTTTTTCTTCCGTGAATTTAAGTGAAATCCTTTTGCCTGTGATTGGCAAAAATAGAAAGCATGTGTGGAATCAATTCACGGTACGCGCGCAAAAGCGGGACCAACTAAAAATTTTCCTTGCCGAAAATTTGATTGGCAGTGAAATCTACTATCCTTTGCCAATGCATAAACAATCAGCCTTCTTGCAAGGAAAGAAATCTATTAGCTTACCGGTTTGTGATCAGTTGGAAAAAGAAGTGCTATCGCTGCCGATGTACCCCGAATTGCCTTTAGAGCTTGTCCCCAGGATCGTGGAGACGATCGCTAAGTTCTATCGCTAGCTAGATAGCGGCGTTTTACCTTGGCCGCTTCTTTCAAGATCGCCTCTACTTCATTTTGCAGCTGCGTACGCAAGGCTTCATTTTCTTGCCCTTGGGCTTTCGCGCTGAAGCGATGCTGGTCCAAATGATCCAGTACTAAGGCTATTTGGTGAAAGAGCGGCAGGGGTAGATTTTTTTCCCGCCAGTGGGTTTCAAGATCAACGCGAGTAATACCCCGGGGATTAGAACCAAGGAGCACTTCACCTGCCGCAAAAATAGAATCTTCTAAGCGAGAAAGCCAAGCGCTGCTAGTTTCCGTTTTAGCCCTTGCCCATTCAAGTTTGGCTTCGCGAAAAGGATCCCGTAGAACAACCTTTAAATAAGCACTTGCGGTTTTGTGCAGCCAGAGCCAGCCGAGCCAGGCATTGAGCAAACAAAGGATAATCAAAAAAACGTTTAACTGGCGGGGAAGATTATTGGCTTTCGTAAGGGAAATATCTTTTAAGGGGCGTAGCTCCTCTGCTGGCGGAGAATAAGGCGCGCCTCCACCGGTAGCATAGGTGTTGGTGCCTGGGGTTTGGCCGGCATTTTCCGCTACTTGGATCGTGATGGGAGAAGTGGTGGCTTTTTGGTAGCTACCTTTTTCTGGATTGAAGTACCACCAGGTAATTGGCTCCACCACAAATGTTCCTGCTTTTCTAGGAACGGCGGTGATCTGAAATGTTTTTTGGGAGCGTAATTCTCTACGGGTGCCAATTGGATTGGAACCGCGGGCATTGGTTTTCGATTCGTATAATTCAAATTCTGGTGGCAGGGGCAAAGGAATAGAATCAATGGCCTGGAAATTTCCCACGCCTTGCACGGTAACAGTAAAAGTAATCGGAGTGTGTTGGGCTACGGTGGTTTTGTCCGCCTCGGCCTTTAGAAAAAAATCTCCCACGGCGCCACTAAATTTTTCTGGTCGATTGGGCAATGGCAAGGGCAAGATTTCCACGGTGATATCTTGGCTGCCATGCATGCCAGTGCGAAGCTCTTGGGTTTGAAAATATCCTTGCGTACTAATGCGTGAGAGGTAGCGCCCCCTGATCACTAAGCGATCCAGAGAGATTTTTCCCGGTTTGATGCCGTGGAGAGCGTAGCGACCAATAAAGGCGCGTCTCGCCATGCGATCACCAATATAAACTTCTTCTAAATTAAAGGTGCTCGCGATTTCTAGATCTTCTTTCCAGAAACCGCCAAAGGTGGGCCATTTTTGGATCTCGATTTGTCGCAATCCACCAAAATCATAGAGCCAGTATTCAATTACAATGGGCTCACCAACATAGGCCCGCTTTTTATTGATGGAAGCAAAAACCGTAAAATCACTATTGAACTGCTTGGGGGCATCATCAGGCGGCGGAGTAAAATTGGATCCCGAAGAATACCCGGGCGCTGCGGGATTTGGGTCATCCTCTTCTTCCTCTGCCGGATCTAATGGTGTGGAGGTATCGGCCAACACTTTCACCATGGTATCGGGAGAAGTGATCTCTTCCTTACCCACCTTGATTTTTATATTTCGGATCACGAGGTTGCCGGTTTTTTTGGGATTCAACACATATTCAAAAAACGATTTGCGCACGGATTGAGTTTGCCCGTTGAAGTATTGCGTAGTTATGGATCCACCATAACTAGGTTGGGGGCCCACTAGGATGAAATCAGGAGCGTCGAAATGGGGCTGAAAAACCGTATTACCAGGAACGGTTTCTACTTCAATGCGCAATTGTACGCTTTGATTTTCTGTAATGGGATTAGGAGTAACTACAACGGTTACCAATGGCGTAGGGTTTTGCCCTAGGGCCGAGAGGCTAAATAAAAATAGAAATGCGCTACCAATCTTTATCATTTGCATTGTCCGGGCGCTCACTTCCCTTATCTTTATTCTTTAAGAATCTTTTTTGCAGGTTATTTTCTCTTTGTTTTAGGGCTTCCAGCATGCGCTTAGCGTCGTCTTCACCCATATTGTTTTTTTCCTGGAAATTGGGGCGCTTTTTTTGCAAGCCCTTAGGCTCCGGCGGTTTTTGTTCCGGATTCTGGTCTTTGTTGTCTTGGTTCTGATCTTTTTTATCTTTCTCGTCTTCGTTCTTTTTGTCTTCTGATGGGTCTTTATTATCCTGCCCTTGTTGGCTTTTGTTTTCTTGCTTCTTTTGATCCTTATTTTCCGGATTTTCTTGGGGAGGGGGCTGTTGGTTATTTTGCCCGCCACCTTGGGGATTTTTCTGAGGATCCGCTAGGCGCTTTAAATTTTCCACGGCCATTTGGAGGAGTTCTTGGTCTTCGGTGGAAGGATTAGGTAGTTTTCTGAGGGAATCGATCAATTCTGCGTAAGTGGCCCGGGCTTGCTCCTTTTTTTCTTCTGTGGCGTAGGAGCCGGCGATATTAAAAAGAGCCCGGTGGCGCAAAGGATTTTCATGATTGAGGAGGCGTTGCAAGGGCACGCGACCTTCGTCGCCCTTTTTTCCCTCCAAGAGCAAGGTGCCAATATTGTAATTGATCTCAGGGCTATCGGGTGATTCGGCGAGTAATTCATTCCATTGGTTTACGGCCTCTTCTGTTTTTCCTTCTTCGGCTAATTTCTGGCTCGCATCAAAGGTGCGCTTTTCTTTGTCCCAAAGAAAAGAAAAAGGCGAGGCTTGGGCATTATCCAACACCAGGGATGAAAAGAATAAAAACAGAAAAGCCTTCCTCAATGCCTTCGTAAACAGCGCTCTTATGGAGAAGAAAGAAAAAATCAGACAAAAAATTCCCGCTGCCAAGAAAGGAATAAAATACTCTTGGTAGATTCTAGCTTTTTTTGTGACCGCCTCGGTGCGATCCAAACCTTGGATGCGAACTAGCACATCTCTTAGTTCCGCTTCATCGGGCGTGGAGAAATAAAATTGGCCACCACCCCGTTGGGCAATTTCTTGTAAAGATTTGATTTGCACAGATGTTTTCACGGGTGTGCCGGCTGCGTCCCGTTTATAGCCAAATAGTTCTCCTCTTTCATTGCGTACGGGAATCGAGGCGCCCGCTTCCGTGCCAAAGGCGATGGAAAAAATTGTTCCGCCTTGGTCGCGAATTTTATCCACCACACTCCAATCCGTATGGTTGTGATCTTCACCATCGCTCATCACCAAAAACACATTGGTGCGCGGGCCACCGGGCCCCACTTTTTCCGCGCCCCGTTCCATCGCTCGGTTAGCTAGATCCAAGGCGCCTAAAATATCCGTGCCTTGGTTTTGGATTAGGCTAGTATCCACGTTTTGCAAAAATAATTTAATCACCTCGTAATCTGCAGTGAGCGGAGAAAGGATCACAGCGGTTCCGGCAAAAGCAATCACGCCGATGCGATCGCCGGCGAGTAGGTGTGTGAGGCTTTCGATGGATTTTTTGGCTTTTTTCAGGCGACTCGGAGGGATATCTTCCGCGTCCATACTGCGGGAAACATCGAGGAGCACATAAATATCGAGGCTGGCGCCTTCCATTTCCTCTACAATTGGATTGGCCTGGGGGCGGGCCAGGGCCAAGATCAAAAACACGATCCCGAGCCAAAACAATAAACGCTTACGTTCACCTCCGCCCTTTCCTTTTTCTCTGAGTAGCGATTTTAAATTTGTTTCTGCCACGAAGAGCAATAGGCGATCTTTCGCTCCACGGTGAATGCGATGGAGAATGAGCTGCAGCACGGGCAGCGCCAGTAGCAAAAAGAAGTAGCCCGGGCTGTAAAATCGAAAATCTTCCATCGTTTACTCCGGCAGGATGCGGAAAATGGTCATCCGCAACAAAAAATCCAATAGGAAAAAAAACAAAGAAAACTGAAGAAAAGCTTGGAAATGTTCCTCCCATAAAACCCGATCCTTGGTTTCTATTTTGTTTTTTTCCAATTTATTGATTTCCGCAAACACCCGATCCAGGGAGTCTTGGTCGTCGGCCCGGAAGAATTTCCCGCCCGTTTCCTCGGATATTTTCATCAGGAGTTCAGGGTTAATAGTACTAGTGGTTTGGCTGTACACTTTCTTGCGCACACCAAAAAAGTTTTGGTAATCAGGAAAACGCACCACTCCTTCTTTGCCTAAAGCGATGGAGTACACTTTAATGCCGAAACCCGCGGCTATGTCGCCAGCATCGAGAGGCTCAATGGAACCCATATTACTATCACCATCGGTGATGAGAATGATCACTCTGGATTTTGCTGTGCTGTCTTTTACGCGGTTCACGGCTGTGGCCAAGGCTTCACCGATCGCGGTGCCATCTTTTAGGATGTCTACCGCAGCATCACTCACGGATTGCAGGAGAATTTCGTAGTCTAGAGTGGGGGGGCAAAGGGTGATGGCTTCCCCGGCAAACATCAAAAAGCCAATACGATCATCCCGGCGGCCATTGATAAAGCGCTTTACGGTTTCTTTGGCCACATCTAGGCGATTGGTTTCGCTTTCGTCCACATCTTCAATTGTCATGCTCTTAGATACATCCAACGCCAGCATGATATCGATTCCTTCCGAAATGCGGCGCACTTGGGAGGAAGAAGTTTGTGGTCGCGCTAGGGCGATTACAGCCAATAAGACAGCCAGGCAGCGAAAAAAAAACGGCACCCAGGTGGGCACTAGCATCAAGGTTGGTTTACGAAAATTTCTTTGGTTTAAAGGAAAGGATAGAATTTTTTGGTAGGAACCATGGCGTAAACCTACGTAGAGCAAAAACCAGGCAACTGGCAATACCAGAAATACGAGGGGGTATTTAAAACTCATAACCCACCTTCTTCTTCCCGGGATTGGAAGGTGTGTTCAATGAATTGTTTGGATTCTAAGAGTAGGCCAGGCACCACGGTGGCATCCAACGCCTTTTTCCCGTAACGCACTTCATCGATGGTGCTGAGGATGTGGGCCAGGGAATCCACTTGCCCGTGGGCTTTGGCCTGTAATCGCAGAGCAGATAAAAATTCTCGATCTGTCATATCGCTGGAATCGATTAAAAAATTTTCGTCTGAAAATTTTCTTAAGATACCGGCCAATTCAAAGGAGAATTTTTTCCATTCGTGTTGCTGTAGAGTTTTTTGAGATTTTGCAAATTTAGTGAGGGCCTGGAGTGCTAGGATGGCCCGCTGTTTGTGGTCCAGTTTGCGGCGGGCAGCAACTTTCTTTAACAGAGCGCGGATTCCAAAAAACAAAGCCACGCAAAATAAAATGCCTAAAATAGACAATAAAAAAACATTCCAGCCCCCGAAGGGCACCGTGGGTAGTAACCATGGTGGTTCCGAGGCTTCTTCCTTGGATTCCGTTTGGATTTCCAAGGAAAGGTTGGCAGCCGGGATTTTTATCTCTTTTCCGGAAGGTTTATGTTGCAGCAGAACTTCTCCGGAATGCACAGATCCCGGTTGGTGGATTAAAGCCCGCAGAGTGAACTTTGTGTTTGCTCCCGAGATGGGTTGTAGGGATGTTGCCGCTAAGGTGAGGCTACCGCTAGCGATCCACGACTGATTTTCGGGCAAAAGAACCCAAGTATCGCCCTCATTGCCGATTTTTTCGTCCAAGAGAATTTCTACTTGGATGAAGTCCCCCACTTGGGGTTTGGTGATAGCGCTTTTTTCCGAGAGCGAAAGAGTGCCGGTCACGAGCGCACTCCCCTACGGGCGCGGAAGAATTGGTGAAGCACTTTCGCCGGCTCTTCCTTGGTGGGTAGATCTACGAGGGAGGCGCCACTTTTTTTCAAGATTTTACCCACCAGCTCTTTAAAAGCCCGCTGGCTAGTGGCGTACTCTTTCCGTAAAGAAGCGGAACTTGTGGGTAACACAATCATCTCGCCCGTTTCCGCATCCTCTAAGCGCAGCAAGCCCACATTGGGAAGTTCGCCATCCCGTGGATCCTCGGCCCGCAGGCAAATAAAGTCATGTTTTTTGGCTAAGATTTCGAGTTTTCGTTTATCAAATTTAGAGAAGAAATCGCTGGCCAGCACAATCACGGCCCCATGTTTGGTGGTGGAGCGCAAAAAATCCAGCACAGGATCCATATTTGTTTTGGGAGAGGCGGGCGAGAAGGTGAGTAGTTCGTCAATCAAACGTAAGATATGTTTTCGGCCTTTTTTTGCTGGGATGAAGCGTTCCACTTGATCGCTGAAAAAAATCAATCCAACCCGATCATTATTCTCGATGGCCGAGAAACCAATGCAAGCGAGGGCAATGGCCAAGGCCTCTCTTTTACTCACGCCTGTGCTACCAAACGAATTGGATGCACTGGCATCCACCACAAAGAGAATCGTGAGCTCCCGCTCTTCTTCAAAGGTTTTAACATAAGTGGATTGCATGCGGGCCGTGGTGCGCCAGTCGATGTGGCGGATATCATCTCCGTATTGGTAGAGGCGGGAATCGGAGAATTGCATGCCTTGGCCTTTGAAGCGGGATTTATATTCTCCGGAAAGCATGGCCGAAGATTTTTTTTTCGTCACAAGTTCCACGTGTTTTACTTGTTTGGCCACTTTGGAAAGTGGAGCTTTGCCGGACGCACGGATTTCCGTGGCTTGTTCGGCGCTCACTTCTTCGGCCGCGGATTTTTCTTGTCTACGGAACTTCCACCACATCCAGTATTTTCCTAATTACGGACTCAGGCGTGATGTCGTTAGCTTCGGCTTCATAGGTGAGTACTAGGCGGTGCCGTAAAATATCGTAACAAACGGCTTTCACGTCGTCGGGGCTCACATAGGTTCTACCCATTAAAAAGGCAGAGGCGCGGGAAGCTTTGGCCAGGGCGATCGTGGCCCGGGGAGAGGCGCCCACTTGGATGAAAGTTTTCAAATCCGTGAGTCCTTTTTTCTCCGGGAAGCGGGAGGTGAAGATGATGTTGAGGATATAGTCTTTTAGTTTTTCGTCTAAATAGATTTTCGTGGCCAGGGCCCGGGATTCTTGCAGCGCTTGGGGCTGGGCTTTTTTAGCGAGCTTGGGAACTTCTAAACCACTCATGCGGTCCAAAATTGTTTTTTCTTCCGTTTGGGAGGGGTAGGGTACTTTCACTTTAAACATGAAGCGATCGAGCTGGGCCTCCGGCAATTGGTAAGTTCCCTCTTGTTCGATCGGGTTCATGGTGGCAAGCACCGTGAAAGGATCTGGCAGGGGAAAAGTTTTTTCGCCCAAGGTTACTTGGTGCTCGGCCATAGATTCTAAAAGGGCCGATTGCACTTTAGCGGGAGCGCGGTTGATTTCGTCCGCGAGAACAATATTGGAAAAAACGGGGCCCTGCTTCGGGGAGAAATCGCCCGTTTTCTGGTTGTAAATCATACTACCCACAAGATCCGAGGGTAAAAGATCGGGAGTGAATTGGATTCGATTGAAACTAAGATCCATCACACTGGCGAAAGTTTTCACGGCCAAAGTTTTAGCCAATCCGGGCAATCCTTCTAGGAGGATGTGACCATCGCAGAGGAAGGCCATGAGGATTTTTTCCATCATGGCTCTTTGGCCCACTACTACTTTTTCGCACTCTTTGAGGATTTCGCCTAAGGCGGCACTTTTCTGTTTTACAGATTCCTGGAATTCAACGTCTTGCATAGGAACTAATCATAGCAAATTCATAGCGTATGGCTTTGAAATTGCTTTGCGAATTGCGCTTGTTTTTTTAAACCTGTTTCCGCGTAAAGAAGGAGATCCTATGCAAAATTGTCTGGTAAAAATTCTGTCCCTTTGGACCATTGTGTTTCTCACGGTACCCGGTTGTGGCAAAAGCCCGGAAGAAAAAGACTCCAATGCTTTAAGGGTGCAATTGCAAATGCCATCCGGAGAAACCCAAGATCTTTTTTGGTTTGGGGTGGAGCGCAAAGTTTTGCAAATTAAAGGAGAAAAAGAAACCAACTCTTACCTTTGGGCTTCCGGAGGGAGTTTAGACATAGCCGTGGAAGAAGGTGATGTGGTGAATTTTTTTGGTTTTGATAAAGACGGACGCCTCCTGGTTACAGGAGAAGCCACCGTGGGTGAAGGAAAAAATGTTTCGATCCCTTTGCGGAGGGTCCTATAATGAAAGAATGCTTATACTTGCATTGTTTTTTCCGTTTCTCCTCTGGGCCCAAGACGACAATCAGATAGATGCTTTGGTGGCCAAGGTGGGCCGTGAAGCCGTTCTGCAATCAGATCTAGTTCGTTTCAAGGAAGTGGATGGCGTGCTGGTATGTGCCGGAGTTTTAAAGCGGGAAAAGGCTCTTTCCGAAGATAAAAAAGAACTCCTCGAAAGCTATGTGGACGAAGAACTCATGTACCTCGAAGCCCGCAGCAAAAAATTATCTACAGCAGGCTTGATTCCCCAGGCTGTGCGCCTAATCCATAAAAATGAGGAATGCAAAGATCGTTGGCAAAAGCTTGGCCAGCGCTATTCCCGTTTTTTCCGCACAGAAAATCGCACCCGCGAAGGCGAAAGCCTCCTGGTGCGAGAATTAGAAAAGCGAGTGTTAGTAGAAAAATTTCGGAAAACGGAATTGGTTTCTGACGGTGAACTCTGGCGCCGGGAAGCACGTGGAAGGTATCCGGTTCGAGCCTACCTAGAATGAAAACTCTGCCCTATTCCCCACGGCCCGCCACGGAAGAGGATCTAGAACAGACCGCGAAGATTGATGCTGGGTCGAATCAACCTCCATGGAGTGAGGAAGCTTTTCGCCAGGAGCTCTCCAAGGCCCATTCCCATTTTTGGGTGGTCACCGATAATGAAACAGATAAAAAAGTTTTAGCTTATGGGGTTTTTTCCTTTCCCGGGGAACAAGCCCATCTTGTTACATTCGCTGTGGATCCGGCCCTACGCCGCCAAGGTTTAGCCACCTATCTTTTGCGCCAGATTATCGCCTTTGTGATGCGGAAAAATGGGGAAAGCATGATATTGGAAGTGCGCAAAGGCAATCAAGCGGCTGTGGCTTTATACCAAAAGCTAGGTTTTTTGGTGATCCGCACGCTGCCCAATTTTTATCCCGATGGGGAAGATGCCTTTGTGATGATCTATAAAATGGAAAGAAATAAAATCACGGGCGATCCCGATGTAGATTTTGAGAGCGAAATAGAGGACCGTGGACCAAAGAATTTTAATTGAAGACGAACACCTCATCGCCGTAAAGAAATTTGCGGGCGAATTAGTGGTGGCCGATCGCTGGGGCTTAGAGAAAAATGTTTTGCTCCACCAGCTCGGAGATATGCTCCGGGCTAAAGGCCACCAGCCAGACGCCAGCGGCCGGGATCTTTATCCTGTGCATCGTTTGGATAGGGAAACCAGCGGCGTGGTTTTATTCGCTAAACACAAAGACTCCCATCAGTTATTGTCGAAACTATTTGAATCCAGGCAGATGAAAAAAACCTATTGGGCTTTTACGGCGGGTTCTCCGGAATGGGATACATGCCGCTGTTCGATTCCGCTCCTCAGGGCAGAAGGAAAAAAAGGCCGCGGGCGAGCTTTGATTGATTTAAAAAAAGGGAAACCTTCGGAAACGGATTTTCTCGTGAAGGAGCGTTTTGGGGATATTGCTTGGGTGGAAGCTTCGCCCCTTACTGGCCGATTGCACCAGATTCGAATTCATTTACGTGCACTTGGAACTCCCATTTTGTGGGATGGGGGGTATGGCATCACGGATTGGCGGAGTTCTTTCCATCCGGATCTTGTGCCACAAACACTGCCGCTGCATGCGCGCACCTTAGAATTCACCCATCCCTTTAGTGGAAATCCTGTGAAAATTGAGTGCCCCATGGAAGAAAAAATGCGGGATCTATTGAACGGCTTAAAGGAGAGTTTTTCCACCCAAGCGGAGGAGTAGTTGCTCCATATCTTCCGGCAATTTGCATTCTAGCTGCAGGGCCGGTGCACCGGCGCAAGCGGGTATGGATAACTGATAGGCATGTAAGGCGGGGCGAGTAAAAATCTCTGACCAAGGTTTTTTTCCGTATTTTTTGTCTCCCACTAAGGCGTGCCCGGCGGCGGCAAAGTGAGCGCGAATCTGGTGGGAGCGGCCCGTGAGAATTCTCACTTCTACTAAAGAAGCGTTACCGAGTTTTTGTGCTCTCGTGAATTCGGTGATGGCTTCTTGCCCGTCTTCGCTCACAAAAGTTTGATTGGTTTTTTCCTCTTTTTTTAAAGGGAAATCATAGCGGCCTGAAGCACCGGGATCACCTTTCACGATAGCAAGATAGGTCTTTTTTACTTCCCCTTCCCGAAAAAGTTCCGTGAGATCTTTGGCGGCATTTGGGGCTTTCGCTAAGATAAGTAGGCCCGAAGTATTGCGGTCCAAGCGATGCACTGGCGCGAGAAAGGAGTTTTTTTCTAGCTTTAGGTTATGTTTGAGAAGGGTGGCGAGATCGTCTACACCGGATTTATCTTTTTGCGAAAGAATTCCAGCGGGTTTATTCACCACCAAGAAACCCTTTTCTTCATGCACTATCCACTGTTTCATGAGCGGGCTCCAAAAAGTGCTGTGCCCACTCGCACCATGGTGGAGCCTTCGAGGATGGCTTCGGAAAAATCCGCACTCATACCCATGGAGAGTTCCGTTAATGGTTTTTTATAGGCGCCCACTTGGTTCATTTTTTCCTGGAGCTGGCGAAGTTCCGAGAAGGGCTCTCTAGAAGAACGTTTGGGATCGGGAATGCACATCAATCCAGTGATAGTAAGAGAGGAATGGGATTGCAATTTCTCTAAAAAGTGCGGAAGTTCTTTGGGGCTAATTCCACCTTTGGTGGATTGGCCCTCTAGGTTTACTTCTACTAAGCAGTTTTGCACTTGGTGAACGGCACTCGCGGATTTGTTTAATTTCTCGGCCAGAGATAAAGAATCCAGGGCGTGGAAAAGAGAAAAATTTCCCGGAATGAATTTTGTTTTATTGGATTGTAGATTTCCAATGAAATGCCAGTGGGGAGAGGGCGCTTTTTTTTCCACTTCTTTCCAGGTTTGTAAGGATTGGATTTTGCTTATGGCTTCTTGCACATAGTTTTCGCCAAATTCAGTTTGCCCTAAGAGCAAAAAATCCCGAACTTCTTCCCAGCCTTTAGTTTTGCTCACGGCGATGAGTTTTACGGCAGTGCGCTTGCGCCCTGACTTTTGGCAGGCGGAAAGGATCGTTTCTTCTACTTGCTGTAGGCGCTCTTTTTTTTCTGTGGAAAGAATCACTGGGAGATCCTAGAAGTCGATTTTGTTTACGGGCACGTATTCATGAAAACTAGGAGACTTTACTGGAGTAGGGGCCAAAAGTGCAATCCTTATGAGTTCGGATTCGGTGGTGGCTTGGTATGCCAAGGGTTGAGGCGTGGAAATACTGCCCAATTCTGGAAGCGCAAGCCGCAAGTTTACCAAAGATAGGGGCGAGCAAGTGGGCGTGGTGGTGGTGGAAGCCAGTGTACGGGTTTCGGGAGTCTGTGTTTTTTCTTGTCCTATTGTTTGCTCTGCACCGCCAGTTGGTTTTTCGATGTTCCCAGTTTCTTTTATGCCTTCGCCTAGAGCTTCGTCTAAAGCCGCACTCCGTTCCTGAAGATCAGACGCTAAATTTTCTAAATCCCGTGTGCTTGGGGCGCCTGTTTGGTTTTGATTGGCTTTTTCAACCATACCCATCAGCTGTTCTTGGCTAAAATTGGATTTGTGTTTGTCTGCAAAATCTTGGAGCTTGGCATTTCTGGCTTCGAGCTCTTGAACCATGTCGTCCACAGATTCCGTTTGGGTATAAGCGTTTGTGGCCACCGCTTCTTGGGCTTTTTTCTCTTCGCCAATCATCATTTTTCCGCCCGCTTGGGCTTGGGCCGCGGCCTGTTTAAAAATAGATTTCTGTAGATTGCTTAAGGATTTTAATCCCTCCATTTCCATCAACGGTGGGCCATGCATCACGTAGTAAATTCCCGCCAAGGGAACACCCACGCAAAGAGCCCTAACAATCCTACGCCTACGCACTAATTCTTGTTCTTGTTCCTGCAAAGCTTGCGCCAAAAGCTCCCGATTGCGGATGCTCTCCATCACTGCTTTGGGAAAACGGGAATTCATTTGCTCATTTCCTGAGGCGCGGGTGTGGGCATTGGTGCGGGCGAGCAGGTGAGATTACGCACCCGGCATTTACTCGGAGGCAACGGACTCTCGGGCGGCGTGCTCGCAACGGGATAGTACATGGTGCGGCAGTCTTCGGTGCAAAAAGCTTTGGCGGAACATTCTAATTCCACAGAGCAAATGGAATTCCAATTATTCATGGTTTGAAAAAAGAAAAGTTCCGAAGGGGTTTCGTACTTTGTTTCTTCAAACACAAAAATGTGGCTGCCTTGGTCGTTTTTAAAACGTAGGTGCCGTTTGCGATAAGCCGCCGTGTTGTGCACGCTGGCGCTTGTGGGTTTTAGGCCTTTTAAGTCGTACACAGCAGTTGGCGTGGAAGGAGCAGTGGGAATATCGGCCCATGCTAAAGTAGACAATAAAATGAACAGCATCATCCTGCACTCCTATGCTGGGCTTCTTTCAGCAAAGCTTCATTTTGGCGGAGTAACTGATCCACCACTTGGGTGCCAAGAGCTGTGTTCAACAGTGCCAAGCGCGACGCATCCGAATCCACCCATTTTTCGATCTCTACGTGTGGCCAAGCCAGGAATTTTAAGTTCGTAGCGGCCACCACATCGGCTCTAGTGTGAGAGTGGGTGAGAAAACTCATCTCTCCCAAAAAATAGCCAGGTGTGAGCTCTGTTACTTTATTGCCATTGGCAAGGATATCCACTTTCCCTTGGATCAAACAAAAAAGATGATTGAGCTGCGTGCCCGCTTGGATCAGTTGTTGCCCGGAAACCAGTTCTCCTTCTTGGGCGAAGGCCGCGAAACTTTTTACTTCCGCTGCGGGGAAATTAGCTAGCACCGTTTTATGCAGAAAAGTTTCCAGGGGATTCATGGCCACGGATCTTGCGCGCCAGCGGGTGAGTAAAAGCTGGGCCGTATTAGCTAAAATGAAAAGCGTATTCCAGAGCACGGGAATCCACAGGATTTCTCTGGCCACAAGGGTGCTGTAATAAATGGCGGCGATGCTGGCGGCGATGGCGAAGATCCGCAGCCAATTTACATTTCGCACCATATAGGAGATCAGGATAAGCCCGTAGGTGGCTTGCCCGATGTATTCTCCAAGTTCCATTTGTCTCTCCCTTTATGAAAGCTCTTAAGAACTATCGGTAAAATAGGGGGGAGAGTTGAGTTACCTGTTTTTCTGTGGAAGGCGAGCGCGCAGTAGTTTCGTGCGGGAAGAACCGCTCATTTTTTCCAACAAACGAATGCTTTCCCCAAGAGGCAATCCCACAACGTTGCTATAGGAACCGGAAAAGCGTTGGATAAAAACAGCGCCATGGGCTTGGGCTCCATAGGCACCGGCTTTATCCATGGGTTCGCCCGTGGCGATATACCAACGGATCCAATCTTTCTGCAGGGGAAAAAACTTCACCCGGCTCATCACATGGATGGTTTTCTCTTTGGCCTCATTATTCGTAAACGCCACGCAAGTTACGGCCGTATATACCTGGTGCCAGCTGCCAGAAAGTTGACGGAGCATCTTCGTTGCCTCTTGTTTATGGCGAGGTTTGCCCAACACTTTTCCGTTTTGAAACACCAAGGTATCCGCCGAGAGAATCAGGCCCTTTTTTATCCCCCTTTTCCTTAGTTCCTGGTGGGCGGCCCGAGCTTTCCAGAGGGAGATTTTGCGCACGATTCTGCTTGGTGGAGAATTTTTGGTGGTTTTAGGGGCGTCTAGCTCCTTGGCTTTCGGCACATAAATACGGAATGAAAGCCCCGCTTGGGCCAGAAGCTCTTTACGTCGGGGCGAGCGGGAAGCAAGATACAGCATAAAACCCTTTCCAGATGGACCCGGAAATACCAAAAAAAACCCAAAACTTACAGTTGTTTAGAGGTAATTGGGGAAATGCTTGAGAGCGCTCCTTAAAGTGCTATACTTTGGGATAGGAGGATCGGGTCATGAAGTACAGGAAGTACGTCTTACTGATCAAAACAGGGGCAATCGTTCTAACCGCACTAAGCTTAGGGGCTTGTGCATCTCAACAGGGAAGCCGCGGGCCAGACTCGGTAAACGAGGATGAAGCTAGCGAGCGTGTCCAAAGAATAGACGGCAGGGAGCCTGCATCTTTGCATGGTGATTTCACGTGGCTGAATGAAGTGGAAGACGACTTCAGCCGCATCGCCGCGGAGACCAGCAACCGGGCCGTTGCTAGCCAAAATAAAAAAGAAGTCTTATTGAAGCAAAATGGCTGGGTGTTCAGCTATCTGCCGAAGACCAATCATTTTTACGTTGAAGCCCAAGGCACTACGTACAAAATGATCCAAACAAACATCAACGACGGCGAGCGCTTTGCGTTCGCCGCCGAAGGCCAAGCGGAGAATCCTGTAACTTTCTCTGTGGCTAAAGGCGAAGGCCGCAAAGTGGCCAGCGGAAATGTTTGTGATACGGAAATTTCTTATTGGAGCAAACAAGCCAAAGCCTATGTGACTGACCGTAAGGCAGTGGATGGCAAAGCTTGTGACCGCTTACTCTCTCTCTTGAAAGACTACGTGCCGTGAAGCGAATGGGGGTAATTGCATTAGCTTTGTTTTGCAGTTCCCTGTTCGCGAAGCCCGTGCACGCCCTCACATTGGGGGATGCGGCACTCACCATTTCCGTTTCTACAATTTCCGGTGCGATTTTGGGCGCGTCTACTCTGCCCTTTTATGAAGATTCCGGAGCGCACACAAAAAATATTTTTTATGGAGCCGCTCTAGGCGCTGTAGCAGGGGTGTTGATCTCTGCTTATTCTGGGGTGAAAGAGGGCTCCAATGGCGACGACGAAGAAGACAGCGCCAAAAAAATAGAGGCCGATCGGCGCTATGCTTTAGCTCGCCAAATGGCTCCAGAGAAAAACACCAGTAAAGCACGCGTGGGGCAAGTAACAGCCCCCCTCGTTTGGTCGCCCGTAGTCGACGTTCGTTTCTAGTTTAACGGAGCTGTGGTTTCTTGGCTGCGTCTTGCACCCACCAGACTCAATTTTTCGCCTTCCACTTTGAAGTTCTCAATATGGAGGGTTTGATCGCCCTGGATGGAAACCTTCATGCCGAAACGTTCTTCCAAACGATCGAGAGTGTCGCGCTCGTCTTGGAAGAGAGTGTCCACCACTTCTGGATGCGCCACCACGCGAGCACCCACGGTGCCACCCTCGAGGGCTGCCCGCTCGAGTTCCCGGAAAATATCGTAGCAAACCGTGCGTAAATTCTTCGTGAAACCTTTGCCATAGCAGTAGGGGCAAGGCTCACAGAGCACATGGTTCAAGGATTCCCGGGTTCTTTTCCTGGTCATTTGAATAAGGCCAAGCTCGGAAATGCGCAGGATATTGGTTTTGGCTTTGTCCTTCTTCAAAGAATCTTCCAGGGCGCGGTACACCTTCTCCCGGTGGGAAGATTTTTCCATGTCGATCAAATCGATGATGATGATCCCGCCCGCATTCCGGAGGCGCAATTGGTAAGCCACTTCTTTTACAGCTTCCATATTGGTTTTGAGGATGGTTTCTTCCAGATTTTTTCGTCCAATGAATTTTCCGGTGTTCACGTCGATCACCGTGAGGGCTTCCGTTTGGTCAATGATTAAGTAACCACCGCTTTTTAGCCAAACTTTCCGGTTAAGGGCACGCACGATTTCGCTCTCGATGCCGTAAGCGTCGAAAATTGGATCCTTGCCAGTATATCGTACTACTCGGTTCACGAGGTGAGGCGCAAATTGCTCCGCGAACTCCATCACGTAGGAGTGCACCCGGGGCGAATCCACTACGAGGCGGTGGATATCATCCGTGAAAAAATCCCGTACGGTTTTCAACACCACATTTAGATCTTCATACAAACAATAGGGTGATTTGTGGGTTTCACTTTTCTTTTTAATCGAAGCCCAGAGATTCAAGAGATAATTGATTTCGTTGGTGAGCTGCTCGTTGGTTTGTTCCGCAGCCACGGTGCGCACGATAATGCCCATGCCGGGTGGTCGCAATTCATCCACGATCGACCGCAAGCGACGGCGTTCATCACTGGATGCGATTTTCCTCGAAACACCTACGTGATCCACGGTGGGCATCAACACCACGTGGCGGCCGGGCAAGGAAATATGGCAGGTGAGGCGGGCGCCTTTGGTGCCCATGGGCTCTTTCGCCACTTGCACCACGATATCTTGGCCTTCTTTTACTACATCTTGGATATTGAGCCGGGGGCGCATGGGCCGGGAGCGGCCACCTTGCCGGCGCCGGGAGGAAGAGCGGCCGCGGTGATCGCGGCGGTGGCCTTGGTGGGCCATGCGCTGGGGCTGTTCTGTTTCTTCTAAGCCCTCTTCTTCGGAGCCAGAAGTAGTAGCACCCTCTTCTGGTGGCACAGTTTTGTTATCAATTTCTTCTAGCTGACCAAGATTTTTCTCGGCCAAGATCTCTGCGGCATCGAATTCGATAGAGGGGCCACCTTCTTCTTCGGTTGCTTCGCCTTCTTCGGCCGCTGCGGGGGTGGGAAGGGAGGAAGTTTCTTCGGCCTCTTCTTCCTCTTCATCTTCGGATTCGTACACAATGTCGCCCACGTAAAGGAAAGCGGCTCTTTCTAAGCCGATATCTACGAAGGCAGCCTGCATGCCGGGCAATACCCGGGCGATGCGGCCTTTGTACACATTGCCTACGATGCTTTTATTTTTTTCGTATTCGATGGAAAGGTCGGAAATTTCCCCATCTTCCAGAAGTGCTACGCGCACTTCTGGCAGGGTTGCATTAATAACAAGTTCTGATGGCATGAACGATCCCTTCTGTCCCTATGGAGGGAGCAGGAAATGTAATCCCAATATTGGGGGGCCAGGCCACGTTGGGGGCTTAGCTTAGGTCGTCAAAAACGGATCTCTTACGGGTACTTATACGGGTAGGGAGGGGCCCTGTCAACTTGTGAAGGCGCCAGAAGTAGCGTAAGGTATTGCGCTGTGCCATTCTTCGACGGGGTTCCCCTCGATAGGGGAGAAAAAAGAAAGCGACGCCGTGAGCGTATCACGATTGTATTGGTTTTATTGGCCATCGTGATCCTTTCCAATTTCGCCCTGAAATTGGCCAAACACTCCAGCACCCTACCTTTTGTGAACTCGATTTTCTTTTTCGGGATCATCAACCTCAATTTGATTCTGTTGGCGGTTCTGGTTTTCCTGATCTTTCGCAATTTGTCGAAATTATTCTTGGAGCGCCGTAAAGGGCTCTTGGGGTCTAAACTAAAAACAAAGTTAGTGGCGAGTTTCTTAACATTATCGATCGTGCCCACAGTGGTGTTGTTCGTGATTTCCTCTTTTTACATCAATTCCACTTTCGATAAGTGGTTTAGCGTGAAAGTAGGAAACACCCTCCAAGCCTCCCTAGAAATCACGGATACATACTACAAAAACACCCAAAAGAGCGCCGAGCACTTTGCGGAAAGGATTCGGGAAGAAGTGGCGGGCCGCATGCGCCTCGATGATCGCTACGCTCGCTTGCGCTTGCCCAAAGAATTGGTGCAGCTCCGTTCCCGTTACGCCCTTGATGCCGTGGAAGTTTATTGGCATCCCTTGGATCCCCGCACCTTGGTGGTGAAGCCTGGTATGGATTTGGAGATTTTTCCCCGTTTACCGATTGAAACTGTACAGCAGGCGTTAGAGGGAAAAGAAGTAGCGTTAGTGCAACACGTGGGCACGGGTGATGTGCTTCGCTCAGTGATTCCCTTGCGGGATGGCGCCAGTAAAAAAATCGTGGGCGCGCTGGCTGTGAGTTACCACTTGCCTGTGAGTTTGGTGAATAAAGTGGACGAAATTTCCTCTACCTACGCGGATTTCCGGGAAGTAAATCCCTTGAAATACCCAGTGAAAACCATTTATTTTGCGATCCTTATTTTGATCACGCTCTTAGTAATTTTTGCGGCCATTTGGGTGGGCCTCTATCTTGCGCGGCAAATGACGATGCCTCTAGAACATTTGGCCCAGGCCGTGAGCGAAGTGGGTAGTGGAAACTTAGACGTGGAAATCCAGAATTTAGGCGACGATGAAATCGCCACTGTGAGCTCCGCCTTCAACAAAATGACCACCGACATCCGTGAAAATCGAGATCGCTTGCAGTCCGCGTATTCCACTCTTCGGAGCACTAACGAAGAGCTCGACGAAAAACGCCGCTATCTAGAAGCTATTCTTTCTAACGTGAGCGCCGGTGTGTGCTCCGTGAGCGCCGATTCCACGATCACCACGATCAATAAATCTGCTGCTAATCTTTTGAATGTGAAGAGCGATTCAGTGATTGGCATGTCCTTGGAGCAGGTGCTGGTGGGGCCTCTCTCGGAACTCTTGATCAGCATC
Source organism: uncultured Bdellovibrionales bacterium (assembly GCA_964416595.1). GTDB lineage: Bacteria > Bdellovibrionota > UBA1018 > CAIPTA01 > CAIPTA01 > JAKFYM01. Next base: position 8,041 of record CAYQES010000008.1, on the reverse strand, counting down.
GAGCAGGTGTTGGACGCGGGCGGAAAAGAAACAATCTTTAAATACATCAACGTGGCAGGAAAAGATGCCAAGCCTCTTTCGCTCTTAGTAACGATCACTCCGCTCTATGATAGCGATAGCCGTTATATGGGCTTGGTGCTCGTGCTCGACGATATTTCTCATTTGATTAAGGCCCAACGGGAAGTAGCCTGGCGAGAAGTAGCCCGCCGTATTGCCCACGAAATTAAGAATCCGCTCACGCCCATTAAGCTTTCCGCCCAGCGCTTGCAGAAGCGCTATATGGATAAACTCGAAGAAAATGAAGTGTTCAAGGAGTGTACGGATACCATCATCCGCCAGGTGGACGAATTAAAAGAAATGGTGAATGAATTTTCCCAGTTCGCCCGCTTTCCCGCAGCCAATCCTTTGCCCAATGAATTAAATGCCGCCATCGCCGAAGTGGTAGGCCTTTTTCGGCAAGCGCACCGGGGTACAACATTTGAATTCCTGCCCGATGCGAGTGTGCCCGTGTTTTCTTTTGACCGGGATCAAATCAAGCGCGTAGTACTAAATCTTTTAGACAACGCCGTGGCCGCCATGCGGGATTTAGAAAATGGCATCGTGCAAGTGACCACGGAATTCCGCCGGGAATCGGGCATCGTGGTGATCCAGGTGGCGGATAATGGCCCTGGAATCCCCGAGGAAGTGTTGCCGCTTTTGTTTGAGCCCTATTTTTCCACTAAAAAAGAGGGCACAGGATTAGGACTCGCGATTGCCAAAAGAATCGTGAACGATCACGATGGGTATATCCGCGCGGTTTCGAATACACGGGATGGAAAATTTAATACGTACTTTGCCGTGGAGCTACCGGTGAATCGGGTGATGGAGGTAATGCAGCATGGCCCGTAGTGTATTGATTATCGATGATGAAGCCGCCATTCGTTCTTCTTTGTCGGGAGCGTTAAAAGACGAATCCTACCAGGTGATGACAGCCGGATCCGGGGAAGAGGGTTTGGGCTATGTGATGAACGGCTATTTCGATGCGGTTTTGTTGGACGTGTGGATGCCCGGTATTGACGGCATGGAAACCTTAAAACGCATCAAGGCCCATATGCCCGATCAGCTCGTGATCATCATGAGTGGGCATGGCACCGTGGAAACCGCCGTAAAAGCCACGAAGCTCGGGGCCTATGATTTTGTGGAAAAGCCCCTTTCGTTGGAAAAATTATTAGTCACCTTGCGGAATGCTTTCCAGTTTCAAGAGCTCAATAAAGAGAACCGCATTTTACGTTCGGAAGTGTTTAAAGAACCCGTCATGATCGGCGGCTCTCCCAAAATGATTCAGCTCCAGGAACAAATCTCCACGATAGCGCCCTTAAATAGCTGGGTCTTGATCACTGGAGAAAACGGCACCGGAAAAGAACTTGTGGCGAAAGCCGTGCACCTTGGAAGCCGCCGGCGGGAGCAGCCTTTTGTGGCCGTGAATTGCGCCGCCATCCCGGAAGAGTTAATTGAGAGTGAACTGTTCGGCCACGAACGGGGCGCGTTTACGGGCGCCACTCAGATGAAACGAGGGAAGTTCGATCAGGCCAATGGCGGCACTTTGTTCTTGGATGAAATTGGGGATATGAGCCTCAAAACCCAAGCTAAGGTGTTGCGGATTTTGCAGGAGCAGAAATTTGAGCGGGTGGGGGGGAGCCAAACCATCGATGTGGATGTGCGTGTAGTGGCTGCCACTAACAAAAACCTTTTAGAGTCTATTAAACAAAACCAATTTCGAGAAGATTTATACTATCGCTTGAATGTGATCCCGATTGTGGTTCCTCCATTGCGGCAACGATCCGAAGATGTGGCGGCTTTGCTTCGGCATTATTTTGAAATGTTCGCTAAAGAACAGGGCCGGGAAGCAAAAAGAGTTTCGGAGGATGCGATTCAGCTCCTCCGGCACTACCCTTGGCCCGGCAACGTGCGGGAGCTTAGAAATCTCGTGGAGCGTTTGAGCATTATGGTGAAAACCCCTGTGGTGGGAACAGAAGATTTGCCCGCAGAACTTCTAGAGGCCGTGGCTAATGCGCCCTTGAATCTATCTGGTGCTAGTGGAGAAATGGATGAGGAAGCTTTTTCTCCTGCTTTATCGGCGGGCTTAAAAGAGGCCAAGAACCAGTTCGAGCGGGAATTCATCATCCGCAAACTAAAAGAAAACGACTGGAATATCTCCCGTACGGCCCAGATGTTAGGAATTGAGCGGGCCCATTTGCATCGGAAGATAAAGGCCCTTAAAATCAGTGAGGCGAAAGAAGGATAAGATGGCTGAGAAGATTACTTCAAGAGCAAAAGATTTTTCCCAATGGTATTTGGATATCATCCAGCACGCGAAGCTTGCGGATTATTCTCCCGTGAAAGGCTGCATGGTGATTCGCCCCAATGGTTATGCCATTTGGGAAAAAGTGCAGAAAGTTCTAGACACTAAATTCAAAGAAACTGGCCACAAAAACGCCTACTTTCCCTTATTTATTCCCGAGAGTTTTTTGCAGAAGGAGGCCCAGCACGTAGAAGGTTTTGCGCCAGAGTTGGCGATCGTTACCCACGCTGGCGGAAAAAAATTAGAAGAACCCCTCGTGGTGCGCCCCACTTCGGAAACGATCATCAACTCCATGTTCGCCAAATGGATCCAGAGCTACCGGGATCTTCCGTTGCTTATCAATCAATGGGCCAACGTGGTGCGCTGGGAGATGCGTACCCGTCCCTTTCTACGAACCACGGAATTCCTCTGGCAAGAGGGACACACTTGCCATGAAACCGAGAAGGATGCCGAAGAGGAAGTTCTGAAGATGCTCGAAGTGTATCGGGTGTTTGCGGAAGATTATATGGCCATGCCTGTGTTCTGCGGCCGTAAAACTGATTCTGAGCGCTTTGCCGGTGCTTTGCGCACCTATTGCATCGAAGCCTTGATGCAAGACGGGAAAGCTCTGCAGGCTGGAACTTCCCATAATTTGGGGCAGAACTTTGCCCGCGCCTTCAATACTGAATTCCAAACCCGGGATGGCGGAAGAGATTTTGTGTGGCAAACGAGCTGGGGCGTTTCCACTCGCTTGATCGGCGGTTTGATCATGACCCATAGTGACGACAAAGGCTTGGTATTGCCTCCCCGTTTAGCGCCCATTCACGTGGTGATCGTGCCTATCTTTAAAACTCCCGAAGAAAAAGATCTAGTGCTGAGTAAAGCGAAGCTCTTGGCTGATTCCTTAAAAGCTTGGCCCACACAAAAAGCTAATTTAGGCGGACCCGTGACTGTGCACATTGATCTTGATGAAACCAAGAGCCCCGGCTGGAAGTTTGCCGAGTGGGAAGTGCAGGGAGTGCCTCTACGTGTAGAACTCGGGCCCAAAGATATCGCGAAGAATCAGGCCGTGATGGCCCGCCGGGATACCGGCGAAAAGATTTTTGTGCCGCTCACGGAAGTGCCTGCGAAGGCGATGGATCTCCTCACGGAAATCCAAGAAGGATTGTTTCGCCGGGCTTTAGAATTTAGGAATCAAAACGTGACGGATGTGAGTTCCTACGAGGAATTTAAAAAAGTGCTGGATGAAAAAGGCGGCTTCATAAGAGCCCACTGGGATGGCACCGCCGAAACCGAGCGGGCGATCAAAGAAGAAACTAAAGCCACGATCCGCTGCATTCCCTTGAACAATCCCCAAGAGAGCGGCCAGTGTGTGAAATCTGGCAAAGCATCTACTCAGAAGGTGTTGTTCGCGAGATCGTATTAGTAGGTTGCTCTTAGGATAGAGGGGCAAAGCGTCGTCGAACGCTTTCTTTCAGTTGATTTATAATTTCCACCCCAAAGCTCTCTCCCCGCGATCGAGGAGAGGATAAAAGAACGTTTTTGGCCAAGAAAAATAAACGTTGGGGCCGAAAGAGGTAGTTACTAAAATAAAAGGCCAGTAAATAGATTACGTTATAGATCCTAAGGAATCCCTGGCTGACATTTTCGTTATAGAATTTGATTTTATAAAAATTATCCGCTTCTAGAATTTGCAGATAGTAGTCTTCTCCTTCGAGATTAATTTTCTTTTCCTGCAAGAGTTTATTGAAAATTTCACTGCCCGGATAGGGTTGGAACGTGGCTGGTACAGCGTCGTAAACGCCGGCCCAGCTACACTTAACGAGAAATAGAATTGTTTTCCAAATGTCGCGGTGGGTTTCTTCGGGGAAGCCCAGAATAATATTTATTTTTACATTTAATTTTTCTTTATGAGATAGCCGGATGGAATGAAGCATATTACTTAAGTTGACGCGTTTTTTTGTCAATTTTAGTATTCGCTCTGAACCAGATTCAGGAGCGTAAGTGATATTTTTGCATCCAGCCTTAAATAGATGCGATGCTACCTCCGCGTCGATCACTTCAGAGCGAGTGCCCGCAGGAATCTGCCAGGTGATCTTCAAATTTCTACGCAATATTTCTTGGGCTAAGGCGATGATCCATGATTTTTTTAAGATGGCTGTTAAATCATAAAAATCAAAACTTGTAACACCATAGGTTTGGATCAGATTTTCTATTTCATCCACAACATGCTGAACGGATCGCATATAATAGTTGTGTCCATACATACTGGGATTCGAGCAAAAAGTGCAGGCGTAAGGGCAGCCCCGTGTTGCTACGATTGGCAATAACGGTTCTGTGCCCACGCCATATCTGATGCCAGATTCAAAATATTTTCGAACTGGGAATAGCGACCAGTCAGGAGCGGGCACAGCTTCAATATCGGCTATTCTCTTCCTTCGCGGGTTCACTCGAATCTCGCCGCGCTCACTACGATAAACTATACCCGCCACGCTCTCGATTGAGGCGCGGTTTTGCAGTTTGCTAAACAGATCTATTACTGTTTCTTCACCCTCTCCCAAAACGCAAATATCTAAACTTGGACACTGCCGCATAGAAACCTCAAATGCAGCAGTAATATGCTCACCTCCCGCAAAAATAACTGCAGCGGGAAATTGCTCTTTTAAGTGTTGAATCAGAGTTTTGGTATGCAACCAGTTTCCGGTAAACATACAGGATATTCCGATAGCTTCTATATCCGCCGGAATCAAAGCGGCTACTTGGCTGTTGGTGATGCCTTGTCCGACAATGTCTTTGCGGAATTCCCACATACAGGATGGATCTTCTGCCATGGCATCAATTACTTTTACGCTATGTCCGGAATGGCTCAAGGCGCCTGCAATATAGGCAAGGCCTAGCGGGGGGGCTGGGCGAAAGGTGCGCGAATAACGCTTGAACAAACGGGGCGGGCGTATGAGCGCAATTCTCATTTCAGTTCTTCCGAAAATAATTCCGGCGATCTCTCCCAGAGCCGACTGGCAATAAAGAGAACGCCGCTTAATTCCACCAAATAGCTAAAAAAGCTTCTGAAGATATTTAGCGCGGGCAAACTCCAACCGCTGTTTTCAAAAAAACCTAAGACCTCCAGAACGTTCAATCCAAAAAACACAATAAGGCTGGCCGATGTAAAAAGCACAACGGGCACAAACTGGCGCAGCATTGCCGGAATACTTTTCGCTACGGCTCGCTCCGAATTCCCTTGGGCCACCACAAAACTCGTGCCCGCTTTATTGATCAACCAAACAACTGGTAATAAACAAAACCAGAGCACGCCTTCTTGCACAAGCATATAAAGGGCCGTTGCTTTCTCTTCCGGAAGTGCCATGGAAAAATTTAAGTAATTTTTAAAAAGCTCATCGTATCCCCGCCAGTAGTAGAAAATCACCGCGAGGGGAGCCGCTAATATCAATAAGCGCAACCGAAACGCCCAAATCGCCAAGAACAGGGCCATTCCACTTCGTTTTCCCCGAAAATCGCCCTGCAATCGCAAAATGCGCAGATGCCAGTAAAAAACCGCCGTGCCCAAGATCCAAGAAGCGATGGAGAGTGCGCCCAGGAGCGGAAAACCATCGGCCGCCGTATTGCGATGGGAGGCAATAATACCCATGGCAGAAATAACCCAATAAACATAAGTCCACGGAGAGCGCAGGATCTTTAGTACGAGTTGTAGAAAATCTTGCATCTTTCCCCCTTAAAATCACTTTCCCACTAGCCTGAAAAATAGGCAATCTTCGCCCTATCCATTCTTTGCCTTTTCCGGGGATTTACAGTAATCACAATCTTAATCTTCCATGGCCAAAATATTCCTCGCCCTAGATTTTCCCGATGCCAACAGCGCCTGGCCGCTGGTGAAAAAAGTTTTGCCTATCAATCCTTATTTGAAGGTGGGTTTGGAACTCTTTGTGGCCGAAGGTCCCGCTTTTTTGTCCAAATTAAAGGCCGAAGGCGCAGAGATTTTTCTGGATCTAAAATTCCACGATATTCCTAACACCGTGGCTGGGGCTGTGCGTTCCGCTGTTCGTGGAGGCGTGGATTACCTGAACGTGCACTGTGGGGGCGGGAAAGAAATGATGAAGGCCGCTGCCGCCGCCTGTGCGGAAGAGGCGGCCCGTAGTTCCAAGAAGAAGCCCTCTTTACTGGGTGTAACGGTGCTTACAAGTTTGGATGATATGGGTTTGCAGGAAATCGGTTTTCCCAGGTCCACTTCTGCTCAAGTGAAACATTTTGTGGATATGGCCGTGGAGTGCGGGTTAGACGGTGTGGTCTGCTCGCCCCAAGAGCTAACTCTCGTGCGCTCCTTGGCGGGCGATCATTTTATCACCATGGTGCCGGGGATTCGTCCATCTTCCTCCCAAAATGGGGATCAAAAAAGAGTGCTCACTCCTCGGGAAGCGGTACAAGCCGGAGCCCATTGCTTGGTGGTCGGCCGGCCTGTAACCCAAGCTCCTAATCCCGTGCAGGCTTTACAAGATATTTTAGCGGAAGTGGCTCCATGATCGTGATGGGATTTCATGCGATCGAAGCGTTGCTCCGATCCAAACAAGGGGTGAAAGCGATTCACTGTTTGTTGCGGGAAGGAAATCGCTCGTCGGCTTTGCGCCCGCTGGCGGATTCCTTGCGGATTTCTTGGCGGGAATATCCAGCCAAAGATAAATTGCGATTTGAGGCAGAATTTAAGCGCGTGGGTGGAACGGCCGCGGAATTGGAATCGAGCCAAGGGATTTTTGCGGAAATTTCCGACATCCAAACCATTCCCCATTTGGATCTACTGAAAAAAGCGAAAGAAAAAGAAGCTTACCCAATCTTGGTCTATCTGGATTCCATCACGGACCCCCAAAATCTAGGGTCCATTTTGCGAAGCTCGGCTTTTTTTGGCGTGGGGGGCTTGGTGCTTACGGAGAGCCGTTCTTCGCCTCTCACTCCGGCGGCCATTAAGATTTCGTCCGGTGGCTTTGTGCATGTGCCCATATCCCGGGTGCCGAATTTAGTGCGCGCCCTGGAAGAGGCTAAGGAAGAGGGGTTTTGGGTGGTGGGTTTATCGGAGCATGCCACCGAGAAGTTCGCCACGGCCCGTTTTGATGCGCCTTTATGCTTGGTGATTGGCAATGAAGAGCAGGGCATTCGTCAATTGACGGCGAAAACTTGTGATTACACTCTTAGTTTGCCCGGCTCTGGCCCGCTGGTTTCTTTAAATGCGGCCACGGCTACTGCTGTTTCCCTGGCTCTGGTGCGGGAAAAGCAGGGAAATATTAAATCGTGAGGATTTTTTTGTTGCCATGCATTATTTTGCTTGGGCAGGATTCGCTCTTATGTGAGTGAAGACGTTGGGAATACTTGCAATATTTCCTGCGGCAACTATATTGCTAAGCAGTTTGCGGTAATAACAAGTTTTAAGCATCTCTGCCGGTGTAGCTCAGTTGGCTAGAGCAGCGCTTTTGTAAAGCGCAGGTCGTGGGTTCGATTCCCTCTACCGGCTCCATCCAAGGGATTTACGGTGGTAGCGAGATTGTGGAGAGGTTCCCGAGCGGCCAAAGGGGTCAGACTGTAAATCTGATGGCTCACGCCTTCGAAGGTTCGAATCCTTCTCTCTCCACCAAAATTAAAACTTAGTATTTTTGTAAATGAAAGGGCGGGAGTAGCTCAATTGGCTAGAGTATCAGCCTTCCAAGCTGAGGGTTGCGG
>CAYQES010000007.1:0-106489 GCA_964416595.1 uncultured Bdellovibrionales bacterium | reverse complement strand
AGTTTACGGCGTGGACTACCAGGGTATCTAATCCTGTTTGCTCCCCACGCTTTCGTGCCTGATCGTCAGTTGTGAGCCAGATAGCCGCCTTCGCCACCGGTGTTCTACCCAATCTCTACGCATTTCACCGCTACACTGGGTATTCCACTATCCCCTCTCACACTCTAGTACTGAGGTCTCGCAGGCAGTTCCAGGGTTAAGCCCTGGGATTTCACCCGCGACTCTCAATACCGACTACGCACGCTTTACGCCCAGTAATTCCGAACAACGCTTGCACCCTCTGTATTACCGCGGCTGCTGGCACAGAGTTTGCCGGTGCTTCCTCTTCTGGTACCATCACGCTACCCGAACTTTCCCCGGATAGCCGTTTTTCCCAGACGACAGAGCTTTACAACCCGAAGGCCTTCCTCACTCACGCGGCGTGGCTGCGTCAGACTTTCGTCCATTGCGCAATATTCCCTACTGCTGCCTCCCGTAGGAGTCTGGACCGTGTTTCAGTTCCAGTGTGCCTGGTCATTCTCTCAAACCAGGTACCCATCATTGTCTTGGTAAGCCATTACCTCACCAACTAACTAATGGGGCGCAGACTCATCTCTCGGCGATAGCTTGCGCCATCTTTCCTTATGAAAACTTCACGAATTCATAAGCTCACTCGGCATTAGCCCGTCTTTCGACAGGTTATTCCAATCCAAGAGGTAGATTATCCACGTGTTACTCACCCGTGCGCCGCTTTACTCATCCTTGCGGACTTTCGCGCTCGACTTGCATGTATGAGGCCCGCCGCCAGCGTTCGTTCTGAGCCAGGATCAAACTCTCAAGTTAAACTTTTTAAGAGATCCGATTTCTCGGATTAATCCTTTTTGCGTCCACTTCCCGTTGCAGAGAAGTGTGCGACTTAATTTTTATCAGAATTGACGTTTGCATGTGTGGGCTGTTTTCCTCTCAAAAGTAGCCTTTTGAGACAAAAGCAGCCCTAATTTCCTATCTAGTTGTCAAAGAACAGAATTTCGAAGGAATCTCAATTCGTGTGTTTTGTGGTTATAGTGAAAACCCACTGGGCCCGCAAGCCCCTTTTACAGTTTTTCGCTAATTTTCTTCAGGAAAATCACTTTCCTATTTAAATGCTCAATTTCTTTCACAAATATCGTTAAAAATGGCTTTAAAAGCCTGTTTTATGAAAAAAATAACGGCCTCTCGGAAACGAAAAGGCGCTCCGTGCGGAGCGTTAGGGCGCTGACGCCCCCTGTTTTCTCTGTCGAAAAGCCCACTGACGACCGACGAACATGCATATTTTTAGCTTAAATTAGGCCCTCTACGGCTGCTTTTAAGGAAGTCGCGCCATAAAAAATAAAATATGTTTATTTTTTTGATAAGGGGCGCAGCACAGCGAGCGATCCGTCGCGGGCGTCGACAATTGCCTCATAGTCACTTTGTTTAGGCGCCTCCAAGGAAAACTCTAGCCGGTACACAAGGGTAACAACCTCACCCACCAGGTGGTAGCCAAGTACGGCCGTAGCAGCTAATTGTTTGGTTTCAGGAAGGCCCTGAAGGGCATCGGGATTCTTTTTCTCAAAAGAACGCTGCAAGGAATCTCTAACTATCGCTGCCGCACCTTCAGCAGTGATACTAGGTGTACTAGAGGGAAAAGAGCCGTGATGAACAGTAGAATCGAAATGCACTAAATTCCCTGAGCGATCGATAAACATACTGATGCGCGAGCCAAATACAGGCAAGTCGTTTGCCGTTTGCGAATAAAGCACTTGTGTAACCTGCTCCTCTTGGCGAGACTCGGCCTCGGTTAAATTATTTTGATTGATACCGATGACAAACTCCCCATAGAGATCGAGAAAATTCTGGGCGGCCATTACTGGCGCCATGGATTCTAAGGGGAGAATGGCCCCTGTCATGCGCTTCACAAAACCGAATCGATCCCGGGTTACGGACCAGCGGCCCTGGGATTCTCGCGCTAAATGATCCCAAGAAAGAGAAGCCTTGCCCGAGGAAGCCTCCGCCGGGCTCCGATCGCCTGCAGCTATGGGAGATTTGGCTATTTTGCCCGCTAGATCGCGTTCTTTTGTGGGTTTGGTTTCTTCTTGTGAATGCATGGGCTGTTGTTTGTGCAAAAATACAAGCACGGCGAGCATCAAACAAAAGGCCAACATTAGCTTATAACGCTTTTGCATACCAAACCTCCTTAAGGCCATAGACTGGCGTTCACACAGTTTGTGTTACTAGCAGTATTACCTACTGTAAGAGAAAAGTTAACGTTTACATCGGCACTCAGGGGAGCGACGCCGGTGGCGTCAGAGTACATAGGAGTAAAAGTTAAACTAAAGTTTTTTAGTCCCGCGGTAGTGGCCTTGAGGAGAAACGAGGCATAAAACACTGCTTCTTCTCGATTGTAAGCAGCAACAGGTAAAGACGAAACAAAATCACTATTGGCATTAAGACGAAAAAAATCTCCTACTGCACCACCACTGACTATTTGTATACCGGCAGGTGCGGCTCCTAAATTTGCCACACCGGATCCCATTCTCCCTGCATTGGGGTTTTCTAAATTAACTAACACAAGAGCCGTTTCATTTACGTCGAGCACACCATTGCAATTGCCGTTGGCCTGTACGGAATAGGTATAATCGTCGAGAACATATACCTGCTGCACACCACCCGCCGTAGATAAACGCAAACCCGTGGCGTCATCTACTCGATGCAAACCTTTGTTCGTGAATTTGGTTACGATCATAGCTCGCTCAGGCGCTGTGAGATTAAGAAAGGCTGGGCCGGAAGCATCGTAAAAAGCCTGATAAAAATCTTTAAAGCGCGCGGTAGCGGGCAAAAGCTGCAAGCTTCTTTTGACGAGGCCATCCACGATTGTTTTGCCTAAATTCCCTGCGGCGCTAAGATCCCATAAAACTTCCGTGAGAATGCGGGAGTCGTCGTGGATTTCTGCCACTAGGCTATTAGGGTAGAGGTGATTTTGAGTGGCATCGCGCACATAAGAGGCGCCTATGGCACCGAGAAACCATTCACTTAATTGCCCATCATTTAAAATAGAAAGAGCCCAATAATCGGCTAAGGATTCATCGATGGCACCAGCCTCCAAAGAGGAGTTCATAATCGAAGTGCTGGCTAAGGTATGGTTTACGGAGTGACCTACTTCATGAATCACTACGTCCGCATCATCCGCGGCCCACACCACCTTTGTAGGGGATACAACAGTATAGCCCAAACAAACGCGCCTAGAGCTAGGAGAATAGTAGGCATTATCCTCCGCATTGCAGTGGGTATCAATATTTACAGTGCCAAGGCTTGTGAGATTGGCGCTTAGAGTGGTCATGAGATTTTTTACAGCGGTGGCGTAATAAAAAGCGTTTAGTTGCCGAAACTCTGGCTGAGTAGGCGCGTAGTACATTCCATTTCCAACAATCGGAACCACATAGGCTGGGAAAATAGAGTCAGAAGCGATTTTGAAGCGGTCACTCTGTAATAGGCAGTTGCCCACTAAACCAGAAATGGACGCAACACTGGTTTGGGCTGTGGTGAGGGAGCTAGTAAAAGGTAAGGCCGCATTCCCCGAACTAGTACGGGGATTTTCCACAAAGTAATTGATAGCAACGGAGGTTGGCCCCGAAGTGCAAGAGCCGTTGGTAATGGGAGAGGGCTCTGGCTTGGGGCTAGAATTGGTGGTTTCGCCCCCAGGTCCACAGGATAGAAGCAAAACGTTAACCCCCACCAAAAAAGACCATTGGGGTTTTACTTTGATGGCTGAAATTATAAATAATTTAATAAAATTATATAGATATGAGTTTTTTCTTGGCAACATGCCCCCCCTTTTATTTTACCATATGCGTCATTTTCGCCAAGCTCTTATTTCCACTGGAGAATCCATGATTTTTTGTAAATACATGAAATTACTAATTAATAAATTATCCCGGAGGCCAGCCGGCTTAAGTTGACTAATTCACACAGATAATATAGAATTATTCTTAACAATATGAATTTTTCACTTATTTCAAAAAAAGCGCCTAGTTTATTGATGGCCCTCCCCATCGGCCTAGGCGTTTTGGCGGGTTGTGGTCCAAATGCGGCGGACCTCTCTATTTTACCCGCCTCCCAATCTACCTACCAAGGCAGCGTGGCCAATAATAAGGTGGATATCTTGTGGGTGATCGATAACTCCGGCTCAATGCTCACAAAACAGCAGAACCTCTCGGCCGGCTTTAATTCCTTTATTAATGTATTCCAAACCAAGGGGTTTGATTTCAGGATGGCCGTTGTAACCACGGATACCCGGGCCACTCCCGTTGGTCAGGCCGGTGAATTTCAAGCCCAAGCCTTTGGTGGCGCTACCTATACTATTGTGACCAATAGCACGCCCAATATGGCGGACCACTTTAAAGCCAACGTGGAAGTGGGCAATACTGGGCACGCCAACGCCAAAGCATTAGACGCAATCAACCTCTCCTTGAGCTCTACCCTTCTAGCTGGAGCCAACGCCAACTTTCTCAGAAGCGATGCGCATTTGGCGGTGATTGTGTTGAGCGACGCCGACGACAACGACTCCACCGCCACCACAACAGATGTAATGAATTATTTAAACAGCTTAAAACCAGATCGTTACGATGTATTAGCGAGAACTTATAAAAAGAACTACACCGTTTCCGCCGTGGCCGTGGATACCTCGAACCCAGCCAATACCGCTTGCGCCGCTCCCTTTGAAAACGGATTAAAATTTCAATCTATCGTTGCCTCTACCAACGGCAGCCTGGCTTCTATCTGCGAACCCAACTTCTCTTCTGGTCTAAACCAAATCAGCCAAAGAATCGCCGAAGCCATCACGGAAATTCCTCTCTCAAGAGTGCCCCAGGTGAGCACCTTACAAATTTTATTTAACGGAGTTGCCGTGCCCAATGATGCCACCAACGGCTGGACCTACAGCTCTTCGGGCAATAAAATTGTATTCCACGGCACTTGGATTCCCACAGATAACACTTCCATCAGCATCAACTACACCCCTAATGACATTATCAGGTAAAGGAGAACGAAAATGTTAACGCACCTACTACCCATTATTGCTGTCGGAGCTGTAACCCTAGCAATCATCATTGAGCGAGCCTACGCATTATACTGGAAGTTTCCTATCGACACCCAAGCCTTCACGGCCGAAGTGAAACAGAAAATTCTTTCCAACGATATTGCCGGAGCCATCCAATATTGCTCCAACCAAGGCAACGCCCTTTCTGCTCGAGTGGTAAAAGCTGGTCTCCTACGGGCCTCCCGCGATAACCGCCAAATCCAAGCAGCGATTGAAATCGTGGCCCACGATGGCATCTCCAATATTCGTAAACGCATTGCATATCTCGCCATGCTTGCCAACGTAGCCACTCTCTTCGGATTACTCGGCACAATCATGGGCTTGATCAAAGCGTTCGGCGCCGTAGCCAACGTGGACGCTGCCACAAAATCTGTGATGCTTGCTGACGGTATTTCTGTGTCCATGAATGCCACCGCCTCTGGTTTGGCTGTAGCAATCCCCGCAATGATCGCTTTTAGTGTGTTGCAATCCAAAGCCAACCGCCTCACGGAAGATGTAGAAGGCTCTGCCATGATCACCTTAGATCTACTCGGCGCTCGCCTCTATAGAGATGAGTGGGATGAACAAGGCAACGTTAAAGGTAAACCTGCCGCGCCAGTAATGAGCAGCGACGCCAAAAAACAAACCAAGGTAGCCTAAGGGCTGCCTTGGCTGATGCGAGGATATGATGAAACGATTTTCTGGGGATAACGAACATCTAGATACGGAACTAAATATAGTTCCGATCATTGACTGCTTCGTGATGCTTATTTGTTTCCTATTATTTACTGCTGCCTTTACACAGCTAGTATTCTTGGAAGCAAAATTAACCAGCAATACAGCTGCCGCGGCTGCCAAGAGCCGATCCGAATTAGATCAGTTTCGCTTAGTGATCACCTTTGAAGATGCTGGCTTACGCTTGAACACAACTGGTAGTGCCGCTAAAAAAGTGAATGTAGTTATCCCTAAATTAAACGATCAGTACGATTTTAAAACCCTGCATGCGCATCTGATTTCTTTAAAAATCGAACATCCTCACCGCTTCTCTGCCGACATCGAATTCAAAAATCGACAGCAAGAGGCTGTGGACTATGAAAAAATCATGCAAGCCATCGATTCGATTCGCCACTTAAGTGATGAAGAGTATGGCAATCTTCGTGTGACCCAGAAAAAAGCTAAGCAGCTGGAATTATCAGATGCTGAAAAAGAAAAAGTAGTTCCTCAAGAGATTGAACTCTTGGCCCAAAGCTTAATGAAAAATGAAGTTACCCAAAACACGGATCAAAAACTATTGTTCCCCGACGTGGCTTTAGTTGGATTGGATTAAAAGAGGGATATATGGAAAGCACTTTTCGTAAGCGCCGCCATTCGGAAATGAACTTTGAGTTGCAGATCACTGCGCTCATCGACACATTGGTGATCATCCTGATCTTCCTCTTAAAAAGCATTGCCACAGAAACCTTAGAATTAGAGCAAGGCAAAGGAATCACGGTGCCAATGGTAGTAAATGGTATGACAGCCGATACGGGCAATCGTTTGGATATTTCCGCAGAGGGCGTTAGCTGGAATGGAACAAAATACCTGGAAACCGCTGGTTTCGACGTGAAAAAACCTATAAATGGTCCTGATGGTTGGAAAGCTTTGAATTCCGCCATTGCCAGCAGCGTGGCCCAAGAAGGAAAAGAATTTAATGGTAAATTGCTACTGCAGGCTGACAAAAAGACTCCATTTCCCGTTCTGCAAGAAGTGTTAAAAGTAGCAAAAACTCACGGCTACAAAGATATTCGATTCGTAGGAGCCAAATACAACTGATAGACTGGAAGCATCATGCGGTTAGCTCTTCTCTATTTATTATCTCCACTCTTATGCTTCGCAGAAGAAGCCACTCTCAAGCCTGAAGAGTTATCTTCTTCTGAACGTGAAGGCTTGTATGAAGAACAGGGTCTCGATTACGCCAAGGGCCTATACCTGAAAATGGACGGCTCTCCCGAAGATGAACATCGCTCCAAAAAATCTGAGGCCTTAAACTTCAAAATTCGTGAAACGGGCATCAAAAAACTAGAAGCCTATTTAAGCAAAACAAAAGAACCCAGAATCCGCCAAGAATCCCTGCACCGACTCTCACAGTTATATGAAATGCAGGCAGAGATTGTTACGCGCCGCTCGGATTTAAAAGATAAAGAAACCCCCTTCAAATTAGCTTTGCGCAATTCCAATCGTTATTTGGAAATGTTGCGAAAAGAATTTCCCAAATTCACCCCCGACGCCACCCTATTCAATTTAGCGGAAAACCATTTAAAACTAAAAGAAGATGCTAAGGCGGAAAAATATTATCGCGAAGTAATCGCCCGCTTTCCTAGTAGCGCTGTGGTGGCAGACTCCCTGCTTTCCTTGGGTAATCTTTATTTTGAAAAACAAGCCTTTGTTACGGCCCGCACTTTTTACCAGCGCATCCTCAGCACAGAAGAAGCCACACTCTATCCCTACGCGCACTACAAAATGGCTTGGTGTTATTTTAATGAAAGTGATTTTCCTTCCGCTGTGGCTCGCCTAGAACAATCGATTTATGAAAGCCGCAGATTGCAAAAATCGAGTGAGAAAAAACTGGGGGTAGAAGAAGAGGCCTTAAGCGATTTAGTGCTCTTTTTCGCAGAGTATGGCAATCCCGGCGAAGCTAAAACTTATTTCGAAAAATTGGTGGGCGTAGAAAAAGCCAATGAACTACGCTACCAGTTGGCTCGTCGCCTCTACGACGACGGTAAACATGCGTTGGCAAAAAACGTGGCCAATCAACTGCTAGCAGAAGAGCCCCAGAAAGAATACATCAACAAACTATATCTCATCTTGATCAGTGTGGCTGAACGCACCAAGGATAGAGATTTTGGTCTAAAAACCGCAGAAAACCTGGCTTCATGGCTGAAAAAAGAAAAGGCCGCAGAAACGGATACAAATCGCATCGAAAGCGAAGAGTATATGCGTCTTTACAGCCAAAAATTGCACCACGAAGCAGAGACTCTAAAAAATAAAGAAGTGTGGAGCCAAGCTAAAAAATCTTATGAAATTTATCTTGATACCTTCCCTAACTCTCAAGAATTACCAGAAGTAAAATTTCGTTATGCTGTATTGCTCATGAACCGCAAAGAGCAGTTGAAAGCCTATCATTCCGTATCAGAGGCTTTAGCAAAAACCGATAGCAAACATCCTCGCTTCAAAGAAGCCCTGAAGCTCCGAATTCAAAGCGTGGAAATGGCCACTCCCAGCGAAAGAAAACAAATTCCTGACCAGGAATTACTCGTGGCCTATGATGATTATTGGAAAAACTTCCCCAATGAAGAGTTGGGGATTGAAGCCAAATTTAAGGCGGCAAACCTTTCTAAGAATCTAGAAACGCCCGAACAAACCGCGAGTCGCTTCCGAGCCATTGCTGAAGCCCACCCGCAACATAATTTAGCTAAGGCTTCCGTAGGTGAAGCTCTAGCTGTGTTAGTAAAAGCGCAAAAATGGGAAGCATTAGGAGCTGAATCGAAAGTTTTAGCGCAAAAAACGGAAATCAACTCTCTTTTGGATCAAGATATAGAAATTCGTAACCGTATCGCTGAGGCGCAAGAACTTTCTTTAGTAAAAATAACGGAAGGTTTAGAAAGCGCAGGTAAGTTAGAGGAAGCCAAAACACAATACGAAAAAATCTTGGCGGAAAACCCTTCTGATACTATGGGTGTTTACTCACTTGTGAAATTAGCTGCACTTTCGGAGCAGAAATTAGATAAAAACCGGGATGCTATCCGCTATTTTGAGATCCTAAAGGAAAAATACCCCAAAGCAAAAGAGGCTAAAGGTGTTTCTCTAGAACTAGCTCGACTCTACGAAAAAGTGAATGAGCCAAGAGATGCTGTAAAAAAATACCTAGAGTTCGCTGGAAATCGCTCAGGTAAAATAGAAATTCAGGCATTAACCAATGCCGCTGTGATCTTAGAAAATTTAGGTGAACGGGAAGCAGCCGGCAAGCTCTTCTTTCAGTTAGTGGATAGTAAACGTGCTGCTAAAGCACCAGAAAAAGATATTCTCGCGGCCCAAGAAGCGGGCTGTAACAATATCTTGCTAAGCGCACACCAAAATCGAGAGCGGCCAGTACTGCAAAAAATCCATGAATGCTCGCGCATGTTATCTGCCGCGGGCATTCAGCCTGTGCTTTGGCAGGCCCGGGGCGCTTGGGCCCTGGATCAAATGGCAGATAATCTCCAAGCCCAAGATGGTTGGCGGAAAATTGCTTCAAAGAGTATCAAGGCGACACCAGAAACAGAGCGCGCCTATGTGGCTATGGCAAAATTGCGAATGCTCACAAGTAATTTAGAGGAGTTCCGAGCACTTCGTTTTGCTCGAACCAATGAAAAACCGGAAGCCAATATTGGTAAAAAAACAAAGGCCCTGGAAAATATTGAGCAGCTTGCAGAAACCATTATCAAGGTGGGCACACCCAAACAAATTTTAGAGGCCAAGGGCATCATTCGCACTGCTTATCTAGATTTTGCAGACACAATGGAAACAGCCGCTGTGCCTTCGAAACTTAGTGATGCTGAAAAAGAAGAGCTGCGTAAGAGCTTCCAAACCTTTGCTAAAGAATTTAAGGATCGAGCTGCGAGCTTAGAATCCCAAGAAGAAGGCGGTAGGAGCTTGGCCAGCATAGAAAACGCCAAACCCGACATCCATCTAGGCTCGCTCTCCAGTGAAGAATCCCAGTGGATTGAAAACGGAGCAATTCCGAAGGAAAGAGCCGCGGAGCTTTTTGCAAAAAAAGCGTATTCCCTCTACCAAGACGGCAAATTTGGCGAAGCAAAATATTTCAGTGAAAAATGGCGCAAAGAAGCGGCGGGATCTGGTGGTAATACTTATGGCTCTCAGCAGTTAGAGCAATTCCAGGCCATGCTTTCGGAAAAACTGCCAGATTTAGATCCTGTGAGCCGCGGCTTTTAATTAAAACAATTGATTCGACTGAAACAGCTGATTGCCATTGTTTAAACTACTTATCTGCGGAGCCTGGAAGATCGAATGAGGGGCTTGCGGATTAAAAGGCACAATCGTGGGCACCGCGAACGCGCTATAAATCTCTGGGCGAAAGGCGCCGCTATCTAATCCGTACATTTGGCGAATAGCGGCGCGATTGGCGAGAGCGTCCGCTTGCAATTGCATAAGAAACGCTCGGTATTCTCCCGCACTTTTTTGAAAAGCTTCGTTCTGCACGCCCTGCAGAAGTTGACCCTCTAAAAGGATGTTTTGTTCGTAACCTTGGAGGCCGCTCTCACCACAGGAAGCGATGCCCCTTCCGGGGGGGGTGGGAAAACTAAAATAGGCCAGTGCTAATAGTAGGCTAACTAGGGCTGGGATAAGGTATTTCATACCCCATGAATCGCAAGGGCCATACCAAAATAAACCATTGAATTTATTAAAGAATAAAAGAAAACTCTAGCCTTTTTCGCCCAATAATCTGGCAGCTGTTCAGGCCTTGGGCAAAAGGCATTTATTCGAGCAATGTGATTTCTATTTCTTTTTGTAGCTCGCTTACTAGTTTTTCCACTTGAGAGCGAAAATCAGGGGCAATGTGCAAAGCAATATCCCTATGAGAAGCGCCTTTACTTTCGTCCACAGTGGAAAAATTCGTACACCCCTCATAGGATTCCAAGATTTGGTACAGGTAGGCAGAATCCTCTTTTCGTACCCGTAAAGTCATAGAATACACTCCTTAACTTGACCCCTGTGCCAGGCCTTCCTATCATAGAAAGGATGGGGGCCCCTATATGAAAAAATCACTTCCTCTTTTACTAGCATTAGTTCTGTTTTCCTCTTGTTCTCTTCTAGAAAGAGATGTGCAGGAACTGGAGGCCGCCGAAACAGGTGAAAATCCGCCATTTGATCCCAGAGAAAGCAACGCCAGCATGGAGCAAGCCTATGCGGCAGAAGGAAAATCTGTCTCTACGCCCGCGGCTTCGGTGGAATCGGAAGTTTCTCGTCTGAACACCAAAATTGCGGCACTAGAAACAAAAGTAGACGTACTCACCGCCAACCTAGAAAAAGTGCAGCTGCAAAAATCCCAGCCAGTGATTGAAGCCAACCCAGAACCAAACATGGCTGTACCTGTGGAAGAAGGCCTTACGCAAGAAGCTGCGCAAATCAGTGCTGCTCCCGTGCGGCCTACCACCCTCCCCACCACTGTAAAACATGGAGAAAAGCCCCAATCCGGTTCGGAAAAAGAATTTCGTTCGGCCATGGAGCTTTTTCAAAACGGGAAAAATCTTGAGGCTGCGTCTAGCTTTGCGCTCTTTGCCCAAAAATATCCACAGCATTTGTTAGCCTCCCATGCTCTCTATTGGGCAGGTGAAGCTAGCGCCAGATCTCAACAATGGGATTTGGCCCAACAAAATTGGGAGAGCTTAGAAAAACTGTATCCCCGTAGCGCCTATCTTCCAGAAGCTTTAGCAGGATTATCCCGCGCTTATGAAAAGCAAGGAAGTGCCACCAAAGCCAAAGCTTACCGCGAAACTCTTGCACGAGCCTTTCCTAAATCGCCCGTAGCTCTCTCTTTGCAAATGGGTAGCACTCCGGCCGCTTCTGTTCAGGAAGCCGAAGATCCCATTCCTACTTACGAAGAACCACGGGCGGAAGAATCGGAGCACGAATGAAAGCTCTTTTTTGGGCGTTATTGTTAATTCCATCCTTCGCACCGGCAGAAGGTGTGGTGCCTGAGTTCATAGAAGAAAAAACACACCCCGCTAAAGAAAGTGCGGCTTACCAAAAATACAAAGCGGCCGCTAGAGAACAATTTGTTGTGATGGGCTCTGCTCGGCAAAACTATCGGCAATTCGTGAATCGAGTGCGGATTCCAGGATTTATGTCCTCCTCCCCAATTCCAGAAATCGCAAAAATCGTAGGGCCAGCTAATCTAACAGCAAGCTACCGCATTGGCGATCGATTATACTTATATTGGTTAGGTAGTCCTGCACCGAAAGTAGGCGACCGCTACTCCACTTACACGCCCGCAAAGATTCTACAAAGCTTATTGGATCCTACAGAATTCACGATTAAGTTGCGCCCTGAGGGGAAACAAAAAAATCCGGAAAACTTCCGCATGGCTGGATATTTTTACGAGTCCACTGGCACCGTAAAGATTGCCAAAGTTTCTCAAGGCGTAGTGGAAGCCGTGATTGAAGGATTGTCTGGCCAAATCGCCATGAGTGATCGCTTAATGCCCCTGCTACCGATGAAAACAAATATCACTCCCTACTACGGATCCACACAATTGGCGGCCGCCGTGGTGGCAGGCTCCCCCGTGGAACGGCTCTCTACAACTAAACGCTCTTTTATTTATTTAAACCGCGGCACCCGGGATGGCGTGCGGGAAGGAATGATCTTTCAAGCCATTGAAACAGTGCGCCTAGATAGTTCCATTGCAGGGCCCGCACCGGAAGTTTCTGCTGGAGAGGCCATGGTCGTGCACGCTTCCGACGCCTATTCCACAGCCATCATCACGGAACAATTTGATGTGATCCGCATCGGCTCCCTCCTGAAAGCGAAACAGCCTAATAGCAACGTGAGCTCCAAAGAGCCTTTTTCCGATTTATTCATGAAACAGGAAAAAGAAATGTCGATGCCTCAAGAAGAGCTTGTTCCCAATGTAGATGCCCCAGACTTTCAACCCGATCCTACTTTGCCCGATCCATTACGACAATCACGCCCCCAGGCGCCGGCAATGTCGGAACTAGATGCTCTTGAAAAACAAATGAACTTTGAAAACCTTTCCGCAGAGGAAAGAAATCGGCTCGGAAAATTAAGCAAACAAGAAAAAATTGGGCAAGAAGACAAAGAAGAAGACGCTCCTATTCCTAGCCCTTTAAATAATTCTTTCCAAAAAGATAAGGCCAAAAAGGTTGACAAGAAAAAGCGGGTCCTAAAACCCAATGACGAAGAAGAACTCAACCAGCTGATGATGCAGAACTAGCACTAGCCGCTGTTCGATTTTCGTCCACCTGCCTGCAAAAATGCCGTGAAAACAGGGCTTTAAAATTTTTCGACTGTGCCCAACCCTTGCATCTTAGCGCGCCCATGGACGCCATAAAATTTGCACACCAATTCTTCCACTTTTATCAGCCCGAATGGCAAAAATTTTGGGGCGGAAAATCTCCTTCCATGGCGGAAATACCGCAACTCTTTCGTGAAAATATTTTTCCTCGGCGCGCTTTAAAATATGATCAGCCGCTGCATTTTTCAGATGCCTTGCGCCTCTATCAACACATCGAAAAAGAGGAAGAAAAGTGGGGAATCAAGCCACTACTTCTAGGCACTGATTCCTACCCCGCCGCATTACTGCGAGCGGTGGCACCAGAACGTTTACCCCCAGTGCTTTACCTTCGTGGCAATCTTCTGCCTGAAGAAAAAAATTCCGTAGCTGTGGTGGGCACCCGCAATCCCAGCCATTTAGGGCGAGAAGCTGCTAGTAATTTTGCTGCCTATTTCACAATGATGGGAATCCATATAGTAAGTGGATTGGCTAAAGGAGTGGATACGATCGCACATCGAGAAAATTTGCGTATTGGAACCGTGGCCGTTTTAGGCTCTGGCCTGCACGGAATTTATCCTGCAGAAAATGCAGAATTAGCAGAAGAAATTTTAGAAAAAAAGGGCAGCCTCCTTTCTCCTTTTCCTCTGGGGCAAGTGCCCCTCCCCCACAACTTTCCTCAACGTAACGAGTTAATTGCCGGCCTTTCCACAGGCACAGTGGTGATTGAAGGCAAAGAGACAAGCGGCGCCGCCGTAACGGGAAAACAAGCGCTTAGTATGGGAAAAACTGTGGTGGCGCTGCCCCAAGATTTCCGCACCGATTTCGGCCGGGGCGCCATCCGTTTACAGCAAGCAGGAGCACTACTGGTAGCCACAGAAGAAGAGGCCCTTCATGGATTGTTCTATCGCTGGGGAGGATTCGGCCAAACTAGCATTCCACTAACGAGACAGCGGATTTTTTCTTTCCAGGATTTCCGCACAGCAGCGGGCACAGACGTAACAAAAACCATTACTTTGCTGGAGGAAGGGATTGTGGCGGGGCGCTTTGAAAAAGTGGGCCCAGATCTATACCGCTTATTGCCGCAAAAAAACGGCTCGTAACGCAAAGCAGTGATTTTGTCTTTCCTCTTTGTTCTTGCTAGAGTGAAAGCCCATGCCAACGCTATCATCCACGATCAATACCCAGTCCCCCGATTTTAAAAAAAATCAGGAATTCCATTTGGCTCTGGCCCAAGAGTTAGAGGCCCGCAAACAAACCGCTCAAAAAGGCGGTGGCGACGAGGCCAAGAAAAAACATGAAGAAAGGGGCAAACTTTTTGTTCGACAAAGAATCGAAAAACTAGTGGACCCTGGCACTCCCTTCCTGGAACTTTCTGCCTTAGCGGCCAATGGTTTATATAACAACCAAGCTCCTGGCGCGGGTTTAGTTACGGGCATCGCGCGGGTTTCTGGCCGAGAGGTGATGATCGTAGCCAATGATGCTACCGTAA
The DNA here is from genome assembly GCA_964416595.1 of uncultured Bdellovibrionales bacterium. GTDB lineage: Bacteria > Bdellovibrionota > UBA1018 > CAIPTA01 > CAIPTA01 > JAKFYM01. Next base: position 91,876 of record CAYQES010000007.1, on the reverse strand, counting down.
AGGGCGGAACCTATTTCCCAATCACAGTAAAAAAACATTTACGGGCCCAAGAAGTGGCCATGGAAAATCATTTACCCTGCCTCTACTTAGTGGATTCCGGAGGCGCCTTTTTGCCTTTGCAAGCAGAAGTATTTCCCGATCGTGAACACTTTGGCAGAATCTTTTTTAACCAAGCGAGAATGAGTTCTTTGGGGATTCCACAGATCGCTGCCGTGATGGGTTCCTGCACAGCTGGCGGTGCCTATGTGCCCGCTATGAGCGATGAAACCATCATGGTGAAAAACCAAGCCACGATTTTTTTGGCGGGCCCGCCCCTCGTGAAGGCTGCAATAGGTGAAGTGGTAAGCGCAGAAGAGTTGGGTGGAGCCGATACCCATTGCCGTAAAAGTGGAGTGGCCGATCACTATGCGGAGGACGACACCCACGCTCTAGAAATCTTGCGGGAGATCGTAAAAAATTTAGGCCCACGTAGAAAAGCCATCATTGATCGGAAAGAACCCCAAGCTCCGCTCTATCCTACTGAAGAAATTTTAGGCATCCTGCCAAAAGACGTACGCACCCCCTATGATACAAGAGAAATCATCGCCCGCTTAGTAGATGGCAGCCAATTCCACGAGTTCAAGGCCCTCTATGGCACAAGCATCGTTTGCGGCTTCGCCCATATTGAAGGCTATCCCATCGGAATTATCGCCAATAATGGTGTGTTATTTTCTGAAAGCGCCCTCAAAGCCACTCACTTCATTGAACTCTGCAACCAAAGGGGCACTCCGCTTTTATTTTTGCAAAATATCACGGGCTTCATGGTGGGAAAAAATGCCGAAGAAAGAGGCATTGCAAAAGACGGCGCCAAAATGGTGATGGCCGTGAGCAATAGCACTGTGCCAAAATTCACCGTGATCATCGGCGGCAGTTACGGCGCCGGCAATTATGGCATGTGTGGCCGGGCCTATTCGCCAAGACTGTTGTGGATGTGGCCAAATGCTAAGATTTCTGTGATGGGCGGTGAACAAGCGGCCGATGTGTTGGCCACCGTAAAAAGCGGAGCAGAAAAAGAAAAAGAAGAGTACCGCAAGCAAATCATCGCCGAGTATGAACGGGATGGGAATGCGTATGCTTCCACAGCCAGGCTGTGGGACGATGGCATCTTAGACCCTCGGCACACTCGCAAAACTTTGGCCTTGGCTCTGGCCATGAGTTTAGAAAATACGCCTACTCCTGAAACAAAGTACGGCGTTTTCCGGATGTAAAATATGAAACACTTAAAAACAGTTTTTAAAAATAATGTTCTCTACCTCACCATTAATCGCCCCGAAGTGCGTAACGCCTTCAACGAAGAGTTGATTGCGGAATACCAAAAAGTTTTTGCGGCCATTACGGCAGAAGAAGCGCCCTTTGAAAAAGTGCGGGCCGTAGTGCTAAAAGGCGAAGGCGCGGCTTTCTGTGGCGGCGGGGATCTTAAGTGGATGCGGGATAGTCTAGATCTTTCCCATGAGGAAAATATAAAGGACTGCCAAAAACTCACCCATATGTTTCTCACCATGGATCGCTGCCCGGTGCCCTTGATTGGCTTAGTGCACGGCTTTGCCATCGGTGGCGGAGTAGGCCTCGTGAGTGTGTGTGATCATGTGATCGCCGCCGATTCCACGGTGTTTTCCCTATCAGAAGTGAAGCTAGGGCTTATTCCTGCTTGCATTGGTCCTTTTGTGATCGCCAAAATCGGCACAAGCCAGGCGCGTTCGCTTTTTGTTTCTGGTGAACGCTTCAAGGCGGAAAAAGCCCTCAAAATAAATTTGGTTCACGAAGTATGTTCAGAGTCAGAATTAGACGCCCGTGGTGAACAAGTGGTGCAGCGGGTGCTAGAAGGCGGCCCCGTGGCGATTGAGGCTGCTAAATTTTTAATTCACACCCTTTCCCGGGATTTATTAAAAGAAGACTTTTCCAAATCTTTAGATTTCGCCGCCGCTGAATTAGCACAATTACGCGTGCAGCCGGAAGCCCAAGAAGGTGTGCGCGCTTTTCTAGAAAAACGAACTCCCCAATGGAGAAAATAAATGGGGATTGCTAAAGTACTCATTTTAAATCGTGGCGAGATCGCTTGCCGCCTGATCCAAGCGTGCCAAGAGCTGGGCCTAGCCACCGTAGCAATTTATAGTGAGGCGGATGCCAATTCTAGACATGCGGAACTAGCAGACGAAGCCTACGGACTACCAGGCACAGCCCCTCAGGATACCTACCTCAATTTGCCTAAAATTCTGGCGCTTGCCAAAGAAGCCGGCTGCGACGCCGTTCACCCAGGTTACGGTTTTCTTTCAGAACGGGCCCATGCGGCGGAAGCATTTTTAGAAAGTGGCATTGAATGGGTGGGTCCCCGCCCGGAAAGCATTCGCCTCCTCGGAGATAAGTTAGAGGCCAAAAAACTTTTACAAAAATACCAGGTGCCCACCGCACCCTGGGGTGAAGTGCAACTGAACGATAGCGCAGGGCTAGAAAAGCTTGCGGATAGCATAGGTTACCCCGTGCTCTTAAAAGCTGCGAGCGGTGGCGGTGGTAAAGGCATGCGCCTAGTGAAAGATAAAAAATCTCTTTCTGAATCCGCCACCAGTGCTGCTCGCGAAGCCAAAGCCAGTTTCGGGGATGCCACTTTGTTGCTGGAAAAATACATTGCGAACCCACGGCACGTGGAAGTGCAAATTTTAGGAGATAAACACGGCAATCTCATGCATCTAGGAGAACGAGAGTGTTCGCTCCAGCGCCGGCATCAAAAAGTAGTGGAAGAAGCTCCCGCCCCTAACCTTTCCGCTGCTGCCCGCGATAAAATCTGCCAGAGCGCTTTGCATTTAGCTAAAGGTGTAGGCTACGCCAGCGCCGGTACCGTGGAATTTTTGGTGGACGAAGAAGAGAATTTTTATTTCCTGGAAGTAAACTCCCGCCTCCAAGTAGAACACTCTGTTACGGAAGCCGTATGGGGCATCGACATTGTGAAATCCCAACTGGAAATTGCCCAAGGGAAAACTTTAGCAGAAATTTTTCCGCAAGCTTTAGGCCCCCGGGGCCATGCCATTCAAGCTAGGATTTACGCGGAAGATAGTTCTAACCAATTTTCACCTTGCCCGGGTACTTTAAGCCTAGTGGAATGGCCGCAAGCCGTGGGCCTGCGTATTGATACGGGCATCCGCACGGGTTCCGTGATTGGCCTTGATTATGATGCCATGATTGCCAAAATGACAGCCTACGCATCCGACCGGGCGGGCGCACTCTCCCGCATACTCTGGGGCCTACGCCACACGGTGCTTTTTGGTACCATCACAAATGTAAATTATTTACAAGATATTTTATCTCATGCAGATGTGCAGCGTGGAAAAATGCATGTGAAATTTTTAGAAACAATTTTTAAAGACTGGCAAGATCCCGTGCCAGAAGATTTAATGAGTCAGCAACAAACTCTTTTACGGAACACCTCTCTTGTTCATAAAAATAATGCTTCATTCGCCAGCCCTTGGGAGCAAGTATGAAATCCCAAATCCACCAAGGTAAAATCTGGGTGCAATACCAAGGCCGCCTCTACGCTCTAGCGCTCGAACAAAATAAAGCCCGTTCTCGAGAAAATAATGCCCAAGATCTAGTGGCACCCTTTTCCTGCAAAGTTTTAAAAATCCAAGTAAACCCAGGCCAGTCGTTGAAAAAGGGTGATCCAGTGATCGTGGTAGAAGCCATGAAAATGGAATACAGCTATGTGAGCCCAAAATATGGTGTGGTGGAAGCTGTGAATGTAAAAGAAGGCGAAATCGTGGGCGGCGGCACTCACTTCTTGCGCTGGAGAGCTCCGTGACGAAAAAAATCAGGGTTATAGAAGTAGGACCACGGGATGGTTTGCAAAACGAAGCCACGATCCGCCAACTAAACGTGGAAGAATTGGTGCAAGTGCGCGTGGATTTTATCAGCGCCCTTGCCCGCGCCGGCCTGCAAGATGTGGAAGCAGGCGCGTTTGTGCGAGCCGATCGAGTTCCTCAAATGGCCGCCACGGATCAAGTGTTAACCGTTTTACAAAAAAATCATCCGGAGCTTTGGCTGAAGAAGCGTTTCTGGACTCTTGTTCCCAACCATAAAGGCCTAGAATTAGCACTAAAAGCGGGCGCGAAACACATCAGTGTTTTTACGGCCACGAGTGATGCTTTTAATCTAAAAAACATTCAAATGTCCGTAAAAGACTCCCTTACACAGTTACGCCCTGTGGTGGAAGAAGCCAAACGATCTGGCGTGGCCGTGCGCGGTTATGTTTCCACCGTATGGGGCTGCCCCTATTCTGGCCCTGTGCCTGCGGATCGAGCCCAATTTGTGGCCGAAGAATTATTGGATATGGGAGCCGAGGAAATCTCTTTAGGTGATACCATCGGTGTGGCTACGCCTAAACAAGTGCAAGAAGTATTGAGCCTTTTTACTCCCGGTTTGCCACTCGCCGTACATTTTCACGACACTCGCGGAACCGCCATCGCCAACTGCTTAGAAGCAATCCGCTTGGGCATTACTAATGTGGATTCTTCCGCCGGCGGCTTGGGCGGGTGTCCGTATGCAAAGGGCGCTTCAGGAAATTTGGCCACGGAAGATTTATTGTATATGCTCCAAGGCATGGGTTTCCAAACAGATGTGGATTTGGAAAAAGTTTGCCTCGCCTCAGAAACCCTAGAGCGAGAACTAGAAATCACCCTTCCTTCTCGTTATTTTAGAGCCTGGAAGGGTAGTCGTGCTTAGTCTCCTACTGTTTTTTTCTTTTGCTACAGCCCATGCCAATGTGCATGATATTTTTGCCGAATTATTAGGCAGGCCCCAGCCCGATCGAATCAACGCGAGCTACGAAATCCAGCAATACCAATCACGCCCCACAAAAGCTGTGCCCCACAAGATCGCCTTGCGGCAACACACATTAGATGCTTCTCTTCCGCTTACTCGCACTAGCGATAATAAATGGAAAGTTCTTTTTAATGCGGGTTTGGATGAGGTGCGCACAAATGCTCAATTTGCCAATAATCGACTCCTACCCAATCGTTTATGGCAAGTGGGAGCGGGATTGTCCCATTTACGCATGCTAGAAGGCGACAAAATCGCGGGTGGATCATTCCTAGTGGGCTCCAACGGGGATAAACCCTTTTCGGCCTTCCGCGATACCTCCTTCCAAGGAAATCTTGTGTATAAACTACCCCGCGAGAAAGAGGCGGCCTGGATTTTCTTTTTGAATATTTCCAATACTCGCAGTTTCTTAAATTACTGGCCCCTGCCAGGGGCCGCTTATTTTTTTCGAGCCCATGCAAAATTACGAATGGCAGTGGGAGTACCCTTTTTTAGTTTGTTCTGGAATCCCTTCGAGGGCAGCGTACTGAGCTTTAGTTATTTCCCTGTGTACTCAGCCCAAGTTAAATGGAGCTACTTCCTTTTTGGCCAAGCCCAGTTTTACGCGCAAGCCAAATACCACAGTAAAAACCATTTTCTCTCTCAGCGCACAGATAAAAGAGAGCGCTTGTTTTACGAAGAGGCCTTGGCAGAGGGGGGATTTTCCATGCCTCTAGAACACAATATTCATCTAGACGCAAACCTTGGACTTAGCTTTGACCGAAAATTTTTCCTTGGTCGAAGCACCCGCAAAAAAACTGCGCAGCAATTGATCCAGCCGGAAAAAGCCCCCTACGCTTCCGTGAAGCTCGTGGCTACTTTTTAGGTAACAGCTTTTTTAATTGCACTATATCTTTTTGGAACTTGGCAGATTTTAACATCGCCTCATGAATTCTTTTCCCGAACAGCATACCCTCATGAATATCGCTGGGGTGGTGAACTCCACCAATCACTCTATTCCAGGCGGCTTCTTTGGCTTCTTTATCGTATTGAACTGCATGGCCTGGATCCACTTGGGCTAATACTAAACCCAATAAAGAGGCAATCGCGGCGTGGCCAGAAGGATAAGACTTGCCGTGTTTCTCTTCATAACAAGGGCGAAAGCGTTTACCATCCCGAACAAAAGGCCGCTGCCGTTTATATTTATTTTTGGCGGTTTCTACCGCAATCACCGCATCGGAGCGGATTTTCCAAAAAATATTTTCAACCTCTTTCGATGCACTAAAAGGATAGGAGGGAAACAAAAATTCAACACTAGGAATTGCTTGCTTCTTCATGGCCAAACATTGGCTATTGGTACGGTTCTTTTGTATTGTTTCCAATTCCGTCAAATCTTTTTCATCGGTTTGCGAGCCAGGTTTGGGCGGTGGAGGAACAGTTTCCGCCAAGGCATGGGTATCAATATAAATAGGATGATCGGCGTTGAATGGCTTGGATACTTCTTTTGCAAATGCAGGGAACGATAAAAGAAGAGCAAGAATGAGAATTTTTTTCATTGGTTATTCTCTAGAACTAGCGTTTCGGCCGCACATGTTCACGAATATACGTTAAAATAGAATCCACAGAAGTTCCGGGAGTAAACACCATGCTCACACCGGCCTTACGTAAAGATTCAAAATCGCATTCGGGGATAATGCCGCCCACGAGAATCAGAATATCCGATCCCACCTTCACTCCCTCTTGGCTTAAGCCCTTAATCACGGCAGGCACCAAATAATTATGGGCACCAGAAAGAATGGATAGCCCTACTACATCCACATCTTCTTGGATCGCAGTGTTTACAATCATCTCTGGCGTTTGGTGTAAGCCCGTATACACCACTTCAAAGCCTGCGTCCCGGCAAGCCCGGGCAATCACTTTGGCGCCGCGATCGTGTCCGTCTAATCCGGCTTTTCCGATCAACACGCGAATTTGCCCACCTTCTCGCTCAATCACAGGGGAGGCGGAAAAAACTTCATGGGCGCTTTTGGGTTTGGCTTTTGTTTTAGGCTTAAGTGCCGATTTGGTTTTTTTAACAGCTTTCTTAACGGCTTTTTTTGCCGATTTTTTCGCTGGTCTCTTTGCTATTTTTTTAACTTTCTTTTTTGCCATAATTTTTTACTTCCTAAAAATTCGCAGGATCTCGATACACACCGTAAACTTCGCGGAATACGTCACAAATCTCACCCACAGAGGCATACACTTTTACCGCTTCCAAAATGGAAGGCATAAGATTTTTGTTGGCTTTTGCATCTTCACGAACGGCTCGCAAGGCCATGCCTACTTTATCTTTATTGCGCTTATTTTTGATTTTTTTCACAAAAGCGATCTGGCCGTCTTCTTTATCCTGCTCGATCTTCAGAGTGGGAATATCGTGACCATCATCATCGGTGAACTTATTCACGCCCACGATCACTTTTTCTTTCCGATCCAATTGCTGTTGGTAGCGATAGGCGGAAGCAGCGATTTCTTTTTGTGGAAATCCTTCTTCGATGGCCTCCACCATGCCACCCAATTCATAGATTTTATGAATATACCGCAAAGCCTCTTCTTCAATCTTGGAGGTGAGGTGTTCCACAAAATAGGAACCACCGAGAGGATCCACAGTGTTGATCACGCCACTCTCTTCCGCAATGATTTGCTGCGTGCGCAACGCCACTTTCACGGCATTTTCTGTAGGCAAGGCCAGGGTTTCATCCATGGAGTTGGTGTGCAGGGAATTTGTGCCACCAAGGATCGCGGCCAAGGCTTGCATAGTAACCCGGGCCACGTTGTTAATGGGCTGCTGGGCCGTAAGAGAAACACCGGCTGTCTGGGCGTGGGTGCGCAGCATCCAGGAGCGGGGATTTTTGGCTTTGAAACGATCTTTCATTTCCCTAGCCCAAATGCGCCGGGCAGCCCGAAACTTTGCAATCTCTTCGAAAAAATCGTTGTGTACATCAAAGAAAAAAGAAAGTCGGGGGGCAAACTCGTCCACGTCTAATCCACGCTTAATGCCTTCTTCCACATAGGTTAAACCATCGGCCAAAGTAAAAGCTAACTCTTGGGCCGCCGTGGCTCCCGCTTCCCGGATGTGATAGCCGGAAATGGAAATGGAATTCCAACGGGGCAATTCCGCCGTGCAGAATTCCACCATGTCGGTCACAAGTTTCACGGAAGGCCGAGGTGGGCAGATCCATTCCTTCTGGGCAATAAATTCTTTCAACATATCGGCCTGGATGGTACCGCCCAATTTTTTTCTGTCTAATCCTCGATTATCCGCCAGGGCCACATACATCGCCAAAAGAACGATGGCGGGGGCATTGATTGTCATGGAAGTGGTTACTTCTTCTAAGGGAATATCTGCAAAAAGGATTTCCATATCGGCGAGCGTGGTAACATTCACGCCTTCCCGCCCCACTTCACCCTTTGCCAGTTTATGATCCGCATCATAGCCCATCAAAGTGGGCATATCGAAAGCTGTAGATAATCCCATCATGCCTTGGGAAAGAAGATATTTAAAACGAGTATTGGTATCCTTCGGGGTGCCGAAGCCTGCGAACTGCCGCATGGTCCAGAAACGGCCCCGATACATATCGGGTTGCACGCCGCGCGTGAAAGGGAACTGGCCAGGAAAACCAATATCATTTACTGGATCTATGCCTTCCATATGCGAAGGCCCAGCCACTACGGGAACTTCCATGTCTGAAATAGTAGTAAAAGATCTGCCCTCATAGGACTTTTTGTTTTTAGCCATATGAGGATCCAAAACGGTTTTTCGCCATTCGGATTCAGCCGCGAGTACGCGTTTATTTTCGTCCAAGTGATTCTCCTCTTCTAACGGGCGTGTTCTGCTAACTCAGCACTGGCAATCACGAGCCGCTGAATTTCACTGGTGCCTTCATAGATTTCGGTGATCCGTTGATCCCGGAAGTGGCGTTCCACGGGATATTCGTTCACATAACCATAACCACCATGGATTTGCAGAGCTTTATCCACGATGAAATTGGCCGCCTCAGAGGCAGAAAGTTTTGCCATGGCCGCTTCCCGGGTGAACGGCAATCCTCGATCCTGCATCTTTGCAGCTCTCCAAGTTAAGAGTCGAGCCGCATCCAAGCGGGTAGCCATATCGGCAAACATAAATTGGATCCCCTGGTGGCGCGCAATGGGCTTGCCAAAAGTTTCCCGCTCAGAAGCAAAACGTTTAGCGGCTTCGATCGCGGCCCTAGCGATCCCCAATGCTTGGGAAGCGATGCCGATGCGCCCACCATCCAAGGTGCTCATAGCGATTTTGAATCCGTCTCCTTCCTTACCAAGCATTTGGCTCGCCGGAATTTTTACGTTTTCAAAAATCAATTGAGAAGTGCCGGATCCACGGATGCCAAGCTTATGTTCTACTTTGCCCACGGAAAGGCCTGGAGTTTTTTTGTCCACCACGAAGGCGCAAACGCCTTTGTGTTTTAGCTCCGTGCCGAGAGTTGCGAACAAAATGATCGTATCGCTCTCCGGACCATTCGTGATCCAGTTCTTAGTGCCGTTCACCACGTAGTGATCACCTTCTTTTTTGCAAATGCAAATGAGGGCGCCGGCGTCGGATCCAGAGCCTGGTTCCGAAAGAGCAAAAGCTCCGATCTTTTCTCCCCGGGCCATGGGTGCGAGCCACTGCTTCTTTTGCTCAGGAGTTCCCCATTTTTTCATAGGGCCACAGGCCAAAGAATTATGGGCAGAAAAAATTACTCCCGTGGAAGCGCAAGCCGCGTTGAGCTCTTCGCCCACCAAAGAATAGGTGAGGTAATCGAGGCCAGCTCCGTCGAACTCCGGATCCACATTGATTCCCATCAATCCCATTTTTCCCATTTCCACCACAATCTCTTTCGGGAAACGGCCAGTTTGATCAATTTCTGCAGCCTTGGGTACGATCTCTTTTTTGGCGAACTCGCTCACCTGAGCCACGATCATCTGCTGCTCTTCAGTTAACTCTAAAATTCCAAGGTCCATTTCATTCCCCTTTAAAAGTGGCTTTTCGTTTTTCTGCAAAGGCTGACATGCCTTCCCGTTGGTCGTAGCTGCCAAAAATTCCACCAAACAAAAGTGCTTCTTCCCGTAAGGCGCTATCAATGGGCATTGTGTAAATCTGGTTCATGAGTCGTTTGGATTTGGCCACAGCCATGGGTGAATTTTTGCGGATCTCCTGGGCAATTTCTCCCGCACGCGCGAGCAATCGATCCAAGGGCACCACTTCATTGGCCAAACCGATACGTAAGGCTTCCGTGGCCTTGATTTTGCGTCCAGTATAAATAAGTTCCCGGGCTCGGGGTTGTCCCACAAAACGGGCCAAGCGCACAGATCCACCAAAGCCAGGAATGATTCCTAAGGCAACTTCTGGTTGACCAAAAACCGCATTCTCCGAAGCCAAAATAAAATCGCACGCTAACGCAAACTCACAGCCCCCGCCTAAAGCAAAACCATTTACAGCGGCAATTACGGGCTGGGGTAATAATTCCAGGGCTCGGCTCACTCCTTGGCCCATGCGGGCAAATAGTTCCCCTTGCTCTGCGGATTTATCTTTCATTTCTAAGATATCAGCGCCCGCCACAAAACTTTTGTCACCGGATCCCGTGAGAATCACTACGTCCACTTGTTCCTTTGAGGCGCCTTCTCTGCCCGCAGCATGGTGCTCGATCCATACTACGGCAGCTTTTAATTCTTTCAGCGTAGCTTCATTCAACGCATTCAAGGCCTTTGGGCGATTAAAGGAGATGGTGGCTACGTTGTCTTTTACTTCCAATAAAAGATTTTCAAATTTCGGCTGCATTAAAAAGCTCCTGGCTTGGTGGCTTTCGGTTCCCCAGAGCGGTAGTCATAAAAACCAATTCCAGATTTGCGTCCATAGAGGCCGGCGCTCACGTATTGTTTTAGCAGCGGGCACGGGCGGTATTTGCTATCGCCCAATCCTTCATGCAATACATTCATGATCGCTAAACAGGTATCGAGACCAATAAAATCCGCCAAAGTGAGCGGGCCCATGGGTTGGTTCGTTCCAAGTTTCATGGATGTATCGATATCTTCGATCGAAGCCACTCCTTCATACAAAGCACACACGGCCTCATTGATCATCGGCATAAGGATCCGGTTCACGGCAAAGCCTGGAAAATCCCGGGCCTCAACTACTGTTTTTCCCATTTTTTCCGCGAGCTGCTTCATGGTGGCAAAGGTTGCATCCGATGTGCGCAAACCACGTATGCCTTCCACCAGCTTCATCACGGGCACAGGATTCATAAAGTGCATGCCCACCACTTCCGTGGGGCGTTTGGTTTGGGCCGCGATGGCTGTGATGGAAATCGAAGAAGTGTTGGTGGCTAAAATCACTCCAGGCCGAGCCACTTTATCGAGCTCCCGGAAAATTTCGTATTTTAAGTCTACTTTTTCCGTGGCTGCCTCCACGATAAAATCCGCATCTTTTAGTTCAGCAAAGCCGCCTATGGGCTTGATATAAGAAAGAATTTCTTTGGCCTTATTTGCATCCAGCTTGCCTTTTTCTACCAAACGCTGGAGATCCTTTTCTATTTTCGTCCGGCCCCCTTGGGCCCGATCAAGAGTAGTGTCACTCAACAAAACCTGGAGTCCCGTTTGCGCAGCCACTTGCGCAATGCCCGAACCCATCTGACCAGCCCCAATAATGGCGAATGACTTCATGAAATTTCCTTCCTTAATTTTGGCGGTGAAACGGAGGGAGTGTAGCCAAACAGCTGCGAAATCGCAAAGCAATAAGGCCCATGGCGCGGAGCGAAAATCAGCCCTTTGGATGGGCTTGGCGATACTCTGTTAAAAGTTTTTCCATTTCCACATGGGTGTACTTCTGGGTTGTGGATAAAGATGCATGGCCCAAGAGCTCTTGGATCAAGCGTAAATCCGCTCCATTGGCCAGGAGGTGGCTCGCAAAACTATGGCGAAGCGTATGGGGTGTGACTTCTGCTGGCAGCCCCGCAGCCAAAGCAGCTGCCGCCACAATCCGTTCCACGGAACGCACCGTGAGCCGGCCACCCCGGGAATTTAAAAAAAGCGCGGGCTCCTCTTCTCTCGGGGAAAATTCTTTACGCACTTCCAAATAAGCGGCTACCACTTTCGCCGCCGTATCCCCATAAACCACCATGCGTTCTTTGCGCCCCTTGCCCACCACGCGAAACACGCCGCTGCCACTGAAGTTTTCCTTATCTAAAGAAACCAATTCACTCACCCTAAGACCCGTGGAATATAGCAATTCCAGGATGGCCCGGTTGCGCAATCCCTCTTTTGAGTTTTGGTCCGGCGCCTCCAACAGCAGGGAAACCTCTGCCACACTTAAAGTGGTGGGTAACTTTTTTTCCACTCGAGGGGTTGGCACCAGCGAAGAATGATCACGGCTAATGTGTTTTTGGCGGTAGAGGTAGCGAAAAAAAGATCTTAACGCGGCTAGGCGGCGGGCCAAACTCACTTTGGCTTGCTGGCCATACAAACTCGAAAGGTAAGAGCGAAAGTCCAATACCACCACTTCTTCCAGTGAAAAGCGCGGACCCTTGGCCTTTGTTAAAAAAGCCAAAAACGACAAAACATCCATGCGGTAGTTGCGCAAGGTGTGGGGCGAAGCGTCTTTTTCATCCCGTAAATGCTCTAGGAAGGCCTCGACCAACAAGAAGGCGCGGTTTTCCATAAATTCAAGGATACAGCACTCTCGATCCATTGACATCCTCTTTGCACACAGCAAAGAATACCCTATGGAAATTAAGCCAGCTGCCCCGCTTTCACTACCCACGCAAACCACATTGATCACCGTTAGCCTATTGGTAATCGCCACCATTATGCTCGGGGTGGCCCTTTCCTATACCCGCAGCATGATGATTCCTTTTGTGTTTGCGCTTTTTTTATCCTACTTCCTCGCACCGTGGGTGGGATGGCTAAAAACAAAAATGAAACTGCCCCATTGGCTGGCAGTGATGCTTTCGATATTGGGGTTTATTGGCGTTTTAACTTTCTTCTTCTTAGTGGTGAGGGGCTCTATCAACACCATGATTAATAGCTTTTATTTATACGAAGCCAAACTCACGCAATTGACAGATATTGTGGTAACCACCTCGGCCCGTTTTGGCATTCACCTGGATCAGGCCTCGCTGCTCACCCGAATCCGGGAACTGCCTATTTTTTCTTACTTGCAAAGCGCCGCGGGCACGGCCGTGGCCTTCCTCTTGGATTTTTTGTTGGTAGTTGTGTTCTTAATTTTCTTAGTAAGTGGAAAGGGCGTGGGCAATAAAAAAATCGGTATCGGCGCTGAGATCGACGCCAAAATCCGCAGCTACATCCTCACCAAGGTTTTGAGTAATCTCGTGGTAGCCTTCGGTGTTTGGATCGTTTACGTTTCTGTGGGCCTCGAGTTCACGTTGATGTTTGCCACCCTTTGCTTTCTGCTATGTTTTATTCCTACCTTAGGCTCAATTGTGGCCACCATTTTGCCTTTGCCCATTGCCCTTTTACAATACGAAGAAGCATGGCCCATTTGGATCGTGATGCTTTTGCCAGTGTGCATCCAGGTTTTAGTGGGCAATATTTTAGAACCAAAATTCTTAGGGAGAGGTTTAGATCTGCACCCAATTACCATTTTGCTCTCTTTAATGTTCTGGGGCTTGATCTGGGGAGTGGCTGGCATGTTTTTAGCGGTGCCCATCACGGCCGTATTAAAAATTATTTTGGACAAACACCCCCTAACCCATCACTTCTCTGAAGTGTTAGCTGGTAGATCACCCATTTGATCCATGTTTAAATCAGAAAAACTTCAAGCCAATAATCCGTTGATCATTCAGTTTATTGAGGCAGCCCCCTGGATCACGGGTCTAGTGGAAGTGACTGACGATAAAATCATTTTCATCGCAAATAGCCCTGCAGTGGAAGAGTTTCTTATGCAGCCCATGGGCTCCACCAAGGGCCGACCATTGTTGGATTTTGGATCCAATCCTGAGCAGATGAAGTTCTTAGTATCCAAATATCGGGAAGCCCGAGATTTAAAAACATCCGTACAATTTCCCCTCGTTTGGGATCGGGCCGGAGAAAAACGCTGGCTACAGGTAACAGTGATGTATTTAGAGTCCAGCAAAACGGGCGACATTTGCCTTTTCTTTTCCGAAGATCAAACAGAAAAGAAAAAACTCATAGAGGAACTACAGGCAGAAAGAGAGCGTTTTCAATTGGCTATCGATGGCGCCAATGCTGGCCTATGGGATTGGAATATCAGTAGCGGAGAAGTTTATTTCTCCGAGCAGTGGAAAAAAATGTTGGGCTATGAGGACGAAGATATCCCACCGGAGCTTTCCGGCTGGCGCAATCTCCTTCACCCCGATGATGAAGCCACAGCCCTACAAACCATCCAAAAGTATTTTGACAAAAAAACCGACGAATACCGCCTAGAGCACCGCTTGCGCTGTAAAGATGGCCAATACCGTTGGATCCTAGCCAAAGGCATTTGCATTTGGGATAGCCAAGGCAATCCTTTGCGCATGACGGGCTGGCATGTGGATATTCATGAGTTGCGTTCCACCGTAGATGAATTAAAGCGCCGGGATAAAATTATTTTAGAACAACAAGTGAAAATCATAGCTTCAGCCAAAATGAGCTCTTTGGGCGAAATGGCTGGTGGCATCGCCCATGAAATCAATAATCCGCTGGCCATCATTGGCCTATCAGCCAAACAAATTTCCGATTCGTTAAAAATCCAAAACTTTTCCACCGCGCAAGAGGCAGTGCAAAAAATTGAATCAACGGTGCAGAGAATTGGAAGAATCGTAAAAGGCCTGCGCGCCTTTTCCCGCAGTGGTGATAATGATCCATTTGAATATGCGTCGGTGGAGCAAATCGTAAACGACACCCTGGAGCTCTGCCGGGAACGCTTCTATTCCAACCAAATCGAATTAAAAATACATGTTTTACCCAAGGCCGAGATTTATTGCCGAGCCGTACAACTTTCACAAGTGCTTTTAAATTTACTCAACAATGCCCATGACGCTGTGTATGGCACATTGAACGCTTGGGTGGAAATGAAAGTGACTCTGGCTAACAATACATTGCTTTTTGAAATTTCCGATAGCGGCAAAGGCATCACTCCCTTAATCTCCGAGCGAATGATGGAGCCCTTTTTTACCACAAAAGATGTAGGCGAAGGAACCGGCTTAGGGCTTAGTATTGCCAAAGGGATTGTAGAGGATCATGGGGGAAGCTTGCAATATGATGCCAAAATCGGCAACACCCGCTTTTTCTTCACCCTGCCCCTCACCACTAATGCCCCCTCTAACTAGCCAGCTGGGATTTGCCGTGCTAGAACTGCCGCCGCATGCAATCTTCCACTTCTTCTGTAAATATTATTGGCGCCGGCCTTGCCGGCTGCGAAGCGGCCTTTTGGTTAGCAAAAAGGGGTATTCCCGTAAATCTCTACGAAATGCGTCCGCGCACTCTCACGGAAGCCCATAAAACTGGGGATTTTGCAGAGCTTGTTTGCTCCAATTCCTTTAAAAGCCTGAGTCCCATCACGGCTCCTGGAATCTTAAAACAAGAAATGGAAATTTTAGGCTCTCTTGCCATCACCTGTGCTCGGCAAGCGGCCATCGGCGCAGGAGAAGCCTTGGCTGTAGATCGGGATGTTTTCTCTCGGATCATGACCCAAGCTATCCGCTCAGAACCGCTGATCACGGTATGTGAAGAAGAAGTGCTTTCGCTGCCAGATGACTCAAACTCACTCACCATACTTGCGAGTGGTCCGCTCACGGGCCAAGCCCTCTCTGAAAGCTTACGCAAACGGATCGGCTCTGACCATTTTTATTTCTACGATGCCATTAGCCCAATCGTTGATGCCATGAGCCTCGATCGAGAAATTATTTTTGCAGCCAATCGCTACGGAAAAAAAACCAGAGCTTTGGAAGAATCCGCTGTGGAAACCGATGAAAGCGCCGACTACCTCAACTGTCCTTTAAATAAAGAAGAGTATGAAAATTTTTTGGATCTCCTATTAAAGGGTGAACGGGTGGAGTCCAAAAGTTTTGAGCGCATAAAGCATTTTGAAGGCTGCATGCCCATTGAAGAAATGGCGGATCGGGGACGCAATACTTTGCGGTTTGGGCCCATGAAACCCGTGGGCTTGGATGATCCCCGTACGGGCCGGGAGCCCTATGCAGTGGTGCAGCTCAGGCCCGAAAACCAATCGAAAACTGCGTATAACCTGGTGGGCTTCCAAACCAAACTGAAATATGGCGCCCAAGCGGAAGTGTTCCGCACCATTCCTGGTTTAGGGAAAGCCGAATTCCTCCGGCTCGGTAGCATGCACCGAAATACTTTTGTGGATTCCCCCCGCGTGTTGCAATTGGATCTTTCTCTAAAAAAAGCCCGGCACATTCTCCTGGCGGGGCAAATCACCGGCGTGGAAGGCTATATGGAATCTGCCTCCGTGGGGCTCTTAGCGGGAATTTTTGCGGAAGCTCGCTTCAAGCAATGCCCGATTCCTGATCCGCCAGCCGCTTCCGCCATGGGTTCCTTGCTGGGTCATTTACGTAACTGCCTTAATACGGATTTCCAGCCCTCGGGGATTAACTTTGGTCTGTTTGAGGACGAGCCTTTTACCGAAGCTTTAGCGTCATTACGGCAGCGTTTTCCTAAAAAAATCCCCAAAGAAGAAAAGCGGAAAATGTTCGGGGATGTGGCGATTAAGAATATGCGGGAATTTGCGCAGCGATTAAAGAAGGCTTAAGGGGCCTTTATCCTCCCCCAATCTATGCTAAACTGGGCAGCGAAAGGAAAGCTTCTATGCCCAAAATTGAGAAAATACACGCCCGCGAAATCTTGGATTCCCGGGGAAATCCCACACTAGAAGCTGAAGTCAGCTTATCGGATGGATCTTTTGGCAGAGCCTCGGTGCCGAGCGGTGCCTCTACCGGTTCCCGTGAAGCCTTGGAGCTTAGGGACAAAGATAAAACCCGTTACTTGGGTAGAGGCGTATTGAAAGCAGTAAGCAATGTGCGAGAACAAATCGCACCGCTGCTCAAGGGCAAATCTGCGGACGAATTTTATAAACTCGATCGCTTGATGCTGGAGCTCGACGGCACAGAAATGAAATCAAAGCTCGGCGCTAATGCAATGCTGGGTGTTTCCATGGCCATTTGCCGAGCCGCAGCTGATTCCAGAAAAGAATTTCTGCATAAATTTTTAGAAACCGCTTACTACGAAACTTTTTTGCAAAGCTCTGTGCCCTATAAAGGAATCACTTTGCCTACGCCCATGATGAATATTTTGAATGGCGGAAAACACGCGGATAATAATCTTTCCATCCAAGAGTTCATGATCATTCCTTCGGCACGCACCTATAAGGATTCATTGCGGGCGGGCGTGGAAGTATTTCACCATTTAAAAAATGTTCTGCATGAAAATAAATTATCCACCAACGTGGGCGATGAGGGCGGCTTTGCGCCTTCCGTAAATTCCAATAACGAAGCTATAGAAATGATCCAAGAAGCGATTGCCCGCGCCGGTTACCGGCCCGGCCAAGATATTTATTTAGCCTTGGATTGCGCCGCCAGCGAGTTCCGCAACGAAAAGGGCCTCTATGAAATGAAGGGCTCGGGCCAATCCGAAATGGATGCGAAGGCTCTCGTGGCCTATTACAGCGAGCTCTGCATGAAGTATCCGATCGTGAGCATTGAAGACGGGCTCGACGAAGGCGATTGGGATGGCTGGAAATTACTCACAAAAGAATTAGGCAAAAAGATCATGCTCGTGGGTGATGATCTTTTCGTAACCAACAGTAAAATCTTGAAAAGAGGCATTGAGGAAAAAGCCGCCAATGCGATCCTCATTAAGATCAACCAAATTGGCACGATCACCGAAACCTTAGAAACCATCGCGCTGGCCCGTAAACACCATTACAATACAGTTGTTTCCCACCGTAGCGGTGAAACCGAAGACACTTTCCTTTCCGATCTCGCCGTAGCCACAGATTCAGGACTCGTAAAAACCGGCTCTGCCTCCCGTGGAGAACGGATGGCTAAGTATAACCAATTGTTACGCATCGAAGAAGTGCTTGGAGACAATTGCCGTTTTAATGGCCTGCAATCCATGGGGATGAAGTTTTGAAGCTAGGCTATATTTTCTTAGCAGCTTTTATCATCTCCTTGGGGATCGTGATTTTTGGCGAGGCAGGCTTGCTTTCCGCCTACCACGCCAGCCAAGAAAATGCCCGGCTCGAAGCCCGTATCAATAGTTTACAGCGAGAAAATACGGCCCTCTTCCATGATATCGATTCCGTGCAGAAAAGCCCTCGGCGATTGGAACATATTATTCGCTCCAACCTATCTCTCGTTGCGCCCGACGAAATTTTATTTGAGTTCCAATAATGCAGCATCTTCTTGTCACAGGCGCAGCGGGCTTCATTGGCAGTAATTTTGTGCGCATGGCTTTGCAAAAAGGCCATAAGGTGATTGGCCTGGATTCCCTTACCTACGCGGGACATAAAGAGAACCTAGCCGGTTTACCTACAGAACAATTTCAATTGATCGTGGAAGACATTCGTAGCCCAAAAATGGGAGAAATTTTAGCCTCCGCACAACCTACGGCAATTTTAAATTTCGCCGCCGAAAGCCATGTGGACCGCTCCATCACTAATCCACTTTTGTTTGTGGAAACCAATGTGCTCGGCACCGCGAATCTTTTATTGCATGCCCTTCATTACTGGAAAAGCACAGGCTCGCCTAAGCACTTTCGTTTCCTACAAGTTTCCACCGATGAGGTGTATGGATCCTTAGGAGAAAGTGGAAAGTTTTCTGAAAATACTCCTTTTGATCCTTCTTCTCCCTATTCTGCTTCCAAAGCAGGCGCCGATCATTTGGTGCAAGCGTGGCACCGCACTTATCAACTGCCCACCCTGATCACCAATTGCTCTAACAATTATGGGCCCTACCAATTTCCAGAAAAGCTCATTCCCCACATGATCCATTGTGCGCTAGCTGGAAAACCCTTGCCTGTGTATGGCGAAGGAAAAAATGTGCGGGATTGGATCCATGTGGAAGATCATTGCGAGGGAATTCTTCTAGCTCTAGAAAAAGGCCAAGTGGGTGAAACTTATTGTTTGGGTGGCAATAGCGAGCGGCGTAATATTGATCTCGTGCAAACACTCTGTGGGATTTTAGATAAAAAAAATCCGAGAAAAGACGGAAAATCCTACAAAGAACAAATCACCTTTGTGCAAGATCGCGCGGGCCACGATTTACGTTACGCCATTGACGGCACAAAAGCACAAAAACAATTAGGCTTTAGTCCGGCGAAAAATTTTACGGCAGGATTAGAATCTACAGTGCAATGGTACTTAGATAACCAAGATTGGTGCCGGCAAGTGGGAGGAAAAAAATGAAAGGCATTATCCTGGCTGGAGGCTCTGGCACAAGGCTCTACCCCCTAACCCAAGCCATCAGCAAACAATTGCTGCCGGTCTATAACAAACCTACGATCTATTACCCTCTCTCCACGCTAATGCTGGCTGGAATTCGGGATGTCTTAATCATCTCTACCCCCCGCGATTTGCCACTCATCCAAAATCTTTTGGGCGATGGCTCCCGCCTAGGCGTAAAATTTTCCTATGCGGAGCAAGCCAAACCTGAAGGCATTGCCCAGGCTTTTGTGATTGGAGAAAAATTCATCGGCTCAGATCCTGTGTGTTTGATCTTGGGCGATAATATTTTTCACGGCATGGAACTCGGCCAGCTTTTGGCTAAAAGTGCTGCTTTAAAAACCGGAGCGGAAATCTACGCCTACCATGTGCAGGATCCGGAACGTTACGGCGTGGTAGAATTTGACGAAAAAAACCAAGCCCTCTCTATTGAAGAAAAACCCTTGAAGCCCCGTTCTTCCTGGGCCGTTACGGGCCTCTATTTTTACGATAACGAAGTGGTATCGATGGCCAAATCCCTAAAACCTTCGGCCCGGGGTGAATTAGAAATCACCGACATAAATAAATTGTACCTACAAAAAAACAAACTAAGCGTGAAAGCTTTCGGCCGGGGCGTGGCCTGGTTAGACACGGGCACCTTTGATTCGCTACTTTCCTCTTCCCAATTTGTGCAAACCATTGAACAACGCACAGGCCTAATGGTGGGCTGCGTGGAAGAAGTGGCTTTTTACAAAAAATATATCACCGCCAAAGATCTTGCGGCAGCCGGCGATCATTATGGCAAAAGCGAATACGGCGCATATTTGCGCAGCCTAGGAAAAATGAAATGAAAGCGGCTCCTGTCTCAATTCCTGGCCTATTGCTACTTGAACCTAAAATTCATCGGGATGAACGCGGTTTTTTTCTAGAACGCTACCGCCAAGATGCATTAGCAGAAATCGGAATCAAAGAATCCTTTGTGCAGGATAATCACTCCCGTTCCATGCCGGGAGTACTGCGCGGCCTCCACTACCAAACAAACCAAGGAAAACTCGTGAGCGTAGTAAGGGGTCGCATCTGGGATGTGGCTGTGGATTTACGGAAAAATTCTTCCACATATGGAAAGTATTATGCGGTGGAACTAAATGAAGAAAATGCTTCTATGCTGTGGATTCCGGCGGGCTTTGCCCACGGTTTTTATGTGTTAGGGAATGAGCCCGCCGATGTGTTGTATAAAGTGACTGTGCCCTATAACCCTAGCCACGAGGGCGGCGTACGCTGGGATGATCCGAAATTAAAGATTTCATGGCCCATCAAAAACCCTTTAGTTTCTGCCAGGGATAAGCAGCTAACGGATTTTACAAAAATCCAACCCCTGTAGAACTATTTCCCCAAGGGCAAACCTAAGAAGGAAATAAAAAAATTAAATACGCTATTTTCTACTTTGAGCGCGGAACCACTTACATAGGTTCTAGATAAAAGTGGTAGAATCTCCCGATCAGTTCGTTTTCTCCTAGATTGCAATTGATGGCGCTTGCTTAAGATAATCGGGATATGGCACAGCAGCCAACCGATTGCCTGCATTTTAGCCAAACGATTTTTGCCAAAAATAAATTTTAGAAAAAAATCCAAAATTAAAACAGGAAAAGCCTGCAGCAACACACCAAAGGACAAAAAACTAAAATAATTCAACCAACGGTTGCGCTCAGTAAGGTAGGAAGTTTGGTAGGGTTTGCGCTTTGTGGTTCCACCATCAAAATTTACGGCCCTGGATTCTTTTACCATTTTTACTTCATGGCCCATGAGCCAGGCCCGCCAACCGAGATACACATCTTCTTGGTATAAAAAATAGTCTCCGTCAAAAGGCAAACCATATACTGAACGATCGAATAAAAAGGCGCTACCATCAGGGTGAAAAAAGCACTCTTCTTCTTGAACACCCTCAGGTTCCACCACCCGGAACCAGAAATTCATGCGAGCACGCCGCGGATTGGGGAGCTCGGGGCGCTGCACAGAAGAAAAAAGCACAGGGGAGCGGCCCGCTTGTTTTTCTTTTTCGTAAGCGGCTAAAAGGGCACGCAACCAATCCTTTTCCACCAGCACATCATTGCAAATCACGGCCACAAGATCATATTTGGCGAGCGATACGCCAAGATTCACGGCGCCCGCAAATCCGAGTTGCTCATCCCGGCCAATATAACGCACGGAAGAAGAAAAATTCTGCAGGGCTTTTTCCGTGTCTAGGTTTTGCCGGCCGTGGTCTACGACCACAGCTTCCCACTCCACCCCCTCAAGCAGTAAAATTTTCTCCAAGGCCTTCACCACAAAGGCCGCCCCATTCCAGGAGGGAATCACAATGGAGGCTTGGAAGCTAGCCACGGATACTCCGATAATGCTCAAGCAATTCATCGGTTAAAGGAGCCACAGAAAATTTTTCTTCCGCCGTTTTGCGGGCTCCCTGGCTGAGTTTCGCCCAAGTCTGTAAATCTCGGGCCGCAAGAATTTTTTCCGCGTATTCTTCCGCTGCATCGGCCAGAAAGCCATTTTTCCCATCCACAATCATTTCCGGGATGCCGCCAACCCGGCTACCAATGGCTGGCACGCCACTCAAAGCCGCCTCCACGATCACCGTAGGCAAAGGATCTTGCCGGCTCGGCACTAAAAGCAAGTCAATTGCTTGCAAAAGTTTGCTCACGTCTTCCCGGCGCCCAAGAAAAGAAACCACTTCGCCTTTAAGGGATTCGCGAATTCCATCGGCAAATGCTTTTTGCGAGAGCGCATCGCCTATGATCAAGAATTCGATTCCGTCCAATTGCCCCATCTCCCGCAAAAGATGCAGGATTTCTGGCAAGCGATCGGTGCCTTTACGAACAGAAATTTCTCCGATGAGCGCCACCCGAAAAGGGGTTACGGATTGGCGGGAATCCCGAACTCTCCAAGTATTCAACTCAAAACCATTATGCAAAACAAAACTTTTTTTCACCCCCGCATCCAACAAAGCAGCTTGCGTGGCGCGAGAAGGAACTAAAATCCTTTTTGCCCGCCAGGCCAAAGCCCGCAACCACAGAGAATTTTTCCAACCCATCGGTAAAATATCATGGTGATGCCAGAGCACTGAAAACCGTTTTCCCAAAGGCCACACATACACCATCGCTTTTAAACTCGTGGCGTGCACAAGATCGATGGAATGTTTTTGTAAAATAGTGGCCAACTCTTTTTGGGTCTGAAAATAGGCGGGAATAAAAAAAGGCAAATGAGAAATTTTCCGGCTAAATTGCCGGCTGGAAACCGCGTGGCAATGGGCAAATTCTTTTGCCCGTTCGAGATAAGGGCCGGGAGGTGAAGCAAAATGAACTTCCACTCCTCTTTTTTTAAGTTCAGCCATAAAAGCTAAAGTGCAAATCTCCCCGCCATACAAAAAGTCTGCTTGGTGAGAGAAAAATAAAACTTTCAAGCAATCCTCTTTCTCGATGTGGATGCAAACAGTGCCCAGAGGGCATACCAAACCCATATATAGGCTCCATAAGGATTTTCCACATGATGGCCCAAGAGCAAAAGAAAAATCCCTAAAGAAACTGCCGAAACATTGGATACCACCACCCGGGAAGAATGCCGAACTCGATACAAATCTCGTAGCAGCATCAAAAAGAAACTAGCGTAAAAAAGTAAACCAATCGGCCCGGCTTCGGCCAATACCCTAGACCAAACACCCCGTAAATCTGTTACCCCCACACCACGCCCTAGATAATTACTCGCCACCGCCGCATCCCATGCGGGAGCCAAAGAGTTCTTCATGCGATTTTCCATGGCCTGGCGAGCCAACTCCAAAGAATGATCCCAAATCGGTTGATTGCGCAAAGTGGCCGCTAAAACAACTGTGAGTAAAATAGCCACGGCAGTGGCCGCCAAACCCAGTACTAAAATTTTTGCCCGTATCCGCTTATAAAAAAAGAGGCCAAATACCCCAAATAACACGGCCGAAAGTGCCGCAAAATGAATGCGTTTTCCCACTAAAAGAATGGCTACCGTTCCGAGCCACATCGTAAGCACGCTGAACCAACGAGGCAGTAAGCGCCGGCCTTCTTTCAAAAAATCCCAGAGTAAAAACGGCATGCCGAGCGTAAAATATAAAAAAAGATTCACCTGGTGATTCACCAAAAGCGGCCAAGCGGTATCAGGGAAAAATAAATGCAAGAGCGCATTTCCCATGAACACACTCACCGTGATCGAATACACAAAAAAGGCCCAGCGCAAACGTTGCGGGAAAAGAAGTGTTCCATGATTAGTTCGCTCGCAGAAAATAAACTGCGCGCTCACACCCACGGCGAACAATGACATCCACCCATTGGCCGCATACACTAGCGACGCCAATGGCGCCTGCGTAAAAGGCGAGAAAACACTCACCCAGAGAAAATACAGTAATAGAAATTTCCACGGACTAAAAATAACCGCATCATGCAAGCGATATAAAAAAACTCGCGTACCAAATTCTCGCTTCTCCGCCCAGGCAACCGCCAAGGCCGCGATCCCAAAAAAAATATAACTAAGTGAGGCCCGCCATTCAAAAACCGGCAATAAAATAAAATCGAAGGCGATCAATGCTAATCCTAAAGACCAAGCCCACAAGCTCAACTGCCGCAAAAAAGCTGTGAGCGGCATTAGGCTTTCACCTTCTGCGCCCGGGTTTCACGCCAAAATTCTAGTTCTTCCGCAGTGTAAGCGCCGTAAAATAAATACCCTGTATGCAACAAGCCCGCTTTACGGGCTGCCCGAAATCCAAAAAAGCACATGGCTAAACAAAATATATTAAACGACCATATCACGCCCTGTAAGCCAAAATTTTGCGTGAGGAAATACAACGAAGGGATATAAAACCCTAAAGCAAATAAATGGGCTTGCACTACCAAACGATAGGCCCGCACGCCAAAGAGCGCATTCACCAAAAAAGACTGCATCCAAAATGCCCAAACGCCGGGCGCAAAAAAGATTAACACTTGAAAGGCTCGGCCGAAAGTAGCGGGCAATAAAGGGCGGAGCAAAACTCCCAATAAAAATAAAATCACTGCCGCAGCTACTATCCCATAGCGCCAAATCACCTTGGTCACTATGCCCAATAATAATTGCACTCGCTCGGGAGCGTCCCGGCCAATGCGCTGCAAATCAGGAAACAAAGCAAAAGAAATCGAAGTAGCCAATAAAAGCGGAATCGATACCACCCGCACCGCCATGGCATAGATGCCGCCGTTCGTGTCACCTAAGAAATGCGTTACGGCGATTTGGTCTAAGCGTTGCCATAACACAAACACACCAAAGGTAATTGCATAGGGCCAGGCGTCCTGGGCCAAGGCAGTCCACGCTTCCTTGCCCCAGGTGCCTTTCGACACCCGCTCCAACCTTCGACTCTCGCCCCGCCTCTTTTTTCTGCGGCCAATGGTAAAAAAATACCCAAACACCACAAAGGCCGTGAAAAATCCGCCCCAGGATTGGGCCAAAAGTAACCAAGAAATAGGTGCTTGCCGAAGCGCCAGGTAGATCGCTAAGCCCACTGTAAATACCATGCCCGCCAATTGGGAAAACACAGCTAAGCCCTGGCGACCCCGGTAGGCCGCAAATCCCACCGCGGTTTGTTGGAAAGCTAAGGCAAAAAGAAAAGGAGTGAAGGCCATATCTTGCCAAAAAAGTGCCTCATCACCCCGGGACTGTTTCACGGCAAATAAATACACGGCAAAAAAACCAATGGCGGCCCCTAGTAGACGCAAAAAAAGCACACGGAATACTAAATCCCGGGCCCGAAACCCTTGGCGCGCTAACTCGGAACGCTCACTTTGTGCTGCCGTAAGGGCACCAATCAAACTATGGGAAAGGCCGAGTTCCACGAGTGCCGTCCACACGATCACGTGTGCCTGGGATGTGGCAAGAGAGCCTACTCCTTCAGGCCCTAACAATCTTCCGTAAGTCAGAATTAAAATGAAATTGAGACCAGAAATCCCGAAGGATCCGATGGTCTGGAAAAAAGAATTTTTCACGACTCTTTTCACCGATTTTGACATAAAATCAATCTACCACGACAACCAGTTCCCCATGGGGAAGATTTAAAGGAGTTATTATGTGTAAACTGCTATGGATTGCAGTACTGGCTATCTTGCCTATGCGGGCTTTTGCGGATGTACCCTCTCTTAACAACATTACAGCGGCCGATTATGAGAAAATCGTAAAAGAACTATCGGCTAACTTTGCCTATAGCTCCGTAACCCCCGCTTCGAGCCTCGGCGGACTTTGGGGTTTTGAATTGGGTGTGGTGGCAGGGGTTACCAAAACTCCTGAAATCTTGAATCTAGTGCGTAGATCTGGCGGTTCTTATAATGAAGACAAGTTCCCCCATGGTGGTGCCTTGCTTCGGATTGGTGCACCCTTAGGGTTTACGGGCGAAATCATGGCTTTCCCACAGATCACAGTTTCAGACCTTACGCTCTCTCAATATGCCGGCGCGGCTCAATGGACCATGACTGACCTCTTTTTCACGGAATGGCCCGTAGCAGTGGCTTTCAAGGGTTTCTATTCCGCCACCAGCTTGAGCTACAAACAACGGCTGCAAAACTCCTCTACAGGTAACGTGCCTGTGGATGCCACCATTGATTTCGACGACGATCTCTATGGCCTTCAAGCCCTGGTTTCCAAAAAGTTTCTGGTATTCGAACCCTATCTCGGCGCGGGTTATGTGAAAGCCAATGGCAAACTAGCCGTAAGCGCCTCTATTCCTGGAACCACCATCTTTTCGGGCCTAGGCACCTCAGCCACCTCTAAGCCTTCTAGCCTCCAGTTGATGGGCGGCTTGGACGTTCGCCTCCTGTTTATTTCTTTAGGTGCTGAATACCAAAGAGCTTTTGGCACCAATAGCTTCAACGGAAGACTTTCCTTCCGTTTTTAACGCAACTAGTCTATATCTATGCCCTGGAGGAATCCGATGTACCCCAGGGCATTTTTATTTTTAATTACACTATTTTTTGCGCCCACTGCTTTCAGCGCCAACAAACCGCTATGTGTGCAAACATTTAATGTTTATGCCACACCTTACGCCACCTATGTTCCGCTGCGCTTGGATTGGATGTCCCAAGAGCTCAATCAGAATCCCTGTGAGGCTGTGCAATTTCAAGAACTCTGGCAAGAGAGCGATTACGAACGTGTAGCCGATCACTTACAAAAAGGGCGCTACCTTAGCCTATGGGCTGACAATTTCCGCTACGGCTTTGATGGGCAAAAAATTGGCCTAGCGTCAGCCTTCCTAGGCAATATTCTTCGAGCAAAATCTGTACTTTTCCAGGTTAATAATGAAGACGGGCTCCTAGACTGGGTGAGAGATAATTTCAACGTACAAAAAGGCTTTAGTTATGTAGAAGCTAAGTTAGACAACGGCCTCCGCGCCCTCTTCCTGAATCTACATACCCATCCCAACAGCGAAGCCATCCGCCTGGCGCAAATCGTTCAATTAATAGATTTTGTTGAGAAAAATCCTAACAATCTTCCCCTCGTACTAACTGGTGATTTAAATGCCCCGCCTATTAGCCTCGAACTCGATCTATTGCGAGATCTTTTGCTGCTACGAGATTCTTTTGTGGAGGCCAATGGCCCCTATGAAGGCTCCAATTACTCCCTTTGCACGTACTGCAGCGAAAATGCTTTTTCTTGGTCAAGCCAAGATCAGATCATCGATTATGTATTAATACGTAATGGCACCCAATTGGCTTGGTCTGTAGAGAAAAGTGAAATTAACTTAAAAGGCAATGAAATGATGCCCTATAGTGATCACTATGGAGTGCGAAGCCACTTAGCCTGGCAAGAGCGAACCGAAAGTGTATTAAACCGTAAAGACAAGATAGTACAAGATCGCATCTCTCATGCACTAAACGCCGTTTATCGCACCCGTCAGCTACTACTTGGAGAACATGACGAGATCTTTAAAGACGCCTTAGACACTCTAGAGCTCTGGGAAAAAACTTTTCGTCAAGGCTATATCCCTCGGGGGCTCGTGACCGCTTTCCTAACACCTTAGGTTCGTTCCTTAAGGCGTTTCACATCTTCAAACGCTTCAGATAAAGAAACAACAGGTAGGCCATGCCTTATGGCTTTTTCACAAGAAAGGCCTGCGGTCAGCGGCCGCTTAGCGGCTTGGCCTAAATCTTTGGTTTTCACAAATTGAAAAGCCGAGCGAGCCGTCTCCATACCAAAACCGAATGCCTCCGCTACCCACACCACTAATTCATCCCGTCCCAAAAGATCCGGACCCACCAAATGAAATACTCCACCTAAAGCCCGATCCCGCAATTGTACCGTGGCTGCAGCCAAGGCTGGGGCATAGGTGGGTGTAGAAATTTGGTCCACGGGAACACGAAAAACGGAAGATACATTTTTTGCGTGGCTCTCTAGCTGACGCAAATACTGCATCAGGAAATTCATCCCTTTGGGATCCCAGGAATACACCATGGTGGTGCGCACGATGAGAGCGTTTTCTCCGTAGGTCGCTTGTACCGCTTTTTCCGCTTCTAATTTGCACTGCCCATACCAGGAGGTGGGAAAAGGTGGATCTTCTTCTGTGAAGGGCCCGATGGCACCGCCTTCATACTCGGCACCACCGAACACATATTCGGTGGAAAAATAGGTGAGGCCATGGCCCTGCTCCCGGGCTAATTTTGCCACGAGCGCTGGTCCTTCCCAGTTAATCCTGCGGCAAGCGTCTTGCTCTTGCTCGCAGCGGTCCACGTGGGTCATGGCGCCGACGAGAAAAATTTCTGCTTGGGGAAAATGAGAAGGAAGTTTTTTAAAAAAGGCCAAGATCGAAGCGGAATCGCCTAAGTTAAGAGGCCAAGTGCCCTCGGCACCGGAAGAGCTCGTGAAAAGAATTTTTCGGCCCTGTAAGGCTTGGCCTAAAGCCCGAGAAACCTGGCCCGAATGGCCAACCACTACGGCGGGTTTCACTTTTTATTCACCATGGAAACGGCTGTCCATAAATTAAACATATTTACTTTTTGCACCCGTTTCGGCTCAAGACCCACAGATTCTAGTAGCGGCTGCATTTCGAGATTAGATTTAAAACCTAAGAAACTTTGCGCCAAGGGATTGAACACTGTTTCCATGGTTCCTAAAACTGGATTCTCGCTTTTAAAATGATTCATGAGCACGATCGTGCCGCCCGGCTTGCACACCCGTTTCATCTCGAGCAACGCCTCCCGGGGATAGCTCGTGGCGCTGATAAAAAGATTGCCCAGCACTCCATCAAAAGAATTATCGGGAAATTCTAGTTTCGTGGCATCCATAAGTTTTACAGTGGCATTCTTCAAGCGCTTACGTTTAATGAGCGCCTCTGCCTCATTCAACATGCTCCGGGAAAGATCCACGCCGATCACTTGGCAATTGATAGGATAGAGCGGCAGCGTGAGGCCCGTGCCCACTCCCACTTCCAACACTTTGTGACCAGGTTCAATTTCTAAACAATCAATGGCAGCTTCTCGGCCTTCCTGGAACAAAAGTTTGCCAAACACAAAATTATAGTAGGGGCCAAATTGCTCGTAGATCCGCTCTACTACTTTTTGTTTATTCTTTTTTGCCATATCCGGAGCAATCTAGTTCGCCAATGGCATAGGATCAAGTAGAAAGCCGCGGCGGTTTCAGGCAAACTACTGCCATGAAAGTCTGTCTATTGTTTGCCGCTCTGCTCCTTCCTTTTTCTGCGTGGGCTGCTCCTTGCGAAACGGTGCAAGAAGGCTTGAAAAAATGCGGGAACTTGCCAGTGCTATATCTCACGGGAAAACCAGAAGATCGGGCCCGGCAAATGGGGGCCATGCGGGGGATTTCTCCGGCGGTGATTGATTATTTTTCCCACAAAATCATCCGCACTGTGCAGCCGAGCTATTTACGCTCACCTTTTACTTTAGCTTTGAACCAAATTGTTCGCCTGCTACACCGCAGAGTGCCAGGGCCATGGGCGGAAGAATTGGACGCTTTAGCCGCGGGCTTTGGACTCGATTCCATCGAACTAAAACGGGCCGCAAGTTTGCCGGATATAGCCACCATGCTTCAGGGCGTATCTGCCGGTTCCGCCGGTGGTTGCACAAGCGTGGCTTGGAAAGACAAAAACGGCCATTTTGTGATGGGCCGAAATTTAGACTTCGGGGGCGTGGGCGCTTGGGATGCCCATCCCCTATTGGTGGTGGTATCGCCCGAAGCGGGAAGTGCCGAATTAAAGCACCTTGTGTTCTCCGCCCACGGGATGCCCTGGGGCGGAATCACGGGCGTGAACGAAGCGGGCATCAGTTTTGCCGTGCACCAAAACTATACTCGGGACCAAAGCCTTTCCGGCCTACCCATGGTGCTCTTGGGCGAAATGGTGTTGCGCAAAGCTCGCACTCTAGAAGAAGCCGTGGAAATCTTGCGTGCAAATCGCCCCCCGGCTCTTTGGACATTTGTCCTCACAGATATTTTCCGTGGTCGCAGTATGGCTGTGGAATCTTCCAGCCGCCACTTTGCGGTGCGGGAATCTGAAAGCGAGCTCGTGCAAACCAATCATGTGCATGATCCAGAGATCCGCAAATGGGAAAATATGCTCTTGCCTGATAAAACAAATTCTGTGTACCGCCATGAGAAGGCAATGGCGATGCTAGGTGGTTCTGCGGCCACCGCCTCCGCTGCAGCGGAAATTTTAAGCTACCAGGAAAATCCTTTGGGAGAAATCAGTGCCTACCAAGATATTTTAAAGGCTAATACGATCCAAACTGTGGTGTTGAGTTCTAATTTGCAGAACAAAACCGCCTCGGTGCATATGAGCGTGGATCCCGCCCCCACGGCCAGTGGAAGATTTGTGACATTGGATTTTGCGGCTCTTTTAGATCCCGCCCGGGAATTGGTTTATGAAGAAGTGGTGCTTTCGGGCACAAAGGCCGAGAAGCGGGAACGGCAGAGAGCAATGTCAGAAGCGTTTCAGGCCTATTTTGAAGAAGAAGATCCCGGCAAAGCCTTACCCTTTCTTAGTTCCCAAAAAACTTTAGATGCTATTCTCTTTCAAGCCACGAGCCTCTATCAGCTAAAGCGCTACGCCGAGGCTGTAGCATTAGGAAGAGAGGCGGAGAATCCCCGTTATTTAAGTGAACCCGCCTATATTTTACAAAGTTTGCAGTGGGTGCGGCTCGCAAGCCTTGTGGGTATGGAACGAAAAGAGGATGCCCAGAGACTTGCGGATCAATTGTTGAACGCGCCCATATTTTTTCCAAAATTGGAGAAGTTTGCCCAAGAAGTATTGAGAGGAAAAAAAGTTTCTCCACCTAATCTTAAGTTCCAATTTTTCTCTGGAGGTATCCATGAGCGCCCGTATTAAATCCGTCGGTGGCAAAGAAACTGCCATTTCCTTGGATTGGCGGGTTCTGGATGTGGCGGAAAGAAGAAAACGGGCATTGAAAGCGCTTGGAATTTTTTGGGGATTAAGTGTGGCCACAGCTCCGCTGCCCCCCATCCACTGGGTAACGGTGCCATTTTTCTTTTTTTTCGGAATCTACCAGGGCGTGCGTAAGTGGCGGTATGAAAAAGAAGTGCTGCCCTTTTCTTTTGCGTGCCCCGAGTGCCAGAAAGAAGTGAAAGTGCCGGCCACGAGCCCGCCGACAAACTGGCAGGTGATTTGCCCGAGCTGTAGGTATGGGTTGGTGGTGATGGTTTAGGCGCAAAGAAAAAACTATGGAGAATTTATGATCACACTATATGGCTTTGGCCGCGTTTTTCGGCCCGTCATCGGCGAGACCCGGGATCTCAGGGTAGAGTGGATGCTCGAAGAAATCGGGCTACCCTATCGTGTGCACGGCATCGATCACACCGGTGGCGAGCATAATAGCCCCGACTTCCGCAAAATCAGCCCCTTCGGACTAGTGCCGGCGATCAAAGATGGGGACTTCGCCCTCTCCGAATCCGGGGCAATTCTCCTTTACCTCGCCGAAAAAACCGGAAAACTCATTCCATCCGATTTTGAAGGGCGCACCCGCGTTTCCCAATGGTGTTTTGCTTCCTTAAGCACAATAGAGCGGCCCATGCTCGAGCTTATTTTGATTGATAAATTCGGTGGTGGTGAAAAAAATAGTCGCAGGCCAGATATGATTAAAGAAGCGAAGAAGTGCCTCGGGTGGCTGGAAGACCGTCTGGAAGGGCGTGATTGGATCGCCACCGCAGATTTCACCGTGGCCGATCTTCTCCTCGCCACAGTTTTGCGCCAAATCCGCCATACGGATTTGCTGAATAGCTTTCCTTTGCTTAAAGCGTATTACGCGCGGGCTCTCTCGCGCCCCGCTTGGCAGCGCACCTTGGAAGCTTATGCGAAGCGGTTGGGTGTGAAGGTGGAGGAGATTCGTTGAGAAAAACGATTAGCTGAACAAAATCTAGAAGGCGCCTCTGCACTAGGCACTCCAGCCCCATAATTTCAAAAAGTCCGGCGCCGGACAAGCGGTGCGTCACCCTTGCAGCATTACACAACGCACTTTGCACGGGCAAAATAAAAGCCTATCCCCCATCCCCCCGTAAATGCGCCAGGGCTCCCTGGCAAGCCCGGGCAAATCCCTCGAATCTTGTTCCGTGCAAGCGGGAAAGCCAGCGATCCAGGGTGAGCGTGCGAGAGAAATAAAAAAAACAAAAACCAATCGCCAAGGGCCGAAGCATGATCCAAATTTTTTCTCCCGCGCTATGCTGGGAAAAATAGAGAAAAAATCCGGTAGCAAAAAGCGAAAACAAAAACAAAGGATGAGTTAAATCCCGGAGCGCGAGCCACAAAGGCGATCCCGCCCGGGGTGCCAGTGGCTTCAAGCCTCGCTCCTTCGCCATCACCAGCAATCGATCCTGAAAATCTGCGCCCTTGGATCCCATAGCCAGCACCGCCAGCACAGCTGCCACCAATGCTTTCACGGCCACCACCGCCGCTAAAATCCAGCCAAGCCCACCCAAAGACAAACCGTGGTACGGCAAAGTTTTTTCAAACAAATAATTTAACGCCGCAAAAAGTTCGGAGCCAAAAAATAAATAGTAGGTCACGAGGGGCTGCAGAAAGGTCCAGAACGAGAGCAAAACCATTCCTACCACTAACCCTAGTCCGTTCACGCCAAACAGAAATACGCCCAAAGAAAATAATCCGCCCTGCACACTCAAACTCAGCATAGGCCCCAGTTTTTTTCCCGCAGGTGCCAAGGATTTTAACACCGCCGCTACATTAGAAATTGCGTAGGGTACTCCACCCCGATGATCCAGCTCGCGTGCCGCCAAAGAAGCCCGGCACAGAAGAAAACCTTGGTTCAAGGAAAGGAAATTGCCGGAAAATGGGATGCGGAAAGAGTGCAGCACGGAACCCAAGGCCACTTCGATGAGAGATAGGGCCGCTGCGTATTTGGCGATTACCGAGATTTTTTCTTGCTGACTTCCCACTGTTCGAATTTATCCAGATCCGCGCGAATGCGCTTCAAAATAAAAGAAATAAAAACGATATCATCTAAATAACCACCGGGAAGAAGATCAGGGAAGGCGTCCAACGGGCTCACAAAATACAAAATGGCCAAGATCGACCACAAAATCACTTTCCGAGGAACTTCCCGGTACTCACCCAACACCCATGCTTTTACTAAACGAAACAACAGGAGAAAATCTTCAAAGATCGCCACTAGGGCGCCCCGTTTGGAATAGGCTTTTTTAAGGCCCTTGGCCAATAAACCTAAAAGTTCTTCCGGATGTAAAAGCATCCGCTCCGCTTTGCGCAGAGCTTTTAGAAAGTTCATGTCTAGTGATGTACAGGGGCTTTGGTCTTTTTAATAGTTTTTTTCGGACCCTTATCCACAATCACTTCTTCACTCACCTTTACCTCTTGGATCACGGGCGCATCGGGAAGAGAAGAAACGTCTAATTTTGAACCCACATCCCAGAACTCCACCCGGCCGGTTTTCAAGCTATAAATCGCCTGGCCTAAGAGAAGACCTTGCGTGTTCATGGCTTTTCGCACGATCTCGGATTTTTTCAAGAGTTCTTTAATATTGGCTGTCACGTTTTCCTTCACAGGCTGACGGAAAATTTTATCGGTCCCTACTCCAGCCACTGCTCCCGCGCTGAGGTTGCCACGGATTTGGGTTACGAGTTTATCTAAACTCTCGGAACCGTTACTCACGCCAACTTTGCTTGTAATCGCTGCGCCAATCGCACCACAGCTCTCGTGGCCCATCACAATGATCAATTTTGGGCCAAGGTGTGCCACAGCGTATTCCACGCTGGCGATGCCTTCCGCGGTGATCACATTGCCAGCCAAGCGCACGCTAAAAATATCACCCAAGCCCTGATCAAAAATTTCTTCGGGCGGCACCCGGGAATCGCTGCAAGAAATGAGGATCGTGTGGGGCTTTTGGCCAGAAGCTAATACATCCCGCAAGATGGGATCTTGCCGGGGATGTTGCTGGCGGCCTTCATAGAAGCGCATATTGCCATTCTGCAATTCGGAGAAAGCTTCCCAGCCACCCATGCGGATTTTTGCAGAAGCCGCGCCGTGATCAGAAGCAAAAGCAGAAATAGAAAATAGAAATACGCTAAGGATGAGTTTCATACAATCTCCGGGTTTCTAGTAGGCTAAGGGAAAACGCCCTGGTCTGGCAAACACGGCTGAAAATTCTTCACTCCCCTTTTAGCGTGTTACGGAGCCCGGTAAGCCTCGAGAACTTTTCCGTCGGGTCGGGGTACTAGCAACAGATCCTCTTTGGTTTCACGGCGATAAAGATAACCCAAGCGCCCGGGAGGCGAACTCGCGACGAGTAAAACTTCTTTTGTTTTACCGTTTCGCCTCACAATTTTTTTTCCTTCTGCCGTGAACCATCCCCCCAAGGGGGCCCGCTCTAGCCCTAAGCAATCACAAAAAAGCGATTCTTTGCTATCCACAATGATCTTTCCTTGGGAAAAGATGTGGAGACTCTGTAAATACAATAAACTTGTAACGGGCTTAGAAAAAATCACTTTGCCTTGAGAGTAAACGCCCGCTTCACTGGCCACATATAGAATCCCCTTGGCGTCCAGTGCGATATCCGTGATGCTAGGAATTTCTGCTTCTACTTTTTTCTTCTCCCCCTCGGGCCCAAAAGAGAAAACTTTTCCCCCTGCGCCCCAATAGATCCGGCCACCATAGGCCCGTAAGGGCCCCGCCGGAGCATCGCCCTTCGCAATCGTTTCCTCCGATTTACCTTCGTAAGAAATTCTCTCTACCCAGGCCTTTTTGCCACTCTCCACTGAGAGAAAAATTTTCCCGGATGAAGCGTCAAAAAAAACCGTCTTTGGCGCCCCTTGGGTTTCCAATTTCCACACCGGCTTCCAGTCAGCTAAGGCAACAGAAGCAAGAAAAAGAAATAACACTTATCGCTCCGCAAATTGAGGGTGGTTACGAACTTTTTTCAAAATCTCTTCGTCCTGATTTTCCGAAAGGAGCAATGGCCAACGGGCCTCGCTCCGCTCCCAGCGTCCGAGCCATTCAGCGCCTAAAAGTGCAGGCCTTCGCCAAGCCAAAGCGCCTTCGGTGCACGCAATCGTGGTTTCGCCTTTTGGTCCAGTGGGCGCGCCCTTGGCGATATAAAATCCAGCCGCTAAAAGTGATGCCCGGACGGCGGTGGAGTTAGAATAGGTGAATAGCTCTGCAGCTTGGCCACCAATTTTTTCCCTAATCCGCTCTAATGTTTCCACGCACCAGAAAGGATAATTGGTTTTTGTGGAAAAAGGATCAAAGAAAACAAAGTGGGGCCGAGGTGCTTCTTCAAGATGCTCAAAAAAATCTTCGAGTAATGTCCATTGCAGCGGGTATTTCTTCGAACTCCACTGGCCTTTTTGTAAAACGCAGTGGGGCGCTCCGTGGCGTAAGTACGGAAATTTACTCTGGTGCTGCAGCGCAAGTTTTAAAGAATCTAAATCGGTTTCAAAGCTCACCACATGCAGTTTCGCTTTAGCCAAACCCTGTGCGGCCAGTTCTTCGTAAGCGTGGATCGCGGCCATGGCGTTCGCTCCCGCACCCATGCCCACATCCCACACTACCAATTCTTCTTCTTCCTTCACTCGCTCACGAAAATAGCTCTGATCCACGTACAAGGCCTTAGCTTCTTCCGCGGGGGGAATCACCGAATGCATGGTTTCCCCGGAACTTTTCTGGCGAATGCTCGCAAAACCCGCCGGCGCCGTGACCACTTCAAAATCTCCGAGTTCTAAAGAAATAGCGGGATTCACTTTCGGTGGTTTTACGGGAAATTCTTCGCAGCTCGCGGCAAGCTTTTCTCTTGCGTCCCGGTAAAAGGCAGAAAAAGTATCCGCTAAAATATGCTCCCGCATGGTGCGCATGAGCTCGTGATAAAAATGAATGTTATGTAATCCTACCAATTGCCGCCCGAGAGGCTCCTGGGTTTTGATCAAATGATGAAGGTAAGCTTTGGAATAGGTGGTGCAAGCGGTGCAGCTGCAATTTTTATCTATTGGATCAGCCACATCCCGGTAGGCTCCCCGGCGGAGCAGCACTTTCCCCTTCCAAGTGTACGCCACGCCCTGTTCCGCATGGGCCGTGGGGATGATGCAATCAAACATATCCATGCCCCGGTGCACGGCCTCTAATAAATCAATCGGTGTGCCCACGCCCATCAAATACCGTGGGCGATCCGTAGGCAGAAGGGCCGCCGCATAGCCCACCGTATCTTCCCGCTCCTGTTTGCTTTCTCCAACAGCAAGCCCCCCTAGAGCAAAGCCATCAAAGGGATGTTGAGTAAGAAAGCTTGCACTTTCCTTTCGTAAATTTTCGTAACAAGCTCCCTGCACAATCGCAAAAAGCGACTGGGGAGAATCTCCCCGGGCAGCCATACTCCGCAAAGCCCAACGATTCGAAAGTTCCATGGCGGCCCGGGCGGTTTTTTCGTCCACCGTGGAAGGAACACATTGATCCAGCACCATCATAATATCGCTGCCGATGGCTTTTTGGGTTTCAATGCTCCGTTCCGGTGTAAGTAAAATATGTTTACCATCTACGTAGGAAAGAAAGCGGGCGCCTTCTTCTGTCATGTGTCGATCGTTAGGCATGGCAAAAATCTGAAAGCCCCCAGAATCCGTTAGCACGGATTTTGGCCATTTTGTAAAACCGTGGATGCCGCCAAATTTTTTAAAGATCTCGGGGCCCGGCCGAAGCAGCAAGTGGTAGGTGTTGGCGAGCAAAATTTGGGAGCCGCTATCGAGCAAGTTTTCAAAACGCTGGCTGCGCACAGTGGCGTGGGTGCCCACGGGCATAAAAAGGGGCGTGAGCACTTCGTTATGCAAAGTGCGGAAACGGCCGGCCCGGGCAGAGGAACCAGAGGCGGTTTTTTCCAGCTTAAATTGGAGGCGATTCATGATCACTATGGCTTACGACTCGGCGGGCAAAAAGGCAAGGTTAGCCGCCTTTAACTCTGGTTCATTTTCTTTTTCCTTTTTTTAAAGTCTGCCCCACTCCTTTCTTGGGTTCCCCCCTCCCCCAGTATAGGATGCTCTATGGAATTTTCCCCGGACCAATCCCTCGCCCTTGAGCGCCTGCACACCATCAGTAACCTCTTCCTCACGGGCCGGGCGGGCACCGGCAAAAGCACCGTGCTAAAAGCCTTTTTGCAACAATCCCCCACAGAAATCGCCGTGCTCGCCAGCACGGGCGCCGCCGCTGTGCTCGTGGGTGGCCGCACCTTTCACTCCTTTTTTGGCCTCGGCATCATGGAAGGCGGCACCGCCCGCACCGTAGAAAGAGCTTTAAAAAATCCGCGGCTAAAACGCCGTTTGAAAGATGCCCACACCGTGGTGATCGACGAAATTTCTATGCTGAGTGGGGAAACTTTGGCCGCCGCCGAAGAAATCGCCCGGCAAGCCCGCGGCAACCAACAGCCTTGGGGCAATTTGCGGATCATCGCCGTGGGAGACTTTGCCCAGCTTCCTCCTGTCACCCCCGGCCGAGAAACTCCGGACTGGGCTTTCCGCCATGAAGTGTGGGCCCGCTCCGAATTCCAACCGATTTCCCTGCAAACCGTGCATCGCAGTCCCTCAGCGCCTTGGAATAATGTGCTGAACCGCATCCGGGAAGGCGTTTGTGATGCTACCGTGCGGGATGCGTTGAATGCTCGCATGCAGCAGATGAGTGAAGACGAAGAAGTCACCCGGCTGTTTGGTCTCAGGCACCAAGCGGAAAATTATAATCGCCTGCGCTTAGAAGATTTACCCGATGAGCCCGTGGCCTACACCACCGATTATTCCGGAGAGGCTACGGCTCTGGAACAAATCCGGCGCAACTGCCCGATCCCAGAAATGCTTGTGCTCAAAACCAATGCGCTCGTGATGATCCGCCGAAACGAAGCCAATGGTCTCTATGTGAACGGCAGCCTCGGCCACGTGCGGGCCATGCGGGAAAAATTTGTACAGGTGGAACTTTTGGAAACGGGCCAAAAGGTGGATCTAGAGCCCGTGAAATTTGAACAACTCAATGCGGATGGCGAAGTGGTAGCCACGGCGAAAAATTTTCCTTTGAATTTAGCCTACGGCACTACCATCCACAAATCGCAAGGTTCCACGCTCGATGCTGTTCGCCTTCATTTATCGGGGCTCTGGGAATCGGGCCAAGCCTACGTGGCACTTTCTCGGGTACGTAAACCTGAGCGCTTGTATTTAGACGGCTGGGATCCCAAAGCCATCCGGGCGGATCAGGAAGTAATCCGTTTTCATAAAAGCTTCTTTGCCTCAAGCCCATCTGAACCTTTGAAATTTCCCTCACTTTGAGGGAGACTAAGCACGCACACAACACATTGTTTTTCATTGGGAGGCCCCATGCAACGTCGTTCTTTTCTAAAATGGACAGGCACCGCTCTTTGCGCTCTGCCCTTTTTGTCTTCTCTATTTTCACCCGCCCTGGCTGATGATCTGCCGCCAGCCAAAGAAACAGATCCCATGCCTAAATCTTTAAAATATTGCCCCAATGCAGATAAACCTTCCGCTAACTGCCCTGATCGAAAAAAGAAAGAACGAAAAGACCAGTACTGCCACAACTGCCAGCTCTATACGAAACTCAAGGGGGAAAAGGAAAAAGAAGTGGGCAAGTGCCTCTTAATTCCGAAAAATACAGTCGCTGGCCAAGGCTGGTGCATGAGCTGGGTGAAAAAGCCCTAACCCTTAGGCAAGCCACCACGCACAGCGGAGGCTGGAAGTTTTCCCCTAGTCCAAAGCATCCGATCGGTGACCACTTGAAAAAAAGCTTCCAGCTTTTTTTGCACTTCGGCTCCTTCAATCACACCTAATGCCCGGGCGATGGCTTCGAATGTGGCCATGCCGTCCGGGTGGTATTCGGAACGCAATCGATATTCAGAAGGTTTGAAGGCTTTTAGCTTCACGTGTTTTACGCTAGGCAACTGCTTCCCAAGTTTGGCGCCCAAACGGCTCGCCTGGGCCCAAGTGCCATCGGGCACCAAAAGGCGAATGGGTTTTTTCGTGGCGCGCACTAATTCCTCAGAAATTTCTTCGGATTCTGGACTCAAATGCAGCATCCAGCTCTCGCACGCCTCATCCACGAGTCCGTCCAAGTTTAAAGGAGTGCGATCCGGCAAACCCCTCAGGCGAATTTCGCTATTGGGCAGGCAAAGCTGAGCCCAACGCCCTGTATTAGAGGGCTTCCGCTCTTCATTGCAGTGCATTAATATCACCAAGCGCGTGCGTGTGTGCAGCTTAGGGAGTAAGGAACAAACACAAAGCTCTTGGTGCAAATAGCAGAGCTCGCAACGCTTTTTATACATCCTGTGTGGTTAAAGCGATTAGGGGCCAGGCGCAACTATTTTTCTTTTGGGAAGGCCCATTAGCCCTATGGTAGTCTGATTTACTATGAATCCATTCCAAATCCCTGTCGACGACCAACACCCCTTCCCCTTCCATCAATTGCAGGACTCGCATTTTAAGCCCGCCTTGGAAGAGGGCATTCGCCAAGCTAAGGCTAAATTGGAACAAATCGCCCAGGCGCCCGCGAGTTTCTCCAACACCATCGAAGGCATAGAGTTTCATAAAGAATATTTAGAACGGGTGAGCATTGTATTTTTCAACCTGCTCAGCGCCCACACGAACGACACTCTCCAAGCCTTGGCCAAAGAAATTTCCCCAAAACTTGCGGAACTCGCCAACGATCTTTTGCTGAATGCGGCGATCTTCGCCCGCGTGCAAGAAGTGCACGACTCAAAACTCAGCTCTCTGCAAGGCGAACAAAAAAAACTCACCGAAAAAACCTATAAAGCCTTCCGCCGCAACGGCGCACTTTTAAACGAAGCACAAAAAGAAAAATTGCGGGAAATCGACCGGCGCTTGGCCGTGCTCACCCAAGAATTTTCCGATCATGTATTAAAAGCCACCAATGAATATATATTGTTCGTAGACGACGGCGATTCTTTAAAAGATTTACCCGCCAGCACCCTAGAAGACGCCAAAAAAACCGCCCAGGAAAAAGGCCGCCCCGAAGCCTGGGCCTTCACTTTGCATTTTCCGAGCGTTGGCCCCTTCCTGCAATTTTGCACAAGAGAAGATCTCAGAAAAGAAATGTGGATCGCCCTCGCGAGCCGCGCCACCAAGCCCCCCCACGACAATCGCCCCATCTTAAAAGAGATCGCATCTCTTAGGCATAACCGCGCTAATCTTTTAGGTTATAAAACCCATGCGGATTTTGTGTTGGAAGAACGCATGGCCGATAACCCGCAGCGGGTGAAAGATTTTTTAGAAGAAATCCTCACGCACTCAAAACCCGCGGCAGAAAAAGATTTATCAGAACTAAGAGCGGCCAAGAAAAAGTTAAGCCCGGATCCTTTGCAGCCGTGGGATGTGAGCTTCTATTCCGAAAAATTGCGACAAGAAAAGTATTCCTTAAGCCAAGAAGAGCTCCGGCCATATTTCCAGCTTGAAAAAGTGATCGCCGGAGTGTTTGAACACGCCCGCCGCTTGTATGGCCTTACTTTCCAAGAGCGGAGCGATATTCCTGTGTACCACCCCGATGTAAAAGCCTTTGCGGTAAAAGAAGAAGCTTCGGGAAAATTCATGGGCTATTTCTATGCAGATTTTTTCCCAAGAGCCTCCAAAAAAAGCGGCGCTTGGATGACCAACTATCTAGAGCAAGGCATCTGGGGCGGAAAAAAATCTCGCCCCCACGTAAGCATTGTGTGCAATTTCACAAAACCCACGGCGAGCCAGCCTTCGCTCCTTACTCTCGAGGAAGTGCGCACCCTTTTTCATGAATTTGGTCACAGCCTCCATTCCCTCCTCACGGATTGCACCTATGCTTCCCTTTCGGGCACCAATGTGTATTGGGATTTTGTGGAATTGCCCTCGCAGGTGATGGAAAACTGGGTGAACGAGCAAGAGGCATTATCGCTTTATGCCAAACACTACCAAACCGGGGAAACGATCCCTGAATCACTCGTGAAAAAAATCAAAGCGAGCTCCACGTTTCAATCGGGCTGGATGAGCATGCGCCAAGTTTCTTTTGGTTTCCTGGATCTTGCGTGGCACGCCCAGGATCCAAGTGATGTGGACGATGTGGAAGCCTTCGAACGCGCCAATCTGCAACGCACACTCTTTTTTCCCCCCGTGGCTGGCACTAGCACATCAGCCGCGTTCTCCCATATTTTTGCGGGCGGATATTCCGCGGGTTACTACAGCTATAAATGGGCGGAAGTTTTGGACGCGGACGCCTTCGAATTTTTCCGGGAAAAAGGCATCTTTAGCAAAGAAGTGGCCGAATCCTTCAAACAACATGTGCTCTCCCGGGGCGGCACCGAGCACCCCATGGAGCTGTACAAAAAATTCCGGGGTCGGGAACCTGATCCGAAGGCGCTTCTACGGCGGGATGGATTGATTAAATGAGCACACAGTTTGATCCCAACGGCGCCGCCAATACGGACGCAGGCATTTTCGGCCTGCCCTATGATTTTAATGAATCCAAACTGATTTATCTGCCCGTGCCCTGGGAAGCCACCACTTCTTATGGCGGCGGCACCTCAAAGGGCCCCGCCGCCATTCTCGAGGCAAGTTACCAATTGGATCTTTTTGATCTCGAGGTAGAAAAACCCTACGAAGCGGGCCAATTCATGCTGCCGATTTCCTCCAAAATTCTTCGTTGGAATCGGGAAGCAAAAGCCGCAGCTCAGATGGTGATCAAGGCTGATGGAAAAGCTAAAAACCCGAAGCTTAAAAAAGCCTTGGCTAAGGTGAACGAGTTAAGCGAAAAATTAAATGAAGAAGTTTTTAAAGAAGCTTCCCGAATCCTCAACGCAGGTAAAATCATTGGTCTCGTGGGCGGAGATCATTCCACTCC
Organism: uncultured Bdellovibrionales bacterium; assembly: GCA_964416595.1. Lineage (GTDB taxonomy): Bacteria > Bdellovibrionota > UBA1018 > CAIPTA01 > CAIPTA01 > JAKFYM01. The sequence goes on along the minus strand of CAYQES010000007.1, from coordinate 50,240 downwards.
CTTTGGTGCTATCCAGGCACAGGCCGCAAAAGAAAAAAACTTCGGCATTCTCCATATCGATGCCCATTCGGATACGCGCAATGCCTATGAAGGGTTTCAATGGTCCCATGCTTCGATCATGCACAACGTGATGGAAAAAATTCCGGAAGTGAAAAAATTGGTGCAAGTGGGGATCCGGGATTTCTGCGAAGAAGAATATAACTACATCCACAATTCCCGGAGCCGCATCACCACTTTTTTTGATCTCCATCTCGCCAAACGAAAAGCGGAAGGCTCACCCTGGCACGCATTGGCCAAAGAAATCGTTTCTCATCTGCCACCTAAAGTTTGGATCAGTTTTGATATCGACGGGCTCGATCCTCGCCTTTGCCCCGGCACCGGCACCCCCGTGCCGGGTGGCTTGGATTTTTACGAAGCCGTGCTGCTCATCGGGGAAGTGGCTCGTTCAGGCCGCACGATCATTGGGTTTGATTTAAATGAAGTAGCACCAAGTGAAACGGAATGGGACGCCAATGTGGGCGCTCGTGTGCTCTACAAAATGGCCGCTTGGACTCTTGCGAGCCAAGGCCTTTGCCCTGTTAAGAAATAAATAACCGCCTTCCGTGTGTCAAATGCAATAAAGTTCGCTTTCATAAATCCTAGCTCTCGGTGGTATAGTAGAGATCTGCCATGAAAACGATCTTCGCGCTTTTGTTATTTCCTACACTCGCCTTTAGCCAAACTCACTTCACCACCGTATTTTACGACGATGGCGGCATTGTATACGTAGGCTTAAAAAGAGAAGCCGATGGCAAAAAAGAATCCCAAGTAATCACCTTTCCCTTCCAGGGTGGAGAACGAATCCGCATTCCGCTCCCCGAAGAAATTTCCCAACGGGATGTGATTGGGCTTGTGCCCGAGAAGAAAAAAGTTTTTGTGCTCACCCACAGCGCGGAATCCAAAAAAGACGGCCCCATGCTCCACGTGTTCGATAGCCAAAATCACCAGTGGAAAAAAATTGGGCAGCTCGCGTGCCCTGCATTCACGAAAGTAAAACTTTCAGCCACTAAAATGATTTTCTTTTGCGAAGGGCCCGAGCGTTTTTCCCGTAAAGGAAAAAAGCTAAACTCGCCCGTAGTTGCCAAAACTCTTTTCTTCGGCCGGGAGCGCCTCTACCGCAATGGAACCTGGCGCTTCCCAGAATTCATGCTGCGCTATAAAAGCTTTACCCTTCTCTTGGAAGGCAACGCCCCCACATGGGATCGCTTGCGGTTAAAATCTCCCGAGGGCGAACGGATCCTCGAGGCTGACGAGCTCTTTCAATTGCCGGCTCCACTCACACCCGTGGAAACCACTACAGCTAACTAACTTTTTCGCCGAATCACCACTTTTGGCCCTGAAGAAACTTTGGGAGCAGGCTCTGGTTCTTTTTCTTTTGCCGGCCTAGGGGGCCAAATTTCTTCGCCTGCCAAAACTTTTTGCCATACTTTTTCCGTGGGCGCTTTTTTCTCCTCGGCCCAAGATTCCCGGTGGCGCACCAATCCGAGGTGCGCATCCCAACAGCTCACGGAACAAAAAGAAAAAAAGGTGCGGGGGCGATTGCAAGTGGAAACATTGCACGCCCAATACTCGGCTTCAAAGGAAATGGGTTTTTTGCAAGAACTGCATTTACGCCACATGCTAAAAGCATTGTAACGGTTTTAGAGAAGAGGAGCTAGATTTCTTCGATCCAGCCGTGAGGATCGGGCGCATCGCCATACTGAATGGCTGTGATCTCATCGTATAAGCGCTGGGTGAGTTCCCCTGCCTTGCCCTGGCAAATCTTTAAGCTGCGGCTACGGCTTGTAAGCTCGCCCACAGATGAGATCACTGCGGCTGTTCCGCTACCAAACACTTCCAGCAGCTCACCCCGGTCATAAGCGCTAGTTATTTCCTCCAAGGAAATGGCGCGCTCTTTTACAGGAATTTTCCAATCCCGTAATAGCTGGATCACGCAATCCCGAGTAGCCCCATTTAAAATCGTGCCCGTTAACGGCGGGGTAACTACTTCGTTTTTAAGGCGGAAGAAAACATTCATCGTGCCCACTTCTTCCACATTTTTGCGCTCCAAAGCATCTAACCATAGCACCTGGGAAAATCCTTTGGCTTTGGCCTGCACAGAGGCCGAGAGACTAGCCGCATAGTTAGCCCCTGCTTTAATAGCACCTAAGCCGCCGGGAGCCGCCCGAATAAACTCTTCTTCCACCCAAATTTTCACGGGGCTAAAGCCTTCCGTATAGTAGGCACCCACGGGGCTGGTGATCACAAAAAAGAGGTATTTCTCTGCGGGCCGCACACCCAGAAAGGATTCGGTGCCAATCAGGGTAGGGCGTAGGTATAAAGCTGCCCCCCGGGCATCAGGCACCCAGCCAGAATCCACCCTTACCAAGGTTCGAATGGCCTCTAAAAATATTTCTTCAGGGACTACAGGCATGCAAAGGCGCTTGGCCCCCCCCACCATTCGCTGAGCATGGAACTCAGGCCGGAATAGGCGCACTTTATCTCCCCTACGAAAGGCCTTCATCCCCTCGAACAAACACTGGGCATAATGCAAAACGCAGGCTCCGGGCTCCAGGCTTAAGGGGCCATAGGGTTCAATCCGGGGTTTACGCCATTGGCCGCCCTCGTACTCCATTAAAAACATATGGTCCGAAAAAATGCGCCCAAACCCTAGATTTTGGGCTGGCGTCTTAGCGCGAGGCGTTGATGTGAGGTGACACTCAATTTTCATGGTTATTTGGCTATGAGTCATACCAGGAAAACCCCCGTCTTTCCAGGAAAAGTCCACGATTCGTCTCACTTTTTAAGCTTACTTAATTTTTTTAGCCGCATATAAATAAATTTTATTTTTTTGCCCCCCGCTCCATATTAAAAAGTAAAAACATTCAAAGATTTCAATTATCTGCTAAAATTCTAACGGAAATCTGACATTGCCTCTGCGCAGAGCGGCTAGAGTGTGTTGAGTACTTTTAAGTCAACTACAAAATTGAAGGAGTTGTTCCATGCGTTTACTTGTGTGTTTTAGCTTACTAGCTTCTATTACAGCCCACGCTAGCCCCACCCTAATTAAAGCGGACGGCTCTAGCACCGTATTTCCCGTAACAGAGGCGGTTTCCGAAGAATTTCAAAAAACCAAAAAAGGTACCGTACAACTCACCGTAGGGATCTCCGGCACTGGGGGCGGATTTAAAAAATTCTGCCGCAATGAAACCGACGTGCAAAATGCTTCCCGCCCTATTTTAAGTAAAGAAATGGAAGAGTGCCGTAAAACTAATGTGAAATATTTTGAACTACCCGTGGGTTTCGACGCTATCGCCGTGGTGGTAAACCCGAAAGCTACCTGGATCAGTTCCGTAACGGTGGATGAATTGAAAAAAATGTGGGAGCCCGAAGCCCAAGGCAAGATCAAGAAATGGAATCAAGTAAACGCTAAGTGGCCTGACCAAGAACTCAAACTCTATGGCGCCGGCGCTGATTCCGGAACCTTCGACTACTTCACAGAAGCCGTAACAGGCAAAGCAAAAGCTTCCCGGGGCGATTACACGGCCAGCGAAGACGACAATACCTTGGTGTTGGGTGTAGCCAACGATAAGGGTGCTCTTGGCTTCATGCCGCTTTCTTACTTCGAATCCAATAAAGGCAAGTTAAAGCTCTTAGCTGTAGTGGGCGGCGATAAAGCCCCCAAAAAACAGCAGGCAGTTTTGCCGTCGAAAAAAACCGTTATCGATGGATCCTACTACCCCCTCTCTCGCCCAATCTTTATCTATGTGAATGAAAATTCTTACAAAAAAGCTGAGGTAAAAGAGTTTGTGGAATTCTACCTCAAAAATGCTTCCGAGCTTGTAAGCCAAGTGAACTACATTCCTCTGCCTGATAAAGCCTATAAAACAGGCATGGAACACTTGAAAAAGAATAAATTGGGAACGGCTTTTGGAGGCCACTCAGAAGTGGGTTTAACCATCGACCAAATCTTGAAGAAAGAAGCCACTCTCTAAGATGCTCAATAACCGTTCTTATATAATGCGAGCAAAAGAAGCCTGTATTGAGCTTTTTTTACTTCTCTCTGCCTGCCTGGCCATTGTGGCCACGGCAGGCATTGTGTTTACTCTGGTGTTTGAATCCCTGCCTTTTTTCAAAATCGTTTCGTTGATCGAGTTCTTCACGGAAAAAGAATGGACTCCTCTTTTTGCCAATCCTAAATACGGAATCTTGCCTCTTCTTTGTGGCACCCTGATCACTACCTTAGTGGCGCTTCTTTTTGCTGTGCCCGTAGGAACTATCTCTGCCATTTATCTTAGCGAATATGCGCCCAATCGCTTTCGCGAAGTGATTAAACCCATGCTGGAGCTTTTAGCGGCTGTGCCCACTGTAGTGTACGGCTACTTCGCCCTACTTTTTGTGACTCCGCTTTTACAGAAAATTTATCCCGATCTACCGGGCTTCAATATGCTGAGCGCAGGCCTCGTGATCGGCATTATGATCGTGCCCTATATTAGCTCGTTGAGTGAAGATGCTATGCGCGCTGTGCCTATGCAAATGCGCGAAGGCGCCTACGCCATGGGCTCCACCAAATTCCAAACTGCCGTGCGCGTGGTGATGCCCGGGGCCCTTTCCGGCATTACTTCCGCCTATATTTTAGGAATTTCCCGGGCCATTGGCGAAACTATGGTGGTAGCCATTGCTGCCGGCATGCAGCCTAATTTCACTTTAAACCCCGCTCAACCCGCGGCCACTATCACGGCTTATATCGTGCAAGTTTCTCTGGGGGATTTGCCCCATGATTCGATTGGCTATCAGTCGATTTTCGCCGCCGGCCTCGTTCTTTTGCTTCTCACTTTCTTTTTTAATATCGCAGGCTATTTATTCCGTAAAAAATTTCGGGAGCAGTACTAATGAATCAATCTGAAGCCAAAGCCCTAAAAGCAATGGTCGCGAAGCACAAGCTGCGGGATTTTTTCTTCGCTCTTTTAGGCCTACTTTGCTTATTTTGCTCCATTATCACTTTAGGCGCTCTCATTATCGACCTAGCCACCGATGGCGTACCTCGCATTTCTAGCCAATTCCTGCTCTCCTTTCCCTCCCGCTTTCCGGACCAAGCGGGCATCCTTTCTGCCTGGGTAGGTAGCACTCTTGTGATGCTAGTAACAGCCGGCACCGCGATTCCAATTGGTGTGGCCGCCGGTGTGTATTTAGAGGAATACGCCAAGAAAAACTTCCTCACGGCCATGATCGAAATCAATATCACCAATTTAGCTGGGGTTCCTTCGATCGTGTTTGGCCTGATGGCCTTAGGCATCTTTGTGTATAAATTTGGTTTTGGTGCGAGCATTCTCACCGCGGGCCTCACCCTAGCACTTTTGATTTTGCCCATTGTGATCACAGCCACCCGGGAAGCCATTCGCACCATTCCCTCCCCAATTCGGGAAGCGGCCATGGCCGTGGGTGCTACAAAATGGCAAACGGTGCAGCACCATGTTTTACCTTATTCCACGGGCGGTATTCTTACAGGCGTAGTGATTGCCCTGTCTCGGGCCATTGGTGAAACGGCTCCACTTATTACCATTGGCGCCCTTACTTTCATCGCTTTCTTGCCACCCACGCCCTTTTCTGTAGCTCCGCCTTTTGTAAACATGGACTGGATCCATTCTCCCTTTACAGTGATGCCCATTCAGATGTTCAATTGGGTTTCCCGACCGCAACAGGAGTTCCACGTGAATGCCGCTGCCGCCGGCGTGGTGCTCCTGGGAATGACCCTTTCTATGAACGCTTTGGCAATTTATTTGCGATACCACTTCCGTAAACGGATTAAATGGTGAAGAGGAAACTATGCCGATAAAAGAAATCGAAAAGGTGAAGGCGGAGAGCAAAAATCTTTCCTTCTATTACGGTAAAGTGCAAGCCCTCAAAAGCATCAATCTTAAAGCCGCTGAAAACCGGGTTACGGCTCTGATTGGCCCTTCTGGCTGCGGAAAAACCACCTTCCTACGCTGCTTTAATCGCATGCATGATTTATATCCCGGCAATCGCTACGAGGGTGAAATCACCCTCTTCCCGGAAAATTTGAATATCATAAGCCGCAGTGTGGATCCGATCGAGGTGCGCATGCGCATCGGCATGGTGTTCCAAAAACCCAATCCTTTTCCAAAATCCATTTATGAAAACGTAGCCTATGGCCTGCGCGTTCGAGGCGTAAATCGCCGCTCCATCCTGGACGAAAAAATAGAAAAGGCCTTGAGGGGAGCCGCCCTGTGGGACGAAGTAAAGGATCGCCTCCACGGACTAGCCTTTAACCTCTCTGGCGGCCAATTACAGCGACTTTGCATCGCCCGAGCCCTAGCCAATGAACCAGAAATTCTTTTGTTCGACGAGCCTACCTCGGCATTGGATCCTATCGCTACGGCCCGGGTGGAAGAGCTTGTGACCGAGCTCAAGAAAAACGTAACCATTTTAATTGTAACCCATAATATGCAACAGGCTGGTCGTATTAGCGATTATACGGCCTTTATGTATATGGGCGAACTCGTGGAATTTGATCGCACAGAGAAAATCTTCACCACCCCTTCCCAAAAACTCACGGAAGACTACATCACGGGCAGATTCGGCTAATTTCTGGTATAGCCAGTACGCATGGGAAACCAAAAATTCCTAAAAATGCTCAATGAGGTTCATAGTTGGCCAAGCCTTTATCCTTTTAAGTTCATTGTACCCGCGGACCAAGGCAAAGCCCTAGAGGCACTAATGCCACCTGCGGAGCGCACCGAGGTGAAACCCTCCAGTGGTAATAAATATTTGGCTTATACATTTCATTGCGCCATGGGATCGGCGAATGAGGTGCTTTTAATTTACGCGAAAGTAAAAACGATTAAAGGCGTGATCGCTCTCTAGAGCTATTCATCTACTACGTCTTCTAGATCACCAAAAATCTGCACTTGATAACCACCCATCATCACCGTGAACTCAATCCGGCTCCAGGCGTCCTCAGCGGGATTCACAAAAATGCGGAATTCATTGGTTTCTTTGTTTTTATTATTTTTGGTGCGCAACCGAAAACTTTCCACGCCCCCCACGGGAGTTTCACGGATGATGCGAAAGCTTTCGCTCCAGGCTTCCCAGCCATGGGGATAGCTACCCACATGGGTTTCAATTTTTAACGGTAGGCTCAGTAGATATTCACGATCAAATATTTTCTGTGGAAAATTATAAGGCAGCCACGATTCCTTATAACCCACCACAGTTTGCATTTTGTATTTGAACTTAATTTGGCGATAGCCCTGTTTCGTTTCGATTTCAGAAATCTTTACTTTGCCGCCCAAGATTTTATCCGTTGGCTCTAAGCGATAGTTCCAAACTATTTTCGCTTCGGCAGAAAAAGAGTAAAAAAGAGCTAAAAAAACAAGCAGGGTTTTCATCGGATTTCCTTATTAATTTACCGAGCAAAGCTGTCCCATGGGCTAGCCTCAGAAAAAATCTTTTGGATTTGTTGGATCGCAGCTTTGCCAGCAATATAATGCGCCGCGTGATTTCGGGCAAGGAAAATCCATTAGCCCACATACCAGCCATCCATTTGATTTTACTTAAAAATTTCTATTTTTTATCCAAGCTAAAAAGAACAGTGGTTTTGAAGGCTACCTTCTCTCAAACAAATGTACCGTGAAACCCTTTTTTCCTTCTTGAAAAGTAACCACATAAACTTTCTGCTCACTGGCATTGGCAGTAAGAAAAACCTCTTGGCCAGCATCTAAAGCAGGGAAATCCATCAAATGAATGATTTGTTTGGATACTAGATCATAGATAGAAGCCGTATAGGCATCTCGGCTATTCCAATAAAAAAGCGACGCAAAATATGTGTCGCCTTGAAGGCCCTGACTAGACAAAGCCATTGTAGAAGTTGCGGGGCCCATTTTGCCCACATCCTTAGGTAATAGTATTTCTTCCACTTGTTTTAAGCTTGTATCAACATAGTGAAAAATTCTAAATTCTCGTTTTTCTGCCACTCTATTCTGAATAAAATGAACAATCCCGCCACTTTTTAGAAAGTAAGGTTCTCCTAAGGGAGCAAGCAACTGGTTTATTTCCTTGCTGCTATTTGCATTGATTACCCTGACACCCCCTTTTCGATTCTCATCAGACAGAGGCGCCCAAGTAACAATCGCACTACCGTCCGGACTCACGCTCGGATTAAAAGACGAATAAGGACTCCTGCCGTAAGTGGGAATTTCTCTTAAGAACTCGCCCGTTTCAGTATTAAATATAGGAAAATTATACGCTCCCCCACTTATCATCCAATCACCAAGCGGACTAAATTCAAAAGACGCAACATCTTGAGCACCCACATTTTTTGACCAAATACGATTTAAATTTCTCACATCGTAATAATCAATGAAGTGCTTACGATCCTCATGGGCACCCACTGTTCTCGTGATAACCAATTCCGTGGCCCGATTAAGATTTGGATTAAAAGTTGCTTTACCAATGAATCCTTCACCCTTGCCAGCCTTAATTACCTTGGTTGGTGAATGGTTTTCCAAATTGAAAACATTTATTTCCCTCTGAAAAGAGAGAGCGAGAAAAGTACCATTACTAGAAATTTCAAAGTTGGGAGCCCACGATGCAGCAAAAGTTTGATTTATTTGCAGATTCCAATTCTTTGTCTGAATCCAATTCGCCCCAAAGGTTGGGGAAACAAAAACCATAAGTAAAAAGATTACCAAGCTTAGAATTTTCATTTGCACCATAGACCCACCACATTAAATTAAAGATATAAACGCTAAATATCGAAAGGGCTCATTAGTGTCAAGGCGATAGACTCAAACGTCCCCTATAGTAAAAGCTCGATATCAGAGGCTAAATCCTCAGGCTTAGCCATGGGCGAATAACGCTTTACCACCTGGCCATTTTTATCCACCAGGAATTTTGTAAAATTCCATTTGATGGCTTGGATGCCTAAAAACCCGGGCTTTTGCTTCTTTAAAAATTGGTAGAGCGGATGGGCATTCGCTCCATTCACATTGATTTTGGCAAAGAGCGGGAAGGTTACATTGTATTTTAGAGAGCAAAAATTTTTGATTTCATTTTCATCCCCCGGTTCCTGTTGACCAAACTGATTGCAAGGAAAGCCTAATACCGTAAAGCCCTTGCCATATTTCTGCTGTAACTTTTCTAAGCCTTCATACTGGGGAGTGAATCCGCACTGGCTAGCTACATTCACCACTAGCAATACTTTGCCGGCGTATTCTTCGAGAGAATGTTCTTTTTTATCTGCGTCTAAAGCAGAAAACGCGTATATCCCTTTTTTCATGGCTAGAGTTAAACACGAATAGAGGATAGGCGCAAAGAATCCCGATATTGACTAAACCCTAAGCCTAAAGATAGGAAAGAACGTGCACAACGCCAAATTCTGGGTAGCTCCAGTCATAACCTCCCTTACCTTCCACGCACTCCTGCTAGGATTTTTGTTGTTTATGCCTTCGATAAATTCGCCTATTTCTCCCGCCTCCTTGGTTCTACAGTTCAGCGCGCCCACTTCCGCTCATTTTTCCGATTTTAAAAAAGCTCAAAGCGCCGCCGCTGCGCCTTTTAAAGCAGTTAGTGCGGCTATACGCTCTAATACCTCTACTACCGGTACGCCTCCAAGCAATCCTTCCCTTGAATCTTCGTATGCAAATCAAGTGCGCCAAGAACTAGAGCAGCGAAAAAACTACCCTGCGCCAGCCCGCATTCTTGGACAATCGGGGCGCGTGCTCTTACAATTTGAAGTGCGCCGGGATGGCACTGTTGCAAACTTTACCCTCCTAGAAAAAAGCCCTTTCCCCAGCCTCAATCAGGCCGCGTTAGACCTCTTACAATCCCTAAAACTGCCTCCTATTCCCCAAGAGTTACAAAAGGTGAGCTGGAAATTTACTTTTCCACTGGAATATCGACTGGACTGAAGGATTCTCCTTTAAAAAATTGGGATTTTTGTCGATGATTTTCACAAGCTATGAAATGGACTAGCGCCTTAGCTTGTGTTGTTTGCTTTCTCTTTGCATTCTTTTTTGCCAAAGAGCGGCCTGAAATTGTGAGCAAAGCGCTACCTCCTTTTTCCCAAGCACCCGCCTCCCCTCCTATCACTCCTCCACCAGCGGCACCCTTGGTAGATCTCCTACCCCTGCATCTTACCTTGCAACAAGAAAAAGGCGGCCGCCTTTACCAACAACTTTTTTCGCAGGATCTCACTAAAGTTTTTTCTGAAAACTCCACACTCGCCTCTCTAGAAATTCGCTTCCAAAAAAATTACCCCAGCCAAGAAGGAAAATTTAATCTGGCCCAAGAAGAGGTGATCTCACGCCTAGGCATTCTTAAGGCTCTCGGCAAAGAGGAAACTACTGCTCCCCAAAAAGCTTTAACGTTTTACCAACGGATCATAAACAACCCCAAAGAAAATTGGCTGGTGAAACGCCAGGCGCTAAAAAATGCCTTGGCATTTTCTAATCTTTTAACAGAAAACGCTCGTGAGAAACTTTTACGCTCACCGCTGCTGGTGGCAACAGCTGGAAAAACAGATCAGGAAATCTTGCAGGAGTTCTTACATGAATAGTAAGCTCCTAGCCGCCATGGCAGCCAGTAGTGTTCTCGGCATATGCACTGGCCACTATTTTTCTGGATTCACGCCCACCGCCACAGGCCGCGCCCCCACCAACGTGCGCTCTCTAAATGATTTTACCCAGCTACCATGCCCCTCGGAAACTGAGTTTCAAAAGCTAGCAGAGCGCGTGCATTTATCCTCGGATATTCCGGGCGAATCTACCTGCGACGATTCCATACGTGGGAAAATGGCGAAGATACTTTTCCTACTAGACAGCCTAAAAACCCAAGTGCCAGAAAATTGGGGTGGAGCCGCCCGGGAAACGCTACTGGATCCCATAGAATACGTAGCGAAGATGACCCCAAAGATGAGCATCGACTTTAAACAAAAAACATCCGTAGCCATGAACGCGGGTCGAAAAGAAATCTTTTTAGGTGGTCTTTTTTTTACCTCCGATCCTCTATATTCACTTTCGGTGTTAATCCATGAAAGCCGCCACTCTTCGGCCGATGATCCCGGGCACACCCAATGCCGATATGGGGATATTCCCAAAAGTGCTGGGGGCTGTGATCAATTTTTTTCGTCCGGTGAAGATGCGGGCGCCTATTCCTTCGGTGCGCTCTTTCTGTTGGGGCTTGCTCAGTTCCATGAAAACCTTCTGGAGGCGGACAAAGAATATCTCTTAAGCGCTGGCCTCACACTCTTTGGTACCCGTTTTAATCTAGTGCCCGAACAACTAGCCTCCCCCCACGATCTTCTGTTTGTTTTGGGAGAAAGTGGCCAAACCTATTTACTAAACCCTTACAATTTGCAGCCTGAACTAGTGCCGCAAAAAACCAAAGTCACTCGCCTCGAACACTATGCCAGACACTCAGGCGCGTTTCTATACGACGAAGCGGGTAAGGTGCACACTTGGACTACCTTGCACTCCCAGAAGCTTTATGAGCCAGAGCTACTCAATACCACCACAAAAGTGCAAGACATAAACAAAGTATATATATCCACCGATAGCTACGCTTACACAATGCTGCTCAACGCGCAGGGTGATCTTTTATTTTTCGACGTTCAAACCGATTCCGGTGAAATAGTTTTGAAAAAATTTCGCATCCAACCTCTAGAACAAGGTTATCAGGGCCAACGAATTCTGATGGCTAACTACAACATGGCCATGTTGTTGGGGCAAGATGGTAAGGCCTATGCACTATCCATTAGATCCCGTGGTGGAGGTAAAGGCGGCACAGGAAACCGTTTCATTCCCTACACTTTTCTTCCTCACGAACAACCTTGGGAGCAGCTTTACGGCGGCATTTTGTACGACTCACTCTACGGAATCGCTGAGGGGAAATTGTATATACAGGGGTTTGAAAATGGAGAGGCAAGGCCAGCTCTTACCCAATTCCAAGGCAAAGGGAGCTTAAAAAAATATTTTGAAGGCACAAACTTCCGAGTGCTCTTAAATGAAAATGGAGAGCTTTTCTTAAAACGCTTTTCGGAAAGCGCTGAAATTCAATTGCCGCAAACAATCCTTCCAGAAAAGATCGTCGATTTTACGATCGTAAGGCATTTTTCACCTGTGTCAAAAATTTGGAACAATCCACAACAAATAAACGCTTTTACCACCAACTGCCAAACCCATTCTGCAGTTTTGGACCCTTGGCTACGTAGACCTTTTGGCATTAAAAATGGCGGCTTAGTAACAGTAGATAATAATGGCAGTTGCCAGGAATTAAAAAATTTAGGGCCCGTGGAAAGCTTTCGCTTCTCCTACGATCCACAGAACATAAACAATAACTTTTTTTCTCAAGTGTACTTGGAGCTTACTCCCCCCAATGGCGCTAAAAAGATTTTTCGCCCTTACGATTTATTTTAATTAAACGCCACAAGCCTTAAAGGCTGTATCGATCGTTTTTGTCTACTAGAATTAATTTAGCTCAAGATCTATTGCGCTAAATCCATCACAAACACATGCTTCTCCTGCATCCCCAGGAACCCTGGCAAAATCACTTCGATCGCCTTGGTTTCCTGAAGGGAGGGGATGGTTTGTGTTAGTTCGCTGGTAGGGCTCTTTACTTCTTCAACAAGTACTTTTGCTTTTCCTAAAAAAATCCATTTCACTTCTTTGCCACTTAAAATTAGTGGCTTAGAGCGATCCCTATTCCAAAAATAGACTCTTATTTTTGTGCCCTGCCGCTTCCATTCAGCCACAGCTTGAGTGCTAGCCTTAGCCCCTAAGTTCGCATCCCTTGCCAAAATCACGGGCACAAGCTGGCCACCATGCTGGCCTAAGCCCTGAATGGGGGTGCCATGCCCGCCTTCGTGGGCGAAGGCGGGGGTTAGAAACAAACTAAAAAACAAAAGGCTAGTTTTCACGGAACTTTTGAATGAGGGCCAAGATTTTTTGCTGAGCCTCTTTGCGGATAGAAGAGTTAGATAAATCCTTTTCCTTATACTCTTCTCCGATCGCCATCATTTGCATATAGCGGCTTTGGCCGGGCAAAGATTTTTCATAAAATGCCCGGTCGCCCACGAGCACAGTTTCCCATGTCTCTTGCAGCAAGCTCCAGAACGGCTGCCACTCGCTTATATAGGCCTTGGCTGCATCGCAATCACTTTCAGGCAAGCGCACATACCAATTCTTGCCTAGCTCTTTAGCTAAAGGAGTTTTTACTCCTTCTTGGTGAATCATTTTAGTATTAGCTTGGCGCTCGAGCCAGCTATGGCCATAGGCTACGATTTTTGTGGATCGTAATAGGGCCTGATAATCTTTGCGACCCATATCCCGTGTTTCCCGGCCAGGAATCGGAGCGTAGTTATCATCGCAAGACCATTCAGGGTAAGCGGAAGGCAACCACGCAGCGGAACATTGGTAGCGTAAACCATCGTCGAGGTTCGTGATCTTACGGGTCCAGCGCCCCAAACCTCTTTCTAAAGGTTTCACTTCCCAGCGCAAAGGAGCCGTAAATTCGTATTGAAAGGGCGCCTCATATTCCCAGTCTTCGCCCGTATGTTTTAACAAACTGTCAGCCATGATTTGGCCTTGCAAATCTGTAGCAAATAACACGTGCTGTAAACGAATTTTATTGTTTTCTCCAGTAGCGTAAATCCACTCTTTCACGGATTTATTCTGATTCACGTCATACACACGGGAATCCCTTTGATAGCCAGGCTTTAAGCTCTCCGTTTCCGTATAGCTATAATCCACAAGATAACAACCCGTGAGGCTCCGAATCGCCCGCTCACCGATTTCTTTTTCGCCCGCAGCATGGGCCGTAAACGCCAATAGGAAAAAACCAAAAATCACCTTCATCATTTTAAAACCTCCCGAGAATTTCCCTCTTTTGTACGCTGAAGCGCGGAAGCCCAGCAAGGCCTTCTCCAGGGGAAATTTTCCTCTAACCATATGCGGTAAAAAGCGCATGATGCATAGCGCCTGATTTTAACTATCTGATTTTATTACCATCAACGCAAGTGCTTCAGCACGGTCCGGCGGTTGCAACAAAGAAATCATTAGGAAGAAATACTTCTTCCCGGAAAGGAAACATATGCGTTCAGCAATGCACTCATTTAAAAAAGTTTCTCCTCTAGCTAACCAAGAGGGCCGCATTGGCTATCTAATCGCTTGGCTTTTAGGAGTACCGGCCAGCCTATTGTTGTTCATTTTCTTGCTACGCGGGCACTAGGCAATTGCTCCCGATCCGTATGAAAACGAACTGAAGTGTTGGGGATCCTTTTATAGGCTCCACCGCCAAAGAGCTGCTCCTGTTCTAGCTAAGTATGGCCCCAACAAACTATCCATTGATGGCTGTAAAGGACGCTCGCCATAAAAATAAATATTGTTTTAAAAAAAGGACCCATCAAAAAATTGCCCCCCCTTACCCCTTGGCAATTTCATTAGTAAAGCGTGTTTACTCCGTGGGCCTTTATTCTATCTTCTACCCTAACCCCCTTAATCTTGAGGGTTTTACTCAATTGGTGACAACTCGCCTGGAATTTGGTATCTAGCAGCCAAAGCTAAATTTTTTTTGAGGTTTTTCGCAATGATCAAGACTCATTCCACCATGGATATTAAGAATCAGAAGCTCTTGAGCTGGGTACATGAAATCGCTGATCTTACTCAACCCGACTCTATCTACTGGTGCGATGGCTCGGATAGCGAAAACCAAGAGCTTTTAGATCTTATGGTGAACAAAGGGGTTTTACGCAAACTAAACCAAGAGAAACGCCCTAACTCCTACCTTGCGCTTTCGGATCCCATGGATGTGGCCCGCGTAGAAGACCGCACCTTTATCTGCTCTAAAAATAAAGAAGACGCCGGACCCACCAATAATTGGATGGCGCCCGAAGAAATGCGCCAGCAATTAAATCCCCTCTTCCGCGGCTGCATGAAGGGTCGCACGATGTATGTGATTCCCTTTTGCATGGGCCCCCTAGGCTCTCCCATTTCCCAATTCGGAGTGGAAATCAGTGATTCCCCCTATGTAGTGGTAAATATGCGGATTATGACCCGTATGGGAGCCAAGGCTCTGGCTGCCATGGGTGAAAAAGATTTTGTAAAAGCCGTGCACACTGTGGGCATGCCCTTAGCGGAAGGCCAGGCGGACGTTACTTGGCCTTGCAATGCGGACACAAAGTATATCGTGCATTATCCAGAAGAGCGGGCCATTTGGAGCTATGGCTCGGGCTACGGCGGCAACGCACTCTTAGGCAAAAAATGCTTTGCCCTACGGATCGCTTCCACCATGGGGCGAGATGAGGGCTGGCTCGCAGAACATATGCTGATTTTGGGTGTGCAAAATCCTGAAGGCCACAAAAAATACGTTGCCGCCGCTTTCCCTAGCGCTTGCGGAAAAACAAATTTTGCGATGCTCGTGCCGCCTACGGGCCTCGAGCAATGGAAGGTAACCACGATCGGCGATGATATCGCCTGGATCAAAGCAGATTCCGAAGGAGTGCTACGGGCCATTAACCCCGAAGCGGGTTATTTTGGTGTAGCTCCTGGCACCTCCATGAAAACCAATCCCAATGCCATGCTCACGATCGCTTCCAATACAATTTTCACGAACGTAGCCCTTACAAAAGATGGTGATGTATGGTGGGAAGGGATGACAGACGTTCCACCCGCGGAACTCACCGATTGGCGTGGCCAGGCC
This sequence comes from uncultured Bdellovibrionales bacterium, assembly GCA_964416595.1. GTDB lineage: Bacteria > Bdellovibrionota > UBA1018 > CAIPTA01 > CAIPTA01 > JAKFYM01. The sequence goes on along the minus strand of CAYQES010000007.1, from coordinate 34,508 downwards.
TGGACTCCTGATTGCGGACGCTTAGCCGCTCACCCCAACGCCCGCTTCACTGCCCCAGCCTCTCTTTGCCCCTCGATCGATGCTGACTGGGAAAATCCCGCTGGCGTGCCGATCTCTGCTTTTATTTTCGGCGGACGCCGGGCAGACACCGTGCCCCTTGTGTTCCAACCAGAAAATTGGGCCAGTGGCGTATACTACGGCGCCACCATCGGCTCGGAAACTACGGCTGCCGCCACCGGCGCTGTTGGCGTTGTACGCCGGGATCCTATGGCGATGCTGCCCTTCTGTGGCTACCATATTGGCGAATATTTCAGCCATTGGCTTGCCATGCAAAAGCGCGCCACCCGCGCTCCAGCCATCTTTGTGGTAAATTGGTTTCGTAAAGACACTAACGGCAAATTCGCTTGGCCTGGCTACGGCCAAAATATGCGCGTGCTCAAGTGGATTTTTGAACGGGTGGATGGCAAAGCCCAAGGTGAACAAACGATCTTAGGAACTTCTCCCCGTTACCAAGATCTTGATTGGTCCGGCTTGAATTTTTCTTCGGATCAATTCCAGCAAGTGATCGGCGTGGACTCTGCGAAATGGGAAAAAGAACTTACCTCCCATAATGACTTCTTTTCACAATTGGGCGAAAAGTTGCCGGAAGAATTCCACTCTTTACGTGAACGCGCCCTTTCCAGCCTAAACTAAAAAAAGCCTGACCCATAAGTGGAGCCAGGCTTTTCAGGAAAACAGGAATTAGTCTTGACCAGGGTCTTGGCCAGGATCTTGACCAGGGTCTTGACCGGGGCCTTGGCCAGGATCGCCAAAAGCAACCAAAGGTTTTCCACCAACAGCAGCATTTGCAGTTCCTGCAAAGCTCACCAACAATACAGCTAATACTACTACTTTCATTTTATCCTCCTACTCATTGTTTGTTCTTCCTAGATTTAGGATTCTTTCTACCCAGGAACTCGTTACATAAGCGTTTTCACGATTGCCGCCACAATCTCTTGGGGCCAGGGGCACCCAAAGGAAATCAGGGTTTTCACTTACCCATGTGCCATTGCCTACAATTTGGCCATTTCTCACGCTTAGTGTGTATTCATAAAGAACGTTCACGCTCGGCGATTCGCCCACTTTTTCAGAATTGTATGATTCATAGTAATGCACCTTCGCCACGGCACGCACGTTCACCGTATTGGCATTAATCGTCCTAATTTCCATATTCACGCCGGAGATTACATGGTTGTACACTTCTTCTTGGGGCTTGATATCCACCGCAATTGGTTTTCCTTGATCCCGCAAATAATTCACCAAAACTTGGTGGAAGAGCGCGGGTTGGATATCTAAAGGATCATCACTACCGCCAAAGTATCTGCGACCAAAAAATAGATAATCCACACAGTAAGAAGCTTCCACGATGAGCGCTTTTAGATCAGAGATTTGAAAAGTTTGACTTCCGTTCGGTGTTCTTACGCTAGCTCTTGGCTCCGCATAGAGCACAGAACCTGCAGCCCAACCATTGCAATGCCCGGCCCAGTAGTCCGTATGATTATGACGGCTTCGCTCCCAATTCACGGCTCCTGCTTGGCCGCCCTGGCTCGTTACAAAAGTATCGTATTTTGCCAATGGTCCATTAGCAATCGGACTATCTTCTTGGGGCCAGTAGTAGGCCGCAAAAGGCACGCGATTACGAGTTGCTGAGAATGTATATCTTCCAGGCGTTACTAGATCAACTAAAGGATTCGCTTCTTGCGCACTCAACACTTGGCTATAACTAGCAAGTGCATTTCCTAAGTAACCTGTAATCTCGTTCTGGTTTGCTTGCCAGAAAGCACGAAAGTTATTTTCTAAATCCACGCCAAAAACTTTTTTCCCAGATTTTTCTAATAATGAAAAATTTGTGGGCGCTACCCGCAATTCTCCGCGGGCACGAATCAAAGATATGGCAGGCGCTTGATCTTTCTTCACGAAAGTTAATTCAGGGCGAAAGCCCCCTTCAAAATTACGGATGATCACATTGGCTTTTTCTCCACCGGCCTGCACTGTAGCTTCGCAAACACTGATTGTTTCTTCTCGTACAGTGGGGCTAGCCTCTACGCTCGGCAACACTTCCCGCTGGCAACGCACATCCAAAATTTTATAAGCCGCTTCGGCTTTAGTAACACCAAAACAAGTTATCCCTAGCAGAGCAAAAATCATTTTTTTCATGGATCCTCCCGAGCTGCGGTGTCGAAAATTTAGACAGCTATTTATAGATATTTTATTTATGAATACCCAGGCACAGGGCACTGTTCGGAGTGCGATTGAAGGAGCTATATGAAAATTGCAAAATTATAATGCACAACAGTCGTGCGCTACTGTAACGTGTACAAAAACATCTCTGTAATGAGACAGTAAAATTCTAAAGAGTCACGCGTTCGCCCAGCTGGAGAACTAGTATATTTTTTGTCTTTTCAGAGAGTGGATTGTTCATCAATTGCACATAGGCAGAAGAAGAAAAGAACGCGGGGTGAAAGACTTCACTTTCAATTTCTACTAGAGAATTATTAGAAAGATTAAGTTCTTTTAAATAACCAAGGTCATTAAAAATTCCACTCGGCAAAGAGGAAATTCGGTTGCGATGAAGGAAGAGTTTTTCCAAAACAGGAAGGTTTTGAAAAAGTGAACCCGGTAAAGAAGAAATTTTATTGTGGTTTATAGAAAGCCAATACAAAGATTGTAGGTCACGGAAAACTTCCGCAGAAACCTCCATGAGTCGATTGTGCTCTAAATGGAGAATCGTTAAAGATTTAAGACCAGAGAAAAGATCCGGAGGCAATTCACCCAATTCATTATAACTAAGAAAAATGCGTCTTAAAGAAGGCAAGCCTTGAAAAATCGCCTCGGGCAGTGTTGTAAGTTGATTGCTGTGAAGAAATATAGCCTCTAGCTTTGGTAAAGCCTGGAAAATACTCGCAGGCAAATTTTGAAATTTACACTCCTCGAGAAACAGTACTTCTACAGAAACCAAATCCGCAAAAATTTCTTCCGGCAGGGATTGTAAAGGGTTGCCCGAGATATCTAATATTTCTAAAGAAACTAAGCCTTGAAAATCGTCTATTTTTAGCTCCGTTACTTTTTTTCGGCTCAAATCCAACGTGCCAGAAATAACGGCTAAATCTGCTGCGTCGATTTCCTGGCAGGTTTTTTTAACGTAATTTTCTATAGCTAAACGAACCGCTTCGGTGCGTTCGCAAACACCACCAGCCCAGGCATTTGATAGATTCAAAAACAGGAAAATAAAACACAGAAAAAATTTACTCTTCATATGTAAACCCAAACTCTCTTTCCACCTTGCACACTTTTGTGGTGAATGAGCTATACCAACCAGATCGGCCCATCTTCTGTGCGAGCCTATGCTCCCCATTTTTCTTCCAAGCCTCCATGGCCTCGAGGTTTTCCCAATAAGAAATTGTAATCCCCTTGCCACTCTGATCTCGCACGCTCTCCACCCCCAGAAAACCCGGCTGCTGCGCGGCCAACTCTATCATCCGGGTGGCGGCTTCATCATATTGACCGGGGCCGGTGGGGTTCCTTTGGGAGGAGAAAATCACTGCGTAGTAGGATTTAGGCATCATGGTTTGTCCCTTCTATGGTTCTATAGTAATGCGTCCAAATTTGGACGCATATTGTGTCCAAATGGCTTGACGAGTCAAAAGTCCTTATTTATAACCACTTCCCATGAACCAAGCTGATTTTCGCGCCTATTTACAAACAGAACTTGTAAAGCGCTGTAAGCAAAATCCAAACTATTCGCTACGGGCATTTTCTCGATCTTTAGGCCTCGAGTCTTCTTTTTTATCGAAATTATTTAAAGGATCCAGGGTAGTTACCCCCAAGTTAATCGATCGCTTGGCAGACAAATTGGCGCTCAAACCCCAAGAAATTGCTCAATTCAAGGCACAAGCTGGCAGCAAAACTTCAGCAGCCACACTAACATCCGTGGCTGAATACCAACAACTTACCAATGATCACTATCAGGTAATTGCCGAATGGTATCATTATGCGATTTTGGAATTAATAACAGTAAAAGTATTTAAACAAGACTCACGGTGGATCGCTCGCACCTTAGGCATCACTTCTGTAGAAGTAGACGCCGCCATCGAGCGCATGCAGCGTTTAGGCATGTTGGAATTAAATAAAAAAGGAAAATTATTTCAACCGAAAAACCACACCACAGTGGGCTCACCACATGCGTTGTCCGCGCTAAAAATCCTGCAAACGCAAATTCTTAAAATGGCTATAACTGCATTGGAAGAAACACCAATCGAGGAGCGAGACCAAAGCGCCATGACCATGGCTATCGACTCCTCACTTCTTCCAGAGGCCAAGAAGAAAATACGAGATTTCCGACGAGAGCTATGCGCTTTCTTGCAAGAGGGGCGTAAGCGAGACCGCGTCTATCACCTTTCTGTTTCCATGTATCCTGTTTCCAAAAAGACCAAAGGACCAACCGTATGAAAAAAATTATACTATTATGTATGCTGCTCACTAACCTTGCCCATGCTGGCCAAGAAAGCCACGGTGGCAGCTTAGTGTTATGTGCCGATCAGGCTCCAGTTGTTTTGGACTATTACCACGCCACTCTTCCAGTGTTTGGTGACGTACAGCCACCGCTTATGCCCATAGAGGGTTTGAGCACAGAGCAAGTAATCGAAAATTTTCGCACACGCCTAAAAGGCACAGCGCTACTTCTAAAATTAGATGAAGCATTAGCGAAAATTGGAAACCCGCTCCGTTGGCCACTTAAGAACCTGAAAGATGTTCATGATTCCAATGAACCATATAATCTACCTTCAAATTGTAAGCTTGTGCAGGGAGCCATACGGCAAGATAGGCGTGTTTATCTAGACACTCACTTTGGCCGCCTGCTTTCTCCCGCTCAACTTGGTGTACTGGCCGTGCACGAAGCCTTGTATTTTTTGTCTAACCAGCAAACCTCAGAAAAAATTCGCACTTTGATCCGCGCACTCATTATTTTGGACACCCCTGAAGAAGACGTAGCAACAGCTATTCGCGCCATTGGCCAATACGTATACCCACGTGATCTTTTGTTTAGAAACTACAGCGCGCAGATGAGAGGTGGCTCTAGATTAAAATTTCATTCCATAGAAAAAAATGTGAATGACCAAGCCCGCGGCTGCGGGTTCGTGCTTGACTATAAAGGCCTTGATTATCAAAAAGGCCTTTTAACCATTAAATACTTTACTGACTACTATTCGAACGATCCCTGGGCCGAAATATGCCAGAACTTACCGATCATGCGTTTTCAATGCGCGAAGGATGGAAAAAGTTGCGAGCTTATTTCTGGTGAAGTTGCTGGTGGTTGGGAAAAGGGATGCAAACTTTTCATCCAGCATGAGGGATTCGGCTTGCAAATGCAGTGCACAGATTCTCAACGTGAATATAATTTTTACATGAATTAGGAAAAAATATGAAACTTGGAATTTTACTTACATTTTTTATCAGCATAAATTCATTTGCCTACGGCTATGACAGCTATGACGGAAACATCATTCTTTGCCCAGGCCAAGCACCAGTAACCTTGGATTATTTTGATGCCGCTCTACCGGTGTTAAATTCCAAAGGCCCTAACGTAGTGAATTTGAAGAACTTGAGCGAAAAACAAGTGATCGATTTTGTGCTGCAACGCCTCGAAGGCACTCTCTATCGCGAAAAGTTAGAGCTGGCTTTAAAGGCGGTGGGGCCAGTAGCCCGCTGGATTATGGCGGATCTAAAAGATACCACAAGTAATTGGGCAGAATATGATTTGCCGAGCGAATGTAAACGAGTGCAAGGATCCGCCAGCATTGCGGATGTGATCTATATTGATCCCTTGCACGCTCGTAGCCTTAGCCATCAACAACTAGCGCTTTTACAGATTCACGAGGCCATTCACTTAGTGGGTATTGAGGATCAAAAGCTAAGAGGCATGCAATACTCTTCGGATAAGGATATGCGGGCCGCATTACTAAGAGAGCTCTTTCGCCGGCTTTTAGTTTTGGATTACACTTCCGACGACATCGCTGAATCCATCCGTGAGCTAGGGTATAAAGCTTATCCCTACGAAGTAATTATCCCCACTGACTCAAGCACTTTTAAAAATACCAATCCAGAGGATAAAACGAGACCGGCAGAATTTAATGTCCTGAGTGATGAATACCACACGCCCGGAGCCATCGCCGAGGCAAGAAGGCGGGGAGAATATTTTCTTGATGTAACTGGCGCTGCCTACCCAGTAAAAATTCGCTGTACCAAAGATGCACGGGAATGCCTGGTAATGAAGGGTGACCCTCGCAATAATGGCTGGACTCCAGGCTGCAAAATCAACATCACGTCCTTAGATGATGAATCCGGCGGATACAACTGGGGCTTTTCATGCCCAGGAAGCGATACGGTTTGGAATTATCGTCAATAAAGAAACCAACAACGAATTCAATAATCATAAGGAGAAATGTCATGAAACTACGCACTACATACTTTGTTCTTTTTGCGCTCTTAACCGTTTCCTTAGCCCAGGCCGAAGATATGGCCGAATCCGAATTCTTGCCCCTACCCACTCCTGAAGTATCGGCTGATGCTCTGGAAACCCTGCCCTTTCCGGAAGGGAATACTTCCGTAACGGAACTGCCTGCTATGCCTGAAGCTACTCAAAAAAATGGAGGCGTAAAATTTTCTCTACTTTACAACACCGCCAATAAAGGAAAATTTGAAGCAGTTAATAGCTACGATCAACCTTTTACTGGGGAAGATATTTTCTCCGGTGGAACCCCCGGCGCTTCTGTTGAATATAGCTACCGCCAGGCCGATTCTTTAGGCTTTTCCGCTGGCGTTGCCTACCAAGGAAATCGCACTATGAAATCTTGGACGGCGCAATTTCTACAATCAGGAAACGTTTACACGGGCAATTATAGGATTGAAAGAAAGCTATCGCTTCTTGTTCCTGCCGCGAACCTAAACTATAGCTTTGGCGGCACTGGCCTTTATGGTTTCGTGGGCCCCAATTATTCTATTCCCAGTTACACTAGCGCTGCCGGCGATAAGTTTGGTGGCCGTTTAGGTTGGCAAATAGGAGCGGGCTATGAAGCCGTTCAAAACGTATACGTTGATCTAACCTACCAACGCTTAAATTTTAAATACACAGACGAACCTGTAACTTTTTCTTCCTATTCCATGAGCGGAGCCATGCTGCAATTGGGTTACCGAATTTAAACTCTACAACTAACCACGCCGGCACCTTTTACTTTTCCAAAAAGCGCCGGCAGTTTTCTCGTAATACCGCCACGATTTTTTGCTGTAGCTCAGAATAATAGGGCTGCTCGTAATGATTTAAGCTGATATCCCGCACATATTTTTTATACCCCTTCACCACTTTCACTTTGCGATTTCCTTGCAGTAAATGCTTGGACATTACAGCTCGCCCGAGCCCCAATTCCACTCCGTTTAAAATTCCGTACACATCTCCCATAAAAGAGCGGCGATACTTTTTGGGTGCTTGCGGCTGGATCGCAAAAAAAGACTCCGTAGCATTATCATGAGGACCGTGATCCAAATAAATATCCTTCGGCGAAGGATACTCAGCGCTTTCAATTACCACATATTCTTCTTGGCCCAACACATACTCTTGGATTCCTGTTCGCTGCAAATGGTAATCAAGCACGATAAAATCCGCCTCAGCATTTCGCAGCACTTGAACAAGATCCACCACCTCAAAACTTCGAAATTCACAATGCACCTCAGGGTTGGCTCGTAAAAACTCTGCCAGCGCCGGGATCACCACAGAACGCAGCACAGAGGAAAAACCCGCAATGCGCACTACTCCCGCATAATGGGTGCCGGCTTTTTTAAGCTTAGCCAACACTTCTTGCTCTAAGGCTCCCTGCACCTGGCAAAAACGCAAAAGCATTTCTCCAGCTTCCGTTACCCGCGGGCCTTGGGGATCCCGGATTAAAAGCGTGGTTTCCAATTCATCTTCCAACCCAGAAATCCTCTGGGAAAGAGCGGATTGAGTAATATTCAAGCGCTTGGCGGCCTTAGAAAAGCTTTGGCAGTTAGCGGTTTCAAAAAAAGCGGCTAGTTGGTGAGAAGGTGTTTTCATAGGGTAATTTAATTATTCTTAAATGATTTTAAAATCAATTAATTTTACTAAAACTATAGATTCTCTTACATCTCCTAAAACGTTCACTAAAATTTAAAGGAGATAAAAATGAAAACATTCGTTCTATTAACCACCCTACTTCTCGGCTTCGAGGCGCAAGCAAAAACCGTTTGCACCTCGAACGAGGCCAACATCACGATCAATTATTTAGGTCAGGAAAAAATAGAGGCAGTACTTATTGTAGGCCAGGAAGCTCTCCAGCTATCGGGCACTTTCACTGTAAGTAGCGGGCCATTCTCCAAGCTAACCGAATACCAATTGTTCGATGCTTATAATGCACCGGCAACTTTAAAATTGTATGAAAACTACAATAAGAAAAAAGATTGCGGACGGGGCGGCTGCGATTATCCAAAGACCTATCCATACGGAGTATTAGAGTACCAGTCGGTAAAATATGAACTTCCCAATTGTTACCAAATTTAATCTTAGTCTTGTGGGCGCAGGTCTTTTAACCTGCGCCCTACTTTTTCTTTGGCTGGATGATTCACCCATACTCATTGAATCCCGGGAATCCAAAACCATTGCAGGCAAACCGGTGTTTAATCAAATCAAAAGAATCTCTGCACCAGATAAAACCATTTGGATGATGCAACAAAGCCACGATGGCATCCTAGCGCCTGCGCACCAATGGGAGCGTTTGGCGATTGTGGTGGATCATAAAACAAAAACCGCCGAATATTTTCAATTACCCAGTGGACCGTTTGAATGGAAAGAAAATCCACCTCAAGAACCTCTACGGGTAGCTTGCTTTCTTTGCCATGCCAATGGCCCGAGAGTGATTCGTCCAAATTTTTCTTCTCAAAAAGCAAAAATCTCTTTGAAAGATCGGATACGCCTAGCTCTTTGGAATTTTAGCATCAAAGCCGCGGGCAGGATCCACGAAAGCCCCAATGAAAAAATCAAAGACGACACTCTCCGCCGGGGTCAAATTCCTTTTCGCTTCCGCGGAGAGCGAGAAAATCAACCTCTTACAGCCAAAACTTGCGTGCTTTGCCACAAAGAAAATGGATTCTTGGCCAGGGGTACTTTAACACAGCAACATTTTATGGCCATTCGCTTCTTAGTGGAAAACCATATGATGCCGCCCGCAGGGATTCCAATTTCTGAAGAAGAACGACGGCAAATTATGCTGTTTATTGAATAGTAAGAATGCTTGCTCTGGTCTTTTATTTTCGTTAGCCCAAATGAAAGACTAGGGGCCCTTTGCCGACATCAATTGCTTATGTGCTAACTTTACTGCTTTCACAAAACTCTGTCGTTCTTTCTTAGAGGCTAGAAAGGAAATTGGCACGTTTACCCATTTGTCGTCTTTTTTCACATCCGCCCAGCGCTCCCCATCCGCATCGTGAAAATGCAAGAAGGGAGTGGATTTAAAATAAAACAACCCCAGGCTCTTTTCTTTCAGTAAAGGAAGCCCACGAATTTCATCGAGCTCCTTCACGAGATCCTTTAAATTTTCAGATTTAGTGCGGGCTATTTCATTTCCTTTGTATCAAGCAAATTTTTCCGGAGCCTTCTCGTACCGCTCTTTACAACGGCGAGTGCAGAAGTATAGCTTTTTCTTTCCCTTCACCAGCGTATTCGAGCAACGCTCCGGAATCTTGATTTCCCATTTGGGGCAAACTTTACAATAGATTTTTTTCGTTTTCATTTTACGCCCCGATATGTTTCCAAGCCGGTTGTTCTTTGAGGAGATCCTTCGCCATCTTGAGAGCCGCTTGGTCCGTGAGACCTTGGGATTCTTTCAAATAGTCCGTATTGGCTTTCAAGATTTGCTCATAAGGGAGCAGCTTGCCCTGCGTATCGGTGCAATAAGCGCAATAGATTGCGGCAGTATCACCCAAGGCAAAGTCATCTTTTTTTTCTAAGGGCATTCCGCAGGAGTTACAGGATTGGCATCTAGGTTTCATTTTTCTTTCCTTTCTATATGTAGCGCTTATCAGCGCTCTTTTTTAATAAGATGGAGAAATTGATTAAGAATGGATTCACCCACTTCATGTAAAATGGGGAATGTATCGGAGAACAAATCCCGATTCATCACATGGTAGTGAACAAGGCTCAGCCACGAATTAAAAAAAGTTGGCTGATCCATTTTTTTGATCTCGCCTTTTTTCATTAACTTCTCGGCGGCCCGGAAGAATCTATAAGAAAGGGAAGTGTTCATTCCGTATTGGATGCCACGAATTTTAGGCGGCAAGAACTGAGATTCCGTGATGAGGCGAAGGTAAAAATTTTCGAATTCAGCTAGTACGGAAAGATGAGCCTTGAGCAACTCTCTAAGCGACATTTCGTCCGATAAACAACTGCCTAAGCTTTCAGCTAAGCGATCGCCGAATTGCTCCACTACGGCGAGAATAAGATCATCGCGAGTGGGAAAATGCACAAACACCGTTCCATGAGAAACTTTTAGGGCTTTGGCCACATCCATCGTGGTGGTGAAAGCAATGCCTTGTTTGGCGAACAACGATTCCGCGTGTTTTACGAGCCCCGCACGGGTTTTTTCTTTTTGCTCTTTTCGCGTTAGCGCTTCCATTCACTAAGTATATACTCAATAAGTTATTACTTAGTCAAATGGAATTCCTGAAGATTTTTGATGACCACCGAACCCTGGCCATAACCATCTGAATTTACAGTGAAATGTCCGCATGAATTTCCTCCCCTAAGAGTTTCCCTCAAGGTAAAATTTCTTTGTGAAAACTTTTTTCCTTTTTTTTACAGCTTTTACCTTCACGGCCTGCGCCACCCTCCCCCCTACCGAGCAACGCAGCCTTTCCTCCCTAGAAATCCCTTGGCGCAATAATGGCGGCATCGAAACGGCCTTCATAGGAGAAAAACTAATGGTCGTGCGCGCCGATCCGCGGCTTACTCCCCTGGAACTTGTGAATCCACCGCAAACTAATTCCCTCAGCGTGCAACAGGTGGCTGACCGCTATGATTTCAAAGTGGTGATCAATGCGGCGATGTTTGCTACCGATTATGTAACCAGCGTGGGATACATGCGAAATTTTGATTACGTGAACAATCCCAAAATTTCCACAAGGTACGGCGGTTTTATCTTCTTTAATCCGAAAAAACCTAGTTCACCTGCGGTGCTAATTGGCCCGCAATCGGAAATGCAAAACTACCATACAGTTTTTCAAACCTACCGCATGTGGAGCGCTAAGGAAGGCATTCTCTGGAAAAAAGGAAAGAGCATTTTCTATCAGGTGGCACTCGTAGGAGTGGATGGAAAAAACCGCGTGCTTTTCTTTTTTCATCCACGTTTAGTGGATGTGCACGATCTCGTGGGGCAAATCCTAGGATTGAATCTAGATTTGAAGGGCCTGCTCTATTTAGATGGCGGCAACCACGGCGCCTTATACCTTGCGCCCGAACTCGGGCGGGAGTGGAATACGCGCCTTTTCCTCCCAAATTTATTGGGATTGAAAGCTGCGGACTAAAAATTTCTTTCGCCTACTTAGAGCTAAAAATACTCATCTTTAGCAACTGCGTGGATTCTTTTCCACTCACTGTGCTCACCACAAAGCGATCGTTGCCGATAGACTCCAAATTCGAAACCAATTCACCTTCTTTTAAAGAAAAATCTTTATACGTTAGATTTTTATTAAACACTCGCACCAGTGGCTTAAATTCTTCATCCCTCGTGGCCAGGGCTATTTGGTCCGCAGTTACTTTCTGGAAAGGAACTAACCCCACAGAACCATAGCAACACTTTCCTAAAGGAACTGTTTGCACAATCTCCGCTTTTTCATTCAAAATATGAGCGGTATCCATGATGCCTGGCTTTTCCTCCCCCTGAGGGAAAGCTCTCAAGAAACTACGGCCAAACACCGAGCCCACAAATCTATCTTTTTCAAAATACATTTGCATACCCGGAAATGTATTCAATAGCGTTAGATCTTGCGTGTAAGCCGTTACTCCATCGTATAAATTGTAAACGTAGATATTTTTTTGGTCTTTACCCACGAATAGAGCGGTTTTAGCCTTATCAGAAATTTTCGCAAAGGCCACTACGCTGCCCACCGAGTCAATCTTAAGCAACTTCCCACTGAGCGTGGCGTACAGAAAATCATTCATCATCACAAGTTGAGCGTCGTATCTTCCTTTGCCAACATGGACTATCACTTCATTATCTGGACGAACTATGGCCAAACCAGCCACCTTACCAAAATAGAAAGCGATGGTGCCGTCACTAAAAACTCTTGGTTCCGTAGTGCTAAAGCGTAAGTATGGAAGATTTTCCTCATTTAAATTTTTTGCAATTCTCCTCTCTTTTAAATTTTGGTCCACGATAATGATTTCATCGCCTTTATTAGGAATGAGGATGAGTCTTCCGTCAGAGGTTTCACTCACCCCAACACCCATATCTATATCTGAAACAGAAATAACTTTATCGGCCTGCTGTTTTTTGTGGTCCAAAAAAAGAATCTGAGCCTGTTTTTGCTCTGGCAATCGCCTTAACAGCAGAAGCCGACCCGCAAAAGAGCGGATATCGTAATCCAAAAAGGAAATGCCGGGTAACATGGATCGCAAGGAGCCGTAGTTATCATACAAAACAAAATAACCTGCCGTTTGCTCCGATCCCTCACAGCTCATCACTCCCTCGGCATGAATGTAGGGGCGATACAGGCAAGGAAAAGTAGAACTAAAATTTTCCCGGCCCAAGTCATGGAATTTATACGCGCGATAATTGCTATAGCTAAAAGATTGATCCACGTACAAAGCACCTGCTTTGTCCAATTGGAATAAAGGGCTTTGGATTCCTTTGATAGAATAGGTATCTAGAAGATTTCCATCCGGGCTAAAACGATGGAGTTTTTTATCGCTAAAAGAAGAGTCGGGAATAAGAAAGTTGCCGTCCGGCAACGGAAACGCAGAAGTGGTGATGTTTCCTCTATAGGTATCATCTAATCTTGAGGGAACCATGGCTTCGCTTACTAAACGAAACTCTGCTTGAGAAGAACGAGTTACGAAAAACAAGAGCACAATAACGGCGTAATTTTTCCACATAGCCATGGGATTCCCACTCCTAAATAGTGAAATAATAATACCAGTATGAGTTTTTTATAAACAGCATTTTTTAGGAATGAATGGTGAATGCCGCACCGCTTGTCCTCTGCGGACTTTTATGGCTTACTTTGAGGCCAGTTAAGATAAAAAGATTGTGAGCAAAATTATGAAAGTAAGGCCCAAGTTTTTTACGCATCAGGCCAAGCGCTCTTAGTCCCATACTTAAAATTATAAAAAATTATTTATAATTTTTTTATATGTATCATACCTTATTACTAAATAAATTTGAGAAATCCAACCTTTAACTAAAAGAGTTTGTAATGATTAAAATAAAAACTAGTGTTTTTTTTGCGTTCGTTCTTAGCCTACTTAGCGCCACAAAAGGCGAAGCCAGCTTACGAGTGGTTGGGGAGGCAATTTTTCCTGCGGGTGCAATAAACAAATACTCTGGTTTTTCCAACATAACCCCGTTTGCCTTAGGTGATGGCTCTTTTATTATTGGAGATCATTCAGATTTTCACAAAAAATTATACCGCTTCGATAATAACGGAAAGTTTTTGAATGAGTTCCCCTTCCACGCGTCATGGCCAGAGTATCAATTGAGCCCGCAAGGAGCATTAGTTGTATACGACAAACTAGCAAATAGGTATCCTGGACCCAGAGAAGTAATGGGTTTTGGGGGAAAAGATTACTCTAATTTTTATAATATTGAATGCTACGATACACCCTATATTTTTTCTTCCCCGGCTTCCGATGAGGTTATAGGCTGCAGTACCAGTAGTGGCGTTAAACTCTATTCCACCAAAGGCAAATTAGTGGATAAAAACCCAAAAGGTTACAACCTATGGGATGTGCAGAGCTTTTCTGGACGGGCCATAACCGGGAAAAGACTCGATGATGAAGATGAAATAGAAATCCGCTTTGTAAATACTCGCGGAAGATTAGAAAAATCTTATAGATTTCCCTGCTCCGGACTTTATTGCTTAACCCTCAATACTTCTTTAAACGGCAAAACCTTGGTGTTGGCCAATAGAGACAGCCAACAACTCCTTATCTTAGACCAAGACTTGAACGAGAGAAAAATACCTTGGGATTTTCAAGATTTCTCTTCCGTTGCTGAACCCAAAACCATCCAAAGCCTAAGCGACGGTACTTTAGTTTTTTACCAAGGCATTAGCCCAACCATGCTTGGCTTGATGTTCATCAAGCCAAATGGAAAGGTGATTCATATTCCTGGCGAAGCTACTTACGGTATCCTCCCGCTAGTGAAAAACGATTTTGTCTACGCTGTTCTTTCTAGTTCGTTCGTGAAGCTTGATAAAAATGGAGCGGTAGTGGCTAAAGTGGAAGTGAAAGACTTTTACGCCCGCCCCGGTAAAGATGAACAATTTTTTTATGTTTGGCATAACTATCACACGACTGTTTTTGACGATGACTTAAATCAGATCAAGAATTTTACCAATAAAAGCTTTCACCACAATAATGGACAAATACACCAAGTGGCCGGTCACAGCTTCCTATTCAACCGTCCTATGGACATTGCTTACTCTCTAACCGATGCTTTTTTGCTGAATAAAAATGCAGAAATTATTAAGTCTGTCCCAATTGGAAGATGGGTAGATGCCATAGTGAATTACCCTAATTCTCAGCCATTCGTGCAAATCTCCTCGGATTCTGTGGCAGTGGTAATGAGTGATTACTCCACTGGCTCTCAAGTGCGAGTATTCAAAACCTCAGATTTCTCCTTTTACGATATCAACTTGGCAGGTAGTGATATTTCCAAATTGATTCCCATCGGGAATAATCGTTACGTGGTTACAACCACGGTTGGCCCCGAAGGAAAAGAATCCATAAAGGCTACGATTTTTGAAAATAAGTAAACTCGCCCAAACCGTAAAAAATAAAAAACCCACAGCTTTTGCTGTGGGTTTTTTATTTTCTTTAGTTAGCGGAGCGTGCAGAACTGCTACGCTCGCCTCTTGCTCGCTCGGCCTTCGGCAGCCCATTCGCTCCATCCTGGGCGAATGGTCGAACCCCGCTAAGCTTCTCGAACTTCCCACAGCACCTACCAGAAATAAAAAAGCCCCCGGCTAATTGCCGTGGGCTTTTTTATGTTGGCGGAGCGTGCGGGACTCGAACCCGCGGCCTTCCGCGTGACAGGCGGACGTTATAACCAACTTAACTAACGCTCCGTTAAGGAATTGCTGGCGATCTTACTCAAGATCACCGAGAAGGAAAAGAGGAATTACTTCTTCTTTCCACGGGCTTTAGCAGCGCGAATTTTGGCCTTTTTCTTAGCCTGATTGCGTCGCAATTTCATTTTAATGGTCGTCTTTTTTCTGCCTCTACCCATGAATTTTCCTTCTGTATTAATAGTAAGAAACTAGGAATTACAGGACATTTCCTCTTTCATCAACTGAAATCCCCAGGATCTCTAGCGAAAAGGATTGATCCGGCGAAACATTCGCTGTTCGTATTCCTTCTTAGGCGGGCAACCGCCTCCGGAATTTTCGTTTTTAATGGTGCGGAACATGCTTTCCAACAGCAAGTCTTCGTTCACCTGCTCCAAAAACACCACCTCTTTCTTCTCTATCTCCCCATAGTAAACGGTGCGATGGGTTTCGATGATGGTGGCATTTTTCTTACTATTCCAACGATAGCGCACCACGCCGGACCAAGGTCCACTCGTGAAATCCCGGTCTTTGTTATCGGGAACGATGGTCGTAGCGTCTTCTTGGGAATCATACCTAGAACGAATCGCCAGCCAGGAGCAGCCTTCTTGAGAAATCTCTAGGTACTCATTGCTATCCGAGCGCCAGTGGCCCGAGAAATTAGTGCAGGACAAAGGAAAAGGGTCTTCATCCCCAGCCTGCCGCCAATTGGCATCCACATCCAGCGGCAACGCGCAAAGCGCCAATAGCATATAAAGAAATTTCATAACCCCACTCCCCCAAGCTCAGGTAACTGTTCCTTCTTTTCTTCCGCTCCCACCCCGGGCCTTCGCAAACGGGCCCCTACTTCTTCTAGTTGAATGGTTGCATTGAAAGCGTAACCATCTCTTTCATTCAAAATATAAATCGGACGGCGGAAATCTGGCTCGATAAGTTTTCTTAAACGACTGATGGACGTATAGACCTTAGAATCGTGGATCATCGGGTTGTAGCTTTCCCGCCAGATCTTATCCACGAGATCTTCTTTGGTGAAAACCTTCCCGGGCTGTGCGGCCAAAAGGTATAGGATTTCCAGTAACACAAAACGACGCTCAAAATGCACTTCGCCTAAGGAGGGCTCGATGATCACTTTACGTTCCCGATCGATCAGGAGGCGGCCCTGGTTAGCATCCACTACGGATTTCGAAACCCGCTCGAGCGCCTGTTTCAAGGCATTGAGCTCAAGATCGCTAATCGCATCGGTTACGAGATCAAAAAAGATTTGGGCCCGCTCCGTATTGCCCATTTCCAAATAGGTGCGGCCGAGGCCGAGCAATACATAGTAGTAATGATTCCAATTGCGGTGGGATTTTAAAATGCTGTGGGCACCCCAGTAGCGATCGAGAGCCTTATTGTAATCGCCCATATCCCGATAGCAGTGGCCCTGCAAAATAAGTAAGTTGGCTTCCACGTCGTAGAGATGAAAATATTCGAAAGCTTTCTCGCCGTGGGAAAGATCGTCGATTTCTTTTAAGAGATCTTCCGTAATGCGCAAGGCTTCCGCGGAATTCTTTTTGTCTTTTTGCAAAACGGCCAAGCTGTAGCTGGTGATGAGCATATCCCGCTGCACATCTTCCCAATCTTTTTTGGGCATATTTGCGTCTTTAGCGAGTTCCTCAAGAAGCGCTTGGGCTTGGCTGAATTGCTTAAATGCTTCTTCATTATCGCGCCGGTAGGTGGCGGCGATTCCCTGTTTGTAATGAAGCTTAGGCAAATAGCGGCGGTAACCTGCCAGGGATTCCCCCACTTGCACCACTTCCCGGATCAAACTATCCAGCGCACCTAAATCCAAACGCTCCGCATGGATGCGCAGTAAATAGGTGATCGAACGGAAATAATTATCGTAGAGATGAAATTGCAGGGCTTCAGTTTTTACTTTTTCAAAGCAATCCGAAGCATTGGGGAAGTCACACTTCTCCAAATAGAGCTGACCGAGCTCAAAGAGAGCGTGATTACGAAAAATGAGATCGTCAGCGTTTTCCGCGCTCACTTTGGAATAGATTTTTTTTAGGCCGGAGCCTTCTATCCGTTTTTCCAACGCCATCCCCCCTATGGATTTGTTGGCCACCGAAGTGGTTCATTAGTGTTCCTGGTGGAAGAGACCGTGGGCAGCGGCTTTCCAACCCCGTTAACTTAAGTGGGTACCATATCGCAACTTTAGGCTTCCGAGACCAGGCACGGCATGCTCACCATCGCGAGGGACAGTTCCCGAGGCTGTATCTGTAGGGTGGAAAACACAAGCCCGATTTCCCTCCCGCCAGGAACCTTGGGAATATAGCAGCCTTTCAAACCCTGACAAAGGAATTACCTCCTCTTTTTCATTTTGCGCGTCGCAAGAATTTTTTGCCTGGGAAAAATCTGCTTTTCGACAGAACGCAACAAGAGTGTCAGTGAATTTTTTCCGATCAATTCCCGACAGCTTTACTCTTACGGCCGCACATACACATTTATTGTTTATGCCAAGAAATACCCCCCTAAGAAAAAGGCTTTTTGCCCAGGAATGGCCGTGTGCTAAACTCAGGATCAATGGCCCACTCCCTTTTATTGGCAGACGACAGCCCCACCATCGCCAAAATCCTTGGTATGGCCCTTTCGGCGGACGACTACGAGATCCGCTCGGTGCTCACCGCTGAGGAAGCGATCAAGGAGTTAAAGGCCAAACCACCCTTTTTCTTCCTTGTGGATCTGCAATTGCCTGGAAAAAATGGCTATGAATTCGCCCGTTTAATCCGGCAAGACGCCGAGCTCAAGCAAGTGCGGGTGTTATTGTTATCTTCGGCCTTTGAGCCCGTGGACGAACAAGAACTAGCTCAATGCGGCGCCGACGGAGTGATCGCCAAGCCTTTTAATCCGGGGGATTTACGGGAAAAACTACGGCAAATCCAAAATCTTCCTCCAAAAATGCCAAGCGGTGGCCCGCTTACGGAGGCCATACCCGATCTTTCTCATCTCTTGAGCGGCGCCCCATCTCCTCCCGAAACCGATGCCAATAGTATCCTTTCTTCTATTTTGGGTGGTTCCGATACCCCTCCCCCCGCGCCTAAAGCTGCGGCCACGGAACAAACTCCTTCACTGGATCTTTCTAGCGCTTTCCAAAGTTCCGATGCCCCGCCTCCGGCCCCACCAGCCGCTAAAAAAGAGGGCCTTAGTCCTAACGCCCAAGCCTTGGCGGCTTTTTTCTCTGCGGAAATCGATTCCCATTCCCAGCAAACCCCCACGCCTCCGCTAGCACTGCCCGAGGAGCCCGACTCCTCCGACTCTTTCGATGCCAGCCTCTCCAGTATCGACTGGGATACCCAAGAAGCTAGTCTAGATGCCTGGAGCAGCCCCCCACCAAAGCCTAAAGAAAAAACTCCAGCGCCCATGGCAGCCGCTAGCCCTTCCCACTTTCTCTTCGATACGGGCAACTCTAGCTTTCGCTTTGCGGACGACTACCTCCAACGCATCACTCGCTCTTTCACGGGTGAGCCCGGCGAAACGGATAGTCTGGCGCCTCCCAAGGGCCCGATTTTCCCCCAGTCTAGTTCTGACCAAGCCGCCACCAAGCCATCTGTGGGAGGTGGTGCCTGGACTCCAGAAGAGATCAAGCGTATGGAGCCGCTAGTACGCGAAGAAATGCAAATGGTCATGCGGGAAATCGCGGAAAAAATCGCCTGGGAAGTGATCCCAGAGCTTGCGGAAAATCTGATCCGTAAAGAATTAAATAAAGTGCTTAAGCAGATGGAGGAGTGAAGCGTACGCTTACTGTTTCACTGGAAAGAACGCGCCGCCCCCCCGCGGCATTTTCCACCTCGAGCTCACCCGTTGGCAAAAGCCTTAAACCCCGTACCACTCCTTCTTCGCCCCCAATACACATCGAAGATTCTTGTAGCTTAGCCGCCAATTCCCATTGGGCACGCAAAGTGGGGAAATCTTTTGTGTCCCGGAGTCGCTGCTCAAAAGCCCGCAGCAATAGTAAAGCAAATTCTTGGGGCGCAGGCGCTCGCACTAGATCTCCTAAAGCAATCGCCTCCAAATCCGGCGGCCTTTTTTGAAGATTAAGGCCAATGCCCAACACAAGATCCGCCCCAGCGGCCGATTGCCGAGCCTGGGAAAGGATACCAGCAAGTTTTTTTCCTTTTAAATAAATATCATTTGGCCATTTTAATTGCAGGTCTTGGTTTCCCACCAAAGGCACGAGCACATCCATGGCAGCAAGACCTAAAAGAAATGGAAGGAGCGCAATGGTTTCTAGATTTTTGTCTAAACGAAACCCGAGACTCAAACATAAATTACCTTCGCCACTCCACCACGTATTGCCCCGGCGGCCATGCCCCCCCGTTTGCCGTAGCGCGAGCAGAGCTAATCCGGGAAATTGTGAGTCTTCCCGCCGCTGCAATAATTCTTCATTGGTGGAGCCGCACTCTTCCACAATTTCTAAATGAAAAACTGGAGCAGGAAACATCAAGGAAACTCGAATAGAAGGGAAAGATCCGTGGCCTTCACCGAATGGGTGAGAGCACCGATGCTGATGGCATCCACACCCGTGGCGGCATAATCTTTTAAATTTTCTTTGGTCACGCCGCCTGAAGCCTCGAGGTATAAACCGCTTTGGAATTTCCGCAAACGCTCCACCATTTCTTTCAAGGCAGGTGGAGAAAAATTATCCAACAGTAAACGGGTGACTCCCGCTTGCACTGCCTCTTCGGCCTCTTCCCATTTGGTGATCTCTACTTCGATGGGAGTGGAGGGATCGATTTTTCCGTGCAGATTCGAGAGCGCCAAGCGAATGGAGCCCGAAGCGCGAATATGATTTTCTTTGATCAAAACGGCTTCATCCAAGCGCTGGCGATGATTGTAGAGTCCACCATCCCGCACCGCTTTTTTCTCCCAGTAGCGCAGGCCGGGAGTGGTTTTGCGGGTATCGAGGATTTTAACGGAGGAAGCACCCAAAGCTTTTTTGTAAATGGAGGCTTGGGTAGCTACGCCACACAAACGCTGCAGGATATTGAGCATTGTACGCTCACAAGTAAGCAAATCTCGGGCGCGGCCTTCCATCTCAAGCACCACAGTGCCCGCCTCTACGGCGCGACCATCATGCATATCCATGGCTAAGGAAACTTTGCCGTCGGCCCCAAACACTTCCAGCACCAAGGCCGCCAATTCCAGCCCCGAGAGCACGCATGGTTCCTTGGCCACGAGCCGGGCCTTGGTGCGCACTTCGGGTGGCACAGCGAGGGCCGTGAGATCTTTTTGGCCAATGTCCTCTTCCAACGCGAGGCGAATTAACTGTCTTATTGCACCGTGTTCACTCATGGGCCGAATATACGCCAGGCTCAGCCGCAACTCTACTAGATTGCCCCTTTTATGGAGCCTCTTTCCCATGCTAGCTTGCTTTCAAATTAAGGAGAACCCATGCTCATCACCCTACTCATTCCCGCCCTTGCCCTAGCTGATCCTAACTATCCGGTGCCAGGCAATGCTTCCCGCTACCAAACCACTTGCTCCATAAATCAAATGGTAAAAGAAAAAACTGGAGACAGTTGGTCCGCCTGGAAGGCCACTCAAAGCAGCGAAAGTTTCCAGCGCCTGATCTGGAACGATGCTGAAGGTATCCATGTTTTGGAATACCGGCAGAACCAAGTGAAATACACAAAAATCACCGAAAGCCCCAAAGGCCCCGAAATGGCGGAACGGGTGGAAACCGTGGAGGAGTGGAATAAAAACGGCGACCAATGGGTGATGACTCCCTATACAGTGCAGGCCACCTTGCTCCGACAAAGAGGATCCGCTTTGCGTCGCACGGAAAAACGGCAAGGCTATCCTGATCTCCAGTGGGAAGTGCGCTCCGTTTCCAGTGGTGATGGCAATGCGATCGAAAAAAGCCTTCTGAATCCTTCGGCCTTAAATTCCGACAGCCTTAAAGTAGGCAGCCATCATGAAAGCTGTATTGATTGAAATGAAAGAAGTGATCCGTAAGGCCCTGGTAGTGATCACCTGGAAGGTTTCTATCGAAAGCCCGGAGAGCCAAGTGCTGCTCCTTAAGGTGATTCCCCGCCGGGGCAGCTTTTGGCAGCCCGTTACGGGCAAGGTAGAAGAAGGCGAAACCTATAGAGAAGGCGCGCTCAGGGAAGCCGCCGAAGAAACAGGTTTTCTCTTTGAACGCTTTCCCCAACCCCTAGGCCTCGATTGGACTTTTAAAAACCAGCGGGAGCAAACCGTACGGGAGGAGGCGTTTTTCCTGCCCATCATTGGCGGCTCCTCTCCCCCCACTCCAACCCTGGACCCCAAGGAACATAACGATTTTCGCTGGCTAAGCCCCAAGGAGGCCGTGGAGCTCGCCCTATACGACGGCAACAAACAAGCGATCGAGCGGGCTGCCGTGAATGTGCCTCCACTTTTCCTCTCCCGCACAGGAGATTTCTTCCAACAGGGCGAAGAAATCACTCATGAACGAACCAAGGAATTACTGCACCAATCCTTAATACAAACAAAAAACGGTTTCCTCGTGCGCCTCGGGCAAGAAGAATTAGATGTGGTGGTGGAAGACGTTCCGCTTTTTGTGCGCTCCTTCGACGCAGAAAAAGGCCTACTCCACCTTTCCAACGGAACCGAAGAACCCCTAAATCCTTCTTCCCTCACCGCGCGAACGGATCACTCCTTCACCTGCCGCACGAAAAACGGCTGGACCGCAAAATTTCTCTCCAGCGCCTATTATGAACTCGCAAAATTATTGGAAGAAAAATCAGACCGGCAAGGCAGCTACGTGCTCCGCCTCCATGGGCGCGACTATGAGATCACCATTGCGGCGCAGGGCGAAGGAATAGATCGGTAGTTTCTGACGCAAAAAAATCCGCTCAAACGGCGTAGGTGGAATCAACGCCCAAACTTTTTCCGCGTCTTCTTTATTCATCAACTCAAAGCCCCCCGCCTCTTGCCAAGCGGTTTGGATATATTCGGCATAATCCTGGTGGTCGGTTTTGATCATGAGCTCCTTGCCTTCCTTGAGGAGCGAAGCGAGGAGCCTAAAAAAACCAGGATTCAAAACCCGCCATTTTTGCTGGGAAGCCTTGGACCACGGATCCGGAAACAAAACCCAAATCCGATCCACTTCTCCCGGCGCCACCACGCGGGCGAGCCGCGCCATATTGGCCCTGAGAAACGTGAGATTTTTTACGCCCACATCCGCCGCTTTTTTCCCGGCCTTAAAACATTGCTTATACTTCCACTCCACGCCTAGGTGAGCCACCTCTGGCTGGGTTTTGGCCAGATGAATGCTGGTTTCCCCGTGGTAGGCCCCGAGCTCCAATTGCAGGAAAGCTGTGGGCGGCAAACCAAAGCGCTCCCGCCATTGGCCTTTATGTTGTTCGGTTGCGTCATCGGCTAACAGCGTGGCCGCAGCAAAATCCCGGATCTTTTGGCCGTAGGGATTGCGGGTGTTTCCGTAGGG
This sequence comes from uncultured Bdellovibrionales bacterium, assembly GCA_964416595.1. Taxonomy (GTDB): domain Bacteria; phylum Bdellovibrionota; class UBA1018; order CAIPTA01; family CAIPTA01; genus JAKFYM01. The sequence continues at coordinate 11,674 of CAYQES010000007.1, read as the reverse complement.
GCGGTAGTTGGCTAGGGGGTAATCTTTGCTCATGGAATGAGCCCAAACTAGAAAAATTTTGCGCCCTTGGCAAGGCGCAAAATAAATCCTTGAATGATTTTCTATTTCAAGCACTTACGAGCACTAGCTCATGTAAGCGCTTGGGGTTAAAGGTGGATCGAAAACAGGCCTACGCACCCGTGCGCACTGGCGGGCAAAGTAGAAAAAAAAGCCGACCCCTTTCGAGATCGGCTTTCCTGTTTAATTTTTTGAGTCGGTGTCCCGCGCATCGAGGGCCGTACTCGGCCCGAGCCTAAGCGGGACCCGATCTCAAAAAATTTACATCATTCCATCCATTCCCATGCCAGGACCGCCGGCAGGCATTGCAGGGCCTTCTTTCTTAGGCTTATCGGCAATGAGAGCTTCCGTGGTCAAGAGCAGAGCAGAAACGGAGGCAGCGTTCTGGAGAGCGCTACGAACCACTTTCACGGGATCGATCACACCGGCTTTTACAAGGTCAGTGTACTCTTCCGAAGCGGCGTTGTAGCCCCAGGTTGCTTCGTTCTTGGAAAGGATCTTATCCACCACAACGCTAGGCTCTTCGCCGGCGTTGAAAGCGATTTGACGAACAGGAGATTGGCAAGCGCGGCGGATGATATCCACACCAGCTTGACGATCTTCGTTAGCCAACTTCAAGCCTTCCAATACGCTGGAAGCACGCAAGAGAGCGATACCACCGCCAGGAACAATGCCTTCTTCCACGGCAGCGCGGGTAGCGTTCAAAGCGTCTTCTACGCGTTGTTTCTTCTCTTTCATTTCCACTTCCGTAGCGGCACCTACTTGGATCAAAGCCACACCGCCAGCCAATTTCGCCAAACGCTCTTGGAGCTTCTCGCGATCGTAGTCAGAGGTGGTTTCTTCGATCTGGGATTTAATGGCTTTTACGCGGCCATCGATGTCGGCTTTTTTGCCGGCGCCATCCACGATCGTGGTGTTGTCTTTGTCTACGGTGATGCGTTTTGCTTTACCGAGGTCAGCCAACTTCACGTTCTCGAGCTTGTTGCCCAAATCTTCGCTGATCACGCGGCCACCGGTGAGGATGGCGATGTCTTGCAGCATTTCTTTGCGGCGGTCGCCAAAACCAGGAGCTTTTACAGCGCACACATGCAAGGTGCCACGGAGCTTGTTCACCACGAGGGTAGCCAAGGCTTCGCCTTCTACTTCTTCAGCGATGATCAAAAGAGGCTTGTTGAGTTGAACTACTTGCTCAAGCACGGGCAAGAGATCCTTCATGGAAGAGATCTTTTTGTCGTAGATGAGAACCATAGCGTCGTCGAGGATAGCTTCCATGCGCTCTTGGTTGGTGATGAAGTAAGGAGACTGGTAACCACGGTCGAATTGCATACCTTCTACTACTTCAAGAGTAGTATCGGCTGTTTTGCTTTCTTCGATGGTGATCACGCCTTCTTTGCCAACTTTTTTCATGGCATCAGCGAGGCTCTTGCCGATTTCTTCGTCGCCATTGGCGGAAATCGTTCCAACTTGTTGGATTTCGCTATCGCCTTTAACGGCTTTCGCCATTTTCTTCAGCTCTTCCACCACAGAAGAAACAGCGGAATCGATACCGCGTTTTAGTTCCATGGGGTTGTAGCCAGCGGCTACCATTTTAGCGCCTTCTTTGTAGATGGACTGGGCCAAAACCGTAGCGGTCGTGGTTCCGTCACCGGCGTCGTCATTGGTTTTGGAAGCAACTTCCTTCACCATTTGAGCGCCCATGTTTTCGAAACGATCCGTGAGTTCGATTTCTTTCGCTACGGTCACGCCGTCTTTGGTAACCATGGGGGCACCGAAGCTTTTCTCGATCACTACGTTGCGGCCTTTAGGACCCAAGGTAACTTTCACGGCTTCAGCCAAGGTGTTTACGCCGGTCAAAATGGCGTTACGAGCACTTTCGGAAAAACGAAAATCTTTCGCTGACATATTATTTAGTCTCCTTTTTCTATCGGTAAAAAATTAGTGGATGATGCCAAGAACTTCTTCTTCACGGATGATGAGAAGCTCTTCGCCATTGATTTTCACTTCGTTGCCGGAATATTTGCCGAACAAAATTTTGTCACCTTTTTTCACGGTGAGGGGAGAGAGCTTGCCTTCATCGCTGATGCGTCCGTTACCGGCGGCGATCACTTCTCCTTGGGCGGGTTTTTCTTTAGCGGAATCGGGCACGATAATTCCACCTTTTGTTTTTTCTTCTTCGGCCAGACGTTTCACCAACAGACGGTCATACAAAGGTACAACTTGCATGATTTTCCTCCTAAGTTTGCCCTTGAGGGGCATTAAAAATTAAAACTTAACGCTGCTTGCCAAATCTTGTGGAGCAGGCCAGAAGCCTTAGATTTACTGAATTGCTCAGGCAGATATACCTGAAGATACAGCAAGCCACAATTGCTTTGGAAAGCAGACAAATCTTGGGATCGGTCGCTTTTTTGTCAAGATAGAGATGGCAAACTTTTTTTAAGCCACCTCAAAAAAGCCCCCGGCCAGACTTAAATAGCAGTTATCTTAAGACTTTTTCAAAAGCTCATCCCGGGCGGAATTGAGCTGCTCAGCGCGCCGCCGGGCTTGTTCCACGTATTTTGCTCCCAAATGAGCCACCCGGTCCGGGTGATAACGCTTGATCCAGTGCTTATAGGCTTTTAGCACCAACTCCCGACCGGCATCCGCCGGTAGCCCTAGGATCTCGTGGGCTTTACCGTGAAAGTTCGGAAAACGAAATTCTTGGGGGGTAGCGGATGGTGGATCTGGGTCTGTAGGGTCGGGCCGATGCTCCAGGAGGATTTTTTTGTCCACCTGATCTTCCACGGCGCGTTTTTTCTTTTCCGCCCATAAATCATCCCGAAAGCCGCTCTCTTTGCCTCTTTTTAAAAAAAGGTAGAGGAAAAAAGCTAGACCCACGGCCACGATGATACCGTCCGCTAGGAGGAAAAGTTTTAGTTTGTCCACGCAAGAAAAGGCTAACCCACTCTTTGTTTCAATTCCACCCATGGCGCTGTTCGAAATCCGCCGTGCGCCCAAAAAACCTCATTTATCTTAGCCATCTCCAGCACCGTGCTTTGGCCCGGAAGCCGCATTCCACCGTTCATGGACAATGGCTTGGCCCTCGTACAAGCAATGCTATATGGACGCCTAAACGGCCTTTCACCGGAAACCATTTTTCTCTATGGACGAACGGGCTTGCTACATCTTTTTAGCGCCTCGGGGTTTCATATGGGGGCCGCGCTATTTTTAGCCCGTATGCTTACGCTAGCGTTAAAGCCTCCAAAAAAAATTAAATCCTATCTAGCTTTTGGAATTTCTTTCGGCTTAATGACCTTTTTCGGCACGCAAACCGACTGGTCTTCACCCTTAGTGCGAGCCTATGCTTTTACTACACTGCTAGCGGCGGCCCAATTGGTAGAAGTGAGGGCTTCCCGCTTTTGGGTCTTTGCGCTTTCGCTTGTATGCTCTTGGTTTTTAGGAAAAGGCTCGAGCCTATCTTTTTGCCTCTCGGCCCTGGGCATGGCAGGAGTGCTCTGGATCGGCGGGCGAAACCTCTTCATAGTATCTTTAGGGCCCTGGCTGTTCACCCTGCCGGTCATCATTGGATACTTTTACCAATTTTCCCTCTCTTCTCCTCTATGGAATGTGACCCTGGGCCTCCTTATTAGTTGCACCGTTTTACCGTTAGCGATTTTGGATCTTATTTTACAAAGTCTCCATATCCCCTCCCCTTTTTTGGATTTAGCGGCCTATGGCATGGAAGAAATCACAAAAATTTTAAGCGCAGGCGATGCACTTTTGGGCCTCACCTATTGGGTGGAACCAAAAAGTTTTTTCTTTTTCTCTGCCCTTTTTGTGCTGGCTTGCTTTTATAAAAAAATTTTATTGCTGCTCTTCATTCCGCTAGCGCTCTTTTGGCCTAAAGCCAATCTTGCCCTCTTAGACGTGGGCCAAGGCGATTCCATTTATCTCAACCTCCCCCAAGGAGAGCGCCTCCTGGTAGACGCAGGCCCAAAAACCGCGGCCGTGAATCGAGCCTTGGAAAAACTAGGCATCGGTAGCATAGATCACCTACTCCTCACCCATACGGATAAAGATCATATGGGCGGCATCCCAGCCCTTCTTAGTCGCCATAAAATAAAAAACGCTCTCTGGCTTAGGCCCGAGCTCCTCGCCAATCCTAAAATCTTTTTTGCCTTATCCGCGGCGGAAAAAGCTCGGCTGAAAATAAAATTTTTAAGCTCTAAAGAAGCGCCGCCAGGATTACGCTGCTGGCTGCCGCCCTTTCATACGTCCAATGAGGCCTCCCCCTTTTGTCACGGCCAAATAAAAGGCGGGCAATCCATTTGGCTCACAGGGGATGGCGGGGAAGTTTCAGAAAACTGGCTATTGCAGCAAGAAGCAAGAATACCCACGGCTGATTTTCTAAAGGTCGGGCACCATGGCAGTAAATTTTCTTCTAGTGCAAATTTTCTGCGTGCCACCCGCGCCCATACGGCGCTCATCAGCTGTGGCAGAAAAAATCCCTATGGCCATCCAGCCCAGGAAGTCTTAGAGCGTCTTGAAGATCAAAATATATTCGTGAGAAGAACGGATCAGGAGGGCAGCATTACTTCCTGGTAGGTTCCGAAGCCAGGGCACGGCCCAAGGGCTCTTTAAAGAAAGGCATGCCGGCGATCACTAAGCGCTCGTAGGCGGAATGGGCACCACTATAATAGTCAATGTTTTCACCCGATGTGGCTAGGGCCCGTAAAGTATCCTGAGTAATGCGGAGCGAGCGATCTTCATAGAGGCCGCTCGCCACAATTTTTTTGCTGGCCTCCTCTAACGCTGAAATGGCCATGGAGCGTAAGATAATGTGGTTAGTTGAATTCAGGGCGATTTCCCCTAGGACTTTGAAAAACTCATTCTCCATCGCCACGGTGGAAACGGTTTCATTCATGCTCTTTACAGCCTGGGTGACGGCTAAAATATCTTGGGCACTGGCCACGGTGCGGCCCACAGCTTCCCGATCTTGGTCGTTGAGTTCGGGCGATAAGGCTTCTTTTACTTGTACTTTTTTACGAAGGGTTCCGTGAGCGAAGGCATCGATCAAATCTTCTCTCAAAAAAAGATCCTCTTCGGGATTTTTTAAAACACGTAAAATTTCTTTGGCTACTTCTGTTTTGTCTAAATGATACTTTACTAAACACTGCCCCGCTACACTCCGTAGCTCAGGATCCGTGGCTTGCCGGCTCAAAGCCTGTAAGGCCGCGCCGTAGTTGGAGCGGCATTCGGCGCCGGCCCAGCTAGTAACGGATAGTAAAAAAACCAATAGAATAGACACAAAAATCCCCCACTAAAGATGTGCAAAGGATGCGCCTTAAATAAGAGTGACTTAAACCAGCGAAAGGAAAAGTCTCTTAGAAGAGACAGGGAAAAGAAAAAGTGCGGAAAAAGTAGACGGTGGCTAGGGCTTAAACAGCCCAAAAGCTAAGGTTGAAAAAATCCTGCAGGAATACATGGAAAAAAGCGAAAGCCACAAAAAGAAAAATAAAACCAAGTATCAGCAAAAATACATAGGGCGCCAACACAATCACCCAGGCTCTCTGCCCGCTAATCTGAAAACTTTCCCGTAAACCGGCCACCAAGAGAATCATTTGCACCACATATGCGATCAAAGTGCCGAAGATGGGCACCACCACATACCACTGGCTCACAAAGGAAGTGGCCTCTAAGCGCATCACTTCCTGAAAAGATACGATGGAGTTTTTTGCCGGATCCAAAAACAAACGAGTGCAAATAAATAAAATCACGGAGCCAAATAAAATCCGCAAAAGAAAAAAGAATGGGGCGAGGATCACAAAACCCGCCGTATAAAGAAAAGATTCTCCGGACATTCCCAAAAACGCAAAAGAAGATTCCGAAGAAATAAGGCGCTGCACCCAGCGCTCAAAAAGCTGCGTAAGCACGAGGGAATTCATGGTGGATAAAGCAAAGGCCACCACGGCGGAAAGCCAGGCGCTCAACAAACCAAACACCACAGCCTCGTTAAGGGATAGTCGCTCTTGCCGAAAAAATTGCGTGGGGCTAAATAATGCCCGCTTTACCCGGGAGCCATATTCAGAAATAGGATTAGTGGCTGTGAGAATGATCGTGTCCATCGGGTTCCTTTGTTGGCTCAGAAACTACTACCGTATTGTTTGCCTGGTATAAATCTTGGGGCCGGATCGGCATCACTTGCAAGAGATCTGCGCCGTAAGCACTCAACTCTCCGGGAACGGGGCTTTCTGTGAGAAGAGATTTACGCTCCAGCACGAGGAAACGCGCTGAGTATTCTTGCGGACCAAGCAGTTTTACTTCCACGTCCTTCGGGTTTTTACTGAAAACTAAAGCCGCTTGACTAGTGGACGGGAAAAAAGCGTGGGCCTCGGAGGAAAGTAAGCGACCCAACAAGGTGTCGATGCGTTCCTGGGCTAAAGGTTCCTTGGTTTCATCAGCAATCCATTGCTTGCCATCTTTTTTGAGGTGTAAGGATTTTTTCTCCCGAGGAAAGTGGAAAATCATTTCCTTCACTGCGGTTTTATCCTGTAGTGGAAAGAGCTTTCGCTCCCGGTATTCTAAGAGTGGCTTATTTAAACGCTCGAAGGGCACCGCATCCACCACGTAGGTTTGCTTGGCCACTTGCGCGAGATACTCGCCCTTTTTAGCTCCAGGGAAAAGTTCTAAGTGATGTTGTTTTTCGCCTTCCGAAAATCCTGCCTGCCAGAGGGGTTTACCCAGTGGCGCTTTTTCGGCTACCGCTTTGGCGGAAGCATACACGAGAGTGCTCGCGATTCCTTCTAGCATGATAAAATTGGCAGGAGCTTTTACGGGGCGCTCTAGTAGCCATTTTCCCTCTGCTTTTTTGGCCGTTACGCTAGTTTTACCCTGCCACTCTAGGGCCGTAACTTTTTCCACCACAGCTTTAGGGAATAAACGTTTATTGCGCCAATGAAAAAGATCTTTGGTGAGCATTTCAGAAAAATATGAAGGCACCACATAGAGCCGTAAGGGCTCCGCTTTATTGCGCAAATAAACATTGGGGCCTACAGGAGTATTTTTTCCGACTTCCAAAATGTAAGGCGTGTTCTCGCCTTGCACCTTAAGTTCCACTGTCTTTCCTAACCCTAAACCAAATTCTTGTGTGTCCGGTGGATTCTCAAAATCGATTTTTTCTTCCACCTTTAATTGGAAGAGCGTGCTGGCAAAAGAACCGATCGTGGAGGCATCCCCTTCATCCTGCACGGGGCTTAACAGCCGCCATTCACCCGTGCCGTCAAAGGGGCATCCCGCAGGCAAAACGCATTGGAGCGTGATTTTTTGCCCTGGCAAGGAAATCTGTTCTAGCTTCTTATTTTTTAACCAGAGCACCCGTGCATCTCGCTCTGCTTGTTCCTCTTTTTTTTCCCGAAAGGGATTAAAGAACGCAAAGGATCCAAGGATCATAAAGATCAACATCAACAGCAAGATAGCGCGAGCGCTCAAAGCTTTTTCCTCCGAACCCACACCCAAACGCCCGCCACTACCAGCAAGAGAGGTGTTAAGAAAACGGAAACAAAGAGCACGAGGTTCACCATGCCGCCGTGAAAGGGTTTGATGCTGCCGCCTTCGTCTTTAGGAAGGATGCTGATCAATTGCTCGTTATCTGCAAGCCACGCCACCGCATTGAGGAAAAGATTCCGGTTAAGGGCTTTATCCAACATCAAATTCGTGGCAAAGGCCGAAGTACCAAAAACAACGAGCCGCGATTTTTCCTTTTCCATGGCTACAGCCAATGCCATTTGGCCCTTTGTGTCTTGCCCTTGCTGGAAACTCACCTTGCCTGCCTTGAGGCTCGCCCAATCACTCTCGGCCCAAACTTCAGGGGAAGTAAGCACTAAAGGCGTAACGGCAAAATCAGAAGTTTCTTGCGTAAAATAAGTGCTGAGAGAAAAAAGGAAACTTGCGGATCTTGCCGAAAAGGGAAAATCCTTCGTAACCGGATGTTCTGGTGAGCCAGAAAAACCTAAAACCACTTGGGCATCCTCATTAGCCAAGCGGCTCAAATGATCAACAAGCATTTGGCCTGTTGTCTTCACGCCATAGTTGCGCAAAAATTCCGCCAATTGCCGACTACCCTTTGCTAAGCCGTTTTCTCTTGGATCTAAATCCAGGGCGGCCAGCAAGCGCCCGCCTTTGGCCAGCCAGGCTTTAATTGCCTCTAGCTCTTTTGGGAAAAAAGTGGTGGTGGGCCCGATGATCGCTAGCATAGCGGCATCGGCGGGGATGTTTGCAGCACTCAAGAGATTGAACTCTTTCACTGTATAGCCTTGTTTTTCTAATTCCTCTTGTAAGGCACTATATCCTAAAGGATCACTACTAAGGGTTCGCTCCCCATGACCGGTCACAAAATAAACGACCTGCTCTTTTGTCTGTAGGAGTTTGATCAAACCGTTCGTAAGCTTTTCTTCGCTAACGCCTTCTACCTTCACTTTTTTATTCGTGCCCCCGAGCTGAAACACCACAGTGTTGTTGCGTTTTACTTCCATGCTTTGCACGAGAGTGGGGCGGCGGGTAGTGTCCACAAATTCATACAAAAAACGCTTGGAGACGTAGGCGTAGTTTTTAAAAAGTGTGGCGTTTTTCTCTTTATCTTGGAGCGTGCTGAAGTAATACACCTTCACTTCTTGTGGCAGCTCTTTCAAGATTTTTATGGTTTGTGGGCTAAGGGAATTTACGGAAGAACGGGTGAGATCTTTACGCCAGTTGTATTCCTTGGCCAACATATTCACGAACACTAAAATCCCAAGCACAAGGAATACCACAAAGGCTACATTCACGCCCGTTCGGGTGGATTTACGGGTAAAAAATTGCAAAAGATTTTTTCGGGAAACAAAAATCCACGCCAAACCAAGAGCGGCCGCCGCAGCCCACAAGCCCTTCACTACCAAGGAATCAAAATTCATTAGGTAGAGCACCCAAGCCGCGGTGGCGGAGAGGAAAGTCGCAATGCCGAGTAGGAGATTTTTCATACTGTTCTCCTAAGTATCCAAGCCCAAATTCGTTACGAATAGGGCAAATCCTGTAAAGGTGAGGTAAAAAATAATATCAGTGCTATCCACTAGCCCTTGAGAAAAATTGGTGAAGTGTCCAATCAAGGAAAGATGGTTCAGCACATCACTCCAAATGGGGCCCGCCCGATCCGCAGACCACTGGATCAACCACAAAAATAAAAGGGTGCCGAAGGTGAGCACTGCTGCCACGATTTGGTTTTCCGTGCGAGAACTCCAGAACAAACCGATCGCTACGTAAGTGGCTGCGAGTAACACCACGCCCAAGTACCCGCAAAATACCACACCCCAGTCGGGATCGGTCATAAAGTAGAGGAGTGCGGGATACACTAAAGTTGCCGCGAGCATGATTAAGATCACCCCAAGCCCCGCGCAGAATTTTCCGAGCACGATATGCAAAGGTTTCAATGGTGCTGTACGCAAAAGTTCCATAGTGTGATCCTTGGTTTCTTCGGCGAGAAGACGCATCGTAACAAAGGGTGCCACAAACAAGAGCACCACATTCATATTGCCAAAGAGCGGGCGCAAAAGATTTTCCGTGAGAGTAGGTTTTCCGCCGGCACTAAAGGCCGCAAACTGCTGGAGGCTCTCCACGTAATAGCCGAAGAGATTGGAAAACATCCAACCCACGAGCAGAAGGAAGCTGCCGATCACGCAATAGGCTACGGGAGAATAAAAATAAGAACGGATATCCTTACGGGCAATGAGCCATACGAAATTCATGATTCCTCCGGATTGAGATCCCGGGTGGTTTCATCGCTCGTGATGAGACGAACAAACGCATCCTCGAGGCTGAGCTTTTCTTGGCTGAGAGCGAGCAGGCCCTTGCGCTCTTGCACAAATAGTTCAGCCACGTGGGCGCGCACGTCTACGCCTTTTCCACACTCCAAGCGCAATGCAAACTCCCCCGCTTCGTTGGCTCCGAGTGCTTCAACGGCGGAAATGCCGGAGAAGGATTTTAATTTCGGCAGAAGAGAGCTCGGATCCTGTTGGCTGAGCACCGTAAGACGCACACTACTTTGCATACGGCTCGCAATTCCACTTAAAGTATCCTCGGCCACCACTTGGCCCTTATCGATCACCACCACTCTCGAACAGGTGGCCTGCACTTCGGGCAAAATATGGGTGGAGAGGATCACGGTGTGATCGCCGCCCAAATTTTTGATGAGATTCCGGATATCGATGATCTGTCGAGGATCGAGGCCCACGGTGGGTTCGTCGAGAATGAGTACGGGCGGATTGTGAGTGATCGCTTGCGCAAGGCCCACCCGCTGGCGGTAGCCTTTCGAAAGATTGCCGATCAAGCGGCTTCGCACATCGCCAATGCCGCATTTTTCCAGGGCATCCGCTACGGCAGCTTTCACTCGATGCTTGGGCACTTGGTGGAGACGGGCGGCGAACTCTAAATAGGACTGCACATCCATGCCCATATAGACGGGGGGATTTTCCGGCAAGTAACCGATGGAGCCCTTGGCTTGGATGGGTTGCTTGTGGATATCAAAGCCGTTGATGGTGGCGGATCCGGAAGTGGCGGGCAAAAATCCACTCAGCATTTTCATGGTGGTAGATTTTCCGGCGCCATTGGGACCGAGGAATCCAAGAATCTCGCCTTTTTGCACAGAGAATGTGACGCCTTTTACGGCCTGGCGAGAATCATAATTTTTACTGAGCGCGCGAACCTCGATCATAGGTTAAGGCCTCACGAGTTGCACTTCCCGCTCCCGCATAAGCCTCACTAGTTCTTCTACAGCGAGAGCGCGGTGGCTTAAGCGGTTTTTTTCTTCGAACTCAAGTTCTGCAAAGCTTTTGCTGGCGCCATTGGGGATGAAAATCGAATCATAGCCAAATCCGCCGGTACCCAATTCTTTTTCCGAAATCGTGCCCTCGCAAACGCCTTCGGCCTTGAGCACGATGCCTTCGATCATGAACACAAGCACGGAACGCATGCGGGCCTTGCGGTTGGATTTGCCTTTTAAGAGCTCGAGCACTTTTCGGCGATTGGCCTGACTTTGGGATTCCCGGGCGGTGGCTTTTGCAAAGTGTGCCGAGTGCACGCCGGGCTCACCGTTGAGAGCATCGATCTCGAGGCCGGAATCATCGGCCAGCATGGGGACCTTGGCGGCCTGGAAAGCAGCGAAGCATTTACGGAAGGCGTTGTCGTAATAAGTGGCGGCGCGCTCTTCGGATTCCACTTTTTCCAGGAACGTAAAGTTTCGCACAAATTGATCGAGGGTGCCGAGGCGCAGGCCATGTTTAGCCAGAAGAGCTGCAAACTCCGCTTGTTTGCCTTTGTTGAGGCTGGCGAGGGTGATGAGGTTCATGGGACGCATGCTTTGAGTACTCCTCTAGTTGCCGGTAGTAGTGTTAAGCGCTGTTTTGCTTCTAGTTTAAGGTAAACCCGGGTGGTTTTTTGTCAATGATTTCGGGGGGAGAAGTGGTGGTATAGTGATGCACAGCGGCCTCGCGTTGAGGCCGCTGTGCATTATGAAGATTTTTTGTTCTTACTGGTACAGTAACGCACCGATTCCTCGCGGGAGCCTGTCTGAGAAGTTTGTGAATTAAATTAAAGGGATAGGTAAAATTCCCCT
>CAYQES010000006.1:5840-126669 GCA_964416595.1 uncultured Bdellovibrionales bacterium | reverse complement strand
TCATGTTGCGCCGCCTTCAACCCTAACTTCTCAGACAGGCTCCAGCGAGGAATCGGTGCGTCAACACCACCCTCATAACCCCTCAAAATCACTACCCTTTTCCCCCGCCCTCAAGTCCCGCCCCTAAACACCGATAGGTTAGAACCTATGATTTTTCGCAAAAAGAAGCGCAGAAAGTTCTCCTTCAGTGTGCGCAAATGGGACCCGCTTTTTATCATTTTTGAAAAGCATCTCTACGATTTCAACTACGAGAGCCGGGAGCTCTTCATCAAGGGCGTGGTGGACGATTACCTAGAACACCTCTCCCAGCAAAAAATTACCACTCCCCCATCCTGGAAACCCCAGATGGAAAAAACCCTCACCGAAGAAGTTTCCGATATGTTGGTGCGCCGACTATACGGCTGCCTCACCGTGGAAGAATTTAAAGAGAAAAAAGAGACCAAAGAAGAAGTTTTCAACAAACAAGAAGCCCGCCGCCGTTACCAAAAACTCGCTGGCTAAAACCGTTCACAGCGCACCGAGACTGTGAACCGGGCACTGAGAACCGAGAAATCACCGCATTCTCCTCGCCATCTCCACCGCAAAATACGTGAAAATCAAGTCCGCCCCCGCGCGCCTAATCGCGACCAAACTTTCTTCCATCGCCGCTTCCCAGTTAAACAAACCTTTTTCCGCGCCAAAACGAATCATCGAATACTCGCCGCTCACCTGATAGGCCGCCACGGGTATGTCCACCGCGGCCCGCACGGAAGAAATCACATCAAGGTAAGCCCCCGCGGGTTTTACCATCACCATATCCGCGCCCTCTTGCACGTCTAAACGCACTTCCCGCAAAGCTTCCACCGAATTCCTAAAATCCATCTGGTAGGTTTTTTTGTCGCCCTTTTTGGGAGCCGAATCCAAGGCATCCCGAAAGGGGCCATAAAAACAGGAAGCATATTTGGCGGCGTAGGAAAGAATTCCTACTGCCTCAAACCCGCGAGCATCCAACGCCCCACGGATCGCGCCCACGCGGCCATCCATCATATCCGAGGGCGCCACAAAATCCGCGCCGGCTTCCGCTTGCACCACGGCCATTTTCGCCAGCACAGCCAAAGTAGCATCATTCACCACTTCACCCTCGCTCACCAAACCATCGTGACCATCGGCGGAATAAGGATCCAAAGCCACATCGGAGAAAACCACTAATTCTGGAAATTCTTTTTTCAGAAAACGAATGGTTTCCGGAACCAAACCACGGGGATTCAAGGCCTCGGAAGCGTCACTAGTTTTTTTCCCTTCGGGAACTTTTGGAAAAAGCGCAACGGAGCGAATGCCAAACTCTTGGGCCTCGCCCAAAAAACCCGACAAACGATCTAAAGATCTACGTTCCACCCCAGGCATGGAGGAAATTTTTTCTTCCACGCCCTTGCCCTCGGTCACAAAAATCGGGAGCACCAAGTGAGAAGGATGCAGGCGTGTTTCCGCTACCGCTTCCCGTAACGCCGGGCTCCGCCGTAAACGCCGGGGCCGTTCGATCAATGAATATTTCTCCATATGCGCTCTAAACTCCCATTCCGTGACAAACCAATGACAAAGGCCTGAAGAGGCTACGCTACAATTACCGTATGTGGCAAGAACTTAGCCTTGTTCATGGAGAAGCAAATCTACCCGGAGCTTTCCTCTGGCGCACGTGTATACGCCAAGTGAACTTCCTGCCACCAGGCACGAGCACAAATGTAGGCGAGATCCATCGCGGCGCCCAAGCCCACCGTTTTTTAGTGGAAGTTTGCTCGGGCCTCCATTCCCCGCTCCTCGGAGAAACAGAAGTTTTTGGGCAGTTCCGCTCCTTTCGCCAAGCCCACCACTGGCATCCGGCCTGGATTCCGCTTCTAGACGCTGTGGAAGAAGACGTAAAAAAACTGAGACGCGATCACCTCACGGGCCTCGGCGCCCAGAGCTATGGTAGCCTCGCCCGTAAACACCTGCCCGCGGGAGAACCTGTAGTAATCGTGGGGGCCGGAAACTTAGCCAAAGAGATGGCGCCCTGGCTACTCGAGCAACCACTCATACTGCTAGCAAGGGACCCAAAAAAATTAGATCCCAATGCGGGCTGGTGGAAAAAAGTTTCTGTTCTTCCCCTCACCGAAGCCAAAAAAATCGCCGACCATTCCCACTGGATCATCGCCGCACCCATGAGCAATGAAGAATTGCTCGCGCTTTGGTCCGAAAAAAAAATCGGCACCGTGCTAGATCTCAGGGGGGAGGGCCACCTCGAGCGATCCCCAAGCTCCGCTTACTATGACCTCGGCACTCTCTTCGGTGAATTGGAAATTATCCGCTCCACATTGCAGTCTCGCCGAGAACAGGCCCTACTCGCAGCCCGCAAACTTTCCCAACAAAGAGAGGTGAGCGTTTGTCACCGGCCCTTTGGCTGGGAGGATGCGTTTGCATGAAATTGCGCCTTTCGGCGCGCAAAAGCCATTTGGCGCGCCTACAAGCTTTTAGCGTGGGCGCGGCCCTCGAGAAAGCCCACACGAATCTAGAAATCGAATACCTTTTTAAGGAAAGCCTCGGAGACCAAAACCAAAACGATCCTTTGTGGAAACTGCCAAGCCAAGGCGTGTTCACGGAAGATTTTGTGCAGGATTTATTAGAAAATAAAACTGATTTAGTGGTGCACTCCTGGAAGGATCTCCCCACAGCTCCACGACCAAACTTAGCGATCTTCGGCACCCTTCCCCGGGAAGACGCTCGCGATCTTTTCCTCCTCAGAAAAAAAAGCCTAGGCCGCTCTCAGCTCACACTCCTCACCTCTTCCCCCCGCCGCACCTTTAGCGCCGAATCTTGGTTAAAAGATTTATTGCCGTTCCCCATCGAAAGCCTAGAAACCAAGCCCGTGCGCGGCAATATCCTCACGCGCCTAAAAAAACTCGTGCAGGGTGAGGGCGACGCACTCTTCATGGCGAAAGCCGCCCTGGATCGCATGCTCTCAGCGCCCCAAGAGGAATTCAAAGAAGCACAAAAAGAAATCCGCGCTTACTTAGAAGAAGTCCACTGGATGGTTTTGCCGCTTTCACTTTTTCCCACGGCGCCAGCCCAAGGAGCGTTAGCCATTGAGGGCTTGAGCACCCGGGAAGATTTACGCAAACTCCTCGCGCCCATCCATTGCGCAAAAACCTTCCGCGTGGTGGAAAAAGAGCGAAAAACATTCTCCTCCTTCGGCGGCGGCTGCCACCAAAAAATTGGTCTCACGGTACAAACCCATGAACGATTAGGAGAAGTAGAATTTTTCTACGGCACCCTGCCCGATGGAAGCATTCGTCATAGTTTGAAAGCGGCAAAATCTCCTCCCCCTCCCTCACAAAAAAAGTGGCCCCTGGAGCCCACTTCTCTCTTCCACCGCATTCCCCTACCCGTGGAACACCCAGGCACCGATCTCTACATCGCCCGGGCCGAAGCCCTACCCAAAAATTGGGTGCTCCAAGAAGAACTGCATTGGTGTGGAGGAATCGAGACTTGGAAAAAGCTCGCGGCCAGAGGCGTTTGGGTCCACGGCTCCGATGAAGGTTTAGGCGAAAATCTTCCCGCTGTGCAAGCCCTAATGAACCGCCCGCTCCAGTGGACCAAGCTCACCCACGCTGCCTCGGAGAATAAGGAGCAATTTCCTCTCCTACCCACCTATCTTCTAGAGCCCAAAGGCCAATTGCCGCCCCAAGTCGAAAGTTATTTTTGGATGAGCGCCAGTAGTTTTTCCTGGGTTTTAGCTGAGCAACCCGCACTCAAACAGGCCCGCCACGCTTGTGGGCCCGGTCACACCGCAAAAACCTTGGAAAGGATTCTCGGAAAGCCCGTGGAGGTGTATATCAATTACCATCACTGGAGAAATGGAGACCCCCTTGGAAAAAAATAAACAGCTTTTTCAGCGATCCCTCGCCGTTTGCCCAGGCGGCGTGCACTCCCCCGTGCGCTCTTTCAAAAATTTAGGTGTAGGCCCGATCTTTTTTGAAAAAGCCGAAGGCGCCCAAATGCAAGACGTTGAAGGCAAATCCTATGTAGATTTTTGCCAAAGTTTTGGCCCCCTCATCCTCGGCCACCGGGATCCAGATGTGGAAACCGCCGTGCTCGAGCAAATCCGCAAGGCCTGGACATTCGGCGCACCCGAGCCCTACTCCTTGGCACTTGCCGAATGGATCACCAAAAGAATTCCCTGGGCCGAGAAGGTGCGTTTTGTTTCCTCGGGCACGGAAGCCGTGATGAGCGCCTTAAGAGTAGCGAGAGCTGCCACGGGCCGGGAAAAAGTTTTAAAATTCGACGGCTGCTACCACGGCCACTTTGATTCTCTCCTCGTGCAAGCGGGAAGTGGACTCGCGGGGGAAGCGTCCAGCACCAGTGCAGGGATTAGCCCCAGCATGGCGGCGCAAACTTTGGTGTGCCCGCTAGACGACGAACAACAACTGGAAAGAATTTTTGCCACCCACGGCAAAGACATCGCCTGCCTCGTGATAGAACCCCTGCCCGCGAACTATGGCTTGTTACTGCAAAGAACCACTTTTTTAGAAAAGGCCGCAGCCTTAGCCAAATCCCATGGGGCACTTCTGTTGTTAGACGAAGTGATCTCCGGTTTTCGCGTAGCTCTTGGTGGGATGGCAGAAAAACTAGGCATCACCCCGGATCTTGTTTGTTACGGCAAAATCCTTGGCGGCGGTTTCCCCGTGGGTTGTTACGGTGGGAAAAAAGAATTCATGGATCTCGTGGCGCCCTTAGGGCCCGTATACCAAGCGGGAACCTTGAGCGCCAATCCCATAGGGATGGTGGCGGGTTTGGCCACTTTGGAAAAATGTGAAAAGCTAAATGTATGGAAAATTCTTGAGCAGCGCATGGAATCCTTTGCCCGGGCCCTCGAGGAAGGATTCGCAGACACAAATTTTGCCGTATCCCATTTTTCCTCTCTCTTTTGGATCCACGGCAAAACCCAGCACCCGATCCGGAGCATTAGCCAAATCCCTGGAAACCAAGGCACCACCTTCGCACCTTTTTTCCGGTCGGCTTTAGAAAAGGGAATTTATTTAGCGCCCAATGGTTACGAGGTGGGATTTTTATCTTTAGCCCATAGCGAGGAACTCTTGCGGGACGCGGCTCGTAAACTCGTGGAAGCGGCCCATGAAGCGTAAGCACTGGCGCTTGAGCCTGGCGGGGCTGTGGCTTTTGGTTACGCTATCGCTTTCGGCCTGGTGGATGATCCACGGCATGAAACAAGCGGCCCAAGGCGGCGCTGCCTCCCCAGAAGAAATAGCACGGCAACAGCGGATGTTATTTTGGGAAGGATCTTTTTTATTGTCGATCCTCACCCTAGGTGGCGTTTCCCTCTGTTACTTTATTTATCGGGACCAAAAAAACCACGAAGAACTGCAAAGCTTCTTTTCTACGTTCACCCATGAACTAAAAACGTCTCTCACGAGCCTAAGATTGCAGGCCGAAATTTTAGAAGAAAAACACGCCGAGAACGAAAACTTGCAGCGTTTATTAAAAGATGTGGTGCGGCTCGAGCTCCAACTAGAAAATGCCCTCATCCTCGCCCAGGCAGAGCAAGCCAAACTATTTGTGGAAGATATTCCGCTTAAAAAAACTTTGCATTCCCTATCGGCCCATTGGCCCCATTTGAAAGTAACGCTGGCTAAAGACGCGCAAGTGCTGGCAGACCAACGGGCTCTCGAGTGTATCTTGCGGAATCTCATCCAAAACGCCTCCGTGCACGGCAACGCCAAACATGTGCAGGTAGAAGCCAAAGAAGAAGCCGGACGCTTGGCTTTGTTCGTGAGCGATGATGGCAAAGGATTTTCCGGGGATCCCACAAAGCTCGGCAGAAGCTTCACCCGTCACACTACCCGTAGTGGCGCGGGCATTGGTCTATACCTTTCTCGGATCCTGGCGAAGAAAATGGGGGGAGATCTCTCCTTCCAAAGTGATCCGGGCCGGGGCCTGCAAGCCCGCTTGCAAATTGGAGGGCACCTTTCGTGAAACGGCTCCTGCTCGTGGAAGATGATCCAACCCTAGGGCTCACGCTAAAAGAGCGTTTAACGAGTGAAGGGTATTTTGTGCGCTGGGCGCCAGCGGCTCAAGAAGCACGGGCCGCATTCAATGAAGGCAAATGGGATCTTGTGATTTTCGATGTGGGCTTGCCCGATGGTTCGGGTTTTGAATTAGCCAAAGAGTGGAATGCGCCCTTTCTTTTTGTAACGGCCCTCTCGGATGCGGAACACCGCCTGCAAGGTTTTGAATTAGGTGCCGAGGAATACATCCCGAAACCCTTTCACTTAAAAGAACTGCTCCTGCGGGTAAAACATGTGCTGGAAAAACACCCCCGGCGGCAAATCGTGGAAAGCCATGGAATAGAAATTGATTTAGAAGCTCGCACGGTTCGCACGAAAGACGGGCAAGTGCAAAGGCCCCAAGCCAAAGATTTTCAAGTGCTAGCCCTCCTCCTCGAGCGCGCACCCAAAGTGGTGAGCCGGGATGAAATTTTAGATCTTGTGTGGAGTAGCGATCATATGGGCAATCAACGCACGGTGGATAATACCATTGTGCGATTGCGTGGTTTATTTCCGGGTGAAGACCCGATCCACTCCGTGCGGGGTGTAGGTTACCAATGGATTAAAGGGGAAGAAAAATGAAATTTCAAAATGCAATCAACCGAATTCCGCAAAACACTCCCCCCATCTGGTTCATGCGGCAAGCGGGCCGCTACCACAAACACTACCAAGCTTTACGAGCCAAACACAGCTTCGTGGAATTGTGTAAAAATCCAGAACTCGCCGCCGAAACGGCCATGGGCCCAATCCGCGATTTTGATTTTGATGTGTCCATTCTTTTTAGTGATTTACTTTTCCCATTGGAAGCTTTGGGCATGGGTCTTTCTTACGACGATGGCCCTCCCAAACTTGGCTTTCACTTAAAAGAAGATAATATTTCCCGTCTAAAACCCTGGGCGGACGCTTGCGAAGCCTTGGCTTTCCAAGGGGAAGCGGTGAAGGCCACGAGAGCCGTTCTACCAAAAAATAAAAGTCTGATCGGATTCGTGGGTGGTCCTTGGACCCTCTTTGTGTACGCCGTTGAGGGGGGTCACAGTGGAAGCCTAGTGCAGTCCAAAAAAAATCTTCCCCTCTTTCCCCGCTTTTGTGAATCTCTTTTGCCCTTGCTGCAATTTACGATTGCTCGGCAATTGGAAGCCGGTGCAGATCTCGTGATGGTATTCGATACTGCGGCCGGTGAGCTTTCGCCACAAGCCTATGAACGGGAAATCGCCCCCACCCTTAACCGTTTAGCAAAACTATTTCCTGGAAAACTGGGGTACTACGGCAAAGGCCTCACCGAAGCCCACCTCGAAACCTCTACGTACCGAGCACCTTTCGCGGGCTTTGGCGTGGATCATCGTTTTAATCTTCCCGCTCTTCTACCCAATTGGCGTAGCGGTTTTCTACAAGGCAATTTCGACCAAGGTTTCTTGCACATGGAAGGAGACATTTTCAAAAAGGCCCTGCGGGAATATTTGGCTCCCTTCCAACAGCTTTCTCCCCAAGAGCGGGCCGGTTGGGTTTCCGCTCTCGGGCACGGCGTTTTGCCCGCCACACCGGAGCGCAACGTAAAATTCATGGTAGATTTCATCCGGGAGGCTTTTGCGTGAAGGATTTACTGCAAAAATACGACGTGCCCGTTCCCCGTTATACGAGCTACCCCACGGTGCCCTATTGGGAAACAACCCCCACAGAATCCCAGTGGCTAGAGGCCTTGCATAGCAGCCTTTCTCCAGAAAAGGCCGCGTGGTCCTTGTATCTACACATTCCTTTTTGCGAAACCCTCTGCACTTTTTGCGGCTGTAATACATCCATCACGAAAGATCACGCCAAAGGCCTACCCTATGTGGATTCCCTTTTAAAAGAATGGAGCTATTACCGGGAGCGTTTGCCGGAGCTAGCCACTCGTAGTTTACGCCACGTGCATCTTGGCGGCGGTACGCCCACGTTTTTGGCCGCAGAAGAATTGCAGCGCTTGCTGGAACCTCTTTTAGCTAGCGCCGGCTGGGATCCCAATCAGAGCCAAGGCTCCATCGAAGTGGACCCTCGCCGCACCAGGGAAGATCAATTGCGAGTGTTGCGCTCCTTCGGTTTCCAACGGGTGAGTTTAGGCGTGCAAGATTTCCACCCAGAAGTGCAGCGCCTCGTGAACCGCATCCAACCTGAAAGCGAGACAAAAAAAATCACGGAAATGGCCCGAGAGTTAGGATTTAGCTCCGTGAACTACGATTTGATCTACGGTTTACCCAAACAAACTGCATCTACCTTCGCGGATACGGTGGAAAAAACCCTGCAACTAAAACCCGATCGCATCGCGCTCTATAGTTTTGCGTTAGTGCCTTGGATCAAACCGGCCCAACGTTTGTTCAGCGACGAGGATTTGCCTAAAGGCCAAGAGAAGCGAGCACTCTACGAACTGGCCCGGAAGGCTTTCCTCTCCTCAGGTTATATAGAAATCGGCATGGATCATTTTGCCTTGGCTAACGAACCCTTGGCCCTAGCCAAAGCCGCCGGCAAACTCCACCGAAACTTTATGGGCTACACCGAGTTTCGCACGGAAACATTGCTTGGCCTAGGTGTGAGTTCCATCAGTGAAACCCCCACGGCCTTCCACCAGAATGAAAAAGTATTGCCGCTCTGGGATCAAAAAGTGCAAGCGGGAACGCTTCCCACGCACCGGGGCCATCTCTTAAGCAAAGAAGATCAGCAGCAGCGAGAGCAAATTTTACGCTTCATGACCACAGGAAAAGTTTTTTTGAGCGAGCAGGAAATTTCCGACGCCAAAAACTTTCTTGGCCCCATGCTAGAAGACAAACTCCTCACACTGCAAGGCAATGAGCTTCAGCTCACGGAAAGTGGTCGGCCTTTTTTACGAAATGCCTGCGCGCTTTTCGATGCGCGGCTAAGATCCGCCCAACCCACCACCCGTATTTTCTCCCAATCCATCTAAATGGAACGCACCAAGGTACAAGTAATCGGTGGAGGATTCTCAGGGTTAGCTGCGGCCTATTTTCTTTCACGCGCAGGAAAAAAAGTTCATTTAGTAGAAGAAAGCGACGAGTGGGGTGGAATTTTGCAAACCATCCACACGCCTTTTGGTTTAGTGGAAACCGCGGCCAATGCGATGCTCTCCAATAAACTCGTGGAAGAAACCGCCGAAGAACTAGGGCTTCCCCTCACCCGCACCTTACCTTCCGCGAAGAAACGCTTCATTTACCGGGGCCGCAGCATGCGCCGCTGGCCCTTGTCAGGAGCGGCATCCTTGCGATTTTTTAGCGAGACTTTGCCAAAATTTCTTCTGGCAAGAGCCAGCTTTAAACCAAAACCCCAAGAAAACTTACGGGCCTGGGGCTACCGCTGCCTCGGGGAAGAGGCCACGGAATATTTGCTGATCCCCGCATTGTCCGGTGTGTATGCGGGCCAAGCAGAAAATTTAAGCGCCACTTTGATTTTAAAAAACTTTTTTGGCGCCAAAAAAATTCCCAAAGGAAAATTGCGAGGTTCCGTGGCGCCTCTACCCGGCATGGGTGCCTGGAGCAAAGGCTTTCGCTGGTATTTAGAAAAACGGATCACTTTTTCAAAAGTACCTAAAGAAAATATTCCCACCGTCGTGGCCCTACCTCCCCACCGAGCCGCCGCTTTTTTACAGAATCGTGCGCCTCGCTTGGCGGCTGACTTGCAAAAAATCGAAATGCTGCCGCTCCTTTCCGTAACGGTTTTTTATCCCATGGAAGCAGCCTCCATTCCTGGTTTTGGCTGCCTGTTCCCCAGGATTCAGGGGTTTCGGGTTCTAGGCATTTTAGCTAACGGCCAAATTTTTCCAGAACGCACGAATAATACGATCTCGGAAACTTGGATCTTCGGCGGCGCGACCGACAAAGATATTTTAGGTTTGAGCGACGAAGAAATCCTCCTACTCATCCAAAAAGAGCGGCAACAGATTTTTGGGGAATTTGCGCCCTTCCTCCATCACTCCATCCACCGCTGGCCCCGGGCAATTCCCCACTACAATTTGGAGTTGGAAAACACTCTTTCCTCTCTTGTTCGTGAGGGCGATTATATTCCTTTCGGTACTTATATGGGGGATCTGGGGTTAGCCCGGGTTTTAGTGCGAGCCCAAGAATTGGCGAAGCAAATATGAAAACCGCCTATCTCTTACACAATATCGGCACTCCCGCCTCTCCCACTGTGAAGGATGTGGCCACTTACCTTAACGAATTTTTAACGGATCCCGATGTGATTCCTTTGCCCTATCTTTTACGGCAGCTTTTGGTGCGGGGCTGGATCGTGCCTCGCAGGGCTAAGGAATCGGCGAAAAAATACCAACTCATTTGGACAAATGAGGGCTCGCCTCTTTTGGTAAACGCCCGTTTATTACAAAAAAACTTACAGGCGCTTTTACCTGGGCCTGTACTCTTGGCCATGCAGTTTGGCGAACCATCTCTTGAGGCTGCTATGCAAGAGGCCATGGAAATGGGAGTAGAAAAAATTGTGCTTATTCCTCTCTATCCGCAATACGCGGAGGCCACTTCAGGGGGGGCGGAGAAAAAAGCAAAGGCGGTGGCGAAACGATTGAAATTTTCGGGAGAGCTTGCCGTATTTCCCTCTTTCCCCGTGGCCGATTTTTTTGTGCAACCCCTGGCAAAGTCCGCAGCGGACATGCGGCGCGGCAATGAGTTCGTTTTATTCACCTTCCATGGCCTGCCCGAATCCCAAGTGAAAAAAGGCGCACCAGGCTGCTTGATGGAACAAATTTGCTGCGACCGCCCTCTTGCAAGTTTACCCCGCTGCTATCGTGCCCAAAGTTTTGCTACCGCGCGTGCCCTCGCCAAAGAAATGAATCTAAAGCCAAACGAATGGAGTGTGTCCTTCCAATCCCGCTTGGGCAGAGCCAAATGGATTACACCCTATACGGAAGATGTGCTTAGGGAATTGCCCAGGAAGGGCATCAAAAATGTTTTGCTCGTTTCGCCTTCCTTTGTTTCCGATTGCTTGGAAACTTTGGAAGAGCTCGGGCATCAGGGGAAACATACTTTTTTAAGTGCGGGCGGGGACACATACCTGCTAGCGCCCTGTGTGAATGGGAATGGTGAGTTTGCGGATGGGCTGGCGAAAGCTTTAACTTCCGCCCCATAGGTTCGAAGCACTTGCCCAACGGCTTCGGCAAAAAATGACTACTGACTTACCTACCGCTTCTTCTTCGATTTCCGCTGGCAGATTCTCACCATCTTCTCTGCCACATTAATACCGGTAGCCTTTTCTAGCTCCTGAAACCCCGGCGAGCTATTCACTTCCAACAATAAAGGCCCCTTGGCGCTCTCCAGTAAATCCACACCGGCGATCTCGAGTCCCACGGCCTTTGCCGCCGCCAGCGCTAAGCGCTCATAGCTTTTGGGCAGCCTTGTGATCCGCTCGCCCCAACCGCCTCTATGCACATTGGCCCGAAATTCTCCGCGTTTCGCTTGCCGCCGCATGGCCGCCACCACCTTGCCACCCACCACGAGCACTCGCACATCACTGCCACCACTCTCCCGCACGTATTCTTGTAAAATAAGATCGGTGTCGAAATTCAAAATCGTAGACATCACGCTCTCCACCGAAGAACGATCATGGCCGAGCATCACACCGATGCCTTGGGCGCCTTGGAGCAATTTCATCACCATAGGAAATTTTCCCACCATGC
Source organism: uncultured Bdellovibrionales bacterium (assembly GCA_964416595.1). GTDB lineage: Bacteria > Bdellovibrionota > UBA1018 > CAIPTA01 > CAIPTA01 > JAKFYM01. The sequence continues at coordinate 114,933 of CAYQES010000006.1, read as the reverse complement.
GGAAAGAGGATTGAATGTCAGAAAAGGAGCGGCTCATTACAGAGAGCGGCACAGATAATTTTTTAGCCCCGCAAATCTGCAGGGCCCGGAATTTATTGCGGCTATTAAGAATAGAGTCGGAAACATTTACCACGGGCACACCCATACATTCAAAATGCCTCACTACTAAAAGGCCATATTCAGTGATGCTGGTGCCGATGCGAGGAAGTACGACATCCACTTTTTCGAGTTTTTTCCCGTAAATAAACACTTCCGGCCCATCAGGCCCAACTTTCAATTGGCAACGCAAAGGATTTACCACAAGACACTCGGCCTTTAACCGCTTAGCCTCTTCCACAAGCCTACGGGTACTATGCAAATTTCGGCTGCGGGAGAGGATAAGAAGGCGCATTTATTATTTGTGGTGGTTCTTTACCATCTCTTTATGGCGCTGGAGCTGGCGCTCTACCTTATCGATGGCATCCTCGATGGAAGTAAGGAGATTATGGTGGCGGGCTTCGCCGAAATGATCCAGGTTGTTGCCCGTTACATGCAAATGAGAAATATGTTCATCATTTTCGTAGGAAATATTCCAACGGGCATGGAGACGGCCGTTGAAGTAGCGCTCGATCTTGGATGTTTTATCCTGAAGAAATTCTTTGATCTCGCTACCTTTAGCGTGGGTATTTTTCAGGGTGAATTCCATTTGCATAGGGCCTCCCAATCCTGGCGTCTCTTATTTGCCAGGCTAAAACAGTTTCTTGCGGCGGGCAGAGCTGAGGATGTTCAGGCTTTCCCTGTATTTGGCCACTGTACGACGGGCAATTTCAATCCCATCTTCGCTTAAGAGTTCCACGAGCTTCTGGTCAGAAAGAGGACGCTTCGCATCTTCCTTTCCGATCAGACTCCGTATCTTCTCCTTCACGCTCTCACTGGCCACATCCCCCGAACCATCGCCCGAAGAGATCCCGCTGTTAAAAAAATATTTTAACTCAAAAGTACCCACGGGAGTATGCACATATTTGTTAGTGGTCACCCGAGAAATAGTGCTTTCATGCACTCCAATATCGCCGGCCACTTCGCGGAGCACCATAGGCTTCAAAAAGTGCACGCCTTTGTCGAAAAAATCCCTCTGGTGCTTCACAATCGATTCCATCACCCGGTAAATGGTTTTTTGCCGGTTGTGAATGGATTTGATGAGCCACACCGCAGCACGGAGTTTATCCTGCAGGTAGTCTTTGGTGAGCTTAGGATCGCCTTTACCGTGGGCTTTTGCCTCAGCTTTGGCTTGGGTTAAAATTCTTTTGTAGTAAGCGGAAACCCGTAATTTGGGCAAGCCGTCTTCATTGAGCTGTATGGCGAAATCTTCCCCTACTTTATAAACATATACATCTGGAACGATATAGTGGGTGTCGGAGCCACCGCCGAAGCTGCGGCCGGGTTTTGGATCGAATTCTTCTTTGATTTGCCGAGCGGCTTCCTTCACATCCTCTTCAGGAGCGCCTGTGGCCTTGGTGATCGCAGGTAAATTGCGCTTCTCCAAATCCTCTAAATGGTTTTGGATCAATTTCATCACGAGAGATTCAGAATCATAGAGTAAAGAGGCCTGCACCATTAGGCACTCCCGCACGTCCCTGGCAGCCACACCAATCGGATCGAAGCGCTGGATGATTTTCAACACCTCTTCTGCGTCTTCTAAATTAAAATCCAACTCCTTGGAAATGTCTTCCAGGGAGCCGATGAAAAAGCCGTCGTCGCTCAAATTACCGATGATGTTTTTCGCTAGCACTCGCTCATCGTCGGTGAGTTCCGACATGGAAACCTGCCACTCTAGGTGAGAAACGAGATCTGTGCCCGCGGCCACCATATTTTCGTAATTGGGAAGTTCGTCTGGGATTTCCCGGGTGCTTGGCAGCGACGGACCGGAAGCAAAATTCTCCATATACTCTTCCCAGTCGATCTCACCTTTGCCGTCCACGATTTTCTCTTCGCCCTGGGGCGTGAGCATCTCTTCCGAAGAAGAGCCTTCGGCCTCGCGGTTTTCCATGGTTTCTAAATTATTATTTTCTCCGCTCTCGGCTTCGTTATCGTACGCATCGAGTTCGGCCACTTCTTCCAACACAGGATTTTCCACGAGCTCTTGGTTGATGAGCTCTTGCATTTCCAGGCGATTGAGCTGCAGCAGCTTAATCGCTTGCTGCAACTGGGGGGTCATCACAAGATGCTGGCCGAGTTTGAGGCTCTGTTTTATTTCAAATGCCATAAGTCCTCTACAAGTGGAAATCCTGGCCCAAGTAACTGGCTCGGGCTTTTTCGCTGGCAGCAATTTCTGCCGGTAAACCCGATTCTTCAATCAAGCCAGACACTAGAATATAGGCCATATCACAAATCTTTAAGGTCTCCCGCACATTATGGTCCGTAATCAAGATGCCTACGCCTTTGTCGCGGAGCCCCGCGATCAACTTTTGGATATCTCCCACAGCAATGGGATCGATACCGGCGAAAGGTTCATCGAGCAATAAAAAATCGGGCTTCAAGGCCAAGGCCCTGGCAATTTCTACCCGTCGCCTTTCACCGCCAGAAAGCAGCGAGCCATGGGTTTTTTCCACGCGTTTTAAAGAAAACTCTTCCAACAATTCTTCTGTGCGATCCTTGCAGTAACTATGGGGGTGCTCCTGGGCTTCCAAAACCGCATAAATATTTTCATACACCGTGAGACGACGGAACACAGAAGCTTCCTGGGGCAAATACCCTAAACCCGCCCGGGCCCGTTCGTGCATGGAAAGCTTGGTAATATCTTGGTTCTCGATCGTTACGGATCCTTCATCGGGATGTAACAAACCCACCACCATATAAAAGCTCGTGGTTTTTCCCGCGCCATTGGGCCCGAGCAATCCCACCACTTTCCCCTGAGGCACTTCAAAAGAAACCCCACGCACAGCCATATGGGTTTTAAAGCTCTTTTTTAGATCTTTGGCCTTGAGGTACTTCATGGGATTAACTCTTCGTCCTCTGTGGAAAAACTTTTCTTTTCCGTGCTTTGCGGATTACCAGCCGCATTGGCCGCCATCACTTCTACTACACCGGTTGCGCGATATAGTGTGATTCTATCACCGGTCACCATATCGTCTCCATGGTAAACCGCGGGGAACACACTGAGCACAATGGTATCCGTAGGTGCAAAAAATTCTGCCACCTGCGAACGTGTATAACGCCCTTGCTGTTCCACAATCTTCACATCATCCAGGAGCGACATATAGCGTACACCCTTTTCCTTGCCTGCATAAAACAAGAGGGCATTTTTGCTGGTACCGATGATTTTGTCCTGATCCACGCGCACGTTTTCGTGAAAAGTAACTTTTTGTTTTTCCCGATCGAGAAAGGCTCGATCACCCCGGATTTTAGTAAGTCCTCTTTTTTTCTCGATAAACTCGCCCCGGGCATTGCCTTTTAATTCCACTGTGCGCTCATTCAAGGAACTAACAGCGGTGTCGCCCCACACTTTGAGGGATTTATCCTGGGTGTCTCCTTCCACAGGTTGTGGAGCCGTGAGCACCTTTTGCGCAACATCATAGATCGCCTCTGTTCCCCGGAGGGCAAATCCATCGGGCGAAAGACTCCGCACATTTTCTTTCATCACCACTTGGCGCTTGTCCATGTAGAAATAGCCGCGATCGGCTTGCACTTCGGTTTTTAGGCCGGCTTGATTATAAAAATAGGCGGTCACGGTTCTGGCTTCCATCAAATGATCCGCCAATCGGTACGTGGCATCTTGGGAAATGCTTTCGAGCTCGATTCTGCCCTCTTTCACGGAAACATAGCGCGCATTTGTCATGGCGTAATCGGGCACAGACAAATGCCCATCCCGGCCAGGATTAAAACCATCCAATTCCCGTGGCCACAGAAACCAGAGAGCAAAAAAAAGTAAAACAGAAGAGAGGGATTGTAACACTCCCATCAGCGCTTCCTGGTTTCCAAGATCAAATCCGTGAGTTCCCGCACGCAACCAAAGCCGCCTTGTTTTTGCGTGATATAGTGCACCACTTTTTTCACAGCCAAAGGAGCATGGGGCGGAGTGGCCGCAAACGCGACCTTTTCTAAAACAGGAATATCGAATAATTCATCGCCCACATAAGCGCAGTCACTATCCTTTACACCCAAATCTCTTTTGATCGCTTCGTAGGCGTGGATCTTATCTTCATCCCCAAAGTAAGCGTGTTTGATGCCTAAGAGCTCTGCCCGTTTTTTGTGACTCAAAAGGGAGCCCCCAGAAATTACACAAACTTCCACTCCCGATTTCATCAATTGACGAATGCCAAAACCATCGATCACGGAGTAGAGCGCGCCCCATCCGCTATTTTCTGTCCAGAACACGCGGCCATCGGTCATCACGCCGTCCACATCGAGGATTAAAACTTTTACTTTCGACAGCGCTTTTTTGAGGGCAGTGTTTTTAAGTTTTTTTCTTGGCATCTTTTTAGTTTAAAGGATTGCAGCCCGTACCGCTTCCAGTTTTTTCACGAGTTTTTCTGCGCCCGATAAAGGTAAACAAGACGGACCATCGCATTTGGCCTTGGCGGGATCCGGATGAAATTCTAAAAACACTCCATCCACCCCTGCGGCCACGGCAGCTAGAGCCAACACTTCCACGCCCTCCCGGCGGCCACCGGTAGCCGTGTTATCTCCCCCGGCGCCCTTGCCGGCTCCAGGAAGCTGCACGCTATGGGTTGCATCAATGGAAACGGGTGCGCTCAGTGCGCGCATCTCGCCCAATCCCAGCATATCCACCACTAAATTATTGTAGCCAAAGCTCACGCCCCGCTCGCAAAGAATCGTGAGATCCCGGGAAGGGGCCGCTTCTTTCACCTTACTCAAAATATTTCGGCAATCCCAAGGCGCAAGGAACTGGCCTTTTTTCACGTGCAACAAACCGCCAGTTTTTTCCACGGCCCGGGCTGCAGCCACCACAAGATCCGTTTGCCGGCAAAGAAAGGCCGGAATCTGCACAATATCCGCCACCGCCGCCACCGCTTCGCATTGCGCAGGCTCATGCACATCGGTGATCACGGGTAGATTTAATTTTCCTTTTACGGCCTCGAGAATCGCAAGGCCCTTTTTTAAACCCACACCCCGAAAACTTTTTACCGAAGAGCGGTTGGCTTTATCAAAGCTTGCTTTGAACACATAAGGGCGTTGCAAGCGATCAAAGATTTTTTTTAGTTCTGTGGCGGTTTCTAGCGCGAGGGCTTCATCTTCCAACACATTCAGGCCCAGCATATACGCCAAGGGCGCGCCTTCCCCGATCACCCAAGAATATTTTTTCAAATGCAACTTCACGGATTCACCTCTTTTGGCATGGGGCTTTTGGAACCGATCGCCCAAGTTTGGCCATCTTTCGACAATCGGAAAACATAATCTAAACCCGTGGGATTTAATGTGAGTAAACAGCTATAGCGGCGGCAAGTTTCTTGGTCCACATTTAACTGCACTAGAGCTGGGCTATAGCGGCCCACCTCATTACGTATAATATTTTGCTGGCTAAAAACTTCCGTGAACAAAAGCTGCACATCCCGGGGCACCCCACTGATTGGTTTGCTCTGGGGCAGCACGATGAACACGAACATAAAAATCCCGCCCACCAAAGAAGCAAAGCCGATCACTAAATAACCAGTAAAGATTTTGCTCTTCATTTCTTTTTAGCTCCGAGGGAAGCCGCCACAAAGGAACTAAAGAGCGGATGGGGAGCTAGAGGTTTCGATTTAAATTCTGGGTGAAATTGGCAGCCCACAAAATAGGGATGATCTTTGAGCTCAATCATCTCCACCAAGCCGCCCTTGGTGGGCAAGCGGGAATCCCGGCAGAAACCGGAAAAGATCATGCCTTTACTCGCAATCTCATCCCGAAATTCATTATTCACTTCAAAACGGTGGCGGTGGCGTTCGGTGATCATGGTTTTTTTGTAAGCCTCAAATGCCTTCGTGCCCGTGACTAACTCACACTGCCAGGAACCTAAACGCATGGTACCGCCAAGCTTTGCGATATCTTTTTGGCCTTCCATAAAATCGATCACAAGGTGGGAGGAATCCGGGTCAAACTCGGAAGACGTAGCATCCTTCCATCCCACCACGTTCCGGGCGTACTCAATCACTGCCACTTGCATGCCGAGGCAAATCCCGAAAAAAGGTTTTTTCTTTTCCCGAGCGTAGCGCACGGCCGCAATCTTGCCTTCAATGCCGCGCACACCGAAACCACCAGGCACGAGGATTCCATCCACCTGATCGAGAGTGGTTTCTAACGTTTTTTTATTCATGGCCTCTTCTGCATCGATGAACTCCAAATGCACCTGAGCGTTATTGGCAACCCCCCCATGAAAAAGGGCTTCATTTAAACTTTTATAACTTTCTTTTAGCTCCACATATTTTCCCACTACCCCGATCCGCACCTGGTGCTTCGGATTGTGGATCTTATGGGAAATCTCCTCCCAAGGATCCACGTTGGGATTGGAGGTCCACATATTAAGGATTTCTACGATTTTATCGTCAACACCTTCTTTATGGAGCTTTAAGGGCACTTCATAAATGGAATCTGCGTCCTCGGCCGTGAACACCCGGCCTTTTTCCAAATTACAGAATAAACCTATTTTATTTTTTATCTCTTCCGATAGCGGGCGATCCGTGCGGCAAAGCAAAATATCCGCTTCGATTCCTTCGTGCCGGAGCTGGGCCACGGAATGCTGGGTGGGTTTCGTTTTGAGTTCACCCGCGGCGGCAATATAAGGCACCAAGGTGAGGTGCACATAGAGCACGTTTTCTCTGCCCATCTCAAACTTCATCTGGCGGATCGCTTCGATGAACGGCAAGGATTCGATATCCCCCACGGTGCCGCCTACTTCTACCAAAGCCACATCTGCGCCATTGGCGGCTTCGTGGATCCGGCGTTTGATCTCATCGGTGATATGGGGAATCACCTGCACGGTTTGACCCAAGTATTTGCCTTTGCGTTCATTTTGGATCACGGTGTCGTACACCTGACCCGTGGTGAAATTGTTTTTGCGAGAAAGTTGCACATTGGTGAAGCGCTCGTAGTGGCCAAGATCAAGATCGCATTCAGTGCCATCTTCCAGCACAAACACTTCCCCGTGCTGGGTAGGATTCATGGTGCCCGGATCCACATTGATGTAAGGATCCATCTTGAGCAGCGTAACTTTTATGCCCCGGGCTTCGAGCAGGGCGCCAATGGAAGCCGCCGCGAGCCCTTTGCCTAAGGAGCTCACCACTCCGCCCGTCACAAAAATAAATTTCTTCGATTTCGCCATTTCTAATCCTTCTAGTTTGAAATTTTTTCGCGGAAAATTGCCCGGGCTTTTTCAAGATCGGCGGCAGTATCCACACTTTGGGAACCAAAAGCCGTGCGACCCATGCCGATCTTCACGCCCCGGTGGAGGGCCCGTAATTGCTCTAAGCTTTCAGCCCGTTCGATCATGGGGCTTTCCCATTGGGGAAATTCCAAAAGGAAGCTTCGTTGGTAGGTGTAAATGCCTAGGTGTTTGCCAAAAAAAGGATCTTTTAAGATTTCTTCGTCGGCCAGGGCGTTTTGCCTAAAAGGAATCGGATAGCGGGAAAAATAAATGGCGTCGCCCTTAGTATCCACGAGCACCTTCACGCTGGCTGGTTCTAACACCTCGGCCCAAGAATGAAAGTGCGTGAAGGCGGAACCCATCAGGCAATCTCTTTGTAAGACTGGATCAAGAGCTGCTTCCACGACTTCGGGCGCCATCACGGGTTCGTCCCCTTGCAGGTTCACGATCACGGATTCTTTTAGATCTTTAGCCACATAGGCCACACGCTCGGTGCCGGAGCGTAATTCTTCTGGCGTGAGTCGAGCCTCAAATCCAGCTTTCTCCACCACTTTTTTGATTTCTTCAGAATCGGTGGCCACGAGGATGCGGTTTACCCGCCGCACTTTTGCCGCTTGCTCGGCAACCCGTACCACCATGGGTTGCCCTTCTATATCTGCCAGCGCTTTGCGAGCTAATCTTGTGCTACCAAGCCGCGCCGGGATCACCAAGGCCACATCACTCATGGAATTTCACTCTAGTAGAGAGCGCTGCAATAGGTAAAGGGAAAAGCGTAGATTTTGGGATTTTTGCTAGAGTTATTTGGGTGAATTATGCTATGAGTCATGTTGGATTTTTGAAAAAGAGTTGCACCGCAACTTTCGCCGAGTTACCCCCTTTTTAATAAATTATTTATATTTATAAATATATTTAATTTAAACGGAACCGTTTAAAGATTTTTTTGACAAATCTTTACAAGCGCATACATACTGAACTCACGCCCAATTTGATGAATTCTTCAGCCGACCCGACCGGTTGCAGAGTTTTTTTCCATTCCGTTCAGCGTTGCTTGACTTCAAGGAGGCATACGTATGAAGGGAATAAACTTAACCACCTGGCTAGCCGTGGGGCTCGCTTTACTTTTCACCGCCAGATTAGCTTTTGGCCAGGAAACAGGCCTGCCTGAACTCCTCACTCTCTCCGCCCAGGAACAAGTGGCAGGCATCGCTCAGCCTGGAGATAGTTATCCCGTTGTGGGATTGCGAGTTTTAGCTGGCGGTCATCACTTCGCCCAAGTGCTGGTGAAAGGAAAAAAATATTGGCTGCAGTTGGAAAAAGGCATGACCGTAAAAGTGGGCGAAACCTTGCGAGTGGAGCGACCCGCTTACTTATTTAAACAACCTGTAGTGGAGTCTGTGGAAGTGGGCTCGGAGAAAAAAACGGCGGAGGAAGTATTTTCTACTAATACCACCAGCCGTCACCCTTTTGATCCGAAAGCACTTGGCGTGAATAAAAACTGCACACGCTTCATTAACGAGCGGGGAGAGTTTGGCAATTGGGGCGCTTATCTTATGAATCGCATCAATCCCCAGGAACACCCCCAGCTTTTTGCGGATCATTACGCAGATCTAGATATGGTTTGCCCCCGCTTTCGGGAAATGAACGAGGCAGACAAAAAGAATTTCTGGGTGTGGTTGATCGCTTCCATGGCCAATTTCGAAAGCTCCTGCAATGAGCGCGTAAAAGCCCAGGGAGTAAACGGCATCGCCGCCGGTTTATTGCAATTGCATCTCGGAAAAGAATACGCCTATGGCTGCCGCCGGGGCATGGATTCTCTGGATGGAGTGCAGAACTTGGAGTGCGGACTTACGATTTTGGGACGAGATCTCGCTCGCACGGGAAAGATTTTTCCTTCAAACAAAAATTATTGGCAAGTGCTACGACCCCAGAGCAAACCAGGTCAGAAAACTTTGCGGGTAGCACGAGAATATAAGCCGTGTTTTTAGTTTAAGTTGGCTTTCTGTAAAGGAGTGCGCTGGCTTTGGCGAGACTAAAAGCTGGCGCGCTTACGATAAGCACACTTTAAGGCTAATACTTGATTTTATCATTTCCAGAATATCGTTCGGCCTTTCTGACAAATTAAGATCCAAGATAACCGCATTTTTTGTGCCTCGACTTAAGATTTTAGCTAGATGATTGAATTTTATGCTATCTATTGTGGCGAGGGTATTTCTTCGCGCAAACAGGCATCCCGATGTCATAGAGTGGATGGAGTCGGTCGAAATGAAAACATATCCCGCCGAAATTTCAGCATTTTCTCGCTACTCCCGCGAACATGATTCGATACAGGGTGTTCGTCTTTCAGTAATTCAGAATGAAAAAATAAAACTATTTATAACCACCTTGTTGCGTAAAGATAGCCAACAACACACCTCCGCTTTTCTCTTACAACTAGTGCCAGTGTTATTTCTATTTTTGTTGTTCGTGCTTTTGCTCACTTGGTTTCCACCATTACTTTTAAAGGCCGGCTTACATCCCCTCTTGGTGGCCCTCGCGGTGGGTCTATTTCACGGAGTATTTGCTTACCAGTGGGTAATCTATACGATGCACGAATGGGCAGCGCACCAGACCATTAGGCGCGTCACGAAATCGAAATTTTTACACTTTCTCGCCCAAAACGCTTGCCGTCTATTTTTTGCCGATCCATTTTTTTACGCTGAAAATCATGCGAGCCACCATTCCCAGCTAGGCACCCTTAAAGATCAAACTTTTGTGCAATTTGTAGATCCGAGGAGACTCGCGAAAACCCTCCTGCCCGGCGCCGGCGTTCTTTTTAAGGTGGATTTTCAGGTTTACGGTGAAGAAACTTGGACGCGATCGCGTTTAGTCTCTTATTTTGTGGGCGCGGTAACTTTAAGCATCGAGTTGATTTTATTGTCGCGCTACCTTGACTGGTGGATCGCGCTGATCGGATTGGTTTTCATTTCCACCTGGGTTGGGCTTTCTCTCGATAGGATTCGTGATTCTTTTGAACATAATCTAATGCCCGCGGAGTTAAATGCCGGCACCCGCGAATTGGGGTGTGGAATCACGGAACTTCTAGTAGGTGGCGGACCTTGGGGACAAATATTTCATTTTTCGCACCACCTGGGACCGAGCCTAACTTGGATCCAGCAGTGGCGCTTACATTTTTACCTAAAACACCAGTTACTCACGACCGAGCAGCTAAGTTTTTTTGGTTTTTCTCGCCGCCAAGGATTTTGGCGTTTTTTTGCCACCCTTCTATGGCGCAATTGGACGTATTTACGAAAGGAGGCGCCGTGCATTTCCGTGAGAGTATAGCGTACCAACTAACACAAGAAACACTGAATGCATTACCCAGCGATCTCAAGCTCGACTTCATCGAACCTTTAGTGAATCCTCGAGCTCTCCTGGACGTTGCAAACCTGCGAACCGCTTATTTTACGCGGCATGCGCCTTATATGTGCGCTCGTGACGAGAAGGAAGTTGAGCTCGAGCGCGCAGTGGATGCCCGTAGCGTGCATCTCGCCCTACGGCTTGGCCACACCCTCATCGCCTCCATCCGGGCAACGAAATTTCCGTTCGAGGCGCAGTCGCTATTGAGTGACTTGCCGGTGGATTGGCAAAAATACCGTGACCACGTTGAATTTAGCCGCTTGGTAATAAATCCAGATATAGTTTTGAGCCCCCTGATCCTCCGCTTTCTGATTTGCTCGGCGGGAAAACTTGCGGTGGATCGGTTTAACCCGAAAGGTCTCGTGGCAGTTTGCCGGGAAGCAAAGTTTCCGATCTACGCCAAATTTGGCATGCGCAACATATTACCACAAGCATTCGAACTCCCTTCAAGGAACGGCCATTATCTACTACTTGCGGCTTCCATGGAAACGATCATCAGTAGGGCTGAGCGGATCCAAACCACGGAATTAAAGATTCGTCAAAAACTTCAAAAATATTTTGGCAACGGCCTCTTGGCCAAGGCCGGGGGAATTTTCCCGTGAAAAAAATGGATACATTAGACCAAAGCCTACTCTCGCGCATGGGATCTCTCATGGATCGTCCAAATCTCTTGCGAGCCCTATCGCCTAACTTTGCTGATTTAAGACTCTATGCAGTTTATTTAGTGGAAACCTATCACTACACTAGGCACAACGCGAAAAATCAAGCCGCGGTGGCCGCGCGTTCGGAGAATATTGATATCAATTACCTCCGTTATTGCCTAAAGCACGCCACCGAGGAATTAGGCCACGAGAACCTAGCTCTCTACGATCTGCAAAAAATTTCTGGTCAGTCGATCACCCCCGATGATTTACCCGTGCCCCTGCCCGAAACCCAAGCGTTGGTGGACTACCTTTACCAAATTTCCCGCGAAGGAAATCCATTGGGCCGGCTGGGATATAGCTACTGGGCAGAGCGATCTTACGAATACATTCAACCGATCCTAAAGATGCTCACTAGCTCTTTAGGAGTGCAGCCCGAGCAAATGAGCTTTCTTGTGCAACACGCAGAAATCGACCAAACCCATGCCATCGAAGTGGCGGAAGTGATTAAACAATTTGTTAATTCCGACGAGGATCTGCGCGCAGTGGAAGCGGTTATGTTGCGTTCCTTGGATCTTACGGCCGATTTGATGGAGGCCATTTTTCATGAGTTCGTCGCTTTGAAAGAAGGAAAAAACACGCGTTACAGCTCGCTAGTGCGCCTTTTCCCAGAAAGGTTAGGCGATGCGCAAGCCTCCAAAGATCTTTGAAACTGCGGCCACATTTTTTCCGGCCTTGCATCTATTGATAATCGGCGTTCTGGTGGCTTCCACTTTCATTTCTTTTAGTTGGCTTAAGTTATCGCTGTTGCCAATGGTTATTTTTGTTTTGCCGCTTCTCCTGTGGCGAATTTTTGCTTTGTTTTTCCCAATTCGCGAAGGCGTAAGTTACGTGGGACGCCGGGAGGCGGTCGCAAATAGTTGGTACATCTCTAACCGTCTCCAGATTTTTTTTATCTCCTTTTCATTCTTCGAACGGATGCTGATGCTTTTCCCTGGTGCGTTTAGTTTCTGGCTGCGGCTGTGGGGAAGTAAAATTGGCACCGGCATTTTTTGGTCGCCGGGGGTACAGGTATTTGATCGAACCGCACTTAAGTTAGGCAACTTTGTCATTTTTGGAAACGACGTAACCCTCTCCGGCCACATCGTGAAGAGGACGCACGAACGCATTCTCGTCTATTATAAACCCCTCACGATCGGCGCTCGTTCGCTGGTCGGCTATGCGAGCCACGTTGCCCCCGGTGTATGTATTGCGGAAAAAGCGCAAGTAGAGGCAGGCACGCGTTTGTATCCCAACCAAAAAGTGGAGATGACACATGAAAATTAACTTCACCTCCGGTTTAAGCGCTCCTAATCTTTCCGTGGATTCTCGTCTTACCGCTTTATTGGATTCTGTTCTGCGTAAGAAAATAGAGCTTCCGCTTCCTGGCGCTGATTTTGCGGGCCAATATTGGGATGATACTCAGTGGGGGCTAGATCGCAGTGCTATTTTTCGCTCGATGAGCTCCGCATCCCGCGAACAGGTGCTGCGGAGGTTGAGCCAACAGAGCCTTACGCTCGCTTACTTCATTGAAAAATCGGGACTGCACTTCGGCGCCAAAATGATTCTCTTGGCGGAATCGGTAGAAGAAAAGTCGTTATACTCCCTGATGGTTGGTGAAGAAACTCTCCACCGCAAAATGATCGAACTCTTTCTCGTGGAGCAACCCGGTTCAAAATATGAATTTCACCCCCTACTGCCCGCACTATCCGAAATCATCACTGGGAGTAGTCGTGAAGTGCTTATTTTTATCGTGCAAGTGCTGCTCGAGGGTTTCGGAATTATGCACTACCATAGTTTACGAGAGGGCTGTAAAGATCCTCAACTAAGAGCAGTTTTTACCAATGTGCTTCAAGACGAAGCCAATCACCATGGGAGCGGTTTACTCCTCTGGTCGCAATCGACTGTTTCTGCTAATGACCACGATAGGATTTTTGAAGCCACGCGAATTTTCATGAAAGCCTTGGTGAGTGCCAACTGGGTAAGCCAAGCGATAGAAGCCGAAGGCAGGGCCATGACCAACAATGAAAAAGAAGATTTCTTGCGGGAAATTGATTGGGAAGGAAGAATCGGTGAGCGACTGAAAAAAATTCGCACTCTTATCGAGAAATCAGGCCACCGCACTCTCACGGAATCCTTAGAGCGGGAACATCTCTTCGCGGTAGCTCCGTACCGGAGCAGTATTACATGAACACTAGTGGTCAGAAAGTCAATTGGTCTGACAGTATTTCTATGACGGAACTAAGGGAAGCCTCTCAGCAACGTTCACTTTTTTTCGTATCCCACGGGCGCATTTTCCGCGATTTCTTCTTGGTGGCAAGCCTCGCGTGGTTGGGATTCTTTCTCGCCTGCTACAGCTGGAATTCAAAACCGCTAAATTTTATTTTTTTCCTCATTAGCATCATTTTAATTTCCCGTGCGATTGGTTTTGCTCACGAGGTGGTACATTTAGAAATGAAAGTTTCTCATTTGGCTAGGATCTACGATCTATTTCTCGGCTACTGGCTGAGGCTGCCAATCTATTTATTTCGCCTGCACCGAGTGCACCATTCGGCGCATAGGTTTGGCACTATTGACGATCCGGAACATTTTGACTTGCGGGAAAAGAATCCTTGGTTTTTTTTGCCGTTTAAGATTGTGCTTGAGCCTTTGGCTTCTCCGCTGATCCTTTTGTTGCGTTTCAGCTTCGTTACGATTGGCTGGGTACTAGTGGGAAAGCGCGCGCGTGATTTTGTTTTTCGCCGGTGGTCTACGATTCAATTTGAAAGTGGATTCCAGCGTGTGGGTCCAGACCCCGAGGAGGCAAGCGAGATGCTCCGCGCTGACCTCGCGTGCCTAGTGATCACAATGGTCCAAATTGGCGCCACCTGGACCTTTCATAATCCGAAGTTATTATTGGTATGGTATTTTGGCGTGGCTTTTTCTTCAGCGACAGCATTTGTGCGCACGCTCGTTTTACATAACTATCACGTGGGTTTTACGGAAAAAGAGCATTATTTGGACGTGCACCTCGCCGGCACGAACGTGGTAGAGCGCAGCAGCTTGGCGTGGATCTGGGCCCCCTTCCATTTGAATTTCCACGCCACCCATCATCTTTTCCCGGGCATTCCCTACTACTCCTTGCCCGCAGCCCACGCGTTGGCCCTAGAAAAAATCCAACCACCCCACGCCTTTCACAACAGCTTACGCGTTTCCTTCTGGCATACCCTAGGCCGGGTTGGGCGCGAATGGATGCGTGAGAGGAAGAACCATTGAAATCCACCCATCATTTCGGAATCATTAGTTCGCCGGTGCCTGGACATTTGCTCCCCTTATGCAATTTGGGGCGGATTTTGAGGAAACGAGGCCATCGCGTCACCGTTTTTACACTAGCCGATTCTCTTGCCCTTGTACGTCAGCAAGGCGTCGAAGCGGTGGAAATTGGCCAAAAAACTTTTCCTTTAGGTTCGATGGAAAGAGAGTGGGGTAAACTCTCCCGCGGCCACGGGCTTTTGACCACCCTACGCACTGGCCTCCTTCATCGGCGCCTCGCGCAGATGATGTGCAAGGAAATTCCGAGCCACGCACGCGCCTTAGGAATTGATAAATTTTTGGTGGACCAGTTGCAGTTTCAGGGAGCAGCCATCGCCCAGGCGGTGGGTGTGCCTTTTTATTCCTTCGCTTGCGCCATTCACTTTCCCCTTTCTTTAGACCCTCAGTATCCCCCCCCCGGCGCACCCTGGGGTTATAAATCAAATTCCCGTTGGCGGCGATGGTTGAATAAAGTGATGCATCTCGTACTGGAATCTTGGTATGGAATGATTCTGCGAGAGGGCAATCACTTGGCTAAATCCAATGGGCAACCGACTTTTTGTTCTTTACGGGAAAGTTATTCTCCGCTTCTCACGCTCACGCAGATGCCCGAGTTTCTAGATTTTCCCATGCGACCTTTACCCCGGGAGCAGAGGTCGATGCATTACCTCGGGCCCATGCGCTTACTGGATCATGCAAAAAATGTGGTTACGGAGCGCGACCCAAATTTGGTGTATTGCTCTTTTGGTACTCTCCAGACAGGTTTACTGGATCTCTACCAGAATGTGATCGAGGCGGCGACCCTGCTCCCCCATCGAAAATTTCTCCTTTCCCGCGGTGCCTGGCGATATAACACCCAGCTAAAGGAATTAGAAGGCTTGCCGCCGAATGTAGAACTCGTGCCATTTGTGGACCAAATTTCCGTGCTCACATACGCGGCGTGCATGATCACGCACGGGGGGGCCAATAGCGTGGCGGAATGCATTTACTTTGGCGTGCCAATGGTTTGCATTCCAATCACCAATGATCAACCCTTCATCGCGCAGAGAATAAAAGATCGTCAGTTAGGATTAGTGCTCCCTTTAAGAAAAGCGGGGGCCCAGCGTATTGCTCAAGCAGTGGAAAAAGTTTTGTCTGACCCGCAAATAAAACAGATGAACCGCGAAGCCCAAAGGGCTACGCAAAATGCCATGGAAGACGCGAACTTATTTTCTATTTTGGAATTATGAATACACTAGCTCCACCCTACTGGGGGATGCACGGACTCTGTATTTTGCTGCTAGGTTTTTTTGTAGTGGCCTAGCCAATACAAAGTGACGATGCCGTATGCCTCTACAACCTATCTCCCCACCGGCATCACGCTAGTATCCACCTCCGGCCGCCACATGCCCCGCCACTCTTTCAAGCGGATCCGCGCCTTGGGGCCAGCCTCCGCCGAGCTACCAGCCTCTGGCAATTCCACGTATGCATAGGTGAGCAACGTCTGTAGACCAAAATCCGCAATGTCCAAACTCGTTACTTCGTTCCAAGTTCCGGTATTGAAATATTCCTTACCCCCACCCCACTGCCGATAGCGAAGCACATGGGTGTGACCGAAGATCACGGCCTGGAGATGTGGATTTAGCCGCAAAATCTTCCTAGCCTCCTTCACGAAGCTCGGATAAATCGTGGTTCCCTTTAGCCGCGCCAAGCTGATCTTAAAATCCAGCAATGGATGTTTCCGGGCCAACGAAAGCATTCGCAAAAACGACAATAAAATAAAAAAAGAAATCCGCAGCGCGAAGAAAGTGTCGTGCAGCCAAGCCCAGCGCATATAGCCCGTGAACGGTTTCACCTTATCCACAAATGGCCGCTCTTTTTTGATCTTCGGCAAAAAGATTGTCACGAATAAAGATGCCCAGGGCAAATTCAACACAGGCTCCGGGTAATCGGGATCCCGCAACGAAAATCGCTGGGGGTTCGTGGCGTTGATGGCTTCGTACATATGACCGTGCTCTACCCGCACTCGCTCGAATTCATAGTAGGTATCGTAAAAACGTAAGTTTGGTCCAACGGCTTCCCGTAACAATTTCCGCGGCCCATCAAATAGCAAACCAATATCGTGGTTGCCGATAATATAAGCAATCGCATGATGAGGAGTGGAAGCAAACTCACGCAAAGCCTGAAAAACTTCCGCATGCCCATCCAAGATAGACCTCACCGCGTGATTCACCATGCGTTCCGTAATCAAATAGCTGTGCACGCCGAAATAATCGATCTGCAGAAGATTCAAAAAATCGCCGTTGATCACGAGCTCCACTTCGCAGTTTTCATATTCGCCCGTGCGGTAGTAATTTAGAAACTCCACAAACGAAGGACCAAAACGAAAATCTTCCAAAATGTTTACGGTGCCATCTTTCAGCAATGGCCCTTTACCCAAATGAAAATCGCTTACGATTACTTTTACGCGTTTCAAGGCTTAGCCCTTCGGCGCAGTGGCGGCGATCACCTTGTTGCGCACGGCTTTTTTCACGCCGTAGAGGGCTTCGTCGGCCGCTTTGAGGATTTGTTGTTTGGTGCCTGCATGCAATGGCACCGTGGCCACACCGATGCTGGCGGTCAAACGGATTTCCATATTTTCCCGAACCAAAAAACGCTTCTTCTCGATCTGTGAGCGAATCCGTTCGGCCACAAACATGGCATCATCCAAGCCTGTGTGGGAAAGGATGATCACGAATTCATCTCCACCGTAACGGAAGGTAATATCGGAATCCCGTAAGGTGCGTTTGATTTCCTGGCCCACCTCAAACAACAAGCGACTACCAATCAAATGGCCGTGGGAGTCGTTCACGTTTTTAAAATGATCGAGATCCAAAAAGAGAACGGAAAATTCTGTGTTATTCCGTTTGGAAAGCGAAAGTTCTCGATCCAAAATCAACTCAAGGTAGCGCTGGTTGTAGAGGCCCGTAAGATCATCCGTATGCGTGAGGCCCCGCAGCTCCGCGATCGTTTCCATGCGCTCCCGGAAAAAGTGACAGGTTTTTTCGAGCACATCCAATTCGAAATCTGTGGGTAAATCCGCGCAATCTTTTAATTCAAATAAAACAGGTAGTGGTAAGGAGAGTACGAATTTACAGTCCCGCCCTTGCACAGTAAAAATCTTACACTCAGTGCTTTCGCTCTTATCGTAATCCCGCTGCTCTTGGAACGCGGGCTTGAAGCGGCTTTTCAAATAACGGCCCATGGCCTCAAGGGCCGCCAAGCTCTCTTTTGCGGAAGATAATTCCAAACAGAGCGCAAGCAACAATCTATCGTTATCCTTGGCCATCTTAAGCTTACCCTAGCCGCACTTATCCTGAAGACGACTCGGGCTCTCCGTCCATTTCTTGTAATTCTTCGGCGCTGAGCATTTTGGTGGGCTCTCCGTCGGCTGCCAAAGCCGCAAGCTCCGCAGATAATGCATCTTGCTCCGCCGCCGCCTCTTCTTGAGCTGGGCTTTGCGCAACAGGAGCTGGTGCCACGGGGCTCGCCGCCGCAGGAACTTCCTCTGCCATGGCAGCGCCACCCATGCTCGGTTCAAATTCGGCCAATGCGTCTTCCGTGATCGCGTCTTCTTCGATCATTCCCACAGCAATGTGTAGGGCACGGGCCACTCGCGAAAGTTTTGCTAAATAGCGTTCCGCTTCCATCTGGGCTTGCACCCGGCCGTCTTGCACTTGGTCCAAATCAAACTCTAGGGCGTCGATTTTCCGCTGCATCTCGAGCACTTTTTCGTCCCGAGCTTGTAATAAAGTTTCCGAATCTTTTCGTAAAAGCTCCAAACGCGCTTCTAAATCCCGTTCATTCTCTCGGATCTTGCGGATGTCTTTTCGCACCCGTACCCGAAGATTTTCGTATTTTTCCCCAGCTTCACCGAGTTGCCCTTCTAGATGGCGTAAACGATCGGCATTTAAGCGCTCTTCTTGCTCCTTCGCTTCCCGCTCCCGCTCCCACTCCTGGGCTTTGGCTCTTTGCTCTTCATCCATGCTTTGGAGCTTTTGTGCGAGCTCTTCGTGGAGGTGCTCAAGTTCCCGCATCCTTAATTGCAATTGATGAGCTTCTTTTTGTAAACGTTCATTCTCGAGAGCTAACTCTTCCCGCTCACCTTCGGAAATTTCTAATTGCTCTTCCCGCATGCGCAAATACTTTTGCAAAACTTCCGAAGATTCATTCGGACTCACAGAAATTTCTTTTTTCTTCAAAAGAGGCTTTTCCGTTTCCACAGAAATTTCCGCAGAAACCTCTTCAGGCTCAACCCGGAAATTTGCTAACTGATCCACGCTGCAGCCAAACACATCGGCCACTAATTTCACAAAACCCATGGGCGGCATCGGAATGCGGGCGTAGCGGTGAGCAGAATCCTTGCCCTTGGAATGCTGTTTAAATTGATCTTTGCTCCATTCGCTTGATGCGAGCACAATGCGCCGTGGATCTTTGGCTAAAAATTTGCGAGCTTTGTTGAAAAAAGAAAGGGCATCGGGAATTTCAGCGCGCACAAGCAAGAGATCAAAATCTTTGCCGCTTAAAAGCTCTTGGGCCTCCGCTGCCGTTGGCACCCGCAGCACATGGAGACCAAAATCTTCCAGCACTTGCCAGCCCTTGGACTCTGTCCAAGGATTATCATTTGCGTCAACCCAGAGAACGCGCATCCTGTGCTTCCCCCCAAGACGGAACCTTCTTGGCTCCATCTATTAGTGTACTTCTCTCGCAACCCCCTGTCAAAAAACAGGATTTGACTTGAAGTCAGCTTCTCCTTAGCATAACGATAAAGAGAGCAATCCCCTTGAATACTAACAAAAAGAAAGCCAAATCTTCCGACGATCTTACCATCGTGCTCTTACGCGGAAACGGAAGCCCCCGATCTTTCCGGCTTTCTTTACCTGCTTTCCATCGGTCGATCACAACCCTCGGGTTTCTCTTCGCCTTTGCGATTCTGGCCTCAATCATTTCGTTCGGTCTTTGGCTGGGAAATAGCAATCCATCTTCGTCTACTAAATCCGAAGAAACCGCCGCCCCTTCTAGCTCCCTCTGGCAGCAACTAAAAACCACCGCCACGGCCCCTCCCGCAGCGAGCGACAGTGAATTACAAAAAGAAGTGGCGGGCTTAAGGGAAGATATCGCCAGGATCAATAGCCAGATCGACGGGCGCAAAGACTTAGGCGCCAACAACAGCCAGAGCCTCTTGCAGTTTTTTGGGCCCCGCTCAAGTTTAGTGCCCGAAAACGAATCCCTCGTGCGGATCAAGAATCCTAAGATCAACCGGGAAGCGGGAAATAAACAAGTTTTATTGGATTTTGAATTGCACAATGTAGATCCTAGCCAACGGCAAGCCCGCGGTTACATCGTGGTGCTCGCCAAAACCCAGGATCTTGTGCTCTCTTATCCTCCGGGTGTATTTAGCCCCACGCAAAATATCGTGCTGGATTTCACCCGCGGTGAGACCTTTGCTATTTCCCGCTTCCGCCAAGCCCGGGCTACTTTTACTGCAGCTCCCTTGGAAAACAAAAAAGCCCATTACCAAATCCTACTCTTCGGCACCGACGGCAAAGTGCTAGGCAATACCCACGTGGAGGATTTCCGATGATGGACGTGCACGCAATCCCCGGGCGCCAACTGGAATCCGAAGTCACGCTTCTTAGCCAAGGATCTTTATTAAAAGGCGATGTTACCTTTGACCGCATGACCCGCATCCACGGCCGCGTGGAAGGCCGCGTGCGAGGTCTTCCCGGCAGCATGATTGTGGTAGGAGAAACCGCCACTATCCATGGGGAGATGGAAGGTGACGAAATCATCATCGACGGTTTCGTGCACGGAAATGTGAGCGCCAAAACCAAGGTGACTGTTTCCGAATCGGGGCGGTTAATTGGCGATGTGAGCTCGCCTAAGTTCGAAGTGAAGTTCGGCGCGCATTTCGAGGGCCGAGCGATCACGGCGAGTGGGAAGGGCACGGCTTAAAGCGCGGCCCGCTAACGTCCACTCGCCCTACAACCAGCCATTTTCCTTATACCACCGCGCCGTATGGCTTAAACCCCGGGCCAATTCCCAGTGGGGCTCGAAACCCCACTCCCGCTTGGCTTTCTGGTTGGAGCATGTCCAAGCGGGTGCAGAAATCTCTTTGGCTTTGTCGATGGAAAAGGGCAGCACCTTGCCAAAGGCCTTGGTGTAAGCGGAGCAAGCGAAAGCTGCACCCTTCAAGGCCACCAAGGGAATGGGCAAAGATAAAGTTTGTTTTTCCATGCCCGCCGCAATGAAACCCATGGCTTCTTCCCAGGTGTATTCCCCATCACCCGCCACATAAAAAACTTCTCCCGATCGGGAATTGGCGTGCACACCGGCCAACACCAAGCCTTGCACAAGATCCGCCACGTGCACGAAGCTATAGCGCCGGGGCTCCGCTTGTCGCATTCCTAAAAGTGGCAGTATGCCCTTTTGGATCGCTTGGAAAAAAGTGAACACACCTTTATCTCTCGGACCATACACTGCTGGCGGGCGCACGATGGTGACAGGAAATTTTTCCCGGCACTCGAGCACCGCTTCTTCCCCGGCGAGTTTACTAGCACCGTAATCGGAAACGGGAGTGTTGGGATCGCTCTCAATTCTTGCTCGCGTGGGAGTGGAAGGCCCCGCGGCCGCCAAAGAACTCACGTACACAAAACGAGGTTTCTGTTTGGAGCTTTCCACGGCTCGTAAAAGATTTTTTGTGCCCTCGCTATTGGCCCGGAAAAATCCCTCCCGATCTTTCGAGGCCACTTTGCCGGCCACATGGAAAATGAGCTCGGCGCCATCTACGGCTTTTTGCAAAGCACGCTCATTGCTTAAGTCTCCATCCACTCTTTGAAATGTAGCGGAGGTGAGATTCTCTAGGGAACTTGTGGAGCGAAGCAAGCAATGCACATCCAAACCGCGGCTATGCAATTCTTCGCACAAAGTGCTGCCCACAAAACCCGAAGCGCCGGTGACTAAAACTTTCATGGGGCTATCTTACGTGGGCGGAAGGGAATTGTCGTCCCCAAACGCAGAGCGCAATTACCCCCTCGCTCTTGCTCGCCGGAGGAGTTACCGTTAGTCTCCCGCTATGAAGAAAAAAATGGTGGTCACCATTTTGGGTTGTGGCACCTCCGTGGGCGTGCCGATGATCGGCATGCAGGGAAAGCCCCAATTCAAAAACCCTAAAAACTGGCGGCTAAGGGCGAGCGTGCTGATCGAACCTTTCGGCCGGGGAGGACCAGCCATCTTGGTGGATACTGCTCCGGATCTTCGGCAACAAGTGCTGCGTTTTTTCCCGAAAAAAGCCCAGCTGGATGCCATTCTTCTCACCCACACCCATGCGGACCATCTCCACGGCCTCGATGACATCCGTCCTTTTAATTTTCACCAGAAGGGCCCCATCCCCCTCTACGGGGAAAATCATGCCCTGGAAGAAATCAAAACCAAATTTTCCTATATCTTTCACCCCTACCAAGAGGGGGGTGGAGTTCCCCGGCTTATCTTGCACCCCATCAATCATGACCCTTTTACTCTTAGTTCCTGCCATGACGCTCTATTGCATAAAATAATAGTCACACCTTTGGTTTTAGCCCACGGGAAAATTGGCACCCTCGGATTCCGCATAGGGCAATTTGCCTACCTCACAGATTGCAGCTATATTCCTGACGAAACGATCGCGAAAATGCGAGGCCTGGATGTGCTCGTGCTCGATTGCCTCCGGCCTAAACCGCATTCCACTCATTTGCATGTGGACCTCGCCTTAGAGTATGCGCGCCGGATTGGCGCCAGAAAAACGGTGTTCACTCATATGAGTCACGAATTGGAATACGAAGCATTTCGCAAATCGCTTCCGCGGGGAATGGTGCCCGCCTACGACGGCATGCAATTACGCCTGCCTTAAGATAAATAAAAACCATTGGGAGTGGCTATGATCATCGGTGTACCGAAGGAAATTAAAAATAACGAAAACCGCGTGGGCTTAACTCCCGGTGGTGTGCAAATGCTTGTTCACCGCGGTCACAAATTGATCGTGGAAACGAAAGCGGGCCAAGGCATCGGCGCCTCCGACGATGCTTACGCCAAAGCCGGTGCCACCATCATCGATTCCGCCAAAGAAGTTTGGGACAGGGCCGATATGGTGATCAAAGTAAAAGAGCCGATCCAAGCAGAATATGGCCACATGAAACCAGGCTTGATCCTCTACACCTATTTGCACTTGGCTGCAGAACCCGAGCTCACCAAACAACTCATGGAACGAAAAGTTTCCGCCGTGGCCTATGAAACCATTCAATTAGACGACGGCGGCTTGCCGCTCCTGACTCCCATGAGCGAAGTGGCCGGACGCATGGCCACCCAAATCGGCGCCCGCTACTTACAGAAAAATGAAGGCGGAAAAGGCATTCTGCTCTCCGGCGTGCCCGGCGTTCGCCGCGGAAAAGTTGCCGTGATCGGCGGCGGCGTGGCCGGCACCAACGCGGCGATCATCGCCATGGGCATGGGCGCTCAGGTTACGATTTTGGATGTGAACATGAATCGCCTCCAGTACCTCGACGATATCTTCAAAAATTCCATTAACACCCTTTACTCCAACCCCGTGAATATCGAGAAGGCCGTAAAAGAAGCGGACCTCGTGATCGGCACCGTGCTGATCGCCGGAGCAAAAGCTCCAAAACTCGTGACCCGGGATATGATCAAACAAATGGAACCCAATTCCGTGGTGGTGGATGTTTCCATCGACCAAGGTGGTTGCATCGAAACGATTCGTCCTACCTCCCACTCGGATCCAATCTTCCGGGAAGAAAACGTGATCCACTACGGCGTGACCAATATGCCCGGTGCCGTGGCCCAAACTTCTACTTATGCGCTCACCAACCGCACCATGAAATACGCTCTGCTCTTGGCCGATAATGGCTTCCAAAAAGCCATCAGCATGGATAAAGCGCTCTACAAAGGTGTAAACGTGCATGGCGGCAAAGTGGCCTATAAACAAGTGGCTGATGATTTGAATCTGCCCTATGAAGCAGTGAGGCTATAAGCCTTTCTTGCTTCGCTTTCCCTGGCCTTGCGGGTTAAAGTTAACGTAAGGAGTTACCGTGGCCGACGAAAAACCAGCAGCAGATGCCTCCGCTGACAAAGAAAAAGAAGCACCGGCTGGCCCAAAAATGATTATGGGCATGCCGCTGCCGCAGTTCGCTTTTGTGGCGGGGAATTTGCTCGTAATGCTGGGCGGACTTGGATTTATTGTGTGGGCAAGCCTCCTCTACAAAAAACCCGCCATCACCGAAACCCAAGTGGTGCAAAAGATCACAAAAGAAGCCACCAAGGTGCAAGTGGGCGATGGTTTTTTTGCCGAATCCTATCCGGAAATGACCATCACCTTGAAAAGCCCCCAGGGCGGAAAAAACCATTACGCCACGGTGGAAGTAACTTTGATTTGCGGATCCGAGTCTTGTTTCCAGCAAGTGAAAGCCAACAAAGCCAAAATTGAAGATGCCATTCAAACTGGAATCAGTTCCCGCTCCTATACTGAGTTAGGATCTTTGGAAGTAAAGTTTCGCGTGAAGCATGAGATTTTGGGGAAAGTGAATTCTTTCTTGAAGGATGCTGCGATCGTGGATGTTTTGTTTACGAGTTTTTTGGTGCAGTAGTGGGAAAATCTGTTTTTCAGTTCGCTGTTCTCGGTTCACGGTGCACAGTCTCGGCTTCGTTTTGAAACGAGCTGCGGAGCCCTAAAACAAAAAAGCCAAACCCTCTCGAGTTCGGCCTTTTTTAACGCAACTGCGACACAAAAAGTAGCCGGACACTACTGCTCAAAAGAACGATTCGCTTCATCCGAATCAAACTCAAGATCTTCGATATTGCGGCGAACGGGAGCATCCAAGTTGGGAAGGTTCCGGGCCATGTGCACAGGATTGTCCCGGGCATTGAGCTCGTCCACGTTCACGTATTGGCCGCGCTCTGCTTCGTCAGGCAAAGATTTTAAAAGCTGTTCGTGGGCTTTACGATCCAAACGGCCGAAAAGTCGTGCCCGTTCCGTTACCCGTACGTCTAATTTTTTCTCTTCGTGCGCTTCAAAGAGGCCCATGGCAATTCCTCACTATAAGATTGATAGACTAATGGGGTTACCATGCAGGCTTCTGGCCGTCAATTCCAGTGCTTAGGATCTTCATCTTCTTCCGCCACGAGGCGCAAATGCCCGGCTTTTTTGAGGCGTTTTTTGCGCTCTCGCTCCTCTTGGGCGAATTTATGATCGCCCCGGGAGCGGCGGCGCCAGGCGGCCATGCTGATCAGGAAGAAAAAGCCAAAGGCCATGCCGCCTAAATGGGCCAGGTGGGAAATGCCGTCTTTGCCGTAAAAAACGCTGGAAACGAGCTCAATGGCCCCCAAAATCATCACGAAATACTTGGCGGGCATGGGAAAAAGCAGGAAGAAATACATCATCCGCTCCCCAAAGAGGATCCCGTAGGCCAAGAGCAGGCCATAGACCACCCCGGACGATCCCACCACGGGCGAGAGGGCCCCGGGGCCAATGCTCACTAGACTAAAAATCCCATGAACGATCGCCGCCCCCACGGCACAGACCACAAAAAATGCCGCAAAAACCTTAGTTCCCCAGAGGTTCTCAAGCTCCCCTCCCACGCTCCAAATCACCAAGAGATTGAAGAGCATGTGAAACAGGCCCCCATGCAGAAACACATAGGTGAACACCTGCCAAATCCAGCCCTCGGCCAATTTAGCGGGCACAAACCCCAAAACTCCCACGAGAGAAAAGCCTAAGGAATCTCCCGCCAATTGCAGGAGGAAGAACAGCACGGAAGCAATCAATACCCCCTTCACGAGGGGGGTCATGGGCGGGGCAGCTAATTGCGGGGCGAAACGGTTCATAACGTTAGAGAATAGTGTAGCATGGGGGTCGCAACTGTCTAGTTTTGAGACAGATTTGCTTTCAGGGTCGGCTTGCACCTTTCTCCATAACTACCTGTTTTTCTTACTCATTTAAAGGTAAAGCACTGTGGCACAACCCCTGCACAAGGGGCGGCGGGTATCTGGAATGCACAGCCCAGACACACCCCCGCTGCTGCTCGCTGTGCCAGTTGAAGGATCTTATGTTGGAACGTCGTAATTCAGATCGTCTCGCGCTCAAAATCTCCGTGAAAGAAACCAATGGGGACTATTTCTTCGCCTATGAGGCCAAAGATATTTCAGAAGAAGGCATTTTCCTGCGCAATCGCTTTTGCGTGAGCAGCCAGGAGCCCTTCTCCCAACTCACTTTCACCCTGCCCAATGGCAAACGTTTACAAAACCTCACGGCCCGCATCGTTCGGGAAGCAAAAAAAGGCGACCATAAAGGCTGCGCCTACGAATTTTTGAATCTCTCAGAAACAAACCGCATGGAATTGAAAAAGTTTTTCCATCAGTTTTTGCTGCGGGGAACGGACTAAGTTTTCTCCGAAATCTCCAGCAGCACTCCACCCGTAGTTTGCGGGTGAATGAAATTCACCAAAGTGCCGTGGGCTCCAGGTTTCGCCTGGGGATAGATCAAACGAAATCCCGCGGCCGCTAATTTTCCAGAAACTTCCCCGATATCATCCACCCTAAAACTCAAATGATGGATGCCATCTCGGCCGGATTTAGCCAGGAATTTTCCGATCACGCTGTCGGGTTCTGTGGGTTTTAACAGTTCCACATTGCCTTGCTTCACGGGCAGTGGGATCCAAACAGTATCCACCTTTTCCCGCTCCACGCGCTCTTGGCCTGTCACCTTCAATCCCAAAACTTCCAGCGCTTCCGCCAGGCGGGAATGTTCCGTAACAGCAATGCCGATATGATCGAGATAGGCAGGCATTAACTTCTCACGAACTCCTGGATCTTACGAGTGAGGTGCGGATGGGATAAACCATAGGCATCATAGAGGGCTTCGGGAGTTCCGCTTTGGCCAAACTCTTCGCCCACACCAATGCGGGAAAGTTTCCCGTGGCCCTGGCCCGTCAAGAATTCGGCGATCGCGCCGCCCAAGCCACCAATGATGTAATGATCTTCGATGGTGATAAATTTTTTGTGGCGCTTGCAGGCTTCTTTTAAGAAAGCTTCATCCAAAGGTTTAAGGCTCGAAACGTTGGCCACTTCCGCGCTAATGCCTTGCTTCTCTAAAGTAGCCGCAGCTTCCAGGGCTTCGCCTACTACGCCGCCGGTGGCGAGAACCATCACGTCTTTTCCGGGTTTCAACGAATGGATTTTGCCGATAGCAAACTTGGTATCCGCTTTATGCACTCTCGGCACATTCTGCCGAGTGAGCCTGAGGTAGGCCGGGTGCGGGTAGTGCACGAGCTCTTCCACCATGGCGGCGGTTTCAATATCATCGGCCGGTTGCAAAACGGCCATCTCGGGAAGAGTGCGCAAACACGCCAAATCTTCCAAGGCCATTTGCGAGTGACCATCTTCCCCGATGCCCACGCCGGAATGGGTGCCCACGATGCGCACCCGAGCACGAGAATAGGCCACGGACATGCGGATCTGGTCGAAGCGTCCCGTCACGAAGCAACCAAAGCTACAAATGAAAGGCACCTTGCCATTCAAGGCCAAACCCGCACCGGCGCCAATCATATTGGCTTCGGAAATGCCCATTTCAAAAAAGCGGTTAGGGAATTTTTTGGCGAACAATTCACTCTTGGTGGATTTTGCAAGATCCGCATCGAGCACCACGATCTCTGGGTATTTTTCCCCGAGCTTTGCGAGAGTCTCTCCAAAACTTTGCCGGGTAGCCACAGGTTTTACGCTTGTATCGATCATCGTTTTCTCCTTTAGCTCGTGGCCTTTAAAAGTTCTTCCAAAGCGGCTTTGGCTTGTTCGGAAGTTGGTGCAGCTCCGTGCCACGCATTTTTTCCTTCTTCCATAAACTTCACGCCTTTTCCTTTAACCGTATCCGCCACGATCAGGGTGGGTTTTCCTGTGCCCGCCTTCGCGTTAGCTTTGGCTTTTTCCACGGCACCTATGATGGCGGGGAAATCATGACCATCCACTTCCAGCACATTCCAGCCAAAGGCCGCGAATTTTTCGCCGATTGGTTCGATATTCATTACGTCTTTCACCTGGCCATCGATCTGGCCTTTGTTCCAATCTACAATGGCGCAAACGTGATCGAGTTTGTGCATGGGGATGGAAAGGGCTGCTTCCCACACTTGGCCCTCTTGGATCTCGCCATCGCCCATCACGCAGTAAACCATGGAATCAATTTTATCCAAACGCATGGCGAGGGCCGCACCCTGAGCGATCGATAGGCCTTGGCCCAAGCTGCCGGTGCTGGCTTCAATGCCGGGCAAACGATGGCGATCTGGGTGGCCTTGGAGGGGTGAGCCCAGCTGACGGAGGGTCATGAGTTTTTCCGTGGGGAAATAGCCTGTCATGGCCATGGCTGCGTAGAGCGCGGGAACGCCGTGGCCTTTACTTAAAATAAAACGATCCCGTTCTTTCCAGGTGGGATTTTTGGGGTCATGTTTTAAGAGCTGAAAATAAAAGGCCGTGATGAGATCCGCCAAAGAAAGGCTGCCACCGGGGTGACCATTGCCCGCAGCGGTAATCATCTTGATGCACCAAACTCTTAGCTCTTTCGCTTTTTCTTTTAAATCGTGTTTTTGCATGGAACTTTTGTACCACAGAAGAATTCTCCGTGACACTCTCCCTTGTGACAGCCCACAAAATTCGCTATCTTGCCCGCCATGCTGCGCTTCCTAGAAGTTTTGTTCCTGGGCTTTTTATGTGGCCTGATTCCGGGGCCCGTTGTCACCGCTGTGTTTACCGAAACCATCCGCCAGGGCTGGAAAAGTTCCCGCCGCATCATTCTCTGGGCTGGCTGCGGCGAGTTGTTGATGTCTATTACCTGTGTGGGGGCCCTTTCTTTTTTGCCCCCCGATAGTCCCATTTTTGCCATTTTAAGTGTGTTTGGCGCCTTGATTTTGGCGAGCCTCGCCTGGGATCTTTGGCGCGTGGAAGAAATTTCTGAACATGAACCGCTTTTTAGCAACCAACGGGTGTTTTTTCTCTCCCTCGTGAACGGCATGGCCTGGATTTTCTGGATCACCGTGTGCACGCCCCAAGCCATTGCCATGGGAAGCATTGTTCCCGGGGGCCAATGGCTTTTCATTGGGCTGTTTGAGCTCGGGTGGCTAGCGTCCACTTTATCCTTAGCCTACCTCTTTGGTTTTTTTCGCCCCTATTTCCAGAGCAATAAAAACCTGCACCTCCTCTATCGCACTGTCGCCCTGCTCTTTGTATTCTTCGCTGCGAAACTAGCTATCGGCGGTTCCCGCGCCCTGTTACAATCGATGCCATAGATGAAGAAAGCGATCGCCCTCCTAGAAAATGCTCTCGCCGAAAAGCAGGCCAGCGCCATCGCCTTTCTTTTGCGACGCCCAGGAAAAAAAGATGTGGAGCATTATTTGGGCTCACACGCCTGGCCGGGCTTGGGTTGCGCCGAGCGACCCGTGGCCGAAGATTCGATTTTTGACCTCGCTTCCGTTTCGAAAATTCTTTCCACGGTGAGCTTGTTGTTGATCGCGGAATCCGAAGGCAAAATCGCCTTCACCGATCCTGTGCAAAAATATTTTACGCTCTTTCCCCGGGCCGAAACCACCTTGCTGGATTTAATGGTGCACCGATCAGGCTTGCCCGCCCACATTGAATTTTTTCGTTTTTTTCAGGAAGGCCGGGCGCAGATGGGAGACCAAAAACCCCTGCTTTCATGGATATGCGAAGCTGGCTTTCCTAATTTAGGCCAACAGGTTTATTCGGATTTAGGGTTTATGCTACTCGGGCTTTTGTTGGAAAGTTTGTACGGAAAAAATTTACCGGAACTTTTCCATGAGAGAATGGTAGGGCGTTTAAAGTTGGAAAGTTCTGGCTATGTAACTCTACCCCACGCCCCCGCCCCGGCCCGTATGTATGGCTTGCTCGCAGAAAAATCCCGTTTTGTGGCCACGGAAACTTGCCCTTGGCGGAAAAAAACTCTCCAGGGCGAAGTACACGACGATAACTGCTGGTCCTTGGGGGGCTATGCGGGGCACGCAGGCTTGTTTTCTACTTTAAGAGAATCGGTGGTGTTGTTTGAGCATTTGTGGAAACAAGCGAAGGCAAATCCTTCTTTCTTGGCTCGCCGGATCGAAGCACCCGGAATTTTCTCCTACGGCTTCATGACATATCCGGGCCTGCGCCCCTTCCCCGGCCCGGGCTTCGCCGGCGCCTTAGGGCACACCGGCTATACGGGCACAAGCGCCTGGTTCCACGAACCCTCGGGCACTATGGCGATTTTACTTTCCAACCGCGTGCATCCCGCGAGAACTGACAGCCGCTGGATTGACACGCGTCTTGAGTTCCACAAGCAGGTGTGGGCGGAGCTGTGAATCTTTCTTCCTGGGTAAAAGAGGAGGCACAGTCTCTCGGCTTCTCTCTTTGCGGAATTTCCGGAGAACTCTCCCGGGGGCGCGCCGAGTTTCACGAATGGTGGCTGAACCAGGGCTTCGGCGCAAATATGTTTTATTTACGAAGAAAAAAATCCTTAGGCAGCATTTTGCCCGGGGCGCGGGCCGCCGTGGTGTGTGCGTTGCGCTTTCCTGGGGGGGCGGTGGTTGATGGTGGGGATGGCGCGAGTGGAAAAATCGCCCGTTACGCTTTGAACGAGGATTACCACGATCGCTTGCTGCCGATGCTGGAAGAATTAGGGCGGCGTTTGGATGAAAAGGCGGGAGTGGAAGGAAGCCTTGCGTATGTGGACACTGGCCCCTTAAACGAACGGGCCTTGGCGGCCCAGGCGGGTATCGGCTGGATTGGAAAAAACGCCATGCTAATCCACCCGGAAGAAGGATCTTGGTTTTGGTTGGGTGAAGTGATCACCCGGGCGCCCCTTGTGGCTGATGAGCCTATGGCCGACCACTGCGGAAAATGCCGCCGCTGCGTGGACGCTTGCCCTACGGGTGCGATCATTGAGGGCTTACGCACAGTGGACAGTAAGAAGTGTTTATCCTACTGGAATATTGAACATCGGGGCCCGATTCCGGCGGAGTTTCAGGGGAAAATGGGCGATTGGTTACTAGGCTGCGATATCTGCCAAGAAGTTTGCCCGTGGAATGAGCATTCGTTGCGCAAGGCCCGCGTGGATGTGGGCGCGCCCCCCTTGGAGTATTTGCCTTTGGCGGAAATTTTAGGGTTGGATGAGGAAGGCTTTAAAAAGCGGTTTCGCGGACGGGCCGTTTCCCGGGCTAAGCGGGCGGGATTGCAGAGAAATGCGGAGATTGTGGAGAGGAATAAGACTAAAGTACCTTCCCCGGATTGAGCAGCCCTTGGGGATCCAGCGTTTTTTTCAACGCCCGCATAAGCTCGAGTTCTTCCGGGCTCTTGGATAAATGCAAATGCTCTTTTTTGAGAAGCCCTATCCCGTGCTCCGCGGAAATACTTCCCTCATATTTTCCCACTACAGCGAAGAGATCTTCTTCTACCAAGAGATTTTGTTTTAAAAATTCTTCTTGGCTCATATTGGCTGGCTTCAAGGCATGCACGTGGAGGTTCCCGTCCCCAAAGTGGCCAAAAAGGAAAAGCTCCCAGGCGGAAAAGCGTTTGTGGAAAAGCTCCTGCCACTCTTCGATAAATTCTTTTAGCTTGGCGATCGGCACGGAAATATCGCTCGTGTGGAGTTGTCCTTGGGTGCGTAAAGATTCGCTGATAGTCTCCCGGCTTTTCCAAAAAGCGCGTGCTTCTTCCTGGGATTTGGCGTGCACGCCCTCTTCCACGAAACCTTTCGAAAAAATTTCTTCTAGCCAAGGGTCAAAATCTTCACCCTTGGCTTCGAGCAATACGTACTGCTCATGCTTGCTTTCGAAAGGATCTCGGAGGTTGTGAAGTTTCGTGGTGGCCGCGAAGCAGTTGCGGGAAAAAACTTCGAAAGCAAAAATTTCGAAAGGCGCACGGCGGACAGCTTCCAAAAGATGAAACACTTGGGTGAGGGAGCTCGCGCCAAAGAAAAAGAGAGTTTTGTTTTTCACGATGGGCGTGAGTTTCAGCACGGCTTCCGTGATCACGCCGAGGGTGCCTTCGGAGCCGATGAAAAGATGTTTTAAATCTAGACCCGTATTGTTTTTCTCAAGGGCGCCGTTTAAGCGCAGAATGGTACCGTCCATCAATACCACCGTGAGGCCCAACACCCAGTGGCGGGTCATGCCGTAGCGGATCACGTTGATGCCGCCCGCATTGGTGGAAATATTTCCGCCCACGCAAGAGGAACCCTTGGAACCAAAATCCACGGGCCAGGTGAGGCCGTGGGGTTCACAAAAATGGTGCACGGCTTCGGTAACGGCACCGGCTTCCACGGGCAGAGTGAGTGAGAGGGGTTCCAGTGGACCAATTTTATTCATTTTCGTGAGCGAGAGCACGAGTTCACCGTTAGCGGCTACAGCTCCGCCAGATAAGCCCGTGCGGCCACCGGAAGGAACTACGGGAATTTTGCGGGCGTGGCAAACTTTAAGAAGAGCAGAAACTTCTTCCGTGGAGGTGGGGAAAGCGATGACGGAGGGTTTTGGGGGATAGACTTTCGTCCAGTCTTTCCCATAGTGCTCCAAATCTTCCGGATCGGTGCTGAAAAGATTAGCGCGGAAATTGGCGAAAAAACTTTTGTCCATTTTTATCCTTTCAGCCGGGCTACGGTGCGTAGAACCACGGATTCTCCCTCGGGCAGATTTTCTACTTCTTGGAAGAGGTGGCGAGCTACAATTTCGTAGGCGGGAGGTTTTATGCCGTCTTTTTCTAAGAGAAATTTTATGTAGCGGATCGAGCGGTCGATGAGCTTGTTGTTGCTGGGGCGAACCCAAGTCATCACATTGCTTTCAAAACGGCCGAGCCGGCCCATCACGAGGAGGGAATGGGCGTTGAGGAAGCCTTTTAGAAGAAGGTGTTCGAAGAGAGGCGGAAGATTTTTTACGGGAATTTGGTGGCGGTGTTTGCCTAGGGAAAATTCCATGGCTTGAGCTTTTTTGTGGATGCGGAAGAGGTGCTGTTTTTTATCTTTAAGAATTTTTTTCCGGGCAGCTTTTACTTTTTGGGAAAAATCAAAACCTAAGAGTCGCTTTTTTCCCGCAATTCCCTGGAGCACCTTCCATTCAAGCGGTTTGGGCTGGCGCAGGAGAAGTTTTTTCCAGGCGTCTTGGCTGGTTTTGGCCCCCGTGATGGTGAGGTACGCGAGGGCTGGAGGTTTTCCTTTTTCTTTTTGGTTTTCGAAACCGGGAAGGGAAAACGTGGGCGAGCGCTCGGTGGTGTCCGTGAGGATCGTGATGGCGTAGGCTTTGGTTTCGTAGAGCAGGAACTCTTTATTTTGGTACGCGGCGGATTCGGCTTCGATGAAGGGCGTGAGGAAGTTGTAGTTTTGGCGTTGGAGTTCGCGGGCAAAATCTTGGGGCTTGAGGTTGAAAAGGGCGCAGCCGGCGGCAAGCTGGAGCACAGTGGTGGCTTGGAGGCGGGTAGAACCCGAAAGGCTCATGGGGCCCACGTATAAACAAATTTTTTCTATAGCGGGATTTTCGAGCACGCGATGGGAGCGCTCAATATTTTGGAGTTCTTGGTTGGGATTACAGTAAAGAAACCAGGGTTTGCGACGGGAGCGCCTGGTGGCTTCTTCCGTGGCGCCGATCACGGAAGGCGTTTCGCCCCCTTCCGTGCAACTTACGAGGAGATCGTTAGCTTTGAAGCCGATTTCTTTTAACTGGCGGGCGCCGTATTCGGGATGATCTTCGAAAGTTTCGATGGAATGCACGAGGGCGAGATCCCCGCCGGACATAAACCCCAGCACCTGGTTGTTTTTATGCTGGAGCCGCCAGAGGTATTCGAGAGAAAGAGCCAGGCGGCCCGTGGCGCCGCAACCGTAGAAAAAAATCCGGCCTTTCGTGGCGAGGGTTTCTTTCATGGCGGCCGCGAGCTGGTTTATTTCTGGAACTTTTTGTGTGATGGCTTCCACGGCGTCGAGATCAATTTTGTGGAGGATCTGGAGGGCTTTAGGAATATTTGTGCGGGAAAGATCCGCGAGGGAAGTAGTTTCCGGGTGCCGCTGCTCGGTGGGTAAATTTCCTAACTGGAAGGCCTGGGCGGTGGCCAGAAAAGCTTCGGCTTTGGAGTTTTCCATGGAGGTTATTAGACCATAGAAAGGGGCGGGATACCGAGTTGGTTGTGAGAGCTTATAACGCAGCGATTCCTCGCGGCGAGGAATCAGTGAGTCATTGTACCAGTGGTTTTGTTTCGCACTGCGAACTCGTTGCGAGTTCGCAGTGCAGCAAACCCCTAATTCTTCAACATCCCCTGGAGTTCACCACTCTCGAACAGCTCACAGATAATATCGCAGCCGCCCACGAACTCACCCTTCACGTAGATCTGGGGAGAAGTAGGCCACTGGTTGCGGCGCTTGAGTTCTTCGAACAAATTCATATCGTCCAAAATATTGAAGTGGCCAAAATCAGCACCGGCAGCTTTCAACACTTCCGTGGCCCGGGCGGAGAAACCGCACATGGGCATATTGGGGGAGCCCTTCATGTAAATGAACACAGGCTTCGATTGGATTTGTTGGTCGATGATAGATTTATAGTCAGGCATTTTGAGTTCTCCTTTTACAAATTGGCAAATTGTTCGGGGGTGAGGGTTTTCACCGTGAGCGCGTGCACTTCGTTGGAATTGATTTCGCTCGTGAATAAATCCAGCACCATTTTATGCTGGCGGATCAAGGGCAAGCCCTTAAAATCCGGCGAAACTACCACGGCCCGGATATGATCCCCACCGCCAAGATCGATGATCTGCACGTGGGTGGTTTTTAAATGGGATTCAATGCGCTCTTTGATTTGGTCGAGGGTCATGGGGGCAATTTAGCTGCTTCACGGCCCTTGCGCAAGGTTCTAGGAGCGCAAGTACGTGAGGTAGAGCTCGCCTTCCACGTTCCGGCATTCTTCGAGGCAAAAGCGGGGAAATTTCCCCTTAAGAAATCCCTTGCCCTCAAGCCAAGTGGGCGATTCCGCACCGCCGATCACCAAGGGCACTAATGTAAGATGAATCCGGTCCACCAAACCTGCTTCCAAGAAAGAGGCATTAAACTCCCCTCCCCCCTCGAGCAATACTTTCGAAAAACCCGCGCCCGAAAAAGCCTTCAATATTTCCTTTGGGCTCGGACGCGCACCTCGGCCCACCACAACTTTTACGCCACTGGCTTCTAACTTCTCTCGCTTGCCTAAGGGAGCCTTTTTCCCACAAAACGCCCAGCGCTCTATTTCCTTGGCCTTCTGCCAAGGAGTACCAAAAGGAATTTCTAGACGGGAAGAAACCATCGCCGACGCAGGTTGCTCCGCTAAACCTAAGCCCCGCCGCTGCGCCAGCAAATCCTCGCCCTTCACCACCAAAGGTTTCGGGTACGCCCGAAAGGTAGACGCTCCATTGATCACCACATCCTGCTCGGCCCGGATCTCTGACATGCGCCGGGAATCATAAACGGAGCTGAACTTAATCGGCCCCCGGGCAGGGGTTGCGATCTTACCGTCCATCGACATCGCCATATTGATTGTGACTAGCATCTCGCCCGCATTCTGCGCTAGGATCGCTCCCCATGGCAAGACACAAAACCACTCTCATCCCCGTGGCACCCGGCAATACGGCCGAAGAACTGAATCAGGCCGTAGCCCGCGCTCCCGGCGATCTCCTTCTCTTCCTCGACACCCGGGCCAAATCCGCACCCGGCTGGCAAAAAGCCCTAGAATCTGCCACCGCCCCGATCCGCGTGGGTCAAACCCTCTACCGCCACCTGGGCAAAACCAATCCATACGGTAAACTCGCAGAAAAATTATTCCACGGCCATAGCCAACGGGCCGCCCAAGCCCTGGGTCACGCCCTGCCCTGGGGACCGATCCACAATTTAGCTATCGAAAAAGAATGGTTCGAAAAAGTGGGCCCCTTTTCCACCGCCGCCCGTAACGCCTTCGACATCGACTGGTGCTGGCGTGCACTCCTCCAAGGCGCGCGCTTAGAATACATTCCCCAAGCCAAAACCACTCTGCAAAGAGAGTACAATCGGGAAGCCATTCTGGAACTTTTCGACCATTTCGGCCGGGGTGAAGCCTGGCTCCACCGAGAATATTCTTTCCTCGAAGAAGGCGAGCGGGAGTCTATTTTGCTTACCACCGCCAACGCCTTCCAGCGCCTGCGCCACCATTCCCAAGCAGCCTCTATTAAATCTCTCGCACCCGCCCTGGAAGACGCCGCCCTCGCCTTCGCTTCTGGCCTACGCACGGGCCTCGAGCAATCCCACCGCCCCTGCGCCTTCTCCCGCACGGCCCCACAAAAAGCCATCGGCTGGCCCGTGGGGAAAAAAGAGTGGTCGCTCTTCGTGCCGGGCAAAGGACTCACGAATCTAACTGGGAAGCCGTTAGAGATTTGGCTCGCTTGGGAAGCGGGGGCTTCGAGCCAAGAATTAGATAAATTGTTTCAGAAATTTTTTAAGGCCACAGCAGAAGAAGCCATGCATGCCCGGGAAGATTTTCAGCGGTCACTTTCGCCCGCTTGAGGGAGAGGATCGACGAAGAGGCTTTTTTGCCTTTCGCCCCCTCAGTCAATCTTCTCGAAACTCACCGTCTTTAAATGAGCAAGAATCTTTCACTTTTTTGCTGGGAGCTCCGTCGTCGCCGTAGATCTTCACGGTAAATTCGATCTTTCCATCCCGCGATAAGCTCAGTGAATCAAAAGCCGAAGCCATTAAGAATTTTCCGTGAGGAAAAGTTATGGGCTCAAATTCTTTTTTCCTTTTATTCCAGCGAAACACGTGGAGAGCACCGGCTTGAGGTGGAACAATCAAACGTACAGCAAACTCTTCTACGCCATCTTTATCCAAATCTAAAACCGCAATTTCCGTTTCCTCGCCATCAAACGTAAAAGGCACAAATTCCGAACCAATGCCTCCGATCGATTGCGACTTCTTGCCAGGCAACGAAATATTTACTTTCGTAAGTTTGTTTTCTTCTAAAGAAATCTCCGCTTGGCCATCTTTACCCAATTGCACCGTTTCTGCTTGCGCATGACCGTTGAAGAAAAAAAGTAAGCTAAAAATTATTATCGACATAACTTTTGGGTCTCCAATGCACCGAGATTATTTTTTTCTACTATATTCCTAAGTTTAGACCGGTAATTTTCATCACTGGCATAGTGAAACAATCCAACTATAGCTCCAGGTTCTGGTTTTCCATTCTTACTAACCGCTCCATATCCTACAACTTCTACCCAGGGCGCCACGGCCGGGTAATACCGCTGTACTGTTTTCCTCACACCACGATAATAGCTTTCCGTATCAGGATCAAAGAGCAAGTTTGACATATAGGCGTACATAGAATCTTCGCGACTATCGAATTTATAGTAATATCCGCCCTCATTTTCTGGCCGTGGAATTTCGCAGACAGCCCTAATTTTTCTTTGCACGCCTGCAATCTTAACCTCAAATTCTTTTACTTTACCCTTCTTGAAACAAGAGTGGCCATACATACCATCGGTTTTAAAGTGAGCGGAATTTGGATCCGCACCCCAGCCCGTCTCTAGGGCCGCTTGGGCAATCACCACCGACGCGGGGAAACCCGTAGTCGCTTGGATCTCTAGAGCAAAGGGAGTCATATGTTCAATGAAGGCTTGTTTCTTGGCTTTAGTGCCGTATTTTTTATCAATCGCCCGAAAATCTGGTTTCACGCCCGAGCCGCGGGTATCGGGCACGCACTTGCCGCTTTCCGCTCCCACGCTGGAGCTCACCGTCTCCGTAACCTGGGTAGGAGATTCGCTGCCGGAACCTGTAGCAGAGCCGCTCGAAGATCCTCCGGAAGAACCACCAGAAGTAGAACCACCAGAGCCACCACCCGTAGCACTCAAACCATAACCTTCCACCGTAGAAGGCAGCGCTTCTTGCTGCTGGCCTAAACTACCCAGCACAACTCCGCACTTATGCAATTGGTCTTCGTCGATATTTTTCTCCCAGAGAATATCCAGTACCTGGGCTAAATCCGAAAAACATTGGGGAGATTCACAGAATTGAAAATCTTCTTGGCGCCATTTGGGAACAAAAATCCAGCGCTCTTTGCCTTCCACTAAAATCCGCACGGCTACGCCCGTTTTTAAAGGAAGCATTTCTTGCACGGCGAACACCATGCCTTTTTTAGTTTTGAAATCGATGCTTTTTTTGTCGTCAGGATCGAAGCTTGGGGGGTAGCCGTTTATGTCTGGCTTACGAACATTATAACCTTCAATATTTACGCGGATGAATTTAGGGGTTTTGCCCGAAGCGAAGTAATCGTTGAGATCCGTTTTTATGTTCTTTTCAATAACGTAATTAGCGTCCTTGCCCCGATAGGCCGCATCTTCGCCTTGCACGAGGCCGCCCTGATCCCATTCGGCTAAGGCTGGTGGACTAAGGAGTATGGCTATAAAAAGAAATTTACCCATCTTAAGATAGGATAATCTCAATTCTTGTGCCACGCTCCAAAACTCGCTAAGGGCGTGATTTTTTTATGATGTTCAAGACGGAGACAGGTGATTTTTTAAAAAACAATTGTCTATTTTTTAGACAAGTGCTTACGCTTTAAACGGTTTTACGGGTTAAAAAAACAGATATAAAATCCAATAAAATCAAATACTTGAAAAGATCCGCCCACCCCAAAAATAGCCCTTAAAACCAGTAAAAGACTCCACCCTCAACCCGTTGACCTGCCCGCCACTCCTGCTACTAAAAAATACCCCCCGCCCCCACACAAAGCTGTGCAACTTAAGGTAAACTAAAGGCTATGCCCGGCCTCCCCCGCAAAATCAAAGTGATCACAAGCGATATGCACCTCTCCGCCGGGCGTTTCTTGGATGGCATCCGCAATCCCCACGAGGATTTTTTCTTCGATCGGGAATTTTGCGAATTCCTCGAGTATTTTTCCACTGGGGATTATGGGGATGGCTGTGAAGTACAGCTGATTTTAAATGGCGATGTGTTCGATTTCCTGAACGTTCCCCACCAGGGGGATTTCCCCGATTTAATCACCTCGGATCTCGCTGTGGAGCGCTTGAAAACCATCTTTAAGGGCCACCCCGAAGTAACCAAGGGGCTCCAAGCCTTTGCCGCAAAGCCTGGAAAAAGCGTGCTCTACAATGTGGGCAACCACGATATGGATTTTTTCTTCCCCGCCGTACGGGAAGAATTCTGCCGCGTGATCGGCGGTGAAAGCTGGAAAAAAGAAAAAGTATGGGTGAACACGGAAGTGGAATTCCTCGAGTACGACGGCATCCAAATCCACCATGGCAATCAATTCGAGGCAGTGCACACCACCAATTACCAGCAGCCTTTTGTTACCGAAAACTTGCCCGAACCCGTGCTCTATATGCCCTGGGGCTCGGTGTACGTGATCAAGATCATCAATCGCTTAAAGTGGGAACTTGATCATATCGACAAAGTAAAGCCCGCCAAACTCTTTATCTTTATCGGCCTCTTCATCCACCCGATTGTGATTTTTAAGTTTCTCCTTTTTTCGGCCTTCTATTTTTTCAACACACGTTTTGTTTATAACCCTAAGCGCCGGGCCAATATCGCCAACACCCTTGCAATCATGAAGGAAGAAATCACGCCCTTTTATGGTCTGGAAGACGACGCTCGCGCGATTCTAGATAAAAATCCCCATTTACATACCGTGATCTTTGGCCACACCCACGGGCCCATGCAACGTTACTATCCGGATGGCAAAACCTATATCAATACGGGCACCTGGACTCGCATGATCAATTTAGATTTACGGCACCTCGGCCAATCCACCAACCTTACCTTCGCTCTGATTGAATATGACTCCACTGGCCGCCCCCGGGCTACTCTAGAAGAATGGTCGGGATTACACAGGCCCCACCGGATTTTTAACGTGTAAGCTTCCAGGGCCCTTAAGTCTTAGACGTAAACTGTCGATTCTATATACAGTATGGTCCGCATCAAGCTCATGGATGGTAGCTTTCAAGAAATCCGGCGGGAAGAAGCCTTAGGCATTTTTCCGTCCACAGGTTTATTGCAACACCACCACTTAAAATCCGAAGCAATTTTTTTCCAGCATGGAAAAATCTATCCTGTGTTGGGCCCATTGCCTAAGAGCGAAGACAAAAATGCCCCGCAAGCCGAGCGTCCGTGGATTTTATTGTTTGAATCCCATGGGCAAGTGATTAAAGGTCTTCCCACTTTCGACGACGACATCACCTTACATTTGAACACCACACCCGCGGCCAAAGAAAATCCCACGCTCACACTGGTGCCGCCGCAAACGAACGAAGCCGCTCCAGAAGATGAAGAGAGCCGCCTCTTAAAAGAAATGGAAGAGTTGTTAAAGGGTGCTTAAAGCCTATTGGGGGCGAACGCTACTTACCTTGATCACGCGTCCGTTCCACACACCTTCTACGCAAATCCTTGTACCGCTTTGGGCCATATGAAGGAAACGAACCACATCGTAATTCCGGGAGGAAAGACCCGCCTGCACCCGCTGGCTCCCATTCATAAAGGATAAAATATATTGGTAATTACGGTGTGCTCTCTTTTTAAAATACATACCGCAATATTCAGCCGCCCAAGTGGACGTGGAAAAAAGACAGGATAGAACTAAGATCGATAAAATTTTTTTCATAAAACCCTCGTTCATTTAAAGATAAGCACAAAAGACAAAACCGTACACTAGGTTTTTAGATGGCAGGCAAGAAAGCCCACATACGCAGAGCGAAAATGATCACGGGTAAATCCAAGGGCCCGCTCCCGGGCCGCGCGGGGATCAAAATTTTCCCTCTCTTTTTCAAAACGCTGCACAGCAGCCATCAAACTTTCCACGGTTTGTTCCGGAAAAAAAATCCCTGTGGCGGGGGTCACCGTATCGAGCAAGCCGCCCTTGCCATAGGCGATCACGGGCCGGCCGTTGTACATGGATTCTAAGGGCGTGATCCCAAAATCCTCGAGGCCTGGAAAAATTAACGCCCGGGCCCGGCGGTATAATTCGCCTAGGGCTTCGTTGGAAAGGCCACCATGGAATTGCACGTTGGCAGCACCTCGAGCCAAACGCCGGAGTTTTGTTTCGTCCTGCCCCTTGCCCACCACCACGAGCCGTAGCCCCAAGCGGCGGAAAGCTTCTACGGCAAGATCGATTCGCTTGTAGGGCGCAAAGGCCGAAACAATCAAATAATAATCTTTCGGAGGGCCGTTTAGTTCCGCGGGAAATTTATTTGTTTCCACGAACGGATGAATCACGGTGGATTCCCTACCCCAAAAATCCTGGATGCGCTTTTGCACAAAATGGGAATTGGCGATTAGGTGATCCACGCCATTGGTGCTCCGCACATCCCATTCCTGCAAACGTTTCCGCACGGCCTTCGCCGCGAGCGTTGTGAGTTTCCCGCTTTTGCCGGGGCCAAAATACTCGTCGAACATATCCCAGATATAGCGCATGGGCGTGGAAACATAAGCCACATGCAAGGCACCCGGTTTTTTGCGCACGCCCTTGGCCACGCAATGGGTGTTGGAGAGGATGAGATCAAAGCCAGAAAGATCCAAGCTCTCGATGGCGTGGGGAAAGAGGGGTAAAAGCTGGCGATAGCCTTGGTTAAAACGGCGCAGGCCCATGAGCTTTTGTAAATAAGAAGTATGTATTTTTCGCCCATTTAAAATGGTGGGCGTCATGGTGAAGTCGGTTTGCAGGAGCGTGAAAAGATCAGCGTTTGGAAAAAGTTCCGCGATCACATCGAGAATGGCTTCGCCCCCCCGCATGCCTGTTAGCCAATCGTGCACGATGGCCACCCTGCCGGAAGTTTGAGTCCAAGAAGGAAGCGCAGGCACGGGCAAATTACTCATGGAATTTTATAGCTCCCGGCGGAAGGCTTCCATGGTGCGTTTTAGGCCTTCGTCCAAAGAAACTTTGGGCTCCCAACCGAGGAGCTTTCGCGCCTTGGAAATATCGGGGCAACGGCGGCGGGGATCATCGGGGCGGCCGGGCAAATATTCCACGCCCAAATTTTTGCCCACCAAACGCTCAATCACTTTGGCAAAATCGTTCAAGGAATATTCCACGGGATTGCCCAAATTGATGGGATAGTTTTCCTTGCTCTGGCTCATTTTGAAAATGCCGTCCACAAGATCACTCACAAAACAAAAAGAGCGCGTTTGGGATCCATCTCCGTGGAGGGTGAGTTTTTTGCCTTTTAGGGCTTGGCTGCAAAGCTCGGGCACCACACGGCCATCATCCAAACGCATGCGAGGCCCATAGGTATTGAAAATGCGTACGATGCGGGTGTCGAGCTTATATTTGCGGTGAAACACCATCACGGCAGCTTCGGAAAAACGCTTGGTTTCGTCGTAGCAGGAGCGGGGGCCAATGGAACTCACATTGCCCCAGTAGTCTTCTTTTTGTGGATGCACCAATGGATCGCCATACACTTCCGAAGTGCTCGCCAGGAAAAAAGCGGCGCCATTTTGACGGGCAAATTCGAGGGCAAGTAAAGTGCCCTTGGAATCTACTTCCAAAATTTCCTGGGAAAGGGTTTCAAAATCGATAGGGCTTGCGGGGCAAGCAAAGTGAAACACCCAGGAAAATTTTCCACCAAAGGGATTCGCGAAATCAAAGCGCTTGGTTACGTCCGCCTTTTCAAAACGGAAATCTTTATGCTGTAGAGCGTCTTTTAAATTCTGCTCCCGACCCGTGAGAAAGTTATCCACGCCCAGCACCGAGTAGCCTTCTTGTAAAAAACGTTCAGAAAGATGGGAGCCAATGAAGCCGGCAGCGCCGGTGATCAGAACGGATTGTTTAGCCATAGGGTAGTGATACATTGTGACCAGATAAAGGCGCAAGAGGATGTGCGGAATTATTCCTCCATGATAAGAATGATCTATGGCGAAACCAAGGATTGTGGTGGACGGGCGAATGGTGGGAACCCAAGGGCACGGCATTGCCCAATATGTGCTCGCACTCGCCAACGCTTGGCAAAAACAAAAACCGCCTTTAGAAATTTTTTTTCTAGTGAGCAAAGGCTGCCCGGCCCACTCCCCCTTGCGGCATTTTCCCCATCAGGAATCCTTGGACTTCCTGCATCCCCTGGAGCCCTGGCTTTTGCCCAAAACCGTTAGCGCCTTACGCCCCGCCCTTTACCATACCCCAAGTTTTGCGAGCCTCTGGCACTACCCCTGCCCCCATATCCAAACCGTGCACGACCTCAACCATTTGCGTTTTGGCTCCCTTCTGCAGCGTTCCTATTACCGCTACTTGCTCTTGCCCTCATTGCTCGGCGCCAGCGCCGTAAGCACCGTGAGCCACGCGGCCAAAGACGAGCTCGACAATTGGCTAAAATCCCAAAACCTACGGAAAAAGATTTCCGTGATCCCCAACGCCATCGAACCCTTAGGGAAAGAAGATGAAAACGTACTAGCCAAATTGAAATTGCCAGCTGGACAATATTTTTTCTGCCTCTCGAATCCGAAAGCCCACAAAAACACAAATATGCTCTTCCAAGCCCATTACAAGGCCTTTATAAAAGGAAATTGTTTACCATTGGTTACCAATGTTCCGGGCCCAGAGCAAAAAGGCCTAGTGCGCATGGGCCTCTTAACCGGCGGCGAAATCCAAGCCCTGATGGCTGGAGCGAAAGCTTTTTATTTTCCTTCCCTCTACGAAGGTTTTGGCCGGCCGCCTTTGGAAGCGGCTTTGGCGGGTGCGGTGCCAGTGGTTTCCGATATCCCCCCCCACCGGGAAGCCTTGGCGGGTGTTCGAGAGGCAGAATTCTTGGATCCAAACTCTATTGAACTGTGGGAAAAAAGTTTTCGCGAGCGATCCGGGGAGCCC
This sequence comes from uncultured Bdellovibrionales bacterium, assembly GCA_964416595.1. Classification (GTDB taxonomy): domain Bacteria; phylum Bdellovibrionota; class UBA1018; order CAIPTA01; family CAIPTA01; genus JAKFYM01. The sequence continues at coordinate 71,353 of CAYQES010000006.1, read as the reverse complement.
ACGCGCAAAGTTTCGCCATCTAGCCAAGGCTGGATTCAAGAACAGTATTCTTTGGAGCAATTGGCCAGTAAAACACTCGCGCTCTACCAATTGGTGCTAGATAATTTCCGAACGAGCCCGCCTGCGCCACTCCAAGGCGAGCAAGATTCCCGCCCATAACATCAAGGAATGCTGGCTTTTAGCGTCGAAAAAATTCACCTGTGTGAGTCCATTCACATGAAAGGTCACAAAGGCTGCGAGGCACGCCCCCGGTAGCCAACGTTCATTTTCCGGGGAGCGCCAAAAACTACGCCAACCGTAGATCCAAAGCACGATCCACCACAAAAGAAATGGCACCAAGCCCACCACACCGGTGGCCGCTAAAATATCGAGAAAATTATTGTGGGCATGGCTAGAAAAAATCGGTTTTGAGCCAATGGCCCGGGTAGCGTAGGGCGTGCTGTAGTAACCGGTTTTGCCAAAACCTACTCCTAGCCACGGGCGATCCGCTATCATCTCCCTGGCACCTGCCCAAACCTGCTGCCGTTCCACGATGGCATTACGGGCTAAATGCCAACGGCCCCGCACCGTGGGCGAAAAGTGCCACACTAAACTTGCGCCAATCACTACGGCCAGCACAGCGGCCACACCTAAGCTTGGGCGTTTTAAAAAAAACAAGGCCACAAAGAGGGCGCCTAACGCCACCCAAGAGATGCGGGAATAGGTGTAGAAAAAAGCGAGGGAGGTAAACAGTAATAGTACAGCCCATAAAATCTTTTCCTTTTTTCCGTCCGTAGCTAGCGGCCACAATAAACGGGCGCCCACATAAGAGCACACAAAACCCATGGCGGAAGCAAAACTCAAATGGAAATACATCAAGCCTTGCGCATGGTAAAAAGCGATATCTTCTCCCGTTGCCACGGACCGGAAAAAACGGGATTCTCGCCAAGACTCGGGGAAAAGATAACCGCCCCAAAATTGCAAAATAGAAACCACAGAAACCAAAAGCGCCATGGCACATAGGGCTTTCCATAGGGGGTGTTTTTCGAATTCGAGTTTTGGCCCTGAGGTTTTTAGGAGCGCGAAGGCCGTAAAAAACGGCAGTAAAAAATAATGGAATTTTTGCAACTCGCGAAAGTTTTGTAGGGGCAGGCCAAGGGGCGGAGCAAGGTGAGCAGAAACTATACTCAATAAAGCGGCTAGCAAGAGGCCAAGGCTCACCCACAGTAAGGGCTCTTTTTTCAGTACGGGCCAGATTTTTTCTTTCCGCAAATACCAGAGGCAAGTGAGTACAAAAACCGTGCTACCGATGCCCATGCCCGCCATGAAACTTAAAGTTGCAGCGGCCCACAGAGCCAGAGCCCAAGCCCAGAGGGAAGTGCGGTCTACGTTTGCCATGGCTGTACTATAGCAAAGCATTAAGAAAACCACATTCCTCGGACTAGACACAGCCCGTCGAGGCCCGCCCAGAAATTGGCATTTTCCTTCTTATCCCCCCTGGTTCTTTATGGTAGTTCTAATGGAGGTGGCAAAGGTGAGAACAAATAGAAGGTACTGGAAATTTTTAGTGCCTTTTTTCTTTCTTGCTGTGTCTGCAAGCGGCGCGAGCCCAGCCAAAACCCCTGATCTTAGTGTACTCAACGATTGCAACTGGATGGTTACCTACCGGGGTAAGATCTACGATCTGGCCCCCCTCACCCGGGAAGCCTTGGCCCGCCCCATTGAAACGGATTTACGCTACGCCTTACAACGGGTGCCAGAATCCAATGAGCACTTGAATCGCATGACTGCGCACCAAAAGGACGCCAAATTTCATACGATCTTAGCTAGCGTATTTTTATCGGGTCTGATCTTAAACCGCGTTATTTTACAGGCCCCAGAAAAAAACACGGATAAGCGCCGGGAGTACGACATCATCTCCGGAGTTACCGCCGGATTTTTCTTAGGCGCCACCCTCTTTAGCTGGCGCTCCACCCAGGACGCTAAAGAGGAATTAGTGAAAGCCGTAAGTGCCTTTAACGAAAAAAGCCCCCACAAGATCGAACCCCAACAAACGGGGGCCGACAACTTAGAATTTTTGAGTCCCTAAGAAGGAGTATCATGCCTAAACGCACAGACCTTAAATCCATTTTGGTGATCGGTAGCGGGCCCATCGTGATCGGCCAAGCTTGCGAGTTCGACTACTCCGGCAACCAAGCCTTGAGAGCGTTGCGCGCCGAAGGCTACCGCACGATTCTTGTGAATTCCAATCCGGCTACGATCATGACGGACCCTGAAACCGCCGACGCTGTTTACATTGAGCCCCTCACCGTTAATTTTTTAGAAAAAGTAATCCAGAAAGAACGGCCCGATGCGATCTTGCCCACCATGGGCGGGCAAACGGCCCTGAACCTCACCTGTGAATTAGCCGAGCGGGGAATTTTGGAAAAATATTCCGTGGAACTTATCGGCGCGAATATTACATCGATCAAAAAAGCGGAAGATCGGGAACTATTCCGCCAAGCCATGCTGAAAGCAGGGCTCGATGTGCCCCAGAGCCGCACCGTAAAAAGCGTGGATGAGGGCCTCGAAACCTTGCAACAAATTCCCTTCCCCGTGATCTTGCGCCCTTCTTTCACTTTGGGTGGTGAAGGCGGCGGCACGGCCAATTCAAGAGAAGAATTTGTGCAATTTTTGCAGCGGGGCCTTGAACTTTCTCCTGTGCACGAAGTGCTCGTGGAAGAAAGCCTCATCGGTTGGAAAGAGTACGAACTCGAAGTAGTACGCGACAAAAAAGACAACGTGATCATCGTGTGCTCCATCGAGAACCTAGATCCCATGGGCGTGCATACGGGGGATTCCATCACTGTGGCTCCTGCGCAAACTCTCACGGATGTGGAATACCAAGTGCTCCGGGATCAATCGATCCGCGTGATCCGGGAAATTGGTGTGGACACAGGCGGCTCCAACATTCAATTCGCCGTGAACCCTGCCACGGGCCGGGTGATCGTGATCGAAATGAACCCGCGGGTTTCCCGCTCTTCCGCTTTGGCCTCCAAGGCCACGGGTTTCCCCATTGCCAAAATCGCGGCGCGCTTAGCCGTTGGTTATACGCTGGACGAACTACTCAATGATGTGACCCGCTCCACACCCGCAAGTTTTGAGCCCACCTTGGATTATGTGGTGGTGAAAATCCCCCGATTTGATTTTGATAAATTTAGGGATTCCACTCCGATCCTCAACACCACCATGAAATCCGTGGGCGAAGCCATGGCCATCGGGGCAAATTTTAAAGAAGCATTTTTAAAAGCCCTGGCCTCCATGGAAAGCCGTTACACTTGGCTAAAACCCACCGAATACGACGAAGCGCCACTCACAGAGGAGCGCAAAAACACTCTCTTAAAATTTCTTTCTAAATCCCACTACCTCAGGCTCTTCTATGTGGCTTCGGCCATCCGCCAAGGCATTAGCTTGGAAGAACTCTACCGCACCACCCATATTGATCTTTGGTTCTTGCGGCAGCTCGCGGAAATTTTAGACGCAGAAAAATCTTTGGCCGCCCTTGGCTGGAAAGAAGAAAAATTCCGAGCCCGCCCAGAAACCTTGGGCCGCGCCAAAGCTTTTGGTTTTAGCGATCGATATCTAGCGGAAATTCTCCACACCAAAGAAGAAAACATCCGCAACTTACGCCAAGAATTAAATCTCCACCCTTCTTACAGGGCCGTAGACACTTGCGCCGCCGAATTTTTAGCCTTCACGCCTTACCTCTACTCCACCTATCAAAACTGCTGGCTGCCGAATCCCATTCCCCCAGAGCAAACCCCGGTGCTGAGCCAAGAGAATAAAACCGTGATGATCCTCGGCGGCGGCCCAAACCGCATCGGCCAAGGCATCGAGTTTGATTATTGCTGCGTGCACGGAGCCATGGCCTTGCGAGATCGGGGCTATAAAGTGGTGATGGTCAATTGCAATCCGGAAACCGTGAGCACGGATTTCGATGTATCAAACCGTTTGTATTTTGAACCCGTTACTACAGAGAGCGTGCTGGAAATCGCCCGCATGGAAAAACCTTTGGGTGCCATTGTGCAGTTTGGGGGCCAAACGCCTTTGAAGATTGCCCACGCGTTGGAAGCTGGAGGGCTCGCGATCCTCGGCACCTCCGTGAACGCCATCGACCAAGCAGAAGATCGGGAGCGTTGTGAAACCTTAGCCACGCACCTCGGCTTGAAGCAACCCGAGAACGGCACCGTGCGCACCGTGGATGAGGCTGTGGCGCTCGGTAAATCTTTAGGCTTTCCTGTGCTCGTGCGCCCGAGCTATGTGCTCGGCGGCCAAGCCATGAAAATCGCCTATACGGAAACCTCCCTACGCGCTTTTGCTGAGATTGCTTTGCAAGTTTCCGAAGGGCGCGCGCTTTTTGTGGATCGTTTCTTACGGGATGCGATCGAGGTGGACGTAGATGTTCTCTGCGACGGCATTAGCACCGTGGTGGGTGGCGTGATGGAACATATCGAAGAAGCGGGCATCCATTCGGGGGATTCTTCCTGCGCAATTCCTCCCTTCTCACTCTCGCCTTCCACCGCCGAAAGAATCCGCCGAGCCGCCTGTGATTTGGCCCTTGCTTTCCAAGTGCGGGGTTTAATGAATGCGCAATTTGCTGTGCAGGGAGACGAAATTTATTTAATCGAAGTAAACCCGCGGGCTTCCCGCACGGTGCCCTTCGTGAGCAAAGCTGTGGGTAAGCCTCTCGCCAAAATCGCCGCCCAAATTATGCTCGGCGCAAAGCTCGAAGAATTTTCTCTGCCTAAGGCCCTCGACGAAAACCTTTCCCAATACCACGTGAAAGGCGCCGTATTCCCTTTTAACCGCTTTGATAATACGGATACCATCCTCGGCCCCGAGATGCGCTCCACGGGTGAAGTGATGGGCCGGGCGCCCACATTTGGTGCCGCTTTTGCGAAAGCCCTCTTAGGCAACAGCATGAAGCTGCCCAGAAAAGGGAATGTGTTTTTATCTTTAAGAGACGAAGACAAAGCCGCCGCCCTCTCGGTGTGCCGGGATCTGCAGGCCCATGGTCTCAACCTCTTTGCCACTCGCGGCACCCATACTTTCTTAAAAGAGCACGGCATCCTTTCCCAGGTGGTGAAGAAATACCAAGAGGGCTCACCCAATTGTGTGGATATGCTTAAACTAAAAGAGTTTGTGTTGGTGGTGAACACCACGAGCGATGAAAAGGCTGTGCAGGATTCTTATTTCATCCGTCGCACTTCGCTCGAAAGTAAAACGCCTTGCCTCACCACGATTTCCGAAGCGCTGGCCCTATTGAAGGCTTTGGAAATCAACGAAGAGAAACTAGAGGTCATGCCCCTGTGAGCTTGCTGTGTTATCGCTGCGGAAAAGAAATCGGCGAAAATAATTTAGGCCGGCAAGATAGCTGTAGCGCTTGCGGCGCGGATACCCGCGTGTGCCGCAATTGCCAGCACCATGATCGCTCCTACAATAACGAATGCCGGGAAGAACAGGCCCCCCGGCAAGTGGAAAAAGAAAAAGGCAATTTTTGTGAGTGGTTCCAAGCCCGCTCTGGCGGATCTGGCTTGGCTTCGGGCCCCGCAAAGGATTCGCTGAAGAGCGCCGCCGAGGCCCTGTTTAAAAAGAAATAAAACCAACTTAGCTTAAATTAGCTATGCGCTTTTCGAACTTAACGTCTGCGCTTCGCTTTTTTCTTGGTCTTCTTCGCAGACTTTTTCGTTTTCTTAGCGGATTTTTTGGTCGCTTTCTTTTTGCTTTTTTTACGACCACCTCGGCTCATTTTCACAGCGGAAACATCTCCCTGTTTGTCCACGAAATACAAATGGCCCTCTTGCCGCTTAATTCCGGCTTTTACGATCACGATGGGCTTAGCCTTACCACCGGATCCACCCCGGGCCATCTTCACTTTGCAAACGTTGCCTTTTTTGTCGATAAAATAGAGAAAGCCTGGCTCACGGCGAATGCCTGCCTTAAAAATTTTCATGAATTTCCCTCCTAATGTTCCTAAAAGGTCTAACAAACCTCGCTCTTTTACAAGGAGAACTTGACGGGAAAACGCCGCGGAAGTACTACTAATTTTCACTATGCAGGACTCAAAAATCTTCCCCATCACCCTTGAAGGTAAGCGTCTTCTCGAAGAAGAATTAAAACGCTTGCTCAGCGTGGAGCGCCCCAGTGTGATCCAAGCCATCGAAGAAGCCCGCGCCCACGGGGATTTGAAGGAAAATGCCGAATACGCTGCTGCCAAGGAGCGACAAGCCTTCGTGGAAGGCCGCATCCAACACATTAATGGCGTGATTTCCGGCGCCCAAGTGATCGATCCCTCTACCTTGAACTATCCACATATTGTGTTTGGCGCCACCGTGGAATTGGAAGACACGGATTCTGGTCAAGCCGTTACGTATAAAATTGTAGGCATCGATGAAGCGGATATTTCCAAAAACAAAATTAGTATAGCCTCACCTATCGCCCGTGCGCTCATCGGCAAAAAGCAGGGCGATGAAGTAAAAGTCGCTACGCCCCGCGGCGGTAGCAGTTACGAAATTCGTGGCATCCAGTACCGCTAAATCCCTTGCAACTCCCCTGCAGTACTTAAAAGGCTTAGGTCCCGCCCGGGCTGCGGCCTTCGCGCGTAAGGGCATTATCACGCTACAGGATGCTCTCTACTATTTTCCCCGCCGGTATGAGGATCGCCGCCGCTTGTGCGAGCCCCAGGATTTAGTTTCTCTATCAGAAGGCGTGCAAGTTACCGTAGCCGCCCGCATCGAGCGCCAAAAAGAAATCCCGCTACGGGGTCGTAAACTCACCTTGTTTGAAGTAGTGGCCATGGGCGAAAAGGGCGATCTCCTCACGCTTACCTGGTTTCGCACTTACAAAGGTTTAAAAGAAAAACTCGCTCCGGGCCAATGGGCGATTTTCCAAGGCGCTTTAAAAAAATATAAAGGCGCGCCCCAGATCGTGCACCCGGACGTAGAGATCCTTCGCGGACGGCCCGGTAAGGAGAAAGTACCAGTTTCTCTCCACTGGGGCCGGGTGGTGCCGATTTACTCCCGCTCGGAAAAACTCACGCAAAAATTCATCCGGGAAACCATGCAGCGCTGTTTGGAAACTGGTCTACCTCTCGTGGAGGATGTGTTGCCGGCTTCCGTGCGGGAAAAGTTTTCTTTGCCTCCCTTAGCTGAGGCTTTGCAGCTCATGCACTTTCCGCCGGAAATTCCTTCTGTGGAAACAATCAGCCCGGCTTTGCGTCGTTTGATCTTCGAGGAATTTTTTAAATTCCAATTGGTACTGCTCATGGACCGCACCGGCGTGCAGCCGGAACCCGCCATTCCGCTGCGGGTGAAGGGCGGGCTTGCGCAAAAGGCGCGGAAGAATTTTCCTTACCAGCTGACCCAAGCCCAAGAGCGGGCCATCGCCGAAATTTTGGGCGATCTTCAGCGGGATAAAGCCATGAACCGCATCGTGCAGGGGGATGTGGGCAGCGGGAAAACTTTTGTGGCACTATTCGCGGCCCTTGAAGTGGCAGAGAGCGATCGGCAAACCGCCTTGATGGCGCCCACGGAGATTTTGGCGGAACAACATTTCCAAAATGCCCAGAAGATTCTGGCGGGCACAGGTGTGGAGGCGGTATTGCTCACGGGGAGCTTATCGCGCGTAGAGAAGGAGGCGGCTTTACGAAAAATTGCCTCGGGAGAAGCGCGCATCGTGATCGGAACCCATGCGCTGATCCAAGAGGGCGTAAACTGGAAACATTTATCCCTCGTGATCGTGGACGAACAACACCGCTTCGGTGTGCGCCAGCGGGCGGCCTTGAAAGAAAAATCTCCCTCCGGCAGTTTTCCCCACATCCTCACCATGACAGCCACACCCATTCCCCGGTCGCTTGCGCTTACCATCTTTGGCGAGCTCGATGTAACCACGATTGATGAATTACCTCCGGGCCGTCAGGAAATCGTGACCAAGATCATTCGGGGCAGCGACCGCAGCCGTTTGTATAATTTGCTAAGGCGCGAGGCGGACGAAAAACGTCAGGGCTATATTGTGTATCCGTTGGTTTCTGACTCCGATAAAGAAGGAATGGAAAAAATCCGCAGCGTGGAAACCGAATTTGCCCGCTTGCAGGAGGGCCCCTTGGCCGGATTACGCCTGGCGATGGTGCATGGCCAGATGGACTCCGATGAGCGCAACCGCGTGATGCGGGCTTTTAAAAACCATGAGTATGATGTTTTGGTTTCCACCACTGTGATCGAAGTGGGCGTGGATGTGCCCAACGCCACCGTGATGGCAATTGAAAATGCGGAGCGCTTTGGCCTTTCTCAATTGCACCAACTCCGGGGCCGAGTGGGCCGGGGTGAGCATAAAAGTTATTGTGTGTTGGTTACCGAAGTGCCACCACCTGGCGTGGTGCGGGCAGCGGAAGCGGTGGATAGTGAAGAGGGCGTGGAAGACGAAAGCCCCTGGGTGCGATTGATGGTTTTGGAAAAGAGCCGGAGCGGCTTCGATATCGCCGAGCAAGATTTAAAGCTCCGGGGCCCGGGAGATTTTTTCGGCACTAAGCAAAGCGGCTCGCCCACTTTCCGTTTGGCGGATTTGCAGCGGGACGCAGAATTATTGGAATTGGCTCGTAAGGAAGCAGAGCGGATTTACCACTCAGATCCAGAGCTCCGAATGCCGGAGCATGAAAAGCTTGGGGCCTGGTTCCGCCAGGCCGTGGAAGCGGCGGCGCAGACATTGAAGAGCGGATAGGTTTGTTGACGCAATGCGAACTCGCCACGAGTTCGCATTGCGTTATTGAATAAAAACAATGGCTTAAAATTTTTCTGGGCTTGCGACGCATAGCTCCCCCGGCGCGAAGTCGCTTTGCGTTATCCCTAGTTCAGAAAAAAATCGAACCGCAAACTACTTCCCAAACCATTCCCTCTAGCTCCGTCACAGTACAAAGCACCCGATGACAACCGAAGCCTTAACTGAGAGTTAAAAGAATCCAGCTTTTGCTTTTCATCTTGATGGATTTGGATCTTGGCAATGAGCTTGGAAGAGGGTTCCTTACCCGTCAATTTTTGATACAGCTGGATAAACTCATTTTTACAAACTTCCAAAGATAGATCCGCCCCGCAACGGTTGCACATAAGTGCCACCTGCCGAAAGGATTTAGGACCAGGAAAGGCCAGCAGCAAAGTGGATGTTTCTTCGTCTCTATCCCCCTTCTGGGCAGAATAAACTTTATCGCGTCCCAAATTTTTACGATTATCGCTATAGGAATATTTATCCGCGTAATCCAGCAATTCTTTTTGCGAAATCTGCGCCGCCAGCGAATGCACGCTAAGAACTAACAACACCAGCCACATATTAATTCTTCAACCGCTCCGCAAAATCACTGATGTGGGAAGGAACCAATTTGCGAGCAACGGGTTGGCCTAATTTTTTCACTAATGCGCGGTAGTTGAGATAACACAGAGCCCGCACCGAATCCGGGTACTGACCTGAGCTCGCGCAGCCTTTGTACAAAAGAATAGCTTCTTCAGCTAAAGAAAAATTATTTTCCACAGCTTCAGCGATGGCGCCCAAACGTTCGCCCGCCACAAATAAAGGCACTGGCACTCCATGGGTTTCCTCGGCCGTAAGGGACTTTACGGATTGCCTCGTGGGAAGGGAGCGCATCACTTCTGCGCCTAAGGAACGAAACTGTTCTACCGTAATTTGCGGAGTGCTTTCTTCTTCCACCACGGCAGCCGCAGGATCAACCGCCGCCACAGGATTTTCCGCCACCACGGGCGGTAAGGGCGCTTGCTCCGTGCGCAATAGCAGCCACGCACTGCCCGCCAAAATTCCTACCACAATCACGGGCCACCACAAATGTTTCATGCTTCCCCCACGCCAAAATACTTGGCCTCTGGATGATGAAATACCAAGGCGGAAACGGAAGCTTCAGGATCCATCATGAAACCGTCGGTGAGTTGCACGCCGATTTCCGTGGGATCCAGGAGCTGCCACAAAATCGCCTGGTCGTCGAGACGGGGGCAAGCGGGATAGCCAAAAGAATAACGACAACCCCGGTATTTGGCCTGGAAACGATCCATCATGGTGAGATCAGGAGAGTCAGGAAAGCCCCACTGGGAGCGGATCTGTGCATGCAGTAACTCAGCATAGGCTTCCGCCGTTTCGATGGCGAGGGCCGCAAGCGCATGGGCTTTCAAATATTCGCCCCGCTTTTTTAACTCTTCCGTGCGGGCTCGCACGCCTTTACCGGCCGTCACGCAGAAGAGTGCTACCTGATCTAAACGTCCTTTAGCCGAAGCCGCTAAAGGCTGAGCAAAATCTGATAAACATAAACCATCTACCTTTGCCTGGCGGGGAAATTCAAACACCGCTCTGGGTTTTGGAAAACTTTCTGCTCCGTAAAGGTGCAAAGCATTGCCTTCGCTCGCGGCGGGAAAGAATTGGTAAACGGCTTCCACGGCCACGAGGCCATTACGTTTAATTTCACCCTTCAAATCTTCTACCACTTGCGCGAACTCCAGCATCTTGGCGCCACTCGGGTGCGAAGCTAAAGCACTGCGATCCCCTTTTTGCCAGAGCTTCACGGCTTCTCCGGGAATTCCTAAGTGCCGGTAGAAGAGCACAAGGTTGTTCATATACTTCCACACGAGATCTAGAGACTGACCGCGGATCACATGGCGTTCAAAATCGGGAGCCCGGGGTAATTCGCCCAAAACAGGCACAAGTTTCGAACGCTCTTTCACGGTCACCGCCGGCGCCGATGCCCCTTCCGCACTTTGCCGTTGCAATTCGCTCTGGCGCTGCCGCAAAGTGTCTTCTAGTCCCGGGCGCAGTTCTTTGTCCACGATCTGTTTGGCGAGTTCGAGGCCCCCCATGGCATCCCGGGCGTAAGCCACGAGACCAGCACCGTAAGCTTTGGCAATGCGTTTATCCGTAAAATTTTGTGTGAGCGCGGCGCCCCCCACGAGAATTGGCACATTTAAACCCGCCTGCTGCAAATCACCGGCGGAAAGTTCCATTTGCTGAGCGCTCTTCACGAGCAATCCTGAGAGCCCCAAAATATCTGGCTTATGTTCCCGCACGGCGTGGATCAATTGCTCCGAAGGGATTTTGATGCCGAGGTTCACCACGCGGAAACCATTGTTGGAGAAAATGATATCTACCAAATTTTTGCCGATATCGTGCACATCGCCCTTCACGGTGGCAAGCACCACGGTTCCGCGCAGAGCCGTGTCCGTTTTTTCCATATAGGGTTCGAGGTAAGTTACCGCGGCCTTCATGGCCTCGGCGCTTTGTAACACTTCGGCCACAATCATTTCGTTTTTATTAAAGAGGCGCCCCACCGTATCCATGCCCCGCATGAGTGGGCCGTTGATGATATCGAGTGGCTTCATCTCTTTTCGTTTTAAATCGAGATCCGCAAACAAACCCTCTTTCGTGCCTTCCACGATGTACTGGGCCAGGCGCTCATCCAAAGGAAGTTCTTGGCGCACTTCCTTGGCCTTGGGCCGTGCGGCCCGGAAAAAAGCGGCGAACGTGGCCACGGGATCTTCGCCCCGGTTCCACAACAGATCCTCACACACCTTCACTTCTTCAGCACTCAAAGAACCAAAGCGCGGAATTTTTTCAGAATTCACGATTGCGCAATCCAAGCCCGCCTTCACGCAGTGGTAGAGGAAAACCGCATTCAGTACTTCCCGGCCCACAGCGGGTAAACCAAAGGAGACGTTCGAAATTCCGAGCACCGTTTTTGTGCCAGGAAATTTTTCTTTCAACAGCCGCACGCCCTCGATGGTTTCCACGGCGGAGCCGCGGTATTGCGCATCGCCCGTGCCGCAGGGGAAAACGAGGGCGTCCCAGTAAATATCTTCCGGCGGAATGCCGTATTTTTTCGTGAGTAAATTGTATTCGCGCTCGGCAATGGCTAATTTTCTCTCACGGGTTACGCCCATGCCCTGCTCTGGATCGTCGTCGATGCAGCCCACCACCACGGCGGCGCCATAGTTGCGCGCCAAAGGTAGAACGTGGGCAAAGCGCTCTTCACCGTCTTCCAAATTCACGGAATTGATGATGCTTTTGCCTTGCACGAGTTTTAAAGCGTCTTCGATCACGGAGGCATCCGTGGAATCGATCATCACGGGCACCCGCACTTTTTTTAGAAGCTCGGGCATGAATTTTTGTAAATCTTCTTGTTCGTTGCGATCGGGGTTCGAGAGGCAAACATCCACGATATGGGCGCCTTTTTTCACTTGGGCGCGGCCCACTTCCGCAGCTTCTTCCCATTTGCCGGCCTGGATCAGTTCCCGGAATTTTTTGGAGCCGATCACGTTGGTGCGTTCGCCCACGAGTAATGGCCGCATTTCGTCAGTGACTTCTAAATACTCAATCCCTGAAAGACGAGATGCCCGAGGCGCGGCAACCACTCGAGGACTAGCGCGGTCAGCAATTTCCCGCAAATGTTGCACGTGACCACCATGGGTACCGCAACAGCCACCGAGCACATTTAGCCAACCTTTTTCGATAAATCGGGAAATCACTTTGCCCACAAGCTCTGGAGTTTCTAAGTACTGGCCGTTTTCGTCCGGCAAACCCGCATTGGGCACGCAAGCCACGGGGAAAGGCGACATACCAGCCAACGTGCGAATGTGATCTGTCATGAACTCAGGGCCCGTGGCGCAATTCAAGCCCACATAGAGTAAATCCCGATGCATGAGGGAAGTCAGAAGAGCGTCCACGCCCTGGCCACCCAACATGGTTCCCATAGGTTCAATCGTGCCGGAAACAGCCACAGGCAAAGGATCAGCCACTTCACTATGCAAGCGATCAATGGCGTGCAAGCAAGCTTTCACGTTGGAAGTATCGTTGCAAGTTTCGATTAAGAAGTAATCGGCGCCACCGTCATAGAGACCTTTGACTTGCTGGTAAAATTGTTCGGCCAATTCATCAAACGTGATTCCGCCAGTTACGGAGATTGCTTTTGTGGTAGGGCCAATGGACGCGGCCACGAAGCGGGGCCAGTCAGGTGTGGAAAATTCCCTACAAGCTTCCCGCGCAATTTCGCAGGCTCGCTTGTTGATCTCGTAAGCCTTCTCGGAAAGCCCATATTCGCCGAGCACCATCGGTGTGCCGCCGAAAGTGTTGGTTTCCACGATATCAGCGCCGGCTTTTAAATATTTTTCGTGGATGCGCTTCACCACATCGGGGCGCGTAAGAACCAAATTCTCGTTGCAACCCTCGAATTCCTCGCCGCCAAAATCCTTGGCGGTAAGATTTTCTTCCTGCAGAGCGGTACCCGTGGCGCCGTCTAACACCAAAATACGCTCTTTCAAGCGATTTCGGAGCAAAGTAGTCCGTTCTTTTCGGTTCTCTACCTGTTTCATGGGTTTCCAATCTAGATGAAAGGTGAGGGGGTGCAAAGGAAATTTTTCCCGTTATACTAAGAAGAAATGATCGAGTTTAAAATCATCGTTGCCCCGGACAAAAGCCAACAGTCTACCTACCAACATCTGGGCAACCAACTCACGTTCGGCCAAACGGAAGGTGATATGCTGATCGATGATCCGGCCCTGGCACCCTTGCAAATCCGGGTTTTTGCGCAAGGCCAAGGATTTTTCCTGGAAAATTTGGATGAAGACATTGAAATCCGCTTGAATGGCCGCCCTTTTGAAAATCCTGCGCCCTTGAAGGAACGGGATAGCATCAGCATGGGACGCACCACTGTAAGCTTTTCCCGCCTGGACCTAAACCCACCCACTCCCCCTGAACCCTTCCAACACCCCCAAGCAGCGAGCCGTTTTGTGGAAGGTAGCCGGGAAAAAGCAATTTTAGACGCTCTGGAGCATTTAGAGAAATCCAGCAGTGCGGGCATGCCTAAACCTCCGCCCCTACCTGGCGCCGGTGGCCCACCCAAACCTCCGCCCTTGCCCAAAAAAGGATCCCCATGAGCCGCGAAGAACAGGGCTATTTCCGCACCCGCGATGGAGTGCGCCTTTTTTATTCTATCGAAGGCCCGAAAAATGCCCCGCCCTTAGTTTTTTGCTATGGCCTTGTGTGTTCCAAGCTCCAGTGGAAATACCAAATGGAGGCCTTTGCCAAAACCCACCGGGTGTATTTCATGGACTACCGGGGCCACGGCCAAAGCGCCCGCCCGGAAGACGCCCGCACCATGACAATCGAAAGCTGTGCCCGGGATCTTTTGGAGCTGTTCGACGAATTGGAAATTAAATCAGCTCCTTTGCTGGGCCACTCCCTCGGCGTGAACATCATTTTGGATTTCTATCGCCTCGCGCCAGAACGGGTGCAGGCCCTCGTATTAGCCAACGGCACGCCAAAAGATCCGTTCGAAACCATGTTCCATCACAATTTTCTGCAAGTGCTTTTCCCCCTCTTGCAGAAAGCCCACGGCTTTATTCCCGATATTTTACAAAAAGTCTGGGCGAACCAAGGCACCAATCCCATCAACCGGGAATTCGTAGCCCTCGCAGGCTTCAATCCGAAGTACGCCAAACGGGAAGATATCAACGAATACCTTCGCCTCACGAGCACTGTAGATCTTGATATTTTTTTAAACCTTATCAGCGATTTTATGAAAACCGACTGCACCCACTGGCTCCAGGAAGTGAAAGCGCCCACGCTCGTGATCGCTGGCGAAAACGATTTGATCACGCCTTCAAAGAACCAGAAAATTTTTGCGGAACTTATACCCAATGCAGAATTGCATGTGATCCCCGAGGGCTCCCACTGCCCGCAGATGGAAAAGGCGGATCTGGTGACAGAAATCATCCGTTCTTTTTTGGAGAAGGTAGAAAATAAGCCCAAAGCCGCCAAACGCAAAACTAGCGTAAGTCGCCCAGAAAAATCTGCCCTAAAGGATTAATGTAAAACCCTTTCCAGCGGGGATTGATTAGGGCCACTGTGTCTCTCGTGTAGAGCGGCACAATCACGCCGCTCTTTTGCAAAATATCTTCGGCCTCTTGGAATAAATCTTCATTCACAGCTTTGTCGTACTCAGGAGAACTCCAGCCTGTCCAGTTAGCAGTACTCGTGGAAAGAAATTCTTGGAGAAACGCCCGCGGGTGGCTATAAGGCGCCGTTACGCCGCTCAAGAAAATCGGTGGCGGATCGGTGTAGATTTCCCGCCAGTACACCTTGGCCTCGATCACTTCTATGGGAATGCGCACGCCAAGTTTTTTCTCCCATTGCCCCTGGGCCCATTCGGCCAGGGACCGGTGGGCGGCTTTGCTATACACCCTTAAGAGCAAATCCATTTTACCGGCGGCTTTGGCGGCCTCAAGTTTTTTGCGGGCGCTTTCTAATTTCTTTTTATTGGCTGTGGCGGCTGGCGTGAGAGCGGGAAAAATCACCGGCGACAGCCAGTCTTTTGTGCCCTTGTATTCTTTCCCGAGGATCTTGGAAATTTCTTTTCGGTCCAAGCTTTCACTCAAAGCAAAACGGATTTCTTCGTCTTGCAATAATTCTGATTTGCCCACATTCAAGCCAAAATAAAATGTCGTAAGATTCGGAAAACTTTGAAAGGCAGCGCTCTTCTCCATGGTTTTGGTGCGTAGTAGCTGTGGCACATCTTTTAGCCAATCGATGCGTTTTTGCTCAAACATCACCTGCGCGGTATTTTCATCGGGAATAAAATAAAACTCGAGCCGTTCCACCACAGGTTTTTTCCGCCCATACCTAGGGTTGCGCAGAAGCATGAGATTCTGGTTTGTTTTCCACTCTTGCACTTGATAAGGACCATTCACGAGCAAACCCACGCCCTCTTTAAAAATTTGCGGGGATTTTTTCAACTGATCGAGGCGAATCGGAAAAAACACATAATGGGCAAAGAGCGCCGTGGCTTCGGGGCTAGGCCGCTCAAATTTTACCCGCAACTCCCGGCAACTCTTGGCCTCAAAACTTTTTAAAGTATGGGCATAGTGCGCATAGGGAGAAGCGAAGGTTTTATCTTTTAAGCGTTGCCAAGAATCCACAAACTGCTGGGCACAGAGGGGCGAACCATCGCTCCAGCGACTCTCAGGATCGAGCTGCACCACAAGTTCCGTTTTTTCCTTATTCCAACGAAAGCTTCTAGCCGCCGCCGGCACCGCCTGGCCTTTGGCATTGGTGCGGAACAGGCCTTCCATTAGCTGATAAGAAATTTCCGGATTGATCTCTCCGTAGTTCCAATCGAGGGTGCCGAGATCTTCCACAAGCCGCACGCGGAAGGTGGAGGGTTCTTTCGCCGAGTTAGTGGTAACGGTGGGGACTGCGGCTGTGGCTAGTACTGCAAGGACCAGGAAGAAAAAATGCATGGAAGGATTCTAGCAGGAAAGCCGTGTTTTAGTAGGAAGAGAATTTTTTGCGCCGGGCTGCGGGTTCTTGAGTGACATGCTCACCTTGCGCGCCCCAGGCAGTGGTACAATTTATTTACTTAGCGCGTGCAAAGTAATGGAGTTTTATGCGGAGGCAGGTGGGAGTGTTAGGGGTTGATCTTCGTCTTACAATTCTTCGGCGCCACCCCGCGGCGGCCCTACCCCTTCGCTTCTTCGCTATAATCCAGCAGCAATTGCCCAAGCACCCGCTTCATCGCCATACGCGTCTGCGCGGCTTTATAAGAAGCATGGGAGGCACGGCCGCTCTCAGCCTCTTCGAAATTTTCCCGATCCAAGATTTGCACCTCGAAGGGATAAAAGAAGCGCTGCTCTTTGGCGAGCTGTCCGAAATCCAGGCGCTCTAATATTTTCTTCGTCTCTTCGTCACCCGTATTTTTTAAATGGGCCCGCAACGCTTTTAATTCTTCGTAGGCAGGGCTGCGGTATTTGATTAATTGTCGGCAAGTAAATTGGATCGAGAGAAATTCCCGGCTGGAAAAAGGATTGTGTTCGCCAATTTCTTTTTGCGATTCCGAGTAACCCCTACCCACAGCCTTCTCTAAAGCACTGATCACGCGCGCGCGGTCCATTACTTCGCCCTTTTGCACCGCTTGCCGGATTTCCCGCCAAGTACGGCGGTAGAGAAGCGGATCCACCAAATTATTGCGGGAGCGGGAGGGGCGTAAATTCATCGACATAACAATGTAACGATCCCGTAAATATTTTAGCACCTTCACAACATCCACGCGGTTTTTGGTCACAAAACGCACGCCGATCTGATCGAACACATCTTCGGCCAGGGTTTCTTTTTTATGGAGCAATTTCAAAATCACGGAATCCCGGGTTTTGCGGGGCTTGGTGAGAAATTTTTCCAGGGGCACAGAAGCGGCAGATTTCGGATCGCCCAAATACAAGCCCTCATTCTCTGAATGAATTTCTTTATAAAAACGATCGAAGATTTGTTTTTGGATGTCCGGGAAAAAATCGTGGCGCAAATCTTTATCTAAGTGGGAAATGGCATGCATCACCCGCAGCACGGCACACGCCCAGCGGGCCCGCACAGCTTGGCCCAAAGCTTTATCGGCGGCCCAAATAAAGAGCAGACGAACATCCACTAGTTCCTGAAAATTTTTAGGAATCTCAAGATCGGCGCCATCAGGATTTTCGGGTTTTAGAAAATATTTACGAATGAATCGTAACGCCTCTTGGTAGTTGCCCAACACTTCAGCCCGCTCCACGGGATTTTCTAAATTAAAACCATAGCGCAACAAAAACTCATCGGCCGCTTCCACTGTGTGCAAAGGCAAACCGTGGTGGGAATCGATCACGCTGCGGCCTTTTAGCATGAGGTTCATGACCTCGCGCCCCAAGCGCAGGGAATCCACGAATTCTAATATTTCGTGCTGCTGTGAATCCAAACCATTACCCCTCTGCCCTTCACCCTAATGGATGATCAAGGGGACGTAAAGGTGCATTTTATGTAGATTTATCCGCTCGCATCCGGCGCGGTTTTATGCTGGAATCTCGAGCCATGAACTTTTCCATTGCCCAATGCATCGCCACTTTTTTCTACGTTGGAAAACTGCCCAAAGCTCCTGGCACTTTTGGCTCCCTTGCAGCCCTACCGCTAGCGTGGTGGATGTGGAAACTTCCTGCTGAATTTGCTTGGGGCACCGCGATCATAATTTTTCTCTTGGGCGTTTGGGCCGCAAAAAAAGTAATCCAAAAAACAGGCACAGAGGATCATCAAACCATAGTTATCGATGAAGTGGCGGGCATTCTTTTCACCACGAGCATTACCCAACATTTGTGGTGGCACTATGCACTAGCTTTTGTGTTTTTTCGTTTCTTCGACATTTTTAAACCCGGTCCCATCCGTTGGATCGATGCCAAAGTGAAGGGGGGCTTAGGTGCCATGTTAGATGATATGGCCGCCGCCATTTTTGCCACCCTCCTGCTCTACGTAACCTTGCAGCTCGCCAACTCCTTCTTTGGTTTTTCCCTAGCGTAAGATGAAAAAAACTCCCTCTAACCTCGGCATTTTTCTCCTATCCATCGGTGATGAATTGCTGGATGGCCGAACTCCCAACACCAACGCCACTTGGTTCGCAGAAAAATTAAGAGAACATGGCTTGAGTGTAAGCGAGGTGCGCTGCGTTTCTGATCGCACGGAAGATATTGGGGGCGCCCTAAAAGCGGCCGCCGCTTTTCCGGTCACGATTGTTACGGGGGGCCTCGGGCCCACCAATGATGATCGCACTCTGGCGAGCGCCGCTAAAGCCTTAAAACTCCCGCTCCAATTCACAAAAGCCTCCCTCGAACATGTGCGCTCCCGCTACCTTGCCCGCGGTTTGCCTCTTACAGAGCAGCGCCAGCGCCTCGCGCTTGTGCTAAAGGGCAGTAAAATTTTATCCAATCCCACGGGCACAGCTCCCGGGCTTGCCGTAAAAAAAGGGAAATCTCTTTTTTATTTTCTGCCTGGCCCGCCCAATGAATGCCGGCCGATCTTCGCCGAAGAAATTTTACCAGGCCTCGCCAAAAAAATGGCTCGTAAAAAATTACAAGAACGAAAATTCTGGCGCACCTTTGGCCGGGGTGAGAGCGAAGTGTACCAACGGGTCGCGAGCCTTATTGAGCCGCTTGAAAAAAAATATCCGCAAACTTTTTATTTTGGTGTGCATATCACCTTCCCTTGCATCGATCTCACTTTAGAAAGCTGGAAGATCCCGGGGCAAAAATCCCCTAGCCAAGAGGAAATAAAAACTGTCAGCCAAAAAATAGACGCTGCTCTAGGAGATATTGCATTCACACACCAACGGGAAGATTTGGTGCAAGTGGTGGCGGGACTACTCAAAGAAAAAAAATCTACCCTAGCTTTAGCCGAAAGTTGTACAGGCGGTCTCTTGGCCAAGATGTTCACGGATCTTCCCGGCTCTTCGGAATATTTTTTGGGCAGCCTTGTGACTTATCATAATGCTTGGAAGGAAAAATTTTTGGCTGTGCCCAAAACCATACTGCAAACGGAAGGCGCCGTTTCCGAAGCCACTGTGCGACAAATGGCTGAATCTTTACGACAACAAACCGGCGCTGATTACGCGCTAGCTTTGTCAGGCATTTCTGGCCCCGGTGGGGGCAGCGCCCAAAAACCCGTGGGCACTATTTATGTAGCGCTTTCGAACAAGGCGGGTTCGAAAATCCTCCACCAGGTGATTTTAAGTGGGAAAGGTAGCCGAGATCAGAATCGCGTGATTGCCACGCATCTTGCTCTTAGCCTTTTGAAAGACGCGCTGCGTGCTTAGTTTTCCGTTTTCACGCAAACGTGTTTTACGGTAAAGTGACTGTACGAAAAATGTAGCATTATCCCAGGAAGGGGTACATAATGGGTACATCAACGTATAAGAACGAGCCGACAAATATAAATATCGGATAAATTAGAAGGAGTAAGAAATGGCCCTAGAACAAACCGCCCAACAAGGTCAGAAAAGCAAAGCCCTAGAGCTAGCGATCCAAACCATTGAAAAACAATTTGGACGCGGCAGCATCATGCGCCTAGGCACTGGCCAAAGCCTCCATGAAGGCATCACCGCTATCCCCACAGGCAGTCTATCCCTAGACATTGCTTTAGGTATCGGGGGCATTCCCAAAGGGCGCGTGATCGAAGTATACGGTCCAGAATCTTCCGGGAAAACCACTCTCGCCCTCACGGCCGTGGCCGAGTGCCAAAAACAAGGTGGCACCGCCGCCTTCATCGACGCAGAACACGCGCTCGACGTGGACTATGCCCGTAAACTCGGCGTGGACGTGGACAATATGCTCATCTCCCAGCCTGATACTGGTGAACAAGCCCTAGAAATCGTGGACATGCTGATCAAGAGTTCCGCCGTGGATATTCTCGTGGTGGATTCCGTGGCCGCCCTCGTTCCCCGGGCGGAACTAGAAGGCGACATGGGTGACGCCACCATGGGTGCCCAGGCCCGGCTCATGAGCCAAGCCTTGCGGAAACTCACGGGCTCCATCAACAAATCTAAATCCACCGTGGTGTTCATCAACCAAGTGCGGATGAAGATCGGCGTGATGTTCGGTAACCCCGAAACCACCACCGGTGGCAACGCGCTCAAGTTCTACGCCTCCGTGCGTATGGATGTGCGCCGAATTGCTGCCATCAAAAATGGCGACGATGTGGTGGGCAACCGCACCCGCGTGAAGGTGGTAAAAAACAAAGTGTCTCCTCCCTTCAAAGAGGTGGAGTTCGATATCCTCTACGGCAAAGGCATTTGCAAAGAGGGTGATCTATTGGATCTTGGCACCAATATGAACCTGATCGAAAAAAGCGGCACTTGGTATAGCTACAACGGAGAGCGTATGGGCCAAGGCCGAGACGCGGCCCGGGATTATTTAAAAGCAAATCCTAAAATCATCTCCGAAGTGCGGGAAAAAGTGCTGAAAGCCAAGGGCATCCAAAGTGGAGGCGGTCTCATCCCTACTCACTTAGGCGCTCAGAACGCTAGCCCCAGCAAAGATGCGAAAGAGGAAAAGGCAGAAAAAAGCGAAAAAGCTTCTGCTGTAACCCACGCCGCTAAACCGCTCAAGAAAGTACAGTAAGAAAGGGGGTGAAAACCCCCAATCTTTGTTACCATTAGCCCATGGGAAATTTCCGATGGGCTTTTCTTTTTTCCATACCAGTGTGGGCCTTAAGCCTTAGCCTTTTTGCAATCCAAACTGCCATCGCCGCAGATCCGCCCGTGAACCAAGGCGCTGGCACCTATGTGCCGAGCTCTGCCCTATCAAGCCCCGCTGTGCAACAACGGCTTACTAATCCCACCAACGCTCCCCCAGCTTCCGGCACTCAAGCCCCCACGAATATTGGCCAACTACCCACGCCCGATACCATTCCTGCGCCCACGAACACGGATCTAACCAATCCCTCCCTTGGCCAATACCGCAACTCTCGAAAAGAAGTGAACATCACTAAAATGTTTTTGGATCGTTACAAGCATTCCGTGGTGCGAGTGATTGCGCGGGATCTCGCAGGCAATGAATTGGCCCGGGCTATGGGAGTGGGCGTGGGTCGCAATGCTCCCTACATCGCCACGGCGCTTTCTCTCGTGTTGGGCAACGAACAGCAATGGGCCGATCGCATTGAAATCACCCACCACACTGGCAACACCTATAGCGCTAAAATTGCGTTGATCGACGAAGAAAAGAATCTCGTGCTCTTGGCTCCGGAAGCAAACCCCGCGCCCCTACCCTATGTGCCCATGCAGGATGAACGTCCACAAGTAGATGTGTTTACTTTTTCTTTTGCCGATGGCCCCGATGGCAAAATCGAGCCCCAGATCCAACGGGGGCAGGTAGCCGCAGCCAATTCGGAAACGGGCCTGCTCTCCCTTTCCAGCACAGATCTAAGCGAAACCCAAGCGGGCACGGCGATCATCAACACCCAAGGGGAACTCATGGGCATGCTCTTGCCCAAAGGCCGCGGAGTGCTGGCTTCCACTTTGCAAAAACTTGCGCAAAAAGCCCAGCGCACCACTCCTTTAGATCCGATTCAGATTGGCGTGATCTTGGGTCGGGGCGTATTAGTGGATCCTAAAAACCCTAACGCCTTTCAGTCCATTACCCTAGCTTTGGACGCAATCAAAAAGGGCGTGGCTCCCAAAGCGGATCCGGCCCGTTACACCCCCGCCAAAGATAAGGCCGTGGCGCCAAAAGAGAGCACTAAAGTAGTGATTAAAGTAATGCCGGGCATTTATCGAGAATCTAAGCCGATCATTTTACCAGCCAATATTTCTCTTTCAGGCTCCGGGCCAGACCGCACCGTGCTCATTGGCACGGATCCAGAGAAACCCTTGCTTTTATTTCAGGGTATCCGCAACTCCATGGTATCGGGTTTTCGGCTAGTGCCTGCCACTTTGCAAAAACTAAAAGCACCCACCATCATCTTAAGCAAAACCCAAAACATTACTCTCTTGGGCAATGTGATCGAAGCCAAGGGCGGTGTAGGAGTTTGGGCCCACGAATCTTCCGCTGTTAAAATCCAAGGCAATGCCTTTGCCCGCGGTATCTCCCGGGGTTTTTCCTGCGATAAATCGGATATCGTATTAGAAAATAATGCTTTTGTGGGGGATTGGCCCACAGCCGTTTCCGTGGACCGCGCTTGCCATCTAGAAGCTAAACGAAATTTATTTTTCGAAAACAAAGAAGCGATTAGTGTTTCTTCTCTCAGTGGAAATGTGCGCGTGAGCCACAATTCTTTTATCCGCACGAGCGCCGGTGTAAAAGTTTCTGGCGCTGGCACACGTCTGCGCCTGGATGAAAATATATTTTACGAATGCCCCTATGCAATACTCGTTTCCAGCACCATGCCCGTTGCCAATATTGGGCGCAATGTCACCTGGCGCTCCAAAATCCAAGCCCAAGGGCGCGCGCTCACGGTGCCTGAACTTGTGCGCACGGAACCAAAATTTGTAGCGCCGGAATCCTACGACTTTCGCCTAAGGCCGGGGCAGGGCCAACTAATCAGCTCTTCCGAAACAAGTGCCACCCTTGGCGCTTTTCAACAAACAGATTTTATTGGTCCATACACACAACAACTAGTGCGTGCCCTGGCCATGGCCACTGGCGAAAAAGAGCTAGCCTCCCTCTGGGGACTTGTGCCTTAATTCCACTTGGGCGCATTGAATCATAACTTTTTGCAAGAAACGCGCGAAGCGTTACAACGCTTTTTTCTTTTTAAAAAAATATTCAACCGATACCATTAGCCCTAAACAAAAAATTTCGAGGAAGCCCTACATGAAACCAGCTATTTTTTTAGCCTGCCTTTTATCTCTCTACTATAGTGCTCCTGCCTTAGCCCGCACGGAAATCACTTACCAGCAATTGATGAATGGCGTGGAAGGAACAGCTCCCGTAAAAAATAAGTCTTATATGGAAGATGAAAACTCTTCTACCGCTCTACATAACTTCTACGGCACCTTAAGCCTTACACAAGGGTCCATGAATTCCAATCCCAGAAGAATTTCTAAAGATCCTGTGGTTGGTAAAAATCCACAACTTTTCCCCCGAGTAAACTTGGAGTTTTTCACTCATGGCAATGAGCTTGTTCCCGTAGTGCGAGATATCATTCGACCCGAACCCCAAAGCAGTTATTGGGAGATCATTGTGTCACCCGGAAGAGTTTGGTCCGAAGCTTCGGATCGAGGCTGGTCCCGCGCCTCCTTTCCGTTTGCTCTTGTGAACTCATTAGATGGCGATAGCCATAACGGGATTGCCACCTTCCTTTTTAACAGCAACAGAGTAAGCTCCGTGCGCTTTCAAATCGTACAAGGGGGTCTTACCTTTTTGATTCCTCAAGATTTTGTGGCTTGGGGCGCTCTGGCCGCCAGCTATCAACCCAAAAACGGCGCCGTGCCTCCGACCCTGGTGCAAGATTATGTGCAGGAAAAAAACAACCGCGCCAATGTGCTTCCCTGGAGCCAGCTAGAAGCACAATACGGGGAAGATGCTCTGGCCGGTTTTGATGGCACTGCCCAGAAAAAATTTATGTTAATCAGTGGCCTGATTATCGGCAACAGAGTGTACGCAAAAGATTGCGCCACTCCTTACGGCGATTTTCCTTACTGCTCCTATATGCACCTCGGTGTGCAATCCATGGAAAAATCCCTTTTTGGCGCCTTGGCCATGTTCTGGGCCGCCGAGAAATACGGAAAAAACAATGTGCTGAACGCCCTCATTAGGGATTACGTAACAGTCACTGCGAGCCACAATGGCTGGAACCTAGTGCGTTTCGTAGACGCATGGAATATGGCCACGGGCATTGGTCATGGCAGCACAACTACCACTCCGAACGATATTGAAGACGGCTACGACTTCAATGAACTCGATATGGAATGGATCCAATCTGGATCCAAGGCCGATAAACTAGATAAATTATTCCAGGAAGGAATGTATCCTTGGGGCCCCGGCCAATATGCCCGCTACCGGGACCAAGATAGCTTCATCCTCTCCGTGGCACTGGATGCCTTTGTGAAAAGAAGAGACGGCAACAATGCGTCCCTCTGGACAAGCCTAGTGCAGCAAGTGTTCCGGCCCATCGGTATCCACCACCCCGTAGTAGCAAAAACCGTTGAAAGCTCCGGGCCCGGCGTGCCACTCGCAGCCTACGGCATGTTTGCCACCGTGGATGATTTGGCTAAAATCACGACACTCATGCAAAAAGGCGGCAGACACGAAAACACGCAATACCTCCACCGCGGCTTGATCAATGAGTCGCTCTACAGCCAAGAGGAAAAAGGGTTTGGCACCGCCTGGATGACTCCCGCCGGTGAGTACAAATACATGCACTCTTTCTGGCGCCAGCCCTATAGAAACAATAATTGTTTTTATCAAATTCCCGTAATGCAAGGTTGGGGCGGCAATGTGATTGCCCTCTTTCCGAACGATATGGTGGGATTCCGTATGGCCAAAAACCCGCATTACAGCAACGATGCTGTGTGGGATATCACCGGTATGGCCAATGTGGCCAATGCCATCCAGCCTTTCTGTGCCTCGAAAAAATAGATCGTCGGCAATCGCTTAAGGAAAAGGGCCCTGTCCGGGGCCCTTTTTTTTGCGCATTGGGCTCTTAATCTGGTAGATTCCTGCATATGAATTCGTTAAGCGTTGCCGAAATCCGTGAAACTTTCTTACATTTTTTTGAGTCCAAGGGCTGCACCCGGGAAAAGAGCGCGTCCCTTGTTCCTTTGAATGATCCAACCCTCCTTTTCACCTCCGCTGGCATGGTGCAATTTAAGGATGTTTTCACGGGCATTGAAAAACGCCCCTACACCCGGGCAACCACAGCCCAAAAATGTTTGCGGGCCGGTGGCAAACACAACGATCTAGAAAACGTGGGCTTCACTTCCCGGCACCATACCTTTTTTGAAATGCTGGGGAATTTTTCCTTCGGTGATTATTTTAAAACCGAAGCCATCACTTGGGCGTGGGAATTGGTCACGGAAAAATTTAAGCTGCCCAAGGATCGTTTGCACGTGACCGTGTTTCGGGACGACGACGAAGCCTACGACATCTGGCATAAAGTGGTGGGTATCCCGAAGGAACGTATCTACCGTTTCGACGAAAAAGATAATTTTTGGAGTGCAGGCGACGTGGGCCCTTGTGGTCCGTGCACAGAAATTTATTTCGATCGGGGCGCGGATTTCAATACCGGCAATCCTGAGCTTGACCGCATGGGTGGTGATGGGGATCGGTACCTAGAGTTCTACAATCTCGTGTTCATGCAATACAACCGGGATGCGTCTGGGCGCCTGTCGCCACTCCCCAAACCAAGCGTTGATACTGGCATGGGCTTGGAGCGCATCGCCTCCATCCTGCAAAATGCTCGCACCAATTACGACACCGACGTATTCAAAGAAATCATCGGCGCCATCGAAAAACTTTCGGGCTTTACCTACTCAGACGGCGCAAACGAAAAATCCGTAGCCACCCGGGTGATCGCCGATCATTTACGGGCCATTTCCTTCCTCATCGCCGATGGCGTGTTGCCTTCGAACGAAGGCAGAGGCTATGTGCTACGTAGGATTCTCCGCCGAGCCGTGCGCTACGGTAAGAAACTAGGATTTGAAAAAGCCTTCCTCGAAAAACTCGTACCCTCTCTTACCAAAGCCATGGGCCAGGCCTATCCGGAATTAAAAGTAAAAGAAGCTTTCATTCGGGAAGCCGTGCGCGCCGAAGAAGAAAAGTTTTTTCTCACTCTAGAAAAGGGCTTGCAGATTCTTTCGGACGAATTAAAAAAATTACCCAAAGGGCAAAAGTTACCAGGAGCGGTTGCGTTCTTACTCTACGACTCCTTTGGTTTTCCGCTAGATCTCACAAGTGTGGTGTGCCGGGAGCAGGGCGTGGAAGTGGATGAAGCCAATTTCGCTACTGCCATGGAAAAGCAACGCAGCCAGAGCCGAGCCGCCCAGGAAGAGGGCGAAACCGAGGATCGCTCCAAAATCTATGAAAGCTTAAACCTGCCCCCCACGAATTTCACGGGCTATGAAAGTTTAGAGGGCGAAGGTAAGCTCCTGGCCCTTTTCCAAGACGGCAAAGAAGTGCAACGGGTTTCTGCGGGCTCGTTTGAAGCGGTTTTTGATTCTTCTCCTTTTTATGGAGAAGGTGGTGGCCAAGTGGGCGATACTGGCGAACTTTTACTCAAAGACCAAGTGGTAGCCAAACTAAAAAATGCGGTGAAACCTCTACCACACCTCACCTTGCTGCGAGGAACCCTAGAAGCCGGCCATAGCATAGAAGTGGGAAAAAAATATTTGCAGCGGGCGCCCCGAGCAGTTCGCTTAAAAACCATGGCCAACCATACGGCAACCCACCTCTTGCACTGGGCTTTACGAAAAACTTTGGGCACCCACGTAAAACAAGCGGGCTCCCTCGTGACCCCCGATCTTTTGCGCTTTGACTTCGCGCACTTTAAACCTTTAAGCGAAGAGGAAAAAGAAACGATCGATTCCTTGATCAACGAGCAAATATCGCAAGCCCTTCCCCTACAAACCAAACTTATGGCAAAGGATCAAGCCATCTCTGCGGGCGCCGTGGCTCTCTTTGGAGAAAAATACGACAATGAAGTGCGCGTGGTTTCCATTGGTGATGGTTTTTCTACGGAACTTTGCGGCGGCACCCACGTGGAGAACACGGCCCAGATTGGATCCTTTGTGATGGTGAGCGAAGGTGGCATTGCGGCCGGCGTGAGAAGGATCGTGGCCTATACGGGCCCCACGGCCCTCACGTATTTAAAAACCAAAGCCAAAGCCTTGGATTCGCTCAAAGAAAATCTAAAAGCTGGCAGCCCTGAGGACGTAGTGCTCAAAGTAGAAAAGCTCCAGCAGCGGGAAAAAGAGTTGGAGAAGAAACTCAGCATCTTGCAAGCGGAAAACGCCGGCGCCATTGCCCAAGAATTAATGAATAAAGCGCAAACCATTCAGGGTGTGCCCGTGGTAGTTCACGCTTTAAAAGAAGGCGGCATGGAAGCATTACGAGTGCTGGGCGAACGCTTAAAGGATCGCATGCCCAAAGCCGTAATTGCTTTAGGCGCCTTGGATCCCGGTCAAAATAAAGCTTTCCTGCAAGTGCTAGTGACAGGCGATCTTACGAAAACTTACAATGCCGGAAAACTCATCCAAGCCGTAGCCCCCCTGATCGAAGGCAAGGGTGGAGGAAAACCCGAACAAGCTCAAGCGGGTGGCACAAAACTTTCTGGATTGGATGAAGCTTTAGGCAAAATCATTTCTCTCTTAGGAAACTCTTAGAGTATAGTGCCTCCAGCTTTTGGAGGTACTATGCGAATTTTATCTATCCTATTTCTTCTCTTCACACTCACAGCTTGCACAAAACAAGAAACCTTCGACGGCAAAAAGGTGGCAAATATTTGGCTAAGGGACGACGTAAAAAGCCTCGACCCCGCGCTCTGCTACGACACCGTGTCCAATACCGTTATGCCCTTAGGGATGGAGAGTCTATTTGAGTATCACTATCTCAAGCGCCCCCTACAGCTCGTTCCTAACTTGGCCGAAGCCATGCCCACGATTTCCAAAGACAAAAAAACCTATACGATCAAAATCAAAAAAGGCGTGCTCTGGCACGATGATCCCGCTTTCCCCAATGGCAAAGGCCGGGAGCTAAAAGCCCAGGATTTTATTTTCGGCTGGAAGCGCATTCTCCTGCCAGAATTGCAAAGCCCCGGCACTTGGATTTTCGATGGCAAGGTAGCCGGTTGGGATACGTACCGCAAAAAAATCGTGGAAAACAAAGAGAGACGGGAAGAAATTTTGTTGGAAGAATGGCCGGGCCTAAAAGCTTTGGACGACTACACCATCGAAATCAAACTCACCCAACCCTATCCCCAGCTCTTGAACGTTTTAGCGATGGGTTTTGGCGCTCCCGTGGCCAAAGAAGTGACGGATAAGTACGGACACGAAGGCCTTAACCAACGGATGATTGGAACGGGACCCTACCGTTTAGTAGAATATGTTGCGGGCTCCAAGGTGATCATGGAAAAAAATCCGACCTACCGCCAGGTGCTCTACCCTAGCGAAGGCGATGAAGATGCAAAAAACCGTGGCTTGCTCGCCTACGCAGGGAAGCCTCTACCTTTTATCGATCGGCTAGAATTTCAAATCATCAAACAAGATCAGCCCGCCTGGTTGCAATTTATGAAGGGCAATCTGGATGATGTGCTCATTCCTAAAGACAACTTCGATGCGGCCGTTGTGGATGGCAACTTAAAACCGGATTTACTCGATAAGGGTGTGCAGCTGCAAAAGGCCGAAGAAGCTGTGATCTGGTACTTGAATTTTAATATGAAAGATAAAGTGGTGGGCGGCAATAACGCGAATTTGCGTAAGGCAATCTCCATGGCCATAAACCGGGAAGAAATTATCCAGAAATTCTTGAACGGCCGGGGCGTAAAAGCTTCCAGTATGGTGCCCCGGGTGATCGCAGGTTATACGAACCGCGCCACGGACAATGATTTCAACGTGGAAAAAGCAAAAGAGTTATTAGCCAAAGCCGGCTATCCTGGTGGCAAAGGCTTACCCGTTTTGAAATTTGACCTTCGGGGCTCTTCCACTTCAGCCAAACAACAGGCTGAATACATCCAAAAATCTTTGGAAGTGATCGGCGTGAAAATGGAAATCATCGTGAACACTTTTCCCGCTTACCTAGAAAAAGAAAAAAATGGCAACCTGCAATTTTTCTTAGGCGGCTGGAATGCGGATTTCCCCGATGCGGAAAACTTTTTGTTCTTACTCTACTCTAAAAACATAGCCCCGGGCCCCAACGCCTCCAACTATGTGAACCCGGCCTTTGACCGCCTCTATGAACAAGCGGCCGCCATGATGCCTTCACCCCAACGAACCGAAATTATCCGCAAAGCCGAAGATCTTGTTTTCCAAGATGGCATTTGGGGCATGCTTTACTACCCCGTGGTTTATTCGCTCAATCACAGTTGGTTGAAAAACTATCGGCCCAATAGCCAAATCCCAGCAGACGTAAAATACTGGGATCTCGATTTGGAACAGAAAAAGCAGCTGAAGGCCAAGCTTTAGTAGAAAACTTTTAGGTGCCGATCGTCCTTGTGGCCGTGTTCGGCGCATTTGGCGATGAATTGCACGAAGTGAAAGATGGCGCCGTAGGAAGCCATGGTTTTATCCATGAGGCAACCATAGCGATGCACGGCTGATCCATTTTCGATGGCCGTATAAGAACGCACCACTTTCACGTCCACAGAAATATAATGATCAGTGGCAAAATAAAGGCGCACGGGCACCACATCACCCACGGATAAAGAGAGGCTACTCTTCTCGGGAGTTTGGAACTGCATTCCGCCTTCGGAAATATCTAAAATCTCGATGGCGTTCAGGCCCGTTTCTTCGTTGTAAGTGAACACACCAAAGCTCGAGCGGAAAACCACTCGCTCATAATCTCGGCGTTTTTCTTCGATGATTTCTTGGCGAACGCTGGAAAGATTGATTACTTTTTCGTTGGAGAAATTCCGTCCCATGGTAAGTGCCCCTTTGTTCCTGATAGAAACTCATCGGCACTTGGAGCAAAAACTTAAAACGAGTGTATAAGTTTTTTACAAAACCCTACCATTTCTATCCCAATTAAATCCCTTTTTGCTCTCTATAAGACCTTAAACTCTCCTCTAACAGTCGGCTTTTGGCGCTGGTAGAAGGTAATTCTCTCGCCCAACCCTCTAAGCGATGGCGGTTGCCATCATAGAGGAGAAAGCCGGCGGATCTGGCCACTTCCCGGGAAGCATACACGCTGCCCCGGAAAAGGATTTCTTCCACTAAATCTAAAGCCTTAGATTCTTCCTCGGTTTGCATATGCCGTTGCATTTCCACAATCATGAGTTGTGCGAGCTTGGGATCCACCACGTTTTTTAAATCTTGTAAGCGCTCTAAAGTTTCTGGTTTCACCGGCAATTGTTGCAGCCATTGTAAGCCCTGGATCTGCACCTGTTCTTCTGGATAAGCGAGCAATGTGGTGGCGGCCCGGTAAGCCATCTTTTCTTGCTCAGGCGCGGCACCATGCTCTAAAAACCATTGGCTCTCTTCCAAGATTTTTTTCCGGAGCACAAACTGTTTTTCTCTCGGATCTGAGTTGGGTAATAAACAATCCGTTTCGGGGCAGTTGAGCCAGCCCTGCAAACGTTGCCAACGCAATTCAGCTTCTTTGGGATCCATAGTGGGCAGTTGCAGTTTTTCTTGGGGCACCACTAAGTAAGAAGCTTTTTGGATGGTGGCAGGAGATGTTTTTCTAACAAAAGAAATACTTTCCTTTTGCTCGAGAAAATCCGCAGCCACGAGCGCTACTACCAAAAACAAAAGCAGAGATAACTTCTTCATACTTAAACCTCCTATTTAAACAAATGAATTCCTAGTGCGGCTAAGGCGTAAAACGGCCAACGCTGCGGGAGCACTCTCTTGGACAACGCCAAAAATCGAGTCATGTGGCATGAAGAAAGGAGCCGTAGCCACGCCTGCACCACAATCCTCGCCTCCCTCTACAACACAGGCCACATCCACGGGTGATTCTTTTTCCGTGTCTGCCACGAATTGCAACCACTCTTGGTTTTTAAGTTTTTTGTAATAGCCTTTGTCGTTTCGGGCCCATTCGTCGGCGGGATCCGTCCAACGGCATTTTTCGTCGGGTCCACCATTATAGATAGAATAGGCACTACGGGCTCTTTGCTCGAGGTTGCCCTCTTTCACACATTTAGCGCCTTCGGCTCTTTCCCAAGCTTGGTAGAACACATCAAGGCCATACATAAGGTTACCCACTAAGTCTTCGCCTTTTTCGCTCAAACTTATATTGGGGTGCCAACGCTCATCAATTTGCAAAATACCGTGGCCATAGCCCCGGTCGCCGCGCATGAATTTTACGGAAGCCACTTCCTGGCCCTTCCCAATCGCTAAACGAAAGTGAGACCAATAACTTTCCTGGTGGGCCAGGGCAAAAATCGAGCGGCGCCAGTATTCTTTTTCCTCGGCCGTCGCATTTTTTCTTTGGTCTAAATAATAATCAGAAGCATCTCGCAAAAACGCATACATCAATTCCATATAACGTTCTTGCTCGCCATCTTGATCGGCCACAAAGATCAAACCCTCATAAAGAGTTGTTTGTTCTGCTGCCGTATAGTTCAGTTCACAGCCCTTCGGGGCCTGCCCGAAGCTCCATGTTCCTTTCACTGCATGATTGCAGGTAGAGGATTTACCTTCACTGGTGAGGGGTAGTGCGGCCATCAAAGCCAACACAAACAAGAGGGGTTTCCAGGCGTTCATAAGAACCTCCATAAAACCCTGGTGGGAGCGGTTTAGTTCTCCCAGAAGGGACAAGGGCCTTTATACTCCTCCCAGAAAAGCTGGCGCATTTATTGTTGACAGTTTTAATCAATTTATTGATATTCTTAGGGAATTTTGACCAAAAAAATATCCCCGCTCCCTCACTTAGCAAGCTGCCCCCTTTAATTGTTGATGAAGAGCTTTATCAGCTTGATAACGCTTGGAATCCTGAACAAAGATAAGGAAAAGTTCATACAAGCATAAAATTCTTAATTCTTTCAGCTCCTTATCTCGTAATATCAACAATTAAATGGGGCAGTTTATCCTTGGAATCTCAGCCTTTTACCACGATAGCGCCGCCTGCTTACTCAGCAATGGCGAGCTCCTGGCAGCCGCCCAGGAAGAACGCTTCACCCGCAAAAAGCACGATTCTGCCTTTCCTCTGCAGGCTAGCCAATACTGCCTGGAAGCCGCAGGTTTACGTTTAGACCAAATCGACCATGTGGTTTTTTACGATAAACCACTCCTGAAATTTGAACGACTCTTGGAAACCTACCTCCAATTCGCGCCGGAAGGCTGCTCATCTTTCATCAAGGCCGTGCCGGTATGGCTAAAAGAGAAACTTTTTTTGAAAAGGCTCTTACGGGAAAACTTAGCGAAATTGGGTTCTGGAAAAGTGCCCGAACTTTTATTTTGTGAACACCACCGGAGCCACGCGGCCAGCGCTTTTTTCCCGAGCCCTTTCGAGCGGGCCGCCGTGCTCTGTTTAGATGGAGTAGGCGAATGGGCCACAAGCTCGGTGTGGCTCGGGGAAAAAAATAGACTTATCCCCCAGTGGCAAATGGATTTCCCTCACTCGTTAGGTCTCCTCTATTCCGCGTTCACTTACTTCACGGGCTTTAAGGTGAACTCTGGGGAATATAAACTCATGGGGCTTGCGCCCTATGGCCAGCCAATCTACCAAGATCTCATCCGCCGGGAATTGATTGATATTAAGACTGACGGCACGTTTCGCCTTAACCTAAACTATTTTAATTTTGCCACAGGTCTCACGATGACCAATAAAAAATTCGCCACCCTTTTTGGTGGCCCGGCCCGGAGCCCTGAGAGCCCGCTAACTCAACGGGAAATGGATCTTGCGGCTTCCGTGCAGGTGGTTACGGAGGAGATCGTGCTGAAACTCGGGCGCACCATCCGCCAAGAATTAGGCGTGGAAAATCTTTGCCTGGCCGGTGGCGTGGCCTTGAACTGTGTGGCCAACGGCAAGCTTTCCCGAGAGAAAATTTTTGAAAATATTTGGGTGCAGCCCGCCGCCGGAGATTCCGGTGGTGCCGTGGGAGCCGCGTTCAGTGCCTGGCACGAACATTTTGGTAAAGAGCGAAAACCTAAAGCCACAGATTCCATGAAGGGCGGCTACCTGGGTCCCACGTTCAACACACAAACAGCAGAAAAATTCTTGCAAGAAAAAAAGTCCGTCTACCAACGCTTAAACGATAACGACCTCTTCCAGAAAGTTGCCGAACTCTTAGCCGCAGGAAAAATCGTAGCCTGGTTCCAGGGCCCCATGGAGTTTGGCCCTCGCGCCCTCGGCGCCCGCAGCATCCTCGGCGATCCCCGGGATCCAACCATGCAAAGCCGCATGAATTTGAAAATCAAATTCCGGGAATCCTTCCGGCCTTTTGCGCCTTCGATCAAAAAAGAAAACGTACACCAATATTTTGATTTTGCGGAAGATAGCCCCTATATGCTGATGGTAGCCCCCGTGAAGGAAAAGCATCGTTTACCGGTGGAAAATCTTACGGGTTTCCAGGCCCTCCAGCAAAAACGCTCCACTGTGCCTGCAATCACTCATGTGGATTATTCTGCCCGTTTGCATACTGTCACGGAAGAAAGCAATCCCCGCTATTATAAATTGCTTTCGGCCTTCGAAAAAATTACGAGTTGCCCGCTACTTGTGAACACAAGCTTTAATGTACGAGGCGAACCCATTGTGTGCAGTCCGGAAGATGCGTACCGCTGTTTTTTACGCACAGAAATCGATTACCTCGTGATCGAAAATCTTTTACTCAAGCGCGAAGACCAGCCGCAACCCACGGAACGCTGGGAGATGCCCCTTGACTGAAGTAAAACAATACCGCAGTTTTTCTCTCATCGTAGGTAGCGTTACGGCCCTTGGATTCGGTATCTTATTTCCTTGGATAAGAGGAACCAATCCCCGCTGGCAGCTAGTGATTTTTGGCTTAGTGCTAATTGCGCTCGGATCCTTCTTTCCCCGCACGCTAAAATACCCTTACCTTGCATGGATGAAGATCGGGCACATTCTCGGCACGATAAATAATTTCATCATCCTGCATTTATTCTTTTTTGCGATGTTCACGCCCATGGCTTTGCTGTTAAAGCTCTGTGGCCGCCGCTCTCCCTTGGAATTGGGGTGGGATAAGAATCTTACTAGCTATCGGAAAAAGAGCGCGGATAAAATAAATTTCAAGGAGACATTCTAATGTGGGAAGTAGTTAAAGATCTCTTTCGTTTCGTGCTGACGAAGAAAAAATTTATTTTGATTCCAGTTTTTTTAGTGATGTTGGCTCTGGGGGCTTTGATTGTACTTACGCACGGCACGGCGGTGGCGCCTTTTGTGTATACGGTGTTTTAGGCCTTAGACTCCCTGGCACTGGCGAATAACGCACCGCTTGTCCGGCGCCGGACTTTTTCACGACTGCACGGCTGATTGCATTATAAAAACGAGAGAGCTCTTCGAATTTAGGAAATAGGCTTTGGGCTCTGCGCCTCGTTTTACAACGAAAGAAAAACGATTTAACGCAGCTGCGACACAAAAAGTAGCCGGACACTACTCCACCATCACGCCGTATTTCTCAGCCGACTCAAAAAACTCCTGCAGCTTCCCGATCGCAAGGCCCGCGCCCGCTTCGGCAAACTCGAGCGCAATCTCATCACCCTGCACCCGCACCACTTTGCAATCTAGAGGCAAATAGAAGCCGGGATTTAAATAACAGCGGGCTTCAACTTCCTGGCCCTCTTTCAAGCCGTGTTTTAATTCCGTATGAAAACAAAGCCCGCAGCTCGAGATATCCCGAATGTAAATGCGGCTCATGCCGTGGAGCTCGGGCACAACCAAAAAAAGATTAAAACTTTCCTGCACCACGGTGCGTTTGGATCTACGTCGTTCTTCGCCTGTTTTCTTTTTCAAAACGAATTCCTTACTTCGCTGGGGTAGCACTAGGTTGCAACACTTCAAAAGGGCTTTTTACCAAAGCCTGCGCCAACCATTGGTCTAAGGCAGCCACGGACATTAGCACTTGGGCTTCCAGATCTTCCACATTCACAGTGGCGCCATCAAAGCGTTGGCTTTGTAAAACCAGTAGCTGTTTTACTTGATCCACGGCATGCGCAGAATCTTGAAAGGCTTTAGGATGAAAGCCTTGAGCAGCATTTGCAGAGCGAGCTTTTAGTTTTTGCTCGAGCTGTGCCACCAAATTATTGGCGTTAGCTACGTAGGTTTTCCAGTCGCTCACGATTTTTGCTTTTGTGGTGGGCACAGTGGCGGCTTTAAATTCACCGTTACGTTTCGCCATATCTGCCTGCATGCTTTTTAACGTGTCGATGTACTCTCTTAACTCTTGCATTTCTTTGTCGTATTCGCCCTGGAGTTTTTCTTTGTAACGCTTTAAGCGATCCACATAAGGGCCGCCTTTTTTGCCACCTAAAAACCGACTAAGAAGAAATGGCTCAACCCCTTCGCCCGTTACTTTTAAATCGTACTCGCCCATAGGCAAGGGTTTGCTGTCGTCGTCCACGCGTTCAAATACAGCTAATTTTTGCTTATTCACATTAGCCACATAACTTTTTTGAAAATTAATTCTATTTACCAACGTTCCAGGCTGGCCAGTTACCGTAAGGGTAAGCACGGTGCCCTCGGGCAAGTTTGTGGCCACATAAAATTTTGGCGCTGTATCATCCGCAGGGTTTTCGTCAGTGCCTCGAGCCAGGGCTAAGTGGAGTTTTTTGTCTGAAGCTGGTGCCTTTACTACTTCCTGCATCGCCTCTAAATCATCCGCAATCACATCAAGATCGGAAGGGATAGGAGAAGAAAACAGGAGAAAGTAGGCAGCACCTGCGCCACCCACGAGAGCAATGCCTAGTACCAGCATCAATACTCGCTGGAAGCCTCCACTTTTTTTGGCGGCATAGATTGGTTTACGGGCCTGAAGAGCCGCAGCTGCTATCGGGGCTTTCTTTTTCGCAAAAAATTTAGAAATTTTCTGTATGAAACCGGTTTTGGCCGGCCGGATGAGGCCTGGATCCGTGGCTTCGTCGTTTCCAATATTGGCTGCTGCGGTTAACGGCGCGATCCCACCGGGGCGTTTGTTCTTGGCCGGCGCCGTAAAGCCAGGAGAGGTTCCACTTTTACGAGCCTTGCGAGCGGAAGCAACCTCAGGCACAGCCGAAACCGGGCGGAAATCGGACCATCCTCCACGCCAGAGCATGGCATCTGCGGGCACTTCGCCTTCAGCAGCTAAGGTTTTTAATCTTTGTAAAGAATGTAGACCACTCACTTGAGTGCCTATTTTCAAGGTCCACACTTCATCGTTTGGTCCAACGGGAGTTTCTTCTGCAGCAACAGCTACGGAAGATGCTGCAAGGCTCGGACTAGCGGTTTCAAAATTCAGGTTTACACCACCACTGGCCTCAGGGGGAGAGCCTTGTTGCTGCGAAGCAAGGAGTTGAGCCAGCGAAAAACTTTCTTCACCTCCAGCGGGTGCGGCATCAGCAACAGCCAAAGCTGGAGCTGCAGAAGGTGCAGAATGAAACACTCCACTCAATTCAGGGATCGACTCCAAAGGCAGCCACTCGGCCATTCCATCTTTCCAACCTAAGGATTGGGGCGTGACTAAGCCTTCCTTGGCTTTTACTCCCACTTCCGCAGGAGTAAAGGGGCCTTCGTGATGGTCCGTTAAATAAATGAACCAAATTTTTTGTAGGTCGCTCATGCCGTGAAATTACTCTGTTCGCAAATAGAGAGCCCTTATATAATAGGCTAAAGGATGTAAGAAAAAAGCCAATGAAAATCTTGCCCTACGATCCCAAAAGCAGTTTAACAAAAAACTTCCCTGATAACTCCCGCCTGGGGGAATACGTGAAAACCGTCGATCCCAACAACCTCGCTCACCTGGAACACGGTATTGTGATCCTAGGATTGGCCGATGATCGCGGCATTCGCAATGTGGGTGGCAGGCCTGGAGCTGCCGAAGGCCCCACGGCCCTTCGGCAAAAATTGTATAAGTTCACCACTGGGAAACCGCTCCTGCCTATCTATGACATGGGAGATTTTCTACCCGTTGGCCCACTGGAAGAAACTCTCCAAAGCGCAGCCC
Organism: uncultured Bdellovibrionales bacterium; assembly: GCA_964416595.1. GTDB lineage: Bacteria > Bdellovibrionota > UBA1018 > CAIPTA01 > CAIPTA01 > JAKFYM01. Next base: position 34,270 of record CAYQES010000006.1, on the reverse strand, counting down.
TCCTCTGTAAACGCATCCACGAAACGGGTCACACCCCGCTCGTGATCGGTGGTGGCCACGACCTGGGTTTTCCTCCGGCCCTTGGTCTACTCCACGCCCGTAACGGAAACCGGGTAACGGTTTTTAATATCGACGCCCATTTGGACGTTCGCCCCACTACCCAGGGCATCACTAGCGGTTCTCCCTGGTTTTTATTGCGAGAACACCCACTCTTTTCCAAGAGCCAAAGCCGCCTAGAAGAATTTGGCATCCAACCCCACTGCAATGCCGCCGTTTTGGTGGAATACGCCAAGCGCCACCGGTTTGGCCTCCATTGGCTAGAGGATTTACAAAAACAAGGCGTGCAAACCAGCTTCCAAAAGTTGCTCAAAAAAAATTCTTCGTCCAGCATCCTCGTTTCTTTCGATATCGATAGCGTGCAATGGTCCGACGCTCCGGGTTGTAGCGCCCCCCAAACCCTAGGATTCACGGCAGCGGAAGCGATTGAAATGTCTTACCTGGCAGGAACCGAACAGAAAGTGGAAAGTTTTGGCCTTTTTGAACTAAGTCCCGCCCTGGACACCGACGGTCGCACGGCAACCTTGGCCGCCCACTGTTTACACGCCTTTTTGCGAGGCCGCGGCTATTGGGGAAAAGGAAATAGGGAGTTTGGAATCGCGGCAAAAGGCGCTAAAATTAAGAGCAATGCCAAGCGAAAAAAAGCCACCGAAGTCCGGAGAAGGTGACGTAACCCGAGTCCTCAATCCCGCTACGGACACCCTGAAAATCGATTTGGAATTGGCCAAAGCCACAGATCCGATGCTGATCGTGATCCGCGGCAGCCTGCAGGGTAAAAAATACTCCTTAAAAGGCGCGTCCAAATATCTTTTAGGCCGAGATAAATCCGTAGAGATTCAAGTGGAAGACGCCAACGTGAGCCGCCAGCACGCCCAAATCACCGCGGAGGGCGAAAAAATGTTTCTCGAAGATCTCGGCTCCCGGAACGGCACCTTCGTGAACGATCAAAACATCGGTTCCGAGAAACGAGCCCTCGAAAAAGAAGACATGATCAAAGTGGGCAGCACAGTTTTAAAATATTTGCCCGCCGGCCAACTAGAAACCCTCTACCACATTAACCTCACCAATGCGGCCTATATGGATAAACTCACAGGCCTCTACAACCGCAAATACATCAGTGAAGTATTGGAAGTAGAATGCAAGCGGGCCAAAGCCTTGCACTCCAATCTGTCAGTGATCCTTTTCGACATCGACAATTTCAAAAAGGTGAACGATACCTACGGCCATGACGGGGGCGATCATGTGCTTGCGGAATTAGGCCAACAAGTAAAGGCTTCAGGCTTAAGGGAGCGGGATCTGGCGGGCCGCTACGGAGGCGAGGAATTCATCGTAGTACTCACCAACTCAGGGATCGAACAGGCCGCAGAAGTTGCCGAGCGAATTCGTAAACGCATCGAAGCTCATGCGTTTATGTATGAAGGCCAGAAAATCCCCGTGACAGTAAGCATGGGAGTTGCCACCGTGAAAAAAGAATATGCGGATTCAACGGCCGTCTATAAAGCTGCAGATAAAGCCCTCTATGATTCGAAACATGCGGGCAAGAACCGGGTGACTGTTGCGGAGTGAGCGATAGCACTAGCTAAAATTCTTTTACCTGCTCTTCCAGCCATCCACCCAATCCCTCCACCACCTCTTCCCAAAATGAAGAAGTGCGGGCCTGGGCAAGTTGCTGCTGGAAATCTTTACGGGCTTCTTCTTTGATGCCTTCTTTTTCCATCAGAGTAATCACGGAAGCGATCTCTTCGGCGGAAGTTTTTTCCCTAGGTGCCTGAATGATTTTTTCCACCTGGCTGCGCTGCTGGGAATTTCTTCCTAAATGTTGGAGGAGCAACACCAAAGGATACGAAAGTTTTCCTTCAGCAATATCACTGCCCTGCTGCCCGCGGCCTTTATTGCCCCAAAGATCCAAGAGGTCATCCTGGATTTGAAAGGCGCGTCCTAAGTGCAAAGCCGATTGTTCCAAAGCTTTTTGTTCTAAAGCACTGGCACCTGCGATCTGGGCGCCTCCTAAAAGCGGCATGGAAAAAAGAGCCGAAGTTTTTCCCTCTACCATGCGTAAATATTGGGTAACGGTAATATCTTCCCCGGCGGAAAATTTTTCTTTTAATAAAAACTCTTGGCTTTGGCCATCAATCACCGCCAAAGTTTTTGCCTGCAATAAATGCAAAAGCGAAAGTTTTAATTCAGAGGCATAATTTGCTTCTTGTACTAAAAGCTGGGGAATAAAAAACCAAGCGTCGCCACAGTTGATGGCTTGGGCCACGGAATATTTTACCCAAAGAGTTTCTTGGCCCCGGCGGCTTTCATCCCCATCCTGGATATCATCATGGATCAAAGTGGCATTGTGAATGAGCTCCACGGCGAGGGCATAGGGAGTGCAAATTTGTAAAGAAATAGCCGAACCTTTTTTCTTCCCGTAAGCCTCCGCCGCCGCATACACAAGCCACGGTCGCAGGCGTTTTCCCCCAGAGGAAAAATGGTACTGCAGCATTTCTCGCATAGGACTAGAAGCCAGAAACTTTTCCTGAGAATCCAAGAAGGCTTGCTGCAAAAGCGTTAATTTTTCTTGGTCCATTTTCACAGTAGTAATTTTCCTTTTTTCCCCACGGACAAAGAATTTTCTCCAAACTTCATGCCATAGACCAAAACTTCTACTCCCGTATCAATTGCTTCCTGTAGCAAGCGCGCATACTCAGGGTCTATTTCCTTGGCCGGGCTCATGGATAAACTGCCTTCCCGAGTGATCAGAAAAAATAATACGGCTCTTTTCCCAGCCTTTTTTAAAGCCATGAGTTCCCGTAAATGTTTTTGGCCCCGCTCGGTTACCGCATCGGGAAAAGCGCTATTCTTGCCATTCCCCATACTCACGGATTTTACTTCCATATAGGTTTCGGAGTCAGGAAAATAAAAATCCAAACGGGACGCGCCAACTTTCTTTTCTGCCTGAAATTCTCCAGGAAGCTCCGGGATTTTTCCTTCTCGTAAAGCTTCCGCCACAATGCCGTTAGCGCAATTGGTATCAATCACCACCCGCTGGTTCTGGCTTTCCACCATCACCCATTTGTAGCGTAATTTTCGGCCCTGATCTCCATGATCTGCACCAAAATCCATGAGCCACACGGGGCTATCGGGCTCTTGGTTGCCTTTCATGGAGCCAGAGTTTGGGCAATGGGCTACCACCTCTTGGCCACCGGTCAAGCGGCAATAAGAAAGAAAACGTTTTTCTCGTCGTAATAATTTGGCTTTTACTAAGGGAAAAGAAAAAATCATGCGTTTGCCTTTAGGCTTTGAAAACGCGCGGCTACTTCTTGCACCAAACGATCTTGCACCTCGCGTAGATCTAATTTTCGCTCAAGAATCTCGCTCATACTTGTCATCACTTCCGGTTGAAACCCGCAGGGCTGGATCAAACGAAAGGGTTCAAGATCATTGTTCACGTTCAATGCGAGGCCATGGTAACTCACACTCCGGCGCACAGCGATTCCCAACGAGGCAATTTTGCGCTCCCGCCCGTTTTTATCGGCAAGCCACACCCCTGTTTTTCCTTCTACCCAGTGGCTCTCAACTCCGTAATTTGCTAGCACCGCCACGATCGCATCTTCCATCATGCGCAAAAATTTTCGCGGGCCCGTACGCAACAAATCTAATTGAAAAATGGGATAGAGCACGGCTTGGCCGGGTCCGTGGTAGGTGGCTTCTCCGCCCCGCTCCACTGCAAAAACAGGAATGCCGCCCAAAGCTTGGGGCAAATCATTTTCTTCTCGCACGCCGGGAGTTTTTCTACCTAAAGTGAATACCGGTGGGTGTTCTACTACCAGCAAAGTATCAGAGATCTTACTTTCAGCCCGGGCACCTAGGAGCTCCATCTGTAGCTCCCAAGCATCTTTATATTCCACGAGGCCTAAGCGTTGGATCTCCACAACCTAGTGACCTACGGGCTTATTCAGCATGTGAATCGCGTGGCCCAAAGCCACTTCCGCCGCTTCCATAGTGGCCTCACCCAAAGTAGGGTGCGCATGCACGGTGAGGGCAATATCTTCCAACTGCAAACCTGCCTCGATGGCCAAAGCCATTTCGGCAATCATGGTGGAAGCTTCAGGGCCCACGATGGCCGCGCCGATCAAGCGGCCAGTTTTTTTGTCGCCAATGAGCTTCGTGAAACCTTCCGTTTCGCCCATGGCGATGGCTTTTCCGAGGGCACCGAACGGAAAGGATCCTGCAAAAGTTTGGATGCCTTTGGCTTTAGCTTCCGTTTCCGATAAACCCACTGTAGCCACTTCGGGCTCGCAAAAAATCACGGCCGGCATGGCTTTCACGTCGTATTTTGCGCCTTTTTTTCCAGCAATCACATCGGCCACAACCAAACCTTCTTTGGTGGCCTTGTGAGCTAGCATCGGTTGCCCCGCCACATCGCCAATTGCGTAAATGCCCGGCACATTGGTTTGCAAGCATTCGTTCACTTTAATGAAACCCTTTTCCATAGCCACACCCACTTTTTCTAAACCGGGCATGGAATTGGGTCGGCGGCCCACGGTGACTAAAATTTTCTCCGCTTGCAGCACTTGAGTTTTGCCTTCTACTTCCACTTCTAAATGCATGAGCCCGCCTTTTTCCTTCACGGATTTGGCAGAAGCATTGGTGATTAAATTTACATTCCGTTTTTTTAAGTTCCGTTCCACTACTTTTCCCACATCAGGATCATAGGAAGAAAGGAGACGTGGGGCTTGTTCGAGCAAAGTAACGGAAGTGCCGAGCTTCGCCAAATAAGTGCCAATCTCGAGGCCAATGTAGCCCGCGCCCACCACAATGGCAGAACTCACCGCCTTATCGATAGCCAAAGCCCCTGTGGACGACAAAATATTTTTTTCGTCGAATTTAAAGGTAGGTAACTCAATGGGGGAAGAACCCACGGCCACCACGATATGGTCAGCGTTGAGCACTTGCACACCTTCGGAAGATTTCACGCTAAGCTCATTCTTCGTCACAAAAGTAGCTTCACCCTTAAATAGTTCTACTTTATTTCCTTTTAACAGTTGGGAAACGCCGCCTGTAAGCTTTGTAACCACACTCTGTTTCCACTCTTGTAAACCCTTAAAATCTACCTCTACGCCTTTTACTTTAAAGCCCATGCCATCAGCTTTTTGCATTTTCTCGAAAGTGCTAGAGGCCTTGATCAAGGCCTTGGAAGGAATGCAACCCACGTTTAAACAAACGCCGCCCACATATTCCTTTTCGATGATGGCCACCTTTTTTCCAAGCTGAGCCAAACGGATCGCGCACGGGTAGCCGCCGGGTCCGGCGCCTACCACGATGGCATCAAATTTTTTCTTTTCTGGCATCTTAAAATTTCCTTTCTTAAAATCCTTCGCCCATGAGCTCCATAAGGAGAGTTTTAGGGTCTTGCAACAGGCCCACCACCCGATTCATGAAACGGGCGGCCACGGCGCCATCTACCACCCGGTGATCGAGGGAAACGGAGAGATACATGATATCCCGGATCTTGATTTCACTGCCTATCACTACGGGGCGTTTTTTGATTTGGTGCACGCCCATAATGGCCACTTCGGGATAATTGATGATCGGAGTGGCCAATAGCCCACCGATAGTACCCGCATTGGTGATCGTAAACGTACCTTCCTGGAGATCCGAGGTTGCAAGTTTTTTGTCCCTGGCTTTTTGCGAAAGCTGCACGATTTCCTGGGAGAGTTCCCAGATTCCTTTACTATCTACGTCTTTTAATACAGGCACGGTGAGGCCGTCTTCGGTGTCCACAGCCATACCGATGTTATAGTATTTTTTATAAATAATTTCTGTTGGCTGACCGTTCTCTTCTAGGAGAGTGGCATTTAGATCTGGAAATTCTTTTAAAGCGATCACTGCGGCCTTCGCGATGAAAGGCATGAACGTAATCTTGGTGCCAAGGCTTTCCGCTTTTGATTTAAGTTTTGCGCGGAAATCCACGAGTTCCGTTACATCGCACTCTTCCACATAGGTGAAGTGAGCAGCGGTGCGTTTGGAAATGGCCATTTTCTCGATGATCTTGCGGCGTAGTCCCCGCACGGGCACCCGATTTTCTTCCCGGCTTCCTCTTACACCGCCAGAAGAAAAGGAGCGACTCATGCCACCACCACCCTCTAGATCAGCCAATAAAATGCGACCATTGGGTCCGCTACCTCTCACGGTAGTTAAATCGATAGATCTTTCTCGGGCCAACTGCCTCACGGCAGGAGCAGCTTGGGGATCGGTGTTTACCACGCCGCGGGCGGCGGGTGCGGGTGCAGGCCGGGCCACAGGAGCTACAGGGGCCGCAGCTTTGGCAGCAGAAGGCGCAGGGGCTGCAGGTTTTGTGGCAGGTGCCGGCGCACTGGCAGATTTAGCGGCGGAGGTACTGCCCTCCAAACGCATCATCACAGCGCCCACTTTCGCGATCTCGCCTTCCTTGAATTCGAGGGAAGCAACTTTGCCCGTGAATTTGGTGGGAATTTCCACGGTGGCCTTGTCGGTCATGATTTCTAAAACCACTTGGTCTTCTTGTACGAGATCCCCCGGTTTCACATGCCACTTTACGATTTCACCTTCCATCACGCCTTCGCCCAAATCGGGAAGCTTCAAGTCCATTTTGTTGTCTCCTTTTCGCGTTCTTGCAGAAATGCTTGGATAAAAAATTCTCCGGCCTTGTAAGAGCTGCGCACGAGTGGTCCGCTGGCCACATACTTAAATCCCATTTTCAAACCTAATTGTTCATAAGCCTTAAACTGCTCAGGATTCACATATTCCACCACGGGCAGGTGCCAAGAGGAAGGCTGCAAGTATTGCCCGAGAGTAAAAATTTCCACCCCCGCCGCCAAACAATCTTTCATCACTTGTTCCACCTCTGCGGGTGTTTCACCTAAACCAACCATGAGCGAAGTTTTGGTCACAAGCTCGGGCCGAATTTTTTTGGCCGCCGCAAGCACTGCTAAAGATTGCCGGTAATTGGCCCGGCGATCCCGCACTTGCGGAGTCAAACGCTCCACGGTTTCCATATTGTGAGCAAACACATCGATGCCCTTGGAGTCCAAGAGTATCCGCAACAAATCTTCTTTACCCTGGAAATCCCCCGCCAAAGTTTCGATGCGTAGATGGGGGTTGGCTTTTTTTACTTCCTCGATAATGCGAGCAAAGTGCGCTGCGCCCTGATCTGGAAGATCATCCCGGTCCACGGTGGTCACCACAACGTATTCGAGTTTCATGTCTTTTAAAGAACGGGCCACATTCTCGGGCTCTTCTGGATCTAAGGCGCCAGGAAATTTGGCAGTTTTCACATTGCAGAACCGGCAGCCGCGGGTGCACGTATCTCCCATCACCATGATAGTGGCAGTGCCGCCGCCCCAGCATTCCCCGATATTCGGGCAATGGGCTTCTTCGCAAACGGTAGCCAAACGCCGCTCTTTCAACATTTCTTTGATTTTTAGGTAATTCTCTCCGCCCGGCGCACGAACTTTCAGCCACTCAGGTTTTGGCTTTTTCGGGAGATTTTCCGACATAATCGCACACTACCGTTCGCCCCTAAAAAACGCAATGCATTCAGTCCTTTACGCACGGCAATATTATACGGAAAAACGGTGGATCACCACTCGGCTAACATAGTATCGGAGCCGATTTCTGTAACATATACGTGACCCTTAGGGCACACGTGCTGTTCCACAATATTGTGGGGCTCGTCGGGCGAGGCGCCACGGCGCAAAGGAATCGTTTTGAAACCTTCACTGCAAATAGGACAAGAAGTTTTTCGTTCCAAAGGGTGCTTAGGTAATTCCGCCATAAAAAAATCCTAGCATAGCTCCACGCGGGCTTCCAAGTACCGCTTCTCCCCATCCAAAAGACGGGCTCCACCCAATCTTAAATCCATGGGATCGCCGCCCTCAAACAGCTGCACTTTTTCTACTAACGAAAGGGCACGGCCACCGGCACTTTCGGGAAATTGGGCCAGCACAGAATCCACTAGTCCAGAACGTAAGGCTTGACGGAACAAAAGGGGATCGGCCCCAAGTTCCACGGACAAAATTCCTAGGGATGCCAAATCACGAAGCAAGGCTCCAAGATCCGGCTCCCCATTCAAAAAAGGAAGCGCCCGGACGCCCGCAGATTCTGTGGGCTGGTATAAAATGCGATTGTCAGCGGGCCGCTCTTTGGATTCTGGGTCCAGTACCACCTGCCATGCACCAACAGCTTCTGCCACTTTCCCTGCTCGGTACAGCACCGCATCAGCTTTTTTACCCTTTCCCTCTGTGGCCACTTGTAAATTCAAACTGCCACTAGGCACAGTTTTTAGTTCTACACGGGCCCTAAGAACCGCAAGGCCTTTATTCAGCCATTTTTCATAATCTTCCAATAATTCTTGGGCAAGGCGCGCTTCTTCCCCATCAGCCACCACCACCTCAATGCCCATGCGCTCTAGGGTGCTTTTGCCCTCGCCCCGAATTCTTTGGGCAGGATCCAACATGCCAATCACCACGCGTTTCACACCCAAACGCCGTATGGATTCTGTAACAGGAGGCAAACGATCAAAGCGGGCATTGGGCTCCAGAGTAAGATAAAGAGTGGCCTCTGCGGGTGCAGGAGTTTTGAGACGCGCCACCGCATCCACAGGATCTCCAGGAAGAAAAATAGCGCTAGCCACTTCTTCTTCTCCACACGCCAACAGCGCCCCCCACAAAGGCTCTAAGCGCCGGCCCAGATTTTTGGGAGGCGTATGCGCAGCCGCAGCCAACAGACAAACACGATGCAAGAATTGGCGATCCCAGGAAAAAAGCTGCATCTCTACGCTGGCTCCTGCACGAGGGCGATCATTTCTTTTTCAATGTGGTTCGCCTGCGGCACGCTCACATCTTCCAGCACGGGATTGATGCCGATGCCAGGGATGTGTTTTCCTGCAAGCAAGCGGGGGCGCACTTTCAGGGAATAAAATAATTCTTCGCAGGTGCGGCGCATGAGGTGTTCGCCAAAATTGGCGATCTCTGTATCCTCATTCACGAACAAAACCCGGCCCGTGCGTTGAATGGATTCTTTTAAAGCTGCCCAGTCGTAAGGGTAAATGGTGCGCAAGTCGAACACGTCGTAATCGATGCCTTGTTCCGCGAGAAGTTTTTGCGCGATCTGTTGGATGAGTGGCATTTGCCGGCCGTAGGAAACCACCGTGGCCGCATTGCCTTGCTGTAAATGTTTCGCTTTACCGATGGGCACGGCGTAATGCTCGAGCTTGGGCCAGCGCGGTTTCCAAGAGGCTAAAGCTTTTGCATCCACCGGTTGGTCGATCATGGCGCGCAATTCTTTGTCGCTCTCAGGTTCACCAGGAATTCGCTCTTCGCCCCGGGCCCGCATGAGAGCTTTCGGAATTAAATAGAGAACGGGATTGGGATCTTCGATCGCCGAAAGCATGAGTCCGTAAGCATCGAGCGGCGTGGAAGGCATTACTACTTTCCAACCGGGAATGCGGGCGGCCCAAGCGTCGAAAGAATGGGAGTGGTACACAGAGCCGTGGATGCCAGAGCCCACGGGGGTCATCACTACGATCGGCATGGTGAACTCGCCATTGGATGTCCAGCACGCATTGCCCGCAAGTTTCAAAAGATCGATGGTGTTGAAAATATAATCGCAGAACTGCACTTCGGCCACACAGCGTTTCCCTGCGAGCCCCAGGCCAGTGGCCATGCCGATGATGCCGCGCTCGTCGAGGGGCGAGTTCCAGGCTTTAGTTAAGCCCTGGGTTACAGTGAACGCGCCACCCAGGGGCGGGCCCACGTCTTCTCCGAAAATATCGGAGACTTGTAGTTTTTCCTCTCCGTAGTGGAGAGCCATGCGAATTGCTTGCGCTAAAGATGCCATAAATCTTCCTTTTAGTGGTGAGACGGTGGAGGCGGATCCAGGGAGAAATCAACTCCCATGGACCGGGCAAAAGTATCTTGGCCCTTGTCCCCATCTTGCTCTGCCCAAACGTGGTTGTAGATAGAATCTGGCTCAGGAAACTTTTCCTGCTGCACCTGTTTATAAGATTCAGTGATCTTGGCCAGCATGGAATCATGCACGGATTTCATTTCTTCTTTTGTCATGATTTTTTGTTTAAGGAGTTTTTCCTCAAACACATCGATGCAATCTTCTTCATTCCAACGGGGAGCGCCTGATGCAGAAGAGTGACCATACAAGCGGCTCACACGGGCCTCCAACAAGAAGGGTTTCCGTTCCGTGCGCACATAATTCATGGCCTCTTCTAAGGCCTCATAGCTTTCCCAAACATCATTGCCGTTGATCACGTTAGTTTTGATACCAAACGCCTTGGCCCGATCGGCCACTTGTTTTTCTCCGTGTTGGCCTTCCCAGGGAGTAGAAATTCCGTATTTGTTATTGGTCACGATCATGAGAAGCGGCAGTGTACCCGCAGGCCGGCTCGACCAAACAAGCGCGCTCGCGAAATCTCCCTCAGCGGTGCCCGCATCTCCCCCGGTTACAATCGTGATGCCCTTGCAGCCTTTTTCTCTCTGGGCGTGGGCGGTGCCGATCGATTGCAAATACTGGGCTTCGATCACGGAAAATACAGGCACGATATTCCATTTACGGATCGCATAGTGGTTCACGAAATTGCGCCCCCCCGAATAGGGATCCGCTTCCACGGCCCGCATCTGCCGAATGGTATCAATGCTCTTTCCACCCATGGCCAGAACCGTGGCGCTACCGCGGTAGTGCATGTGCAGGAAATCGTTTTGGATGCCTTCGCCTTTTTTCACGAGTAGGCCTAGGGGAATGGCAAATGCCTCTTCACCGGGGCCACCTATCCAAAAATATCCTTCTCCGGATTTATTCATCCGGATCAATCGCTCTTCCAGAATCCGGGCTTCCACCATCAAGGCATGGATTTCCCGCAGCTTTTCACGGCCTAGTTTCGCAGGCATAAGACTCCTTTTCGAAATAGTCTTAATTACTTACTATAATTTTTAGGTGGTGTAACCTTTCGTCTAGTGAAAAAACGGAGAGGACTTTATGCGTCGCACCAAAACGCTTTCCTTCAATACTAACAGGACCATAGGCATCGCGGCGGCTTCTACCCTGATTGATCCTTCGCTGCTGAGCGCGGGCCTACCGCGCTTTGCGGATTGGGGCTATTCCGTGCAAGTGCCGGATACGGTGAAAAAGAAGTTCCGCTATTTTGCTGGTTCCGATCGGGAGCGGGCGCAGGTGCTGCTTTCGTTTTTGCGGGATCGTTCGGTGGGAGCCGTTTGGTGCGCCCGGGGTGGGTATGGGGCTACACGATTGTTGAAGATATTAGATGAGGCGCGGGCGCCGGTTTTGCTCCGGAAAGATCCGAAGTTGTTTTTGGGTTTTTCTGATGTGACAGCTTTGCATTTGTATGTGTATGGGTGCGCTGGTTTACCTTCCGTGCATTGCCCGATGCCGGCCACTCCTTCGTGGCAAACTATGCCTCGCAGGATGGAGCGGGTTTTGCGCGGAATTCTCGCAGGAGAAATGGCCACGGGCCGGGATTCCCATACGGCTAGTTGGCGGGTGCGAAAACTTGGGCGCTCCCGGAGTGCTTCGGGGGTGGTGCTGGGGGGAAATCTCACGCTGCTGGTGAATTTAATCGGCACGCCCTGGCAGCCCAATCTCAACGGTAAAATTTTATTTTTGGAAGATTGCGGGGAAGCTCCCTATCGGGTGGATCGTATGCTCACGCAGCTCGACAACGCGGGCATGTTGACGGGCTTGCGGGGTGTGCTGCTCGGGGATTTTGAAAGTGGTGTGGTGTACCGGGAGCCGAAGGAGAAAAAATATTGGGGTGAAATTTTTGCGGAGCGCTTTCAGCATCTGCCGGTATTGGGCGGATTGCCCGTGGGGCATGGTAAGCTGAACGAGCCTCTGCCTTTAGGCGTGCGGGCGGAGATCACGGCTTCGGGAAAATTGTTGTTGTGCGAGCAGGTGGTTTAGTTTTTACCCTGCACGCCATTGTTTCATAAATTCTTGCCCTAGTTTTTTCTCGGCCTCATAGAAGTTGTGCTCGCGGCAGAGGCAGCGGAGATTTTTGGACTCGTTTGTACCACCATGGGCCTTAGGTATGATGTGGTCCACTTGAATTTGGAAGCGGCTCTGACAGCGACGTTTCGTGATTGGATCTATAAATTCGCATTGCCCTTTAGTGCGCTGGAGCACTGCCCGCTTTTGGCTTGGCGTGAGGGTTGCAGTTTTTTGACGCCTCGCTTGTCCGGTGCCGGACTTTTTTAAGGGATCTTGTCTATCCACAAAATCTTTGGCCAGGTGGGCGATCACCTCGGCAAAGGAGGCCCCAGGCTTCGTGTGCGCCAGCAACTCCTTCACCCGCTTCAAATTCTCCACGGCCTCTTCCCCAAGCACCACTGTAAGTTTTGCCTCCTCGCTATTAACCGCCCGCAAAAATTCCCGGCCCGGGGCCTGTTCAGGAAAGTTAGCCGCAAGGATCTTCTCCGTTTCCCTAGACGACTTCCCCTCAATTTCTTCTACCAGCGCCAGCTTCCTCTCCGCGGAAACTTTTTTCCCAGAATTTCGCTCTTCCTTCCGCACCGCGGTCTGCACTTGGGCCAAAGTGGTAAGATTCACGCTGCCTACCTCCAACTTTTCCTTAACCGAGGGCACAACTTCCACTAGCCGCGCGGATTGAATGCGCCTATGAGCTGCACCGTGGGAATAGCCGTACTCACGGGTGAGCCAGTCATACAAGCTCCCATAGCCCCGTTCGAGATAAAGCTTTCGTTTATCCGCTTCCCGAATGAGCCCCAAAATTTCTTCGGTAATCTTGCGCTCTTCGCGCACCAAGCCATGCAACTTGATTTCGAGTTCCGAGTTTGTCATGGAAAGTTCCTCCAAAAATGGAAGAATTATACCACAAAACTCAAAACAAAATTTCCTAGCCAAGAAAATTTATTTACAAAAAATCCTACTCTACCTTCCACAAACGATAGAGCTGTTCTTCGCTGCCCTTCCACTCGCCCCGGCTGCCCACATCCCGGCTACTGGTTTTATACACGCGGATCATGAGTGGAGGCCGCTCTTCTTCGGCCTTAGCCGCAGGCTTTCGGCTTCCCGCCTGAAACGACATTTTCTTCACCGTGGCCGGCGCAAACCGCAAAAACTCCACGCTGAAATCTGATTCCGGCACCGCGGAAGCCAATTGCCTTCCGGGTAAATTCCCGTTCTCGGAAAACGTAACCGCAGGCAACGCCAAACGATTCTGCCCCATCACGCGGCCCAAGCGCCGAAAATTACAAACCTGCTGGTTATTCACCCGCTCTAAACTTAAACGACCATAAGCCACCTTGCCCTCTTCCACAGGCACAAAGGCTTCAAATTCATTTTTGCCCGAATTCCACAGCTGCCCGTTCAACACCATCGCGTTGGCTGGCAAGTTCCCGCAGGAAGCCGCATTCTTCTGCCGCAAAAAATCTCCGGCGTTTAAGAAGCGCAACTCCACGGCAGTTTCTAATTTTTCTTTCTTAGCGCCCTTGGCGTTCTTGGCTGTTTCTAAAGACCCACGCCATTTGCCCGTTAGTTCTTCCCAGGAAAAGCCCTTCCAGCTCTGATCCTCGGCGGTGCAGGTGTGGCAATCGGGCGAGAGTAAAGATTTCGACGAGCAGCTCACCAAAAGAAGAGCCGCGATAAACAACAAACACTTTCTTCCGTGCATAAGTGTTCTCCTTCTTCTTGCCTATCGGCGAGGAGAAGGAGAATGTTTAGAGGGAAATTTTTAAGAAAAATCTGCTAATTAGAGAGCGCAGCCAGCCATTTCATCTCTTTGTGCCCGCTTGGCTGCGGCAGAAAGTTTGGTGTAATTTGGATCATTCTTTGTCAATAAATCATCCAAAGCAGATTTTAAGGCTACCTCTTGGCGCCTAGATACATCAGGAATTCGCCTAATCAAGTCAGCAGATTCCATTTTCTTTGCGGCCAAACGATAGGTAGCTGTTAAGCCTTCGATATCGCTGCCCCATTCTTTCAAATGAGCAGCAAACTTTTCAGGATCTTTGATACCGAACTCGGCTGCAGCCACAGATGCATCCCGAACTTGTTTGCCGTTAGCTGCGTTCACAAAATTTGGATCAATTTTATCCATGATTTTCTCTAAATTTTTGGCTATTCTTTTATCCTTCACCACCTTCAATACAGCATTGATAGCCTCAGGATTGCGATCCGCAAACAAACCCTTCTTCGCAGCCATACCAATAAATTTCATGGTATCGTCGTCTACACCTTTTTCGATAATAGTTTTGGCAGCATTAGCAGCTGTATCCACATTCTTGGAGCTGAGATTTTTGATCAACTGCTCCGCTTCGGTTTTGCTAACGCCTTTATTTTTTAAAGCGCCCATCAAAGCCCTACGTGCACTTGGAGACTCCAACACCTTACCCAAAATCCCAGAACCGATAAAATCCAACGGGTGCAAGGCTAGATCAAGAGCTACAATATCCCGGGCTTCTTCGAAATCCCTTACACTTGCCAATGCTTTACCTTTATCCGTAGTTTCCACGGCGTTGAAGGTGCGAGTGCGGGCTTCCACATACCTATCGTAGTCCCGCATAGTAATGCCTACGCTGAACAATGCTCCAGCCCCAGTAGCAAAAACTGCAGGAGTAGCTAGGGCGCCAGCCACCAATGTGGGGCCAACAGCAGCGGCGGCTCCAGCGGTTCCGAGCAAGCCCACTACTAAGGCCATATTATCCCGCAAATCTGTGTTGAAAATTGTATTGGTAATACCAGTCGCCACATGACAGCTCTTAGGATCCTCTTTTAAGATTTCGTTCACTACGGGGCCATACTTCATAAGATCGAACATTTTCCTGGCTCGATCTTCATCGGAAAGTTTTATTTTCGTTTCTGGAGTACCGCCGTACTCACCAAACTCGTTGGCCATAGAAAAAGTTTCTTCTTCCTGGCTTCCTTCGGCGAGCAAGCGATCAAGTTCCTTTTTTGTTTTGTAACCGTTCTTTAATACCTGCTCCATGGCCCTAGCCAATTCTTCATCGGTAGCGGATTGTTTAGGATATCCAGTCCAATTTTTTGATTGTGCTACTGCCATGGCAGCTTGGCTTAGACCAGATCCCAAATTACCCGGTTTAACCGCAGCAGGCGCACCCAAATAACCCAACAAAGGCAGCTCACCTAAGTGCTTTTGGAATTCTTCTTGGTGACGAGTAAAAATTTTCTCTTTGATGGGACGCTGGATAGAAACCAAAGCCGTTTTTGAAGCAGCCATCGCATCACTTACGAGATACTCATCCACTTTCTTCCAATCAACGGTATTGGCGTTGCTAAAATCCACACCCTTCTGACGCAAATAGTTTGTCATCGTGGAACAGAAATGAGGCCAGTTAGCATACATATTGGTTTCTTTGTCGCTATGGCAACCAAGCTTGCCGCCCTTAGCAAACCCCTTCTCCATAATTGCTTTTACTTTAGCCAGGGTTTCCTGTTGCACCTCCACAGCATCTTGCGCCATGATCTTTTTCGCAGCTTCCATTTCATCAGGTAAAATCGGAGCGTTTTCGATGGCCAACTTAGTGCCCAAAGCGTCTTTCATTTTACCGCTGATTTGTTTCCAAGTGCTGGCGGTTTCTTTCATAATGGCCAATTGAATGCGCGCTTTTTTACCCAATTCATCCGCGGCCTCACGGGTTTTATCCATCGCGCCAGCGCAATTGCCGTAATCATAAATATCTTTTTCTTCGGAAGTTTTAGCGGCCGCCGCGTTCTTTTTGAACCAAGCCTCATCTTTTTTCGCGCAATGGAGGAGAACGTCGGTCAAAGTATTGTTAATGTCGATGTAGTTAGAAGCCCGAGCTCCTACTTTACGCAAGAACTCCATGGCTCTAGTATTTTCGTCGCCCTCACCCAACTTTCCAATCATGGCATTGAAGAAGCCGGAAGTATCCGGGAGCACTTCGATATCCAAATTACATTTATCAATGGCGGCATCCCAAAATTCTTTGTTCTCTTTATATTTTGCACCAGAAAGAAGAGAAACTCCCTTACAGGCTTCTAGGGGAGATTCTTCGAGTTTTAAATCTTTTAGTGGATCGGTTTTGATGCCAGCAGCCTTTCTTGTGCTGTCAACAAGCCCAGATCCAAACGCAGTCACTGGTAATAAAACTGCCAACAATAGAATTTGTGTTCTCACAAAAACTCTCCCAAAAAAAAGATACTCTCTATAGAGTATCGTCTTTAAAGGAGAAAATTTTAGAGATTAACCAACGATTCTAAATACCTGTTCCAGGTAATGCGCCAAATGCACCGGCATATGTATTTCTAAAGATAAGAAAAATGGTGAGGCCTAACTCCATGGCCTCAAAGCGGGAATAACTAAAAGAGTTCTTTATTTATAACAATTTAAGAGCATTCTGCGGAATGCTATTGGCTTGGGCTAGCACTGAAATACCACTGGATTGCAGGATTGTGCTTCTAGCTAGGGCCGAAGCCTCCTCGGCAATATCCGTATCCAGGATTCGGGAGCGGGCGTCCGTGAGGTTTTCCACATGGATGCCGAGGTTATTACTGGCCGAGTGTAGGCGGTTTTGTACGGCGCCTAAATTTGCGCGGTAGATATTTACCTTATTAATGGCTTCATCCACGGATTCCAAACTATCGGCCGCATCATCGCGGGAGCCCACACCTGCCCCATTAATGCCTAAGGAGCTCACGCTGGCATTGGCTTCGTCGGATTGAAAGCGGATCACTTGGCTTTCTCCTTCGCGGGCACCCACTTGGAAGGTGAGCTCACCGCCGGAGCCGTCCAATAAATTACGACCATTATAATTTGTGACCGCAGAGAGCCGATCAATTTCCGCTTTAAGCACCTGAAACTCTTTGTCCAAGAGCGCGCGCTCTTGCTCACCAATGGTGTCCGATGCCCCCTGCACCCCGAGCTCCCGGAGACGAATCAAAAGATTATTCACTTCGTTTAAAGCGCCCTCGGCGGTTTGCACAAAGCTTACCCCATCATTGGCGTTCCGCTGGGCCTGGCGTAAACCGCGCACTTCGGCTTCTAGATTCTGGCCAATGGCCAGGCTCGCAGCATCATCACCGGCGTTTACGACTCTTTGGCCCGAAGATAGCCGGGCAATGGATTTGGCGCTCTCCTTAGCGATTTTTTCGATATGCCGCTGGGATACCAGCGACGGTACATTGGTAGCTATTCTGAGACCCATACACGTCCCTCTCTTCTCAGTCAGCCCAATAACTGATTTTTACGGTCAAGATTAAGTATACTAGAAATACCCGCTTTCCGCAAATCTCACAACTGCATGATATTTCTAGGAAAAAATCTTAATTGTTAAGATGAAACACTAGATCCTAGGCCCGTGCTACCAAAGCCTCCGGCCCCCCGGCTAGTGCTAGAAAGATCCTCGGCCTCTAAAAACTCAGCCTGGAAAACAGGGCAAAGCACCCCTTGGGCGATACGGTCTTGGTCTTGGATTTCCACAGTTTCTTGCCCCAAATTCACCAGTGCCACCTTAATTTCACCCCGATAATCCGCATCAATAGTGCCCGGGGCATTCACCACGGTAACCCCTTTTTTAGCGGCCCAGCCCGAACGGGGCCGGATTTGCACCTCAAACCCCCCAGGGATCTCTAAAGCCAGTCCTGTGGGCACCAATTGCCGCTGGCCGGGGCCTAATACTATAGGAGCAGCAAGCTGGGCCCGAAGATCAAAGCCACTGGCCTGGGGGCTCTCGTAAGTAGGCAATTCTCCACGGAAATTCTCTAATCTCTTCACCAAAACCCGTTTTATTTCCATCCTATCCCCCAGCTGTAAAAAATGTGCCCAAACCTTAGCATCGCTCCTGCCTAAAAACTAACGGTCTGTAGAATTTCTAAACAGAGACAGGTCTGTCTAAGGCCTCCACAGGGCCTGGGCACGCTTCTAACCACTATACCTAACCTCTTAAAACAACTTAACAATATCCAATAAAAAGCAATTAACTCCACTATGGCATGGGCATTGCGATGTGAAGGGTAGTGGAAACTCCCTGGACACGAAATCCCGGGAGACTTAGTGAAAGAGGAGATTTTATGAGAACGCAATCTAAGCCAATCACGATCCTAGCGATTCTGATCACGGCTCTTACATTTAGTGCCTGCGGAAAAACCAAACGCGCAGGTGGCAATACGGGTGTTTCTAGCCCTGTAGTAATTGCTCCGGCCCCTTGCTTTAATTGCAATATCCCCGATGAGCCAGTTCCTTCGGATCCAGATGATCCTTCACCTTTGGCTCCGCCTTTAAGTTATGAATTCAGTTTGAATGGTAACCAAAACGCTACCACTCCCAACATCACCACGGATAACGTGCTGAAAGTAAAATTCAAAGTAACTGCCGAACAGGGCAACCACGTGCACAAAGCCACGGAATTGAAAGTAACGATCCGGGTAAATGGCACGGACGTAACCCCTCAGTATACTTCCAGCAACTACACCTATGGACGCGTGGGCGAAACTTCCAACGTGATCAATCTTTCTTCTTATGTGACCCCTGGTGTACCTGTGCAAATCCAAGTGATCTTGCCCAAGAACGATTTTTACTGCACCTATGTTCCAAATCCCTTCTACTACTGGGATCCGAACACTGGCGCCTACCAGCCCACGAACCCCCAGTACAATGCGTACCCCGGTTGTCGTAAAGAAGTGCACTCCACCCACAAGTGGAGCGGTATCTTGATCGTGCAAACCAGCTCTACGCAAGCGATCTAGTTTAGTTACACGAAGAACTTTTCACTAATTCCGCTAAATGTTCTTCCGGGGCGCTCAAAAAGCGCCCCGTTTTTTTGCGTTTCTCGGCCACAATCCATTGCACAAATCGTCCTAGATCACCGTTGCAAGAACGCAACATCTTTTCGAACACAGAAAAATCTGAATAGTAATTAACGAAGCTCAAAAGCGCGCTATTGTTCCAACCCGCGAACTTCACAGACAAAGGCTTAAACTCGAGGCCTTGTTTTTTCTTTTGGACCAAAAACGCTTGGTAGCGCTCTGGCAGTGAGACATAAAATCTTTCCTTCTCCGCCACATTTCGCACCTTATTTTTATAGACTTCCACTTCCCTGTATAGGAATTCTCCAAAAAGTTTTTCTCCCATAATTTCTTTTTGCGCTTCTTGCACAGCCTGTGACCCAAATTTTTTATCCATGTAGCGCAGACTCCCCTCGAGCCCCACAAAATTGGCAAGCTTCTCATTAAAATCCACGCTATTGCCCACCCACACCGTGGCGTGCAAACTCTCATGAATCACGAGCTCCGCCACATCCCGCTCTTTGCCGCGTAAAATAGAACTATAGAGGGGATCCGAAAACCATCCTAAGGAACTAAAGGCCGGCACGCAGCGAATCCAAGTGTCAGGCGTGGGCACTTCTTCCCGAGCGAGCCTTGCTAATTCCTGTTCGGCACTAGCTTTATTAAAAAATCCCAAATAGGGCACCTCGCCCACTAAAGGAAAACGCCAGCTTTTTTCTTTTAGTTCGAGTGGGTGAGCCGCGGAAACCGCCCACACCACACAAGGAGAATCTAACTGAACATAGGATTGGTAGCTGCCCGTAGCGTTGAGTCCCAATTCCACGGCGAATTTTTTTGCCTCCTGCACCCAAGCTATGCCCTCACGCACAGATCCTGGAGTATGGGGGCTCGCCATCACTTCTTCCACGGGCCGGGAACGATTAAACATTTTCCATTGACCAACACCATTTTCCGCCAAATAGCTCAAGCTCGAGCAAGACGAGAGAAAAAATACGCTAACAAAAAAAAGTAGCGGCATCGGACAACACCAAAAAAATTAAAAAACCCAGGAGAGTCCGGCAGAGAATAATTGATTTTCTTTCCAGAGGGAAAATTTAAATCTTGGCACATAA
Organism: uncultured Bdellovibrionales bacterium; assembly: GCA_964416595.1. Classification (GTDB taxonomy): domain Bacteria; phylum Bdellovibrionota; class UBA1018; order CAIPTA01; family CAIPTA01; genus JAKFYM01. The sequence continues at coordinate 14,321 of CAYQES010000006.1, read as the reverse complement.
GTTTTTATTTCACCCTTGATGGCCATATTTTTGGTGAGAAAAATTCTTAACCCTATTCCCCCAGTGCCCGTTGCCACGCTTTGCACTACCGATTGATATATGCCTAAAACCGGATATTCTCGAATGATGAAACGCCGCATTTTTCCGCCACCGAACACAATGTAAGGCTGTATGAGCCAACGGCTAGGCACTAGGTTTTGCACCCAGTTAAAGGAGTAAATTTTATCTTTATAGGTGGTGGCTTCTGGCGTGCTGAGGCCAGGAAGAATATTGCTAAGATCCGCTAAATAAGAAACCTTGGTTATGCTGTCTGTATATTCAAATTGCAGAGCAGAAACTTGTGTAAATTTAAAGTCCACGGAACCGGTATAGCGGCGCTGGAAACTTTTATATCCGTCGGAATATTGGGCCTTATTGTAAGCCACCATACCGGAAAGCTCGATCACGGCTCCTCGAGCTGGCGCAACTATCCCCAAACCAATAGCAAATAGTAGCAGGAGTTTTTTTCCGTCCATGGAAATGCCCATCCTTCTATTAGAATACGACGGGCCGCTGCCGGTAGCCAGTTAGAAATTTTGGGAATAGTCGTAAACTGGATCGGGTACCACAGGTGTGGCTAAGGATGCGGGCGCACGGGAAGAGCTCACCGTAGGAACATGGGATATTACGGGGTTTTTGGGTTTAATATCCCGTAAACGCTCTAGTACTCCATTTATGTCAGGATCACCCGCCGGAGAAACCGGAGCTTTGGTCTCCGCTTTAACCGTTTTAGCGGGCTTCACGGAAGCCAATTCCCTACCCTTTTTCTCCGTGTGTGCGGAGTCTAAGGCACCCAATTCCCGAAGTTTTTCCTCAGGGCCAATCACATCAAAACCAAGATCAATTTTTGTGCTGGGTAAAGCAATCAGAGCCGCCTCTTCTGGGCTTAAACTTTTATTGGTTTCCTTGGTGGATTTAGCTTCGGCCATTACAACATCGGGATCAGAAAACTTTTTCTGATAGTAATCGGGTTGCCCTGAATCGTCCGCATCTTCCACAGCAGAAAAATATTCTTCTAGCTTCACATTGCGCAAATATTCCGGAGCCTCTTCCTTTTCCGCCACCACAGATTCCGTAAAATTCCCCAAAGTTTCCTTCACTCGAGCCTCAGGCCAAGCATAGCCCTTTAACCAAGATTGCACAGAAGCATAATCTAGCTGGCGCACAAGCTGGGGCAGAATCGAGCCAATCTCCATGGTAGCTCCATGCAAACGTTCTAAGCGTAAACTACGGTTTTTCTCCTGAGGATTTACTAACCGAGCCTCGCCTTCCACCACAAAAGCAGAAGTGCTACGTTCTTTATGATCGTAGGAAATAAACACGCGACCACGAAAATCTAAACGCGCACTGGCGGTGCTGAGACTCCGCTCATTCACGCTCTCTAGCAATGCAGATCCACGCAATACGGAAAGCTCTGATTCGTTATTGAACTGTACCACAGAATGCGGAGCCAACTCCACCTTCATATTTTTTTTGTCCACAAGCCGCACGGAGGTTGCACCAACAGTGAAAAGCTCTCCGGCCCTCACAGATCCGCCCGTATGAAAATTCATGGCCACTACTTGCCCGCTTTTTTCCTCAGAAGCAATTGCTGGCAATGCCAACAAAAAAATCAGCGTCCTTACCATTGTTATTTCCCTCCGCCCTCACTGGCGATTTTGCGATCAATCACTCTTTGCCAGAGCCCCACTTTTTTGCGCACTTTCTCTTTCTGTTCTCCGCTAGCAAAATGACCAGCCTCCAGCATATATTCTTTGGCTTTGTTGTAGTTGCCTACTTGGAACCAAGCCACGCCGGCCGAATAAAGCACATCGGCCGTTTGCAAACTGGCAGCTTCTGGCTTTGTTAAAAATTCTTCGAAGGTAACCGCCGCTTCCGCAAAACGATGTTCCCGTAAATGCTCAAAAGCCAAATCTTGTAATTCCTCTAACTTCAAGCCGAGAGGAGCCTTATAGGAAATCGATGCAGGACGACGGCCAAGCGCAGATCCCGTGGCCTTTAGATTCAATTCGGCCAAACCTTGGCCTTGTTCTTTGGCCCGTAAGCTCGCCACTTCATGTTCGATGCGATAGTAGTCCTCTTTCAATTTCTCATGCTCTTTGACCAAAATTTCATAGCGTGCCTCCAAGGTGGCTAAATGCTGAGCCTTGGCGTTCACTTTTTTCCACCAAACGGTAGGAGAAGTGCAGGCGGTGAGAGCAAAAAAAGAACACATCAAAATCAGTTTCATGAAAGCATCCTTCCCTTTAGTATCGGTAGCTTTTAGAGCTCCCTTAAGGGCGAGTTTCCCTCCTTGGAAATGCCTGTGCGTACTGCTATGATGTAGTCCAATGGTCCAGTACATGAATGAAGCAGCAAAGCTCTTGGCGGCCCAATTGGCCGAGGGTGAAGCTACCGTAGAGCAGGTATTTCAACTCTTAGAGCGCCCCCAACGGGAAGAACATGGGGATATCGCCTTTCCCTGTTTTCAAATTGCAAAAATCCGTAAAAAAGCTCCGCCGCAAATTGCTCAAGAATTAGCCCAAAAACTTCAGGGCCAAGGCAATTTCGAATCCGTAAAAAATCTCGGGCCTTATGTAAATTTTCGCCTATCGGCTGGGGCCGCTTTCACCTTTGTGCAAAAAGCTTTGGCGCAAAAAGAAAAGTATGGCCATAGCACTCTTGGCCAAGGCCAAAAAGTGCTGGTGGAATATTCGAGTCCCAATGTGGCCAAAGAGCTGCACATTGGTCACTTCCGCAACACGATTTTGGGCCAATCGCTTTTTAACATTTATGCGGCCACGGGCCACCACACGATCGCCCTGAATCACCTGGGAGACTGGGGCCCCCAATTCGGACGCGTGGCTTACGGTTACCTGAAATACGGTAACGAAGAGGAAATGCTGAAGGACCCCTTGGGATACCTCATGAAGTTATACGTGCGGGTAAACCAGGAAGAAGAAGCTGATCCAGCGATCGACCAAGAAGCCCGCCTCTTATTCAAAAAAATCGAAGAAAAAGATCCCGAGCTCACGGCCCTCTGGCAAAAGTTTTGCGACCTTAGTGTTGAAGGTTTAAAAAAAGTCTACGACCGCCTAGGCGTGCGCTTCGATCATTACATTGGCGAAAGTTTTTATGCGGATAAAATCCCCGCTCTCATTCAAGAATTAAAAAGCAAAAATCTTTTGGTGGAAAGCGATGGCGCCCAAGTGGTTTCTCTCGGCGAAGATTCTCCGCCCTGCTTGATTCTCACCCGCGATGGCACGAGCCTCTATGCCACCCGGGATTTAGCGGCCGCCATCTGGCGCCACAAACATTTTCAATTTGATCGCTGCCTCTATGTGGTGGGCAATGAGCAACAACTGCACATGAAGCAGGTGTTTTCGGTTTTACAAAAAATGCAGTATCCATGGGCTGATCAACTGCAACACATCAATTATGGCCTCTACCGATTTAAAGACGGAAAATTCAGCACACGCAAAGGCCGTGTGATCCTCGCTACGGAAGTAATGGATGAAGCCAAAGAAAAAGCCCTAGAGATTATCCGGGCTAAAAATCCAAACCTCGCCAATATGGAAGAAGTGGCCGAGATCGTGGGCGTGGGCGCCGTAATTTTTAATGACCTTTCCACGGATCGTTTAAAAGACGTGGAATTCGACTGGAACCGTATTTTAGATTTTGAAGGCGACACGGGCCCCTACCTGCAATACACCTACGCCCGGGCCTCATCCATCCTAAGACAGGCCGCAGCAAAAGGATTACTCCCCCAACCTCCGGAACACTCTTCCGTTTTGCAACAATCGGAAGCAGCATTAACGCTCATGAAACAGTGTGGGCGCTTAGAATCCGCCCTCGCCGGAGCTTTACGCCTAAACAAACCCTCCATACTTGGTAACTACGCCTTGGATCTAGCCAAAGGCTTTAATGGCTTTTACCGACAAGTTCGAGTTCTCGATGACGCAAGCCCGCCCGCTGAAACAAGAGAAAAATTAGGATTAGTACAAGGTTTTCGCCAAGTACTAGGAAATACTTTATATTTATTATGTATGAAAGCACCGGAAGAAATGTAGGCAACTCCTCTTAAGGAAAGGTAGGCGTGGCATGAAACAAGGGCAAACAGAGAACCAGGAAAAAAGGTTCAAAAATATTGTTATCTTCCCGGCCCTCACTCCCCTCGCCCGCTACCGCCTCTGCTATTCAGCTCTCTTAACTGCGGTGCCCCTGGCTTGTGGCCTTGTGTTACTAATGCTCGTTTCTATTTTCTCTCAACTAAATCTTTATTTTCTAGAAGCCAATGGCCTGCCTTTAGACGAAAAAATACGAGATGCCTATTTTAAACAAGTGGAACTAGAAATATTTTCCACTACGGGCTACTTTGCGTTGCAAATAGTAGTTACAGCGATCGCGGCCTATATGGTGATGAGGTGGGCCACGGCGCCTTTTGTGAATGCTCAAACCATGGTGCGCACAGCAATTGACCAGCCAGAAAAACTGCGCCCCGCTTCCTCTTGGCTTTCCGAATCTCCCGCTTTTGATCGAGTGATCTGGCTGTTTTGTTTACGATTAAAAGGCGGCGGCCCCAATCAAGTGAAAGAGCTGATTCCCTTCGGCACAAACTTTCCCTTCCTCGCCAAGTTCTTACTCACGTTCGGAACACTAAGCTTAAGCACTGGCTATGTGCTTTCGATTATCATGGATTCTGTTTACAGACGGGTGGTTGAATTAGCTGTGCATTTAGTGAATAGCGGAAAAATGGGTAGTCACTATTTCTTGGCTCAACAACAAATCCTGCAAGACGCTAACACCCTCACCACAAGCCTTGCCATGCTGATTTACTTTTTTCTTGGGCTAAAAATTAGCCGTTATATGGCTGTGATGATTTTTGTATTCTCCCGGGCCATAAAAGAGGACTCCTTCCCATTAACACTTCGCGCCACTGACCTTTATGGCTCTTTTGCCAAAACTTTAAATGAGGCGCGGCAAAAAACGCCTTAGGTTTTTTCCTGCCCAAACTTAGGCAGGTGCGGGCATCTAGTGAATATTGCAGACGGACCAGTGCGCAAAAAAATAAAAGTTTTTTTGCTGCACTGCTGGACTCTATTTTTTGCGCTCTAGTCTGCTATACCTAAATGAAGGGCCCCAGCAAGACGCTGAAAACCGGCTCATTAAACAATTTATATAGTAAAAGGCTTAAGGCAACCCTATGGACTCCAGAGCTGACGCATTTTCCAAAAACAAAAAATCTCAGCCACCGCAAAAAGAAAAAGCGGAGCTAAAGCAAAAAGCGGCTACCCAATCGGGCTTGCATTTTTCCCGTCGCCACACGAAGCCCAACCTCGATCCGCTGGATGAAGTGGTGTATGAAAAACGCTCTTCCCGTATCACTAATCCCGATGGATCCGTGGTGTTTGAAACCAAAAACTCGGAAGTGCCAAGAGACTGGTCCCAGCTCGCTAGCGATATCGCAATTTCTAAATACTTTCGCCGTGCCGGTGTGCCCGGCGGCGGCGCTGAAAATAGCGTGCGCCAATTAATTTATCGCATCACCCGCACTATTCGTGAACATGGGGAACGCCATGGCTACTTTGCTTCCGCCCAGGACGCAGATTCCTTCGAAGCAGAGCTCTCCTATTTACTCGTAACCCAAAGAGGCGCTTTTAATTCCCCCGTATGGTTCAATGTGGGCCTCTATCATCGCTATGGGATCTTGGGCAGCGGCGGCAATTTTTTCTTCAATGAAAAAACCCAAAAGCTCGAAGAAACTACCGATTCCTATAGCCGCCCCCAATCTTCTGCTTGTTTCATTCAAAGCGTAAATGACGATCTCATGAGTATTTTTGAATTAGCCAAGAATGAAGCGAGAATTTTTAAATTCGGCTCAGGCACAGGCACCAACTTTTCACAACTGAGGGGATCAATGGAGAAACTCGGGGGCGGGGGCTTAAGCTCTGGCCTCATGAGCTTTTTGGAAGTTCTGGATCGGGGAGCAGGTGCTACCAAATCTGGGGGCACCACTCGGCGCGCAGCTAAAATGGTTTGCCTTGATGTGGATCACCCAGAAATCGAAGATTTCATTCAGTGGAAAGTAAAAGAAGAGAAAAAAGTAGCCGCTCTTATGGCCGCGGGCTATTCCTCAGATTTTAATGGCGAAGCCTACCGCACAGTGGCTGGGCAAAACTCCAATAACTCTGTGCGCCTGCCAGATGCTTTCATGCAGGCTGTGGTAGAAGATAAACCTTGGGAAACGCGGCTACGCACCACGGGCGCCGTTCATAAAACCCTAAGAGCTCGAGATCTCTTCCAGCAAATTTCCGATGCGGCTTGGCACTGCGCAGATCCCGGAGTGCAGTTTAATAGCACCATCAACCACTGGCACACTTGTTCCAATACTGATGAGATCCATAGCTCTAACCCCTGCTCTGAGTACATGTTTCTCGACGATACCGCCTGCAACCTGGCATCTATTAATCTACTCAAATATTTGCGAGAGGATGGCTCCTTCGATGTGGAGGGCTATAAACATGCCTGCCGTACCTTTTTCATAGCCCAAGAAATTTTAGTTAGCCTTTCCGCCTATCCAACCAAAGCCATTGCCCAGAATAGCCACGACTACCGCCCTCTTGGTTTAGGTTATGCGAACCTAGGAACGTTATTGATGGTAAATGGCATTCCTTACGATAGCGACTTGGGCCGCGCCTGGTGCGCAGCTCTTACGGCTATCATGCATGGCGAAGCCTATGCCACTAGCGCGGAGCTTGCTGTAGCTAAAGGGCCTTTTGCGGGTTTTGCAAAAAATCGAGACCCCATGCTCAAAGTAATGAAAATGCATCGGGATGCTGCGGACCAAATCCCTGACTCTTGCCCTAGTTATCTAAAAGCTGCCGCCCAAGAATGCCTCACCCGAGCTTTACGGGAGGGAAAAAAACACGGCTATCGTAATGCCCAAGCCACAGTGCTGGCACCCACGGGCACTATCGGCTTACTTATGGATTGCGACACAACTGGCATCGAGCCTGATTTTGCTCTAGTGAAATTTAAAAAGCTCGCCGGTGGCGGCTACTTTAAAATCGTGAACCAATCGGTGCCCGTTGCCTTGAAACGTTTAGGCTATAGCAAAACAGAAATCGACTCTATTTTGCGTTATGTGGTGGGAACTTTATCTCTCACGGGCGCGCCACATATCAACAAAGCCTCTTTGCTGCAGCGAGGTTTAACAGAAAGTGACATTCAAAGAATCGAAAGCGCTTTACCTGGCGTGTTTGAACTCTCTTTTGCTTTCAATCACTACAATTTAAGCGAAGAAACTTTACGCAGCCTAAATATTGGCTCCGAGGAAAAAAATCTCCTCGGCCGCTTAGGTTTCAGTGAACAAGAAATCATGGAAGCCAATGAAGTGGTTTGCGGGCATATGACAGTGGAAGGCTGCCCAGATTTAAAACCTGAACATTTACCCGTTTTTGATTGCGCCAATAAATGCGGAAAAATTGGCCAGCGTTTTCTTTCGCCCATGAGCCACATCAAAATGATGGCCGCCGCTCAACCCTTCCTCTCGGGCGCCATTTCCAAAACCGTAAATCTTCCCCAAGAAGCCACCGTAGATGAAATCCAGCGCATCTATATGGAAGGTTGGAAATTGGGTCTGAAAGCGATTGCTGTTTACCGGGATGGCTCCAAAATGAGCCAACCGCTTTCTTCTTCTTCGCAAAAGAAAGCTGAACCCAAAAACTTGGCCGAAGCGGATCTTTCTCAAGTAAAAGCCGCGGACTTAGAAAAAATTCTCACCAAAGCTTTAGCCCGCGCAGAGCAACTCAGCGTGCGACCGCAAGCCAAACGCCGGCCCTTGCCAAAAAAACGGGGCGGTTTCACCGTAGAAGCCAAAGTGGGCGGGCAAAAAGTTTATTTACGCACGGGTGAATATGAAGATGGCACCCTAGGCGAAATCTTTATCGATATGCACAAAGAGGGTGCCGCTTTCCGCTCGCTCCTCAATTGCCTAGCGATCTCTATCTCTAAGGGTTTGCAATACGGTGTGCCCCTAGAGGAGTTTGTGGAAACCTTCACTTTCACGCGATTCGAACCCAACGGCATGGTGGACCACGAAAATATCAAGAGCGCTACTTCCGTGGTGGATTTTGTGTTCCGAGTGCTGGGTATGGAATATTTGGGACGCACAGATTTTGTGCATGTAAAACCCGTTCGCCAAGAGCGGAGCCCCCAACCTACTCTACCCGGCGTGGATGCCCCTCGGATTGAACGCTTTGTGAAAGAAGAATCTCCCGACGGCGCAAACCAGCTCTACAGCAATCTTATGGGCGACGCTCCGGCTTGCACCACCTGTGGCCATACGACCGTAAGAAATGGTGCCTGCTACCGTTGTTTGAATTGCGGTAACTCCATGGGATGTAGTTAGTTTATCGGTTTGTCGGTTCACAGTTCACGGTGCCCGGTTCGCAGTTTCGGTTC
>CAYQES010000006.1:0-5740 GCA_964416595.1 uncultured Bdellovibrionales bacterium | reverse complement strand
TTTTTTGTCAGCAGGCAATATTCTCTATCAATAATAAGGCCCCAGCGACCGATTCGTAGAAAGCGCGGAACGACTCTACGAACCCAAGGGGCTATATGAAAACTATTTTATTTCTTTTTATCTCTTTCTTGCCACTGCAAGCTTTCGCCCTGGAACCTACTCCTTACAATTGTGATCTAGAAAAGCCCATCCGGATCGCAAAAGTGAGTCAAATGGATCCACGCCTAAAAGATCACGACCGCGTGATCGGCGAACTTTTTAAATGCCAATCACAAAATAAGAAAGTTTTTTATGTGGCCAAACTAAAAGGATCTTCGGAAGAAATCAATTACGCCCATGGGCGCTTGATGCCCCTGGAATCTGAAAACGGCGTGATCGCGGAAACCATCGACTACACGAACTACACTGTGGATCAAATGCCCTTCGCCACCCGCCAAGCCGTGCACTCCATCCTAGAGTGTTTGTCTAAAACCGTGCTCCATTCTACCAGTAAAGAATTCCAAAAAGGCGTGAGCAGTTTTTACAAAGGCTACAAAGACGGTCTCTACTACGGAAACCAAGATCAATACGGCAATGAAAACGGGCAAAGCCCACCGAGAAGGAAACCCAAGTGGTCAGAGAAAAAAGTGCAATTTGCCGCCGTTGGCATCGAGGTGGTAAACATCCTGGATGGTTTTAACTACCAAGGAACTTTTCACACAGCTGGGGATCTTCTAACCACTTGCCCAGTAACCATTATCCTCGGCGGAGGGTTAGGCACTATTTTTGGTGGAGTGTTCGGTTCCGTGAAATCCCTTATCCGCGGAGTTTTCCATAATCGCATGGGTTGCACAGGGCTCGTGGTTCCTGGTCAAACTTCAGAAAATGTGCAGCTAACACCAACGGGCGAATTATATCATGCGCGAAATTTAGACGCGGATCTTGTTAGCTCCTGGAACAAAACCCCAGTTTTCTTTTATATCGAAGAAAGAGGACATCTTAAATACGCCGCTGCCGGTTCCGCGGGTTTAATTTATCCGGGTGGTATTAGCGGATTTAATGAAAAAGGGATTTCTGTTTCCACGCACCAAATGTATTCGGCAAAATACAATATTAGCGTCGATAAAGCGGAAATCGCGCCCTTCCTTTTACAAAATATTTTGCGAAAAGCCTCTTCCATAAAAGAAGCCATAAAAATCGCTCAGGACACGCAACACTTCGCTTCTTGGACATTTCTCGTAACTGATTCAAAAACCAATGAAGTGGTTTCGATCGAAGTTTCCGCAGAATCAGTGCGTGTGGTGGAAAGATCTGCAAAAAATAAAGTAACTCCCGTTGCGCAATCCAATCATTTTTTTCATCCTGATATGAAAGAAGATCTATATTTCCCCAACAACAACAAACAAATCGAAACATTCACGCGATTAAGTGTCCTAAATAAAGACATCTCCCGCATGCTGGAAAAAGCCAAAAACCAAGACTACGTGACTCTTAATACTATGATGGAGAAGATGTCTGGCCATGATGGTGGCTTTGATAAAGGCCTCCAAGCCTTTGGCCGCACACCCACTAAGGCCTATAGCATTCTCACCACCATTGCCGTTCCCAACCGCAGTGAATTTTGGATGACTTCCGGAGATTTTCTACCCGCGCCCCACGGCACGTACCTAGGGTTTAAAATGGATTTTAAGAAAAATAAAATCTCCTATCTTGGCAATAAACGAGAACATGCCTTCGACAAACAAAGGGGGCATTGGGTAAAATCATTATCGCCTTATGTACAAGCCCGCGTGGCCTATAATCGTGGACAATTAAACGAAGCCCTCCAATTCATTGAGCAGGCTATCCAAACTGCGGCTGAAAATAATGTGGAAGAAGTGGTGTACCGCTATATGTACGCCCGCTTGCTTTCTGAAATGGGCAACTACCAACAAGCCGATGAGCAATTTGACTTAGCCTTTGAATCTCCCCAACTCATTGACCATCAAAAAGCCCTAACAGCCATGTTCCAGGCGGTGAATGCCCAGCATTTGGATGGATTAAACAAAAAAATAAAACCTAGGCTGCAGTTTGCAAAAAATATTTTCAGCCACACCACCAATATGGAAAACAGCCAAAAGCATTTTGAAACAGTCGATAACCTAGAGATGATCGAAAAGCTTTTAAATGGGGAAGAGGTGGAACACTCTTCGCTGGATTGGGTTGTTGTTCGTTAGCTTTAAGTTAAAAGCATTTTCGGGGGCAGGAGAAAAAGGAGACGGCAACTGCCTACTCCACCCCATTCTACCCCAGCGATTCCTGCCCGTTTAAAACCAACAGAAACTTGCTCACCACCCGTTAATAGATAACTCAACAAAGAGCTCATATGGGGTTCGTGGCCCACGAGCATCAAACGACTCACTCGGCTTTCTTCTATTTTTGGTACGACTTCTTGCGCCTCATCCATGGGCGTTAGCCCTGGCGTGGAAGAAATTTTTGCCGAAGGAAAGGCTCCAGCGAAAATCTCTGCCGTTTGCACGGCTCGCACATACGGGCTATGGAGAATCAGATCCACGGTTTTCACTTTGCGGCTAAAGGCCTCGGCAATCTTTGTGGTTCTCTGAAAGCCCTCTTTCGTAAGCATTCTTTGCGGGTCACTACGGCCACTCTGGGCAGCTTCTAAGGGCTCTTCCGCAATGCCGTGGCGAACAAGATAAATTTCCATAGCCAATCCTTAACGGGCCAAGAACTGCCTTAACCTAGAATCTTCCGCGCGAGCGTCACGATAACCAAGATCCACCAATGCCTGCAAATAAGATGGCACAAATAATAAGTAACTCATGATGTCGCTGGATTTACTGGATTCGCTACCTAACCCCCTGAGCAGGAAGCGCACCATCTTTGGAGCATGCTGCTGGTATTCTGTGGCAAGCTCGCCCAGATCTTCCGAAGGCCGAATCACGAGCACATCAACCTTGCGCATCCCTTGGGGAGAATTTTCCGGCAAGATCGAATTCAAACGCTCTAAATGTTCTACATCGCTATCCAAAGCTTCGGCAAACATGGAGTTTAACACAAGCGCGCCAAGTTGGGCCGGAGTGGGTTTAGGTTCCGGCTTGGGTGGAGGAGCAAAAAGATTTCCCACTTCGCTCATATAATAACGGCGCACACCGATCGCGAGAATTTTATTGGCGCCTAAACGAGTGGCGGGCCCTAGGGGCGAAGTGGAGCGGATACAGCCGTCCACATAGCAGCGATTATCTAAAGTTATGCTGGGAAATAACAATGGAATGGCGGCGGAGGCCATCACGTGATCCACATTGATTTTTGTTTGCACGGTGCGCCGCCGCGCCCTATGCCAGGATTTATTGTGTAAAGATTGAATGAAGGTAACTAAGCTGCCCGTATACACTTCCGTGGCACTAACAGCTACGTTCAATAAATCTCCACTGTCTAAAGCTGCCTGGATTGCCTGGGGCTTGAAGAGCTTTTCTAGCAAGCGCCGTAACGGGGCGGTGTCCACTAGCGAATGCGCGCCGGGTTTACCCAAAATGCCCCCGAGGAAAAGGCTATACGCCCACTGGGAGCCTTTTTTGGAAAGGGCCAGGAAATCAGTGCGAAATACCTCATTCATTTCCAATTGACTCCAAAGCCTCGCGATTTCCTCACCGCCTTTATCCAAGCGGCCGCCGGCCGAAGCTAAACCTAAGGTATTTATGGCTCCAGAAGAAGAACCCACTAGAGTTTCAAAGTGCGCTCCGGGGATATTTTCCCCAATGTATTTGAGTACCCCCGCCTGGTACGCTCCACGGGCCCCACCCCCAGTCAACACCAATGCGTGGTGCGGAGAATTCATGGGTAAAAGAAATCCTTCACTTTAGTGTCGATCATCTTATGCACTCCGTTAAGGAACTTCACTATAATCTCTCGCTGCGTGTCTTCTGGCAAGATCTTGGAGAGTTCTTCCATGCTACGAATGGTACGATAAGCCCCGTCCACTTCTTGGTTCATCATGCGGCAACTATTCTCCACAATTAAACGGTGCAATTGGTTGAGTTCCTCATTGGGTAGTAAATATTCTCCGTTGCGACGAATCCAGCGGTCTAATGGTAGGTGATAGGTAACTAAAACCTGTAGCCCACTCTTCAACTGCTGCAAGGTTTGTAATTCCTGTTCCGTGATTGGCGCTCCACGTTTGCTCCGGCGCCCGTTTGGTCCAGCTCCATCGAATGTGGCAAACATGTTTTCTAAAGAGCTGCCAAATTCCGTGAACCCCATCGAGCGGCATTGGCTAGCTACAACCTCTTCTAGAGTAGAGCGTTCTTCTACCTTTAACAGCGGCCATGCAGTTTCTATGGCCGCCTCTAAATGATCTGGACAAGGAGGAAATTGAGCCCGCTCTTTAGCCAGAGCAGAAAAATTTTGCCGAATCTCCGCTGGGCAATTTGCAGGCACTTCTTTCAAGGTGATGATTTTTTCCCGAAGCTCAATGGTAGAGAGCGGCACTTTCACCGATGCCGGCTCCCGTAAACCTACCTGCGATAATTTCCTAGGGGCACTACAGGCCCAAAAGCAAAGGCCTATTGCTAAGGCCCAACTTAAATGACGCATCTCGATCCTCCATGATCGGCCTTTCCTATTGTATCCTGGCTACTGTTAAAGCAGTGATTTTTCTGGAGTCAAAACGCGCCGGTCCCCTTTTAATTCCCGACCATTTTAATATGAAAAATGGAAATCATAAAGATTTTTTGTTTTGCTCGATGGCACAGGAGTTGCTTTTCGGTTTGAAAGACCCCGAACCTAAACCCCCTTAGGAGGCAAAATGAAACGAATAACCCTAACCCTACTAGCAGTCACCCTTTTCAGCGCTGTGATCCCCCAAGCCAAAGCTGAACTTGGTTTCGACTTTGATTTTAATGACGACAGCTATCACACTTCTGAATTGGTATATGAGCGCCTGAATCGAAACTACCAAGGACGCACCACGCTACCCCTTCGGCAAATTTTAAATTTGGTCGGCCCTCGATACCGCGGACGTGAAATCACCCAAGTGATTTTACGAGCTAGCACCGCAGCAGGGCACGGCACCGCAGCCCTAGAAGTGAATGGACGCGTGGTAGATCGACAACAAGTTGGCAGACGCGTACAACAATATGTTTTCCAACTTCCCCGCAATGGCGATGAGATCGGTGAAGAGATCCAACAACTCCAATTGGAACTCCAAGGTAACTTCTATGTAGAAGGCGTGGGCGTTCGTTTAGAGCGGGATCGCGGACCCGGACGTGGGCCTGGCCGTTCCCTAGAAGAAGTAATTCGCATTGATCGCAGGATCGATAATAACCCCACTTTATACCTGGATGATTATGTGAACTTGGATCGCTACAACGGCCTCCGCCTCAATAAAGTAACGATCCGCGCTTCCACTAAATCTGGCCGTGGCGATATTATCCTCTGCACCAGCTCTTGTGAAACCAAGGAAAACATTGGTACGAATGTTCGGGACCATGTTTTTTATACAGGTGGCGACAGAGTGAATAACCAATCCCACAACTGGAACATAAAGTTAGGCGGAAATTTCTACATTGATCGCATTGTATTAGAGTTCTCGCGCTAGAACCCCAACCTCTCGCGCTGGAAAGGGCCCGCAAGGGCCCTTTTTTTCGTCGATTTTGACAAACCCGCCCACCCTCCGTTACAACAAAGCTCTCGTTAGGCTTCATGCACCCGTAGCTCAGTTGGATAGAGTAGCTGGCTTCGAACCAGTTGGTCGGGAGTTCGAATC
>CAYQES010000005.1:114189-133788 GCA_964416595.1 uncultured Bdellovibrionales bacterium | reverse complement strand
AGATGCGGCTGTGGAGATGATGAAAAATGGGAGTATAAGGGAGCTTGAAGCATTGGCCCGGGGCGAGTTAGTACGAGAAGCTGTATTGAAAGTGCTCGTGAAACGTTTTCGGGCGCAAAAGAATGATCGTTTTGCCTCGATTGTTAACTACGGCAATAGATGGAACTCCAATTCGGAGACAAGAAAGATTGTCAAAGAACGCAAAGATTTTCGGCCTGTGGTGAAGCAAGGGCCATTTTTTGATAAACCATTTGTATCAAATACACATGGGGTTTTTGGCCACTTTCTACAAATGGAATATGTTTCAAACGCTGTTTGGGATGCTACGGGAGGAAATCCCCGAAAGTTTTGGGACTATATAAGCTCTGCCAAGGGGATTCATTATTGGGAACTGTTGTTCGATGGCGATAGATCCGATAGCTTGGCTAGGCCAGAGTTCCTAACTGTAGTTATTTTCCCGATGTTGAAGATACGTTAGTTTTTACCAAGCCCTTTTCAAAAACCACGCCGCTCCCACAAGCAAGCCAGTCCCCAGCGCCTTCAGCAAAAACTCTCCCTGCAGAAACGCCAAGTGAAAACTTAGCAAACTCCCGAGCAATAAAAATCCGCAAACCACTGCCCCACTCATGCGCAAAGAATGCCGCTCCTGTTGCGCTAACTTCTGCTCGGCACCGGCATCCTTCATTTCCAGGGCGTAGCCATTGGCGGCCAGGCGTTTAAAAAACCAGTGCAGTTGCCGGGGCAGCATATGGGCCACGTACTGAATATCCCGGGAGCCAAACAGAAGTTCTTTAGAAATCTGGTTCCAATTGTAGTCAGGTTTCAACAAAGGCGTGAGGTGGCTTTCCAGCAAAGGCATGGGATTGAACGCGGGATTCAACTGCCGGCAGGTGCCTTCCAAGGTGTAGATCGCTTTAAAAATCAGCATCCATTCCCGGGGAATGCGGATCTGGTGGCGGGCGGCCACGGTAGTAGCATCAAGCAAAATTTTCCCCACATTGAGAGAACCCAAGGGCAATCCCAAAAAAGGCGCCACGGCGGTTTGGATATTGCGTTGAAAGGCATCGAAATCGGTTTTGCCCCGGCTGGATCCAAGTTCCGCAAATTCTAAACAGAGAGTTTCAAAATCTTCTTCCGAAAGGGCCAAGAAAATGCGCAGCAAGCTTTCCCGAGATCTAGGCGTGAGGTAGCCCATGATGCCAAAATCAATCATGCCCACCCGGGCATTGCCAGCACCCGACGAAGAAGGCGCCAGCGCAAAGAGATTTCCCATATGGAGATCGCCATGGAAAAAGCCGTCTTCTAAAACGGTTTTCAAAAAAGCACGGGCGGTGGTTTCGGCCAAGGCCGTGCGATCGTAGCCCCGCTCGTTCAGTGCTACCGTATTGTCTAGCTTCAGGCCTTCGAGGTGCTCGATCACTAGAATTTTATGGGTGCATAAACGCAAATACACCTGGGGAATATAAATATCCGGCATGGATTTTAAGTTTTCCCGGGATTTTAAAATATTGTTGGCCTCGAGTATAAAATCTAACTCCAAGCTCATGGCCTGGAAAAACTCTTCCACGCAAGTCACCGGCGCGAGCACTTTGGTTTCGGGCGCGTATTTTTCGAGAGCCATGGCGAGGCCCGTGAGCACAGATACATCGGTTTTAATCAGGGTATCGATGCCGGGCCGCTGCACTTTCACTACCACTTTTTTGCCATCGTTCAGGATCGCTTCATGCACTTGCCCGATGGAAGCAGAAGCTAAAGGCTCTTCGGAAAAGGAAAAGAAAAGATCTTCTAGGGAGGCGTTCAATTCTTTTTCCACGGATTCTTTGATCACGGAGAAGGGGAGCGGCGTAACGCTATCTTGCAATTTCGAAAGTTCTCGCACGAAGGGTTCCGGCAATAAATCGGAGCGGCTCGAGAGCACTTGCCCGAGCTTGATGAAGGTGGGCCCGAGTTCTTCTAAGGCCTGGCGTAATCTTTCGGGAGCGGTGAGGGGGTTTTCATCGCTGGAAAATTGGTATTGCTTAGGAACGAAACGGCCGAGGCCGAGTTTGGCCATTAATTCTTGGAAGCCGTGTTTAGCGAACACGCTGGAGATCTGCTTGATGCGACCAATATTTTTAAACGTGCGGCTCACCTGGCGGGGAGCGCCCAGCAAGCTCATTCAAAATCCTCCAGGATCCAAAAGTCCCGATCCACGGGCGTTTTTTTCTTCTCTTTTTCGGGCTTCTCCACAGGTTTTTCCGTGGGCTTTTCAGGGCGGTTTTTTTCGCCCCGACCACTGCGTTTGGCTTTATTCATGAGCGGTTCGAGTTCGATTTGCAGGAGGTGCGGAGTGGTGCGCACGATTTGCACATCAATTTTATCCCCGATTTGGATCACCTTGCCCGTGCGTTTGCCCCGGAGGTGATAGAGCTTTTCATTGAAAGAAAAATCTGCGCCGAAACGCTCCATGGGCACAAAGCCTTCCACAAAGGCTTCGATCAATTCCACATAGGCGCCCTTGGCGTTAATTCCCACTACGATGCCCGTATGCTCTTCGCCCAGGTGCCGTTCCGCATAGCGCACTTGTTTGATGCGAATGAGTTCCCGTTCCGCATCCGTAGCGGTACGTTCCCGGGTGGAGCAATGTTGCGCAGCTTCTTCGAGAGAAGCGGCGCTGGTGCCTTTGGCGGCGGCCGCTTCTTTTTTGCTTTTGTGGATAAAGGCTTTTAGCAAGCGATGCACGATCAAATCCGGATAGCGGCGGATGGGGCTAGTGAAGTGAGTGTAGGCTTGAGAAGCTAAGCCAAAGTGTTTTAGGTTTTCGGCGGAATAGTAGGCTTGTTTCATGCTGCGTAGGAGTAAGAAATTTAGCACCCGTGCCGCAGGAGATTCTTCAATGGCGCGCAGGATTTTTTGGTAGGTCTGTGGAGTGATTTCATCCACCCATTTTTCATTCACGCGCACATGGAGGGATTTGGCCACGGTCATGAAACGTTGGGCGGCTTCGGGCTCCGGGGTTTCGTGCACGCGGAATAAAAAGGCATGCTTATTTTGTTCCATGATTTCCGTTACCGCTTCGTTGGCGGAGATCATGAACTCTTCGATCAAGCGGTGAGTATCGAGCCGCTCCGTGCGCACGATTGCTTCCACTTCGCCGGATTCCCGGTTCACCTTCACTTTGGCTTCGGGCAAGTTGAGATCAATGGCACCACGGCGGATCCGGTTTTGGTGCAATTTTTTGTAGAGATCAAATAAGGCCACGAGGCTTTCCCGCACTTGGGGATTGTATTCATGGCCCGCATCGTTCGGGCGATCGTAGAATTGTTGCAGGGTTTCGTACACGCAACGGTGTTGGCTTTGGAAAACCGCTTCCATCACTTTGTGGCGGATCTTGCGCCCCGATGGATCAAAGTCCATTTCGCACACCATGGCCAAACGATCTTCCCGGGGATTGAGGGAGCAAATTCCATTGGATAATCTTTCCGGCAACATCGGCAATACACGGTGGGGGAAGTACACGGAAGTGCCGCGGTCGTAGGCTTCTTTATCGAGAGCCGTGCCAGTGCGCACGTAGTGGGCAACGTCCGCCACGGCTACCCAGAGGCGAGTGGTGCCGTTCGCAAGTTTATGGGCGCAAACCGCATCGTCGAAATCCCGGGCGTCGGCCCCGTCGATCGTTACAAAGGCCAGCTGCCGCAAATCTTCTCGATCTTTTAAATCTTGTTTTTGAATGGTGGACGGAACCGCATTCGCTTCCGTTAACACGGCATCAGGAAAAGTTTCCGCCAGTTTGTGTTTCACTATTATATAAGGATCGTCGGTGGTGCTGTTGAGGGAATCGGCCAGCACGGAAAGGATGCGGCCCTGAGCACTTTCACCACCGCTCGGGCCTTGGGTGATTTCCACGAGCACAGCGGATCCATCTAACAGATCTTTAAAGGTGGGATCTTTTTCTAAAATAATTTGGAGTTGTACATCCTTGGTATCTACCTCCGCCATGGCGGGGGAGTAGGGGCTGCCCTTGCAATAGCGGGCCACGGTTTTTTGGATGCCTCTTTCGATGATCCGCAAAAGATGACCGCTATAGCCTTTTTCCGAGCGCACTCTATCTAGAGTGATTTCCACGATATCACCAGTGAGTAGTTCCTCTGCTTCTTCTGGATTAAGGAAAACATCCTCTTTTAAGAAGGGCGGTGGATTGATGGGGGCTACGAAAGCAAAACCCCGGCTATTTTTACTTACTTTTCCACGAATGGGGCTGCGGCCCGGTTTATTTGGCTGTGGCCGTGTTTTAGGCTCATCTAGATTACGTTTGAATTCCCGAATTTCTTTTTGCTGCTGGCGATTTTCTCGCTCTTCAAAATCAAACTCTCGCTCTCGTTTTAGTTTCGCGCGGTTGGTTTTGGGCGGTCGGATTCTATATAAGCTGCCTTGGCCCCGTTCCACTTCTTTTAATTTGATAAGAAAGCGCAGCTCTTTGGCGATGGTGCGTTCCATGCGAGGGATTTCATCTTTAGGAAATAAATTACGGAGCAAAGCCTTAAGACTAATGGGGCCTTGGGATTGGGAAAGAGCTTGGAGGATTTGGTCGCGATAGCGCAACTTCAGTTTGGACATGCTTCGCATACTACTCCGACTCGCCCGTGAATTCTTGGGAAAGCTGGTGTAATTTCCTAAGAAATAGACTCAATTGCCGCTCCGCGCCTATAAACTTTTCATCTTCTTACATTCTCTGCCTTATAAAAATTTTCAAGATTTTTTTTGACGTCCGTTGTTCGGGTGTTAGCATTTTTATGAAAGCGTTTACTGCTGTTGTAGAGACTAGGTTGCCAAAGTGACTGCCGGCTGTGAATGAGGTTTCCATGGAAATGGAAACGTATATTTAACATGGAGGGGATACTAATGATCGCAGCAAGAAAATGGCGTGGCTGGACCGTAAAGGCACCAGTATTCGCATGGTCTTTAGCCGTAATCGGCTCCGCTAGTGCCGGTTTATTGATGGGACTAAATCAACCAGCTCATTCCGATATCGCAAAATACTCCGCTTTATTGTCGCAACACGAGCGTTTGCCTGGAGAGTTGATAGTGAAGCTATCCGATTCCGGTATGTCCGCTTTGCAAGCTCAGTCCGTAGAACAGCTTTTCGATGCTTCTCAATTTCGTATTGCTTCTGTAGAGGCTTTCGAAACCAACAACAGCTATTACTTGGTAAAACTTCAGGGTGACAACCAAACCGCAGCTTTCTTAGAGGCGGCCACGCAGAATCCTGCGATCGAATACGCTGAACCTAACTATGTGGTGCGGGCTTTGGGTTCAAAAGACGCCAACAGCGAAGTGATTCCTAACGATGCGGATTTTAGCAAGCTCTGGGGCTTAAAAAACACTGGCCAAAAAGATTCCAGCAACGTGGACGGCGTGCCCGGTGCTGATATCAATGCCACGAAAGCTTGGGCAACCACTACCGGTAGCCGCAATATCTTGGTGGCTGTAATCGACACTGGTGTGGACTATAACCATCCTGAGTTGAAGGACAACATCTTCATCAACAGCGCTGAATTCGGCGGTGGTAAAGAGGCCAATGGCGTGGACGATGACGGTAACGGTTTCGTTGACGATTTCCGCGGCTGGAACTTTGCTTCCGGCAAATCCACCAACAATCCTATGGATGATAACGAGCACGGTACCCACGTTTCCGGCACTATCGGCGCTAAAGGTAACGATGGTGTAGGTGTAGCTGGTGTAAACTGGCAGACCTCCATCCTCCCCATCAAGTTCCTCTCGGCTTCTGGAAGTGGTTCTTTGGCTGACGCCGTAAAATCCATCCAATACGCCACAAAGATGAACGCCAAAGTGATGAACAATTCTTGGGGCGGCGGTGGTTTCAACCAATCCATGTTCGACGCTATCAAAGCAGCCAAAGACAAAGGCCTTCTCTTTGTTGCGGCCGCTGGTAACGACGGCCAGGATTCCGACAGAACTCCTCACTATCCTGCTGGTTACCAGTTGGAGAACGTGATCGCTGTAGCTGCTACCACCAACCGCGATGAAATGGCTACCTTCTCCACCTATGGAAAGCGTGCTGTGCACATCGGGGCTCCTGGTCACAAGATCTACAGCACCACTCCGAACAACGGTTACAGCTCTTTCAGCGGAACCTCGATGGCTTGCCCTCACGTGGTTGGCGCTGCCGCCTTATTGTGGGCTTCCAATACGAGCCTAACTGCTAGCGAAGTGAAGGATCGTCTCTTGCGTTCCCGCGACTACATTCCTTCTCTCTCTCGTAGAGTAGCTAGCAGTGGCCGCTTGAATGTGAATAACGCGATCAAAGGAATCTATCCTCCTTCTCCTGAGCCTACGGAGAGCGACTGGAGAGATTTGTCGATCTCTAGCCCGATCGAATCTCCCCACCCTTATTCTGCTAGCCAGAAGCAAGAGTGGACGATCGACGCACCTGCTGGCGCCAAGTACATGCGCGTAGTGTTTTCCAAGGTAGACTTGGAAGATAACTACGATATGGTAAAAATCTTCGATGCAAAAGGCACCGAGATTGATTCCGTGAGCGGCAAGTCTGAAAACTATGCCTCTTCCTATGCGGAAGGCAACAAGCTAACCTTGCGCTTCAGCTCTGATTCCAGCGACAATCGCTGGGGCTTTGCTGTGAGCAAGGTACAGGTTGTTTACGGTAAGTAGTTAGAGGTCTTAAGGTCTAAAAAAAAGAGAGCCCGATTGGGCTCTCTTTTTTTATTGGGATGAATCTGCTTATTCCAGTACGCAAACACTGATTCTTGGATCGCGCACGTAGTTCACACTTTGTACTAACTGTTTTTCCCCAAACGTAGCCATGCTGCAATTTCCCCAGCCATTGCAGGGAAAGGTGTTTGCTTGCCGGTACACATCAAAAGAAGGCAGCTCTCCAGGCTGAGAACGCACTTCAAAATTATTTAAGTTGCCTTGCCAGTTCACAAAACTAGAGGGTAGGGGCCATTGGATGGAAGCGGGAGTGGCGCGGTAGGTCCAAACTTGCTTGAGGCCTTTAGGGCAAGAGCCATTTTCGGTGCGAGCGGCGTAGCCATATACATGGGCTCCAGAGATCCGCGAGGCAGTAAGAGAAACGGCTACTTGAAAAATATCTTCTTTATGGCGCGATAAGGAAAATTTATGTTCTGGCTCATTATCCGAGCACTTCACCCGCTGCACATTGGCGCCGCAGATATTGAGATACCATTCGTCGGCGCCCTTATTGTGGAAGTTGTCTCCAGAATCACCGGAGTAAAGATAGTGGGTGTAGCGGGCGGTGATTTTTCCTAAGTGTTGGTTGGCGAGGCAGGTGATGTTATTGGGCTGCACGCCTTCACCTTCCAAGAAGGTGGCTTCGCATTGGTAAGAGTAAATATCTACAATCTCACTGGGGCTTTCCCAGGCCATGGCGGTGATGGGCAAGAGGCTGAGCGCTAATAGAAATTTCATAATTCCCTCCGATGTAGGAAGAAGTATAGGGTGAGGGAGATGGGGAGTAAAACGGGAATTATATTTAAGTGTGGGCTTGTAATGCACTGATTCCTCGGCGCGAGGAATCAGTGCGTAAACAAAGCAGAAAAAATTTAACTTATTGTTTTTACTGAATAACGCACCGCGAACTCGCCGCGAGTTCGCGGTGCGTAAACAAAAATTGTCTTCACGACCGCGCGCTCAACCCTTAATCCAGCCCCTCTTCTTCAGCAGCAAATAAATCCCCACCTCAATCCCAATCATCAACAAAATCACCAACGGATAACCAAACCGCCAGTGCAGCTCCGGCATAAACTCGAAATTCATACCGTAAATTCCCACTACGAGATTCAAGGGCAGCAAAAAAATACTCACCAATGTGAGGATACGCACCACTTCATTGGTGCGGTTCGTGGTGAGGGAAATCGAAAGCTGCACAAGATCGTTGGCAGTTTCCACCAAATCATCAGAATAAAAATAGAGGCGGTCCGCCTCTTCTTTCAGGCTTTGGATTACGTTGGATCCTGGATCTCCCAGGCGGGAAACAGAAGGCAGAAGATCCCGGGTGAGGCGGAGCATGCGTTTAAAAAGCGTTGCCCGTTTTTTCGCCAAATAAGAAGTTTCCAAGATATGGCTTGAGGTAGCTGAGGCGGCGCTGTCGTGGAAGATGGCGTCTTCCAATTTATCCATGGTGAGGGCGGCGTTATCGATGGGGGCCTCATAAGTGTAGAGGCACTCTTCCACGAGGTCGTGCACGAGGGAAACTATTTGCGAGGGAGTGCGTTTCGAACTTTTTTCCCAACGATCCCATACCTCATCCACCCAAACCAGGGGAGCTCGGTGTACGGTGAGAAGAAAATTTTCTCCCCAGAAGATGGCAAGTTTGCGGGTGCAGGCTTGCACGTCGGAAGCGCCAGCGGGGGCTTTTTCGTCGTAGGCTCGGAGCATGAGGAAGGTCATGTTGCCGGTGCGCTGGAGTTTTGGAAGGTGCTCGGGATCCAGGCAGTCCTGCATGAGCTCGAGGGGAAGATTGTACTCTTGGGCCAAAGCTTCTAGTTCGGCTTTGGAAACGTCCGCAAAATCTCGCCAGTGACTTTGGCCGAATACTTGCCGTCGTTCGGTCAACATGGAAATTACAACTTAGGCAGCGTGAGCCCGGGCTGATGCATGTATTTGCCGCTTTTGTCTTTGTAAGACGTTTGGCAGGATTCGTCGCTTTCTAAAAACAACAATTGGGCGATGCCTTCGTTGGAGTAAACCTTGGCGGGCAATTGCGTGGTGTTGGAAATCTCGAGGGTAAGAATCCCTTCCCACTCGGGCTCGAGGGGGGTGACGTTCACGATCAAGCCGCAACGGGCATAGGTGCTTTTGCCCACACAAACCGCCAGCACATTACGGGGTATGCGGAAGTACTCCACGGTTTTAGCTAGGGCGAAGCTATTGGGAGGGATGATGCAGTGATCACCGGTGATGGTTACGAAATTGCGGTTGTCGAAATTCTTCGGATCCACGAGGGTGTTGTTCACGTTCGTGAAGATTTTAAATTCGTCGGCCACGCGGATATCGTAGCCGTAGCTAGAAACGCCGTAGGATATCATCCCTTTACGAACTTGTTTTTCCTCGAAGGGCTCAATCATTTTGTATTCGCGGCACATGCGCGAGATCCATTTGTCGGATTTGATGCTCATGATGGCTCCTTAAACGCGCTTCTTTTTCGCTTTGGGAATGTAATCGCTATGGGTAGCGATGTAGCGACGCATGGCTGTGTTCACCAGTTCGCTTTCGGGAATTTTCATGTGATCGCTCATGGCCTTGAGTAGCTCGGCCACTTCTTTTTCCACGGTCACTTGTAGGGTGGTGTCTAGCGTGAATGGTTCGCGGTATGGATTTTGTGGCATAACATTCCCTCTTAACAGAATTTGAGGGAAGAATACTTGGGAACGCTGCTTTATTCCAGTACTACAGCCAACTGCCCCGCATCAGCTAAGGCGGCTTTTAGAAGCATAGCGTTGCTTACGGAATCCGCAGGATTCTCCTGCAGGGAAAGTTCCATATAGGCAGCATTATCATAGGGCATACCCAACGCTACTCGTACGGGAATAGCCGGAATTTCTTGGTGCACGGTGTTGTTAGGCCATACCAAATACACCGTGGCGCCGAGGTCTTCAGCGTCTTGCAAATTCGCATAGAAAGCATCGCGGGCTTTATCGTTGATTTTATTGTGTAGCTGCTCCCCTAAATCTAAGCGGATAGAGCCTTGTTCCACTAATTCCGCAGCCTGTTTATCATTTAAGGGGAAGTAAAAAGTTTTCGGGATTCTATTGTTGGCTAAGTGATTTTGCCGGCGCTCAAAAGCTTTGTCGATTTGGTTTTTAGTGAATTTTTCCTTCAGAGACAAAGGAGCAAGATTCTGAAATTCGTTTTTGCTTAAAATTTCGATGTCCGAAAGGCTGATGTCTTGCAAGCTCTTCTGAATCGCATCTTCTTGGGTTAGGGCGGCAACCACTTCGCTGCTTTTTTCTGTGATGGTTGTGGTGGCAAGGGAGGATCCCTTTTTATCTGTAGAGGACGCTAAGGGTGAGCAATGCGTGAAAACAAAAAATACGCTGATGATAGCGAAGAATTGCACAAAGGGTTGGGCTAAATAAAAGGCGTGGATAAGGAGTTTTTTGGCCGGAGCCTTTTTAGCTTGGGTTCGTTTTTTTGGGCGTTTGGCTGGCATAATCTAATTCTCCTGCTATCTCCAGGCAATGCAGGGGCCGTGCCGAGGTGTATCATTTTAACCCATTGAAATTATTAATGAATTTATGCCTTGGGTGCCATTTTCCCCTTAGAAAATGGGCAGTTGTATAGAACTTATACGGATCGTAAGGGCTGGCCAGGGATAGAATCTAGGCTTTTTTTCAGTTCAGCACATAGGGTTTCTAGAGAAGAATCACTCCCGGCATGGAGGGGATTTCCATACTCCACTTCCACTAGGGAAAAAGGCTTGGGTAAATAAGAATGGTTCCAGGCCCGGGGAATATACCAAGCGCTTTTGGCCCGCGTGCGTAAGGGTACAATCGCTTGGCCAGTTTTTTTAGCCAGTTCCACGATGCCTGGTTTTGCTTCGTGCAAGGGGCCTTTCGGACCATCCACCGCCAAGGCCGCCTGGCTCCCTTCTTTCACCGCTTTGATTAAGCCAATGAGGCCTCTGGCTCCGCCCCTGGAAGAAGAACCCCGGAACACTCTATACCCCAAAAGTTCCAAGGTGCGGGCCATGAGGGAGCCGTCTTTAGAAAGAGACGAAAGCACCGCCAAGCGCCGGTAAGCATAGTAGCCAATGAGCACCAATTCATCGCCATGCCAGTGGGCATAGAGGCAGGGCTTGGCGGGGCCCTTACGATTTACATAGAGAGAAAGAACTTCTGGCGGGCCTTTTTCCCGAATGCGCCACGTGAGGGAGAGGAGCCAGTAGATGGGAGCAATAAGGTAAGGGAGGATTTTCATAACGGAGGCAACTTAGGTTGCACTATCCAAAATCTCCGCTAGATCTTTCACCACCACAGTTTCCTGTTTGTCTTTGGATTTCACGCCATCAGTGAGCATGGTGGAGCAGAAGGGGCAAGCGGCCGCGATCACTTTCGCACCGGTGGCCAGAGCTTCTTCCGTGCGTTCTACGTTGATGCGTTTGCCGATGGTTTCTTCCATGAACATGCGGGCGCCACCAGCACCACAGCATAGGCCCTTGTTTTTGTTCCGGGGCATTTCTTGCACTTGCAGTTCGGGGATGGCCTTGAGGATTTCGCGGGGATCTTCGTACACATCGTTCCAGCGGCCGAGGTAGCAGGAATCGTGGAAGGTTACTTGGCCCATATCGCTCTTATGGGCTTTCAATTTCCCGGAGCGCAAAAGATCTGTGAGAAAAGTGGTGTGGTGAACCACATCATACTGTGCACCGAAAGCGGGGTATTCGTTTTTCAAAGTGTTGAAACAGTGGGGGCAGCCCGTGAGGATTTTGCGGGGTTTATAGCGGTTCAAGGTTTCCACGTTTTCTTTGATCAGCATTTGCGCCAAATATTCATTGCCGGCGCGGCGGGCGGGATCCCCGTTACACTTTTCTTCTTTGCCGAGGATCGCAAAATCCACATTGGCTTTTTTCAGCAAGTTCACGATGGCGGTGGCCACTTTTTTGGCGCGGTCGTCGAAACTGGCGGCGCAACCCACATAATAAAGCACCTCAGCGGTGGGATGCTCGGCCATTTGTTTCACGCCTAAATCCCGGCACCAGTCAGCGCGGGTATCGTGACCAAAAGCCCACGGCGTATAGTTGTTTTCCATATTGCGGAAAACAGTTTGCAGCTCGGCGGGGAATTTGGATTCCACGAGCACGAGATTTTTTCTGGTTTCAAAAATAAGATTTGTTTGTTCAATGTTCACAGGGCAAGCTTCTTCGCAGGCCCGGCAGGAAGTGCAGGCCCAGAAAACTTCCGCCTGTAGGCCATTATCTTCACGCACCACGTGGGGGATCTCATCGGGCTTTTTGGCGAGCACCGCATTTTTTTGCTGGAATAATTCCACCTTGAAATCGTGCACGAGGCGGGCGGGGGAGAGGGGTTTACCCGTGAGATCCGCGGGGCACACTTCTTCGCAGCGCCCGCATTCGGTGCAAGCGTAAAGATCCAAAGTGTTTTTCCAACTAAGATCGGAAACCTTTCCCAAGCCGAACGAAGTGGCATTTTCATCTTCAAGGTTGGTTACTTCCATGGGTTTCGGCGTGCCGAGGTGTTTAAAAAACACATTGGGTGCTGCTGCGAGAATGTGCAGGTGCTTAGAATTGGGAATGTACATGAGGAAACCGAGCACCAGTAACAAATGGGCCCAGTAGAAAACTTCCTGGCCAGCAAAAGCCACCGCGGGATCCATGCCGTAGCCCAGCACTTGGCCCACATAAGAAGAAAGGGGATACACACTTGCGAAGTGATCGGGGGCGCCCGCCACCCGGAAGCCATTCATCAAAAAAAGCGAAAGCATCAAGCCACCAGTAATGGCGAGCACCATCAAGGCATCGGGGCCAGTGCGCAGGTAATGGGGGCGGATCACCAAGCGGCGAAAAAATCCAAAAGCCACACCTAAAACCACGCCGAACGCCATGAAATCCGCCAGGTACTGGTAGCCGGCCCACACGTTGATGCCAAGCAAACTTAAATTTACGCCGTGGAATATTCCTTCCACCATCATTTCGACAGTGCCGATGGTGATTACGATAAAGCCCCAGAAAATAAGGGTGTGGGCAATGCCGGGCCCGAGTTTGCGGCGCACGGAGCGTTGGCCGAGCACATCTAAAATCACTGCGCCGATGCGGGCGGGAATATGGGTGAGGCGGTTCGGCCCGGGTTTGTTCACGGCTTTCAGCAAATCCAAAAGGATTTTCGCCCGCAAAGCAAAATAGGTGAAGGCACCGATCAGGGCGATGGCAACCAAAAAAGGTTTAATGGATATATACATGGATTCCCCCATTCTCTGATTTTAGTTCAGGGGAGAGGGTTTAGTGGACAACTTTTTTAAATTCTTCCGTGAGAGCCGGAACAATTTGGAAAAGATCACCTACCACGCCATAGTCCGCTTTTTGGAAAATGGGCGCGTTAGCGTCGCTATTTACCGCCACAATCACTTTTGAGGTACGCATGCCGGCCAAGTGTTGGATGGCACCGCTAATTCCGAAAGCCATGTAAAGGGAAGGCGACACGGTTTTCCCTGTCTGACCAACTTGGTCAGAGTGTGGCCGGTAACCGGCATCTACAGCGGCACGGCTAGCTCCCACGGTGGCGCCGATAACCGCAGCTAGATCTTCTAGGATTTTGAAATTTTCCGCATTTTTTAAGGAGCGGCCACCGGATACGATGCGATTGGCTTCCGTAAGATCAACTTTGGCTCCAGCCCCTGCTTTAGTTACCACTTCTTTCACCTGGGTTCTTACCGTTCCTGGATCTGCAGCCATTTTATTTACGACAGCGGTTCCCGGTTTTTCCGCTTTCATGCCCAAAGCATTAGGGCGCACGCTGATCACTTGGATCGCGCCGTTAAAAGCCACGGTAGCTAGAACTTTGCCAGAATACATGGGGCGTTTGGCCGCTAATTTATCTCCAGCCAAAGAAACTTCCGTGCAATCGGAGGCCATGCCTGTTTCTAGTTTTACGGCAACTCTGGGCAAGAAATCTTTCGTTTGCGCGGAAACGGAAGCCAACAAAGCTCCGGCACCCACGGTTTTTGCGGCATCTGCGGCCACCTTGGCGAAACCTTCCGGGGAGTAATGTGCGAGTGTTCCATGTTCAGCTAGATGAATAGTATGGGGCGCGAAACGATTGAGTTCTGCCGTGAGCGCTTCCAGATTGCCTGGCGCGCCTATCAGCAGAGCGTGGGTTTCAACGCCCCAGGCTGCAGCATTGGCTAGTAATTCTAGGGAACCTTTTTTTACTTTTCCATTGGCATGTTCGCAATAAACCAAAACTTTCATGGGCATCTCCTCAAATTACTTTTGCTTCTTCATGTAGTACCCGCACCAATTCTTTGGCGGCCACAGCCGGTTCGCCCTGGATCATTTTGCAAGCGCTGCGCTCCGGCGGCAAACTCATTTGGCTGTACGTGATTTTTGCTTGGGAATCGGAAAGATCGAGATCGCCGAGGCTGAATTTTTTCACTTCTTTTTTCTTAGCCTTCATGATGTTGGGCAATGAAGCGTAACGGGGCTCATTCATGCCTTTTTGGGCAGCGATCACGCAAGGAGTGGGCACATCATATTTTTCAATGGTTCCGCCTTCGATTTCCCGTTCGATTTGCACGGTGGCGCCGTACTGGGCGCGTAACACCACTGTTACTGCGGGCAAGTTCAAAAATTCCGCCATGGCTTGGTGCACTTGGGCGGCGTCGTCGTCGATCGCCTGTTTTCCGGTGAAAATAAGGTGGGCGGGGCCACTCTTTTCAATGGCGCGGGCGAGGGCTTTCGCGTTGAGAAAAGAATCCGCAGATTCAGGAGTGGCCACATGAATGGCTTCGTCGCAACCCATGGCGAGGGCGGTGCGCAGCGCCTCCACGGCGCGATCAGGGCCAGCGGTGAGAGCAATCACGGAAGCGCCGGAATTTTTTTCCTTGAAGCGAATCGCTTCTTCCACGGCAAATTCATCGTAAGGGCAAAGAATCCATTTCACACCCGCCGTATCAATAGACTTTCCATCGGCGGCGATTTTGATTTTGGTTTCCGTATCGGGCACCTGCTTTAGGCAGACAAAAATTTTCATGCACTGCTCCAGTTGTCTTAAGGAAGAACTATCTGTAGCACAAGCGAGCGATGGGCGCGAAGCAGCAAATTAGCGACGTGGTTTATAATTTTCATCCGTGAGATCGCAGGTCTCATCGTTGGGAGAGCAATCCAAATGCAAGGGTAGTGGTGGTTCCGGGATTCTTTGTGGGGCGATGGGAGGTTTTTTCACTCCGCAGCCGGAAACGATGCATAAAATTAAAGCAGCCCAAGCAAATTTTTTCAAAATTTCACCACCAAGCCAGCCATTATTCCGTTACTGCCGCCTTCTAAGCGTGTATCTACGGAAGTGCTCATCACTAATTGCGCGCCAGCGCCACCAGATAGGCGGCTGCCTGTGAGTCCACTTAAATTTCCCGCCCTACCATTGGTGGCGCTCACCATATTGTATTGGAAACCCGCATAAGGATAGAGGCGTAAAAGTTTATTCACTTCTAAGAGATAACGTAGATGGAATCCAAGCGGCATTACGCGAATTTCTGTGGCCCTTCCCTGAGCGGTCGAAAACTTATGGTTAATGTTGTATACGCCAAAAGAAGCTTCCGCACTGAGGAGTGCAGGAGTGCGCACCCTGAGCCAATAGTGGGTCATGAAAGTGAAAGCGTAGCGCACTGTATAGCCTTGGTAGAAAGTGTAGGCGGTTTTAGTTGGATCAATCTCGGGGTTTTCTGGTGTGGATAAATTATGGTTGCGAAAAAACTCTACACCCACAGTGATATTGTGAGGGGTATAGGTGCGGGGTTCCGGCAATTTTGGGCGCAGGGTGACTTCCGGCGTGTAATTGTCGTCGTCTAATTCGGGAGAGAGCTCTTGGGAGTCTTTCTCGAGAAAGCGTTCATTGGCGGGGTTGTCGGTTTCTTGTTCACGATCCGCCACGTAATCTGGCAAATGATCGGCTTCATCAAAGGGCTCGCCATAGAGGATGTCGTAGCCCCGGTCTAAGAGGGGCATTTCCTGACCATATTTTTCCAACACGGCCACAATCGCAGAACCTTCGTCCACACGGATCACTCGGCCCGCAGCGATTTTTTTATCCCCTTCGCTAAAGAGCACGGGATCCCGCAACCGCAAACCCGCCAAGGCGCCCACATTTAAGCGAACTAAGCGGCCAGAAGTGCTGCTATCAAGAATCAGAATGTTGCGTTTTTCGGCCAAGGCCAGAGAGCTGCAAAAAAGGAGAAAAAAGAACAAACAAAGGTGACTCTTGTGGATCATTCTTTCTAACGATAGTGTGGCGGGGAGTTGAAGTCAAACGGGAGAGTTTGTGAGCACTATTTCGTTTCCACCCCGAGGTAGTTGGGCGCGCCTACCCACACCACTACAGCGGTTAGATCGGCTATCGGAAGAGTTGGGGTTGGATCTGTGGATCAAGCGGGACGACCAAACCGGTTTCGAGTGCAGCGGCAATAAAATACGAAAATTGGAATTTTTGGTGCAAGAAGCATTGGCCAAAGGCGCTACCTGCCTCATTACCTGTGGGGGAGTGCAATCGAATCATTGCCGAGCCACGGCCGCTTTGGCTGCGAAACTGGGCTTGCGTTGCGTGTTGTTGTTGCGCGGGGAAGAGCCACAAAAATTTCAGAGCAATTTTCTGTTGGATAAATTATTTGGTGCGGAAATCTTTTTTTTGAGTCCTGAGCAATATTATGAGGGCATGGGAGAGTTGCGGATATTGATAGATTCGCAGATCCAATCACAGGGCGGAAAATCCTATTTTATCCCCGAAGGGGGATCCAACGGCCTGGGCTGTTTTGGCTATGCGGCCGCGTTCCAGGAAATAGAAAACCAAACAGACGAAGCCTTTGATTCGATCATTACTGCCCATGGCAGCGGTGGCACCCAGGCGGGCCTCGTTTTGGGGAAAATTTTGGCAGATAAAGAGAAAAAATCCAGCCAAACGCGGATTGTGGGTGTGAATGTTTGTTACAACGGAAAAGAAAGTTTTCGTTTGGTGAAAGATTCTCTTTGGGCCGCCATCCAACAGCAGCGTTTGCCCGTTTCTTTTTTTCGGGAAGATATCGAAATCCTAGAGGGCTTTTTGGGGCGAGGATATGCGCTCAGCACTCGGGAGGAGTTAGAGTTCTTGACCAAAGTTGCCCGCCTCGAAGGGATTTTGGTAGATCCAGTTTATACGGGCAAGGCTTTGTATGGCCTCTACCAAACACAAAAAGCTCAGCCCGGCTTTTTTGGCCAACGGGTGCTCTTTCTGCACACGGGTGGTGGTTTTGGTTGTTTCAAAGTGGAAGAAGAGTGGAAGGAAGTTTTAGCGTGAAAATATTATTCTGCTGGCTATTGATGGCGGCGGCCGTGGCGGCGGAGGCTAGCCCCAAAAGTTCTTTGGCGTACCAAAATTATTCCCGCGGTGTGGAATTGGCCGCCCGAAAAAAGTGGCAAGACGCTTTGGAAAAATTTCAGTCGGCCATCGATTTGAACCCAGCCTACGTGGCCTCTTATATTGAGTGGGCCCGGGCCTCTGTGATGCTGGGGCGGCGTAAAGATGGTCTCGATAAACTTTCCGCGGCCTTAGCTTTTACGCGCACGAAAGAAGAAAGAGAAAAAGTAGTGCGGGAGCGCGAAAGCCTTTCGGATATTTTTTACACCAACGAAACTTTCCAGCAGTATCAAACTGGATTAAACTATCTTAGTTTAGATCGATCTAGTAGCGCTGTGGAGGCTTTGGAACGAGCCTTAAAAACTGAGCCGGATAATTTATTGGTGTTGGCCGCGTATGCGCGGGCTTTGAACGCCGAGGATCGACCCAAAGAGGCCCTATCGGTTTTAGAGCGGGCATTTTCATTCAATGAAGGCAAGCGGGAAATTCGCGTGGATTTAGCAGAGGCCACCTTAGGGCAAAATCCTGAACGCACCATGCAATTGCTGAAACCCCTCATGGCTGAAGCCCCCAATGAGCGCGTTTGGGGATTGCAAGCCCAGGCTCTTTCGGCTTTAAAACGCAATAAAGAAGCGATCGACTTTCTGCAAAAAAATTATGAACGCCAGCCTTCTTGGAATTATTTACCCTATTGGTTAGGAAAATTTTATTCCTTGGAGCCTGATGGCGGCTGGAACGCCCGTAAATACTTGATGACGTTCTTGAAGCGCAGCCAACGCCAAGCGCAAGCGCAAAAACCAGAACTTAGCCCAGACTTGCTGCGCAAATTGCAAAATGCCAGAGCCGAAGCAGAAGCGATTTTGGAGCGCGTCAACCGATCCTTAGAATGATGTAAGTCTATTTGGCTTGACCAGCCTTCTACAGCCCGATAGGAATTTGAGGAGGTAGGGGAAAATGGCTGGAAAACTTTTCATAACCATTGCTGGCAATATCGGCACGGGGAAAACAACGCTCACGCGTATGTTGGCGGATCATTACGGCTGGAAGCCGCACTTTGAATCCGTGAGCGACAATCCATACTTAAAAGATTTTTATGATGATATGGGCCGCTGGAGTTTTCCGCTGCAAATCTATTTCTTGAATCACCGCTATAAAGTGCACAAGAGCGTGAGTTTTTCCCATGGCAGCGCGATCCAAGATCGTTCCATTTACGAAGACTGCCATATTTTCGCCCGCAATCTTTTTGAAAGCGGAAAGATGGAGCAACGGGATTATCAAAACTATCGGGATCTCTATTTAGAAATGATCCAACATTTGCCACCGCCCGATTTGATGATTTATTTGCGTAAGTCCATTCCGCGTTTGGTGGATCAGATCAAACAACGGGGAAGGGATTTTGAACAAAAAATTCCCCGGGAATATTTGGAGTGTTTGAATCGCTATTATGAAGAGTGGATTGGCCGCTACCAAGATGGCCCCTTGTTGGTGATCGATTCTGACGAGCTAGATTTTGTGGCCCGGCCCGAAGATTTTGACCATATTGCTCGTCGTATTTTGGATAAAATCGACCAGCAAGAGCTCTTTTTGCCCTTAACTACCGCCCGAAAAACCGGAAGCAGGTAAGCTCCGCTCGGACCACTGCATAATTTTGTGGTCCCCGGTTTTTTCCATTATCATAGATAGACAGCAGTTCACGATGCGCTCACGGAGGAGATGCAGGATGCGTTCAGGTTATAGTCTTTCATTTATTTTAATACTTTTGATTTGTGCGCATGGCTGCTCTTCTTCCCAGAAAAGCGGAGACGGTTCCGCCATGGAAATGGGCAGCGCGGAATCTGACGCTGATGCTGTGGGTAGCATTCCCGAAGATATGTTGGCCCAAGAAGAGCAAGCGGCTGAAACAGAAGGTGGAGATACTGAGAGTGCGGAAGCCACTACAGAACCTACTCCCGAGGCTGTCACAGAAGCCGATCCTTTTGCGGATCTCACAACGGATGAAACCGCCGCCGGCAATAGCGAATCCTTAGCCGTTACGGATGAAACCACCGATGGTGGCGCTGCGACTACTGGAGGCACGGAAACCTATTCTGTGAAAGCGGGCGATACACTCATGAAAATCGCCTTTAATCTCTATGGCGACGTGGACCGCTGGAAAGATCTCCATGACTGGAACCGGAACACCATCAAAAAAGCCAATCAGTTGAAAGTGGGCATGCAGCTTAGCTACGAGCCACCACTACAACCTTTCCAACAAGAAGAGTTGGGGCACTCCTACACCATTAAACATGGTGACACTTTGGCCAATATCGCAGACGAAGTGTATGGCCGCAAAATGAAGTATCGTAAGCTTCAGAATTACAACAAAAGCCTAATTAAGAATCCCAACCGCATTTTCGCGGGCTTCACTATTTTCTACGACATCACTGCCAAAGAAATGGCCGAAGCGGAAGCTCGCCGGAAAGAACGCATGGCGGAAAGCTCCATTCCCTCGAGCATTGCGCCT
>CAYQES010000005.1:97682-114089 GCA_964416595.1 uncultured Bdellovibrionales bacterium | reverse complement strand
TTGCGCCTTCCCCAGTGAAACCTTTGGCCGTCAGCCCGCCTCCTGCGGCGATTGCACCGCCTTCGCTGCCTCCGCCAGAGAACGCTCCCATAGCAGTGCCAGCACCTGCTTCCACCGGCGCACAATAAAAAAGACCGCGCTTTTTTAAGCGCAGTCTTTTCATTTCAGACTTTAGTTTTAAAACTAGCGTCCGCCGAAGCCGGTGAGTAGAAGAGTCATGGGCAACATGCCAGAGTCGATGAACATCTTCGCTCCGCCATCCAGGGCGATATCCCGGGGGTTAGCCCAGAGTTCTAGTTTCTTAATGTCTTTGCTTTTGGCCGTGATGTGAATCACGTCGAAAGTTCCAGCAGGAACAGTAACGGTGGTGGTTTCTTGGTCGATGATTTCGATAGGATCATTGGGAACATCTACTTTTTTACCGTTCTGCTTCATCTCCAAAATTTGGCCGGTGGCGCGATCCATGAGGGCTTCCACTTTTTGCTCGCCGATCATGCCGCCAGATATATCTTGGTTCAGCCAAATATTGTTGCCTTGCTCGCTGGCCACGTATTTCTTCATATTGCCAAGTTCCATGCCCATGGCCTCGATTTTGAGTTCTTGGTATTCGCCCACTTTCCAGTTGATCACGTTAGTGATGGGGGCGGTTTTCAATTGCGAAAGTGCAATGTTCAAGGCCAATGCATCGCCAGTATGGGCTTGCACTTGGGTTCCGGCTAGTGCCAGGAATCCTGCCAATAGAGAGAGAGTGAGTTTTTTCATGAATCCTCCTTGTGGATGTTGCGGTCGTAAAAAGAGTGTAAACACCCGAAAACAGGAAAACAATGGCAATTCTTGTATTGTGAGGAGATAACAAAATGTCAGAGCCCGTGTGGCAAATCGTGGCGGTCGAAATGCGAGCAAATCACAACCCATGTATACTGAAGAAGAACATGCATAGGATTTATTTCATATTCTTCTCTATCTGCCTATTTACCGCCTGCACTAACCAAACCTTGGAGCAGGATGGTGGCGATCTAACGCGAAGCGAAGTGGAGCTTTTATCCACCCGCATGGCCGAAGCCGTGGAGAAAGAATTTCCCCTATTGAAGCATAAGCTGGTGAATCGTTATGTGAATAACTTAGGGCAATCGATTGTTTCCTACAATCCAGCGATGCCGCCATTGCCCTATGAGTTTCGAGTTTTACGTAGCAACGATATTTTAATTTTTTCTTTGCCCGGCGGGATTGTGTACGTCACTCTCGGTGCCCTGCGGGTGATGGAGTTAGAAGGCCAATTAGCTGCGGCTTTAGCCCATGAGCTAGCTCACCAACAACTGAATCATCACCTGGTGCTTTGGCGCAGAAAAGTAAACGCCAATCGGGGGCAATATTATCTTTTGGATTTTAGCGGCTCTTGGTCCAACAATTTTTTGGGCGAGGGCGGAGCGATTCAGCTAGAGGCAGGCATGGAAGAAGAGGCGGATCGTTTGGCGCCGGTGTTGCTGTACCGGGCTCGTTTTGATCCACGGGTGTATATGTCCTATTTGCAGGTGTTGCAAAAGTTAGAATCGGCGAGTTCTTCTAAAGTAAAATATCTGTTGAGCCTACACCCACCTCTAGCCAAACGGTTGCATTGGGCAAAAGAGGGGCAATTGCGAATTCCTCCTATGAAAGAAGCGAGTCTTTCTTCTTCTGCTTTTCAGCAAATCAAAAACATCCTCAAAGAGGCAGAAAAAAAGGGCCTCGGAAAACAGGAGACTTTGTGAAAAACAGTGAATCCACATTGCGAGAGGCACGCACACTTATCCTGCAGCAAAGTTTTTCTGAGAGTGGCCCGCTAAGAATTCGTAAATTAGCGGGGGACGCATCTTTACGCGCCTACTATCGGGTGCAAGACAAAGATGACTCTTATGTGTTGATGCTCACGGAAGCTTTTGATCCCGCTCACTATAATTTTCTTTTAGTGCGGGCCCATTTAGAAAAATGTGGTGTGCCCGTGCCGGCGCTACGGGCGGTGGACGGGGCTCATGGCGCAATTTTGTTAGAAGATCTGGGTGATCGCACCATGCTCCATTTGCTGGCGGAGGATGAGGGCGAGACGGAATTATTTAAAGAGTCGCTACGGCTCCTGGCGGATTTTCACACCCTCACCAAAGCGCCAGCCGGCAAACAACCGGTGCCTG
Organism: uncultured Bdellovibrionales bacterium; assembly: GCA_964416595.1. Lineage (GTDB taxonomy): Bacteria > Bdellovibrionota > UBA1018 > CAIPTA01 > CAIPTA01 > JAKFYM01. Next base: position 111,924 of record CAYQES010000005.1, on the reverse strand, counting down.
GGTATGGCCTTGCTTTCGACGAAGAAAAACTCATGTGGGAAGTGGATTTCACTTTGGAACATTTATTTGGCAGTTATTTAAAACGCCAGATTCCTGCCAAAGAATTCGCCGCCATTCGGGAAGCTTTTACGGATATTTGCCGCCGTCTGGCCGCGGAGCCGCGCGTATTTACTCATCGGGATTACCATAGCCGCAACATCATGATCCCCGAACGCGGCGGCATGGTGTGCATCGATTTCCAGGATGCGCGCATGGGCCTACGGGCCTATGATTTGGCTTCGATTTTGCGGGATTCGTACTATCAGTTGGCGGAGACGAAAGTGTACGATCTCGTGGATTACTATCTTTCTTTGGTAAAAAAATCCGATCCCCAGGAGCCGAAACATTTCTTACAAATGTTTGATCTCATGAGCGTGCAGCGGAACTTTAAAGCGATCGGCAGCTTCACTTCTTTTTATGGAAAAAGATCTGATGCCATGTACATCCGCTTTGTGGGTAATACGTTTGAAAATATCCGCCGGAATTTAGCAAAATTCCCTGAGTACAAAGAATTACGTAAGCTCTTGTTCCAGTACTATTACTTCTAGGAGAAGCATGCGCGCTTTGGTGATGGCCGCGGGCCTCGGCACTCGTTTACGACCCCTCACAAATACTTTGCCAAAGCCCTTGGTGCCTGTTCTCGGCCGCCCCATGGTGGAATATGTGCTGGAGCATCTGGCCCGCGGTGGCGTGCAGGAAGCCATTATAAATATCCATTATTTGCCCGAAAAAATGCGGGAGTTTGTGGCGGCTTGGAATGGCGCGGGAAAAAAGCCGTTTTTAGTGCTGCAGGATGAGTCTGATTTGATCCTGGGTTCCGGGGGTGCGGTGGCCAAGGCTGCTCCTTGGTTGTTTGCTAAAGATGATGTGGCGCTTGTGTGCAATGCGGATGTGTTGGCCGTGCCGGATCTTGGCGCATTGGTGGCCACGCACCGGAGGTTGGCGGGTGAGGGTGTGGAGATCACTTTGGTGGCGATGGAGCATGCGGAGGCCGGGAAAAAATATACGGGTTTGCAGGTGGAGGGGGAAAGGGTGAAGGGCTTTGGTAAGGGAGAGGGGCTTTTCCATTTTCCGGGATTTTATCTCGTGGGAAAAGAAGTGCGGTTCCCCGCGCAAGCGGCATTCTCTGTGGTGGAAAAAGTGTGGCAGCCGTTGGCGGAAGCGGGAAAACTCGGAGCATTTTTATACAAGGATTATTATTTGGATCTCGGCACGCCTGAGGATTTACGGGCGGCGGAAGAATTTTTGCGGGGAAACAAGAGGCCTTAAGTCGCTTCCGTGTGTTATTTTTAAACAAAATATTTTAATTACCAAGGTTCGGGTTGATTGTTCTCTGGCCGATGGTGATAATTTTAATTCATTTGGAGGATTGTTTATGAAGCATTTATTTTTATTTTTATTGCTTGTGCTTACAGGAAGCGCTCTGGCAGCCGACGACGCTGGTCCCATTTATAATAACGAAACCATTAAGTTTAAAGAGGAAATCTTTGTAGGTAAAAATACCGATTTAACCGGAGGAAAAGATATAGCGAAGTTTTTTTCTGTTGATGTTCAAAATGCGAAATATGATTGCGAACTAATCGCGTTTAGTGTGCCGGCGGAGAGCGATGCTTTTCTACGCAAGAATCGCGAATTAATAATCAAGCTATGGCCCGACGAGTCGTCGCCAACTTCTATGATTTTACTAGATGAAAAAAAGAATCAGGTGGTCAAGTTTTCTTGCAATCGAAATGGCTATAATAACCCCGCAAGGATTACAAAAAAATTACTGGAATCAGCGCTTTCAGCGGAAGTTAAGACTAAAAAACTTAAGCGTTACGACATCAAATATCAGGATAAAAAATCCGAAGATAAATCTGGTGCTACTACCGGAACGTAACGGAATTATTTCATGATGAATGTGCCGGCTTGATGAATAATCAGCCGGTTTTTTTATTGCTTCAAAATACTAACTACTTCAACAACACCTTCACATAAGGCAGCACCGGCCCCTTTTGCACCACCCAGGTGGTGCCTTCCGCGATTAGGGATTCTCTTAAATTCTCAGTGGGCCTTTTATTTTTTTCCCACGCCACCACATTAATGATCGGAAAACCCTTGCCCAGGGGCGTGGGGCGTTCAAATGTTTCGAGTCGTAATTGTTTTAGGCCCGCGAGGGTTTGGGCTTCGAAAGTGTCGGCTGCGGAGGCCGGGCTTGCTGAGCTAATCGAGGCGAGTTTTCGCCCTGTGGGTTTGGGCGGTGTTTGGCCAAAGAGGCGGCCATTAAGATTCAGCCAGAGTTGTACATTGCTTTCGGTTCTTAAGGCCGGGTAAAGATCCAGCATCTTATTCACCATGGCACTGGCCTCGCCACTACTCACAAGCACTAAGGGTGCATTATTAAATTTACGTAAAAATAAGCGTAGTTCTTGGGCTTGGGCGTCTAATTCAGGGAAGCCGCTAATTTCTAAAGTTTCGATTTTGCTATTGAGGGCCGCCACATCCTTGGCCTCGGGAGAATCACTGGAGGGTAAGATTTTACGATAGGGGTTTAGAACCCAAATGATTTTTGCGTTCTCGAGGAGAGCGAGTTTCGGTTCCGTGGGCGCTTCTTCCATGGAGAAGGCCTGGCGTAAATACGCTTCCTGGGTAGTGCGGCCAAACCATATTTGGATCAAATTCCATTCGAGCACCGAGAGTAATTTGCCGGCGGGAAGATTGGTTTCGAGAAATTTTAAGGCTTCGGGATCCAAAGAGTTTGTGGCGGGTTTTTTCGCGGCGATTCGTTGGAGGATTGTTTGTTCCCAAGGGTCTTCGGCGGAAGCCGCTAGAATATCGTTGAGGGCAATGCGAGCGGCGGTGAGATCTGCGGAGAGCTTTCGCTGTTCTCTTTTTTGTGCTTCGGGGGTGAGGTCCGTGCGGGCCGAGAGGATTTTTAGTTTCCCTTCCAGTTGCTGGATGGTGATTTGGGCCGTGAAAGCCTCCTGTAGGAGAGCCGCTTCTGCGGGCAGAGAGAGTAAAAAAAAGACCCAAAACCATTTCATACATGGCTTTTCGGTCTAAATAGTTGACTTTTTTAGTATAAAATAAGGAAAAAAAGGGGGTAAATTAAATGTGTAGTAATATCAGCAACTTAATGCTGAGCAACGTGGGGCACCCCACGTTGCGGCGTATTAAATGCTTAGAATTTGGACTTTTTAGCGGGCTTTTTGCGGCTTTGCTCTTTGCTGGCTTGTAGGGCTAAGGCCTTAGAGTTTTTGGCTACTCGGCTAGTGAGCCATACGGCCCGGGAAGGTAAATCTTTGCTATTTTCCATGGCGGCCACTCTGCGGGCTATTTGTACGGCTAGGCTTTCGTCGCTTTCTGTCTGAACGCTAACGCTGGCCTGGGCAGAGATACTGAGCAATCCTACCAGCATGAATCCTAAAATTTTTCTTTCGCAACGCATAAACATAACCTACCTTCAAGCCTCCTTCATTATCCCACGGGACTCTTCTTTGGTGCAAGAGGCAGTGTTATAGGTCATGGAATGGAAAATTGCAAAGGTCAACTATCCCGTAAACAAAGCTTGGCGAAGAAGCGGGCGTTTCTCGAGCAGCGCGACCTGGCCTTACGGGCCCTAAGGTCTTATTTTTACACAGAAGATTTTAATGAAGTGCAAACTCCCGCTCTGCAAATTTCCCCGGGTTTAGAGCCCCACCTGCAAGCGTTTGCAACCAACTTAATCGATCCGGTGGGGGGTAGGCACTTAAAGCTTTACCTCCACACGTCCCCGGAATTTGCCATGAAGAAGCTCCTGGTAGGGGGTATGGAGCGGATCTTTCAATTGGCCCAAGTGTACCGGAACCGGGAGCGATCCCACACTCACCACCCGGAATTCTGTATGTTGGAGTGGTATCGGGCGGGTGCGAGTTACACGGAAATCATGAAGGACTGCGAAAATCTCCTGGGAGCGTGTGCGAGGGCGGTAAAGGCCACGAGGCTTACCTGGAAGGGTGAAACAGCCGATCCTTTCCAGCCGTTCGAGCGACTTAACGTGCAGGATGCGTTTGTTAAGTACGCGAAGATCGATCTCCTGGCCACCATCGATAATCCGCTACATCCTTCTCCCACTAAACTAAAAGAAGAGTGCCAACGGCTCGGCATCCACACCGCCAGCGACGATAGCTGGGAGGATTTATTCTTCCGTGTGTCCCTCGAGAAAATTGAACCCCATTTGGGTTTTGGTCGCCCCACGATTCTTTATGACTATCCTATTTCCCTCGCGGCCCTTTCCCGGCCTAAGCCCGGAGCCGAGCATCTAGCCGAGCGCTTTGAATTATATGTTTGTGGCTTGGAGCTGGCCAATGCCTTTGGGGAGCTCACGGATCCTGAAGTGCAACGCCGCCGGTTCGAAGCGGATATGGACAAAAAAGAAAAACTCTACGGCGAGCGCTATCCGATCGACGAGGATTTTCTCGCTGCCTTGAAGGAAGGCATGCCCGAGAGCGCAGGCATTGCTCTCGGAGTGGATCGTTTGGTGATGCTGCTCACGGGTGCGGAGCAGATCGAGGATGTGTTGTGGGTGCCGGTTATAAGTTACCGCGAAGGATAAGCGTATATCTTCACGCCAGTTACAGCGTGTCATTCATCCACTAAATTAAATGGTTAGGTGCATGGCGGGAGAGGGGCTGTGGTTTTTAGGTGGCGTTGGCTTCCTGCATACGCACGAAATGAGCATAGGCGCCGTTTTGTAGAACTAAACTTTCATGGTTACCCGTTTCCACCAACCGCCCTCGCTCAAACACGAGAATGCGATCGGCGTGGCGCACGGTTTCGAGCCGGTGAGCGATCACTAAAGAAGTGCGTCCGCGCATGAGTTCCCGGGCCGCATTGTGCAAGAGGATTTCTGATTCTCGGTCCACACTGGAAGTGGCTTCATCGAGCACGAGGATGTCAGGCCGCTGTAAAAACACGCGAGTAAAAGCCAGGATTTGGCGCTCGCCCATGCTGAGATTAGAGCCCCGTTCATCCAGTTCTGTGTCTAAGCCTTGCGGTAAGCGCTCCAACACCCGATGAAAACCCGTGTGGCGGCAGCCGGCTAGGATTTCTTCGTCATTTAATCCTCGGCGCAGCAGTGCCAAGTTTTCCCTTAACGAGCCCGAGAAAAGAAATACCTCCTGCTGCACAAATCCCACGCGCTCCCGCAATTCTTTTTTCGGAATCGAACGTAGTTCTCTATTGCCTAGATAAATTTTTCCAGCATTGGGTTCATAGAACCGAAAGAGGAGGGATGTGATTGTGGTTTTGCCAGCACCTGTATGGCCCACAATGGCCACGCTTTCATTTTCGCGCACTTGGAAGCTTACATTTGCTAGAGCTGGTGGCCGATTCGGTTCATCCGCCACGGGATAAGAGAAAGAAACATTTTCGAAAACTAAATTTCCTAAACCCTCTTCATGGCCAGTGCGTTCATCGCTGGAAAAATCCAAACCTTCCTCTTGGGGCATATCGAGTAGAGAAAAAATTCGTTCAGCGCTGGCCATGGCTGCCAGGAAAATGTTGTAGCGGTCCGTGATGTTTCGCACGGGTTGGTAAAGCACTTGGGCATACGCCAAGAAAGAAACAAAAGTTCCGAGTGCGATTTCACCCTGGTGAATAAAATTCGGACCATACCAAAGGGCGATGGCCACAGATAATCCACCCAGTAGAGTGATGGCCGGATGAAAAAGCGAATACAAAAATACGCTCTTAAATTGCCGATTGCGATATTCCAAGGAAAGGGCGTGGTAACTCTCACGTTCAAACTGCTCCCGTTCCATGAGCTGCACGATCGGCATTCCGGCCATTCTTTCCGCAAAAAAACCATTTAATTTGGAAAGCACTTCTCGAGAAAGGCGAAAAGCAATACGCAGTTTATTAGAAAAATAAATCATCGTGAAAATCATGAGAGGGAAAACGGAAATCACTAATAAGCCAAGCTTAAAGTGCAGCATCAACATGGCGGCGATCACGCCTACGATGAGTAAAATATCGCTCAACAGCATCACAAAACCGGCACTGAAAAGTTCCGAGAGGTTCATTGTGTCGTTAGTTACGCGGGTTACGAGGCGGCCCGTGGGATTGCTATCAAAAAATTTCACAGGCATTCGTAAGAGGCGGGAAAAGAGATCTGTGCGAATGGCTTGCATCACTTTTTGCCCTACTTTTTGCAAACCGAAGCTTTGCAAATACACAGCGAACAACCGCAGGATTTCGAGGGATCCGTAGAGAATCACCAATTGGTAGAGCAGCGTGGAATTGCGGGGAATTAGCGCTTTATCTACAATTTGCCCCAAGAGTTTTGGGGTATAGAGAGAAACGCCCGCAGAGATCAGCACAAGAATCACGGCTAAGAAAACAGGCCCGGTGTGCGGCCGTAAATAAGGCAAGAGCCTGCGGGCAACTTTTTCATCAAAAGTTTTACCGCTAATCTCGTCGATATGGCTATGTTCACCGTGCTCTGTGGGGGTCATTGCAGCAGATCCATATTTTTCAGGCGTTCTTGCCGGGTGAGCTCCACCATGGTTTGGTGGTTGCGGAGTACTTCAGGCTTGCCTTGGGCCACGATTTTTCCTTGCTCTAATAAAATCACCCAGTCCATTTGTAGTAGAGAGGAAGTGCGGTGTGAGGCCACGAGCAAGCTGATGCCTTCCGAAGCCTTCCACAAACCGTGCAGCAGTTTTTTTTCTGTCTCGCTATCCACGGCGCTTAAGCAATCGTCGAGTAGCATTACCTGGGGAGCGCGAGCAATAGCTCGGGCTATGGTGAGCCGTTGGCGTTGGCCGCCGGAGAGATTGGATCCTCTTTCTCCCAATACGCTGGCATATTTTTTCGGGAGCCTTTGGATATCGTCGTCCACAGCGGCAAGAGAGGCGGCTGAAACGGCCACTTGTTCACGCTTATGCAGATCTGTTTCTAAAAAATCTTCGCTACCATAGAGAATATTATCGGCAATGCTGCGAGAAAAAAGGAAGGATTCCTGGGGAACAAATGCCAAGCGACGACGAATTTCTGTGAAAGGGATTTCCGTGGCGTCCATGCCATTAAAAGAAATGGTGCCGGCGGGAATGGGCTGTAAGCGGGCCAAACAAGAAAGGAGGGTGGATTTTCCTGAACCCACACCGCCCGCGATTCCCACCCGTTTACCCGCGGGCAGTTCAAAAGAAATATTTTCTAAGGCTGGGCGAGGTGCGCCGGGATAAGTGAAGCTAAGATTTTTTACCACAATCGAGGGCACATTTTTTTCGAGCTTACGATTGGTTTTGGGATCTAGCACGCCCGCTTCACGAAGCATCACTTCATCCACCCGTTTTTGCGAAGCCAAGCTCCGTTGGAAAATATTTGCTGCCAACCCCAAGCTTTCCATGGGCCAGGCCATTTTTCCGATATAGCGCTGGAAAGCCACAAATACACCGAGGGAAATTTTTTCCCCGATCACAAACATGCCTCCCACAAGAAAAAGGAGAGTAGTAGAAAGAGAAAGAGTTGTTTCTAGGCCGGTGGTCAAAGTGGCTTGGGTGCGGGCTGAGCGTAGGCTCGCCTCTTGGTAACCGATTCCAAGGGCCGCAAATTCCCTTTCTTTAAAGGGTTCAAGGGCTGAGCCTTTTACAATCCGCACACCGCCCAAAGCTTCTTGGCAGCGGGAGGCGAGATCAGAAAAACGATCTTGCACTTCTCGAAACCGCTGTTGGATTAAGCCTTCCATTCTGCGCACAAAAAAAGGAACAATGAATAGAGGAAGGAAAGCCAAGAGCGTGAGTTCCGGTGAAATCCAAAACATGATTGGTGGAATCGCTAAGAAATAAAAAAGCGAATCAAAAATCAGGAGCGCGCCTGGCCCCAAGGAAAAGCGTACGGCTTCGATATCGTTGGTAGCCAGACTCACCAAATCGCCCACCCGTTTTTTCTGAAAAAAACCAGGAGACATAGAACTCAAATGCACAAACAGATCGTGGCGCATATCATGGGAAGCATACATAGAAGTGCGCACGATGAATTTGCGCCACAAATAGCGCATCCACGCTTGCACCAGAGCAATGGCCATATACGCCACCACCACTTTTACTAATAGTAGCTGCAATTCGGGGCCATAAGGTTTTTCCGTCACTCCATCCACGGCGGCTTTTAAGAGTAGCGGTGGCAGTACTTCCAGCCCGTCCACCACTACCAAAGAGAGAATGCCGTAAAGATAGAACTTTCGGTATTTGCGGAAATAAAAACGGAAGACGCGGTAGTTTTCACGCCATTCTTGGTAAGTTTTTACAGGGTTCATGGAGAGGAATAGAGATTATGCCTGTGGCTCTGCAAAATCAAGGAAACGGAAATCGTCGGGAAGGGGCGCTGTGAAGGTCATTCCAAGGATTTCGAGCTTCCAGGCATGAAGCATCACTCGCTCGGCTCCTGGGAATTCCACGCCATAGGTTTTATCCCCTAGAATCGGCAGTTTATTTTCCGTCAAGTGCACTCGGATTTGGTGGGTGCGTCCAGTTTTAGGCTTTGCTTTCACCAAAGATACCATTTGTCCTTGGACTTTTAGGGTTTCCAGGCACTCAACTTCTGTTTCTGCAAATTTTCCGCCCTTTTTAACGCTACAAAAAATTCTTTTATTTTTCGGGCTCGGGCCCAAAAAACTTTGGATGGTCTTGGGGCTCCCTAACTGGCCTTGGCAGAGAGCTAAATAGGTTTTTTCCACTTTTCGTTCCTGAAACGCCTGGGCCACGGCCGCATTGGCTTCTTTCCTTTTTGTGAAGAGTAGGGCCCCGGAAGTATCCCGATCCAGGCGATGGTGGATCCCTAAGTAAATTTGTTTTTTTCCGTCGCGCTTGGCCAAAAATTCTTCGAGGGCCTGCACCAAGTGAAAGCGGGAATTATCGATGGTTTCATGGGTGGGAAGAAAAGGTGGCTTATTCACTACGATGAGATCTTGGTTTTCGAAGAGCACACGTTCCGCTTGGAAGGCTTGGGGCTTTTCGAGGATGATTTCGGGCAATACCAGGCGCACTTTGTCGCCCAATTCCAGCAATTTGCTATTTTTATGGCAGCGCTTTTGGTTCACATACACAGCGCCGGCCTCCACGAGTTTGCGTGCGTGCCCCCGGGAGATCTCCGGGGCGTAGAAAGCGATTGCTTTATCGAGCCGGGGATCATCGAGCTGATCCTTTACTTGGAATTGCACAGTTTTCATGCCCTGCTTGTATCGCTCTGTCCCAAAAACTACCAGGCCCTTGTGGCCTTTCGGGAAGGGATTTAAGATCGGCCTACCTAGTTTTTTGGCGTTTTTTGGAGAAACCTATGCAACCCCAAGCCTTAGAGACCCTGACTATTTTGGGTTCCGGTCCGGCAGGTCTCACGGCAGCCATTTATGCGGCCCGGGCTGATTTAAAGCCCTTGCTCATTCACGGCGGGCAACCGGGCGGTCAACTCACTACTACAACCGAGGTAGAAAATTTCCCCGGCTTTGCCCACGGGATTATGGGTCCGGAATTGATGGATCAATGCACGAAACAAGCGGAACGTTTCGGCACTCGTTTTATACAAGCGACGGTAACCAAGGTGGATCTTTCGAAAAATCCCTTCACGATTACCTTGGATAACGGAACTTCTTTCCAAACAAAAACTTTGATCGCCGCTACGGGCGCCACGGCAAAGTATTTGGGTTTACCTAACGAAGCAAAATTAATTGGCCGCGGAGTTTCGGCTTGCGCCACCTGTGATGGCTTTTTCTTCCGGAATCAAGATATCGCCGTAGTGGGCGGAGGGGATACAGCGGCGGAAGAAGCCAATTTCCTCACAAAATTTGCCAAAACTGTGTATCTCATCCACCGCCGTGATGAACTTAGGGCTTCGAAAGCCATGCAGGCTAAACTCCTCGCGAATCCTAAGGTGAAACCCATCTGGGATTCCGTGGTGCAAGAGATTGTGGGTGAAGGCGAAGTGAAGGGCCTAAAAATCAAAAACATCAAAACTAATGCTGTAAGTGATTTAGCCGTTACCGGCTTGTTCGTGGCCATTGGTCATAAGCCTAACTCAGAATTATTTAAGGGCGCCGTGGATATGGACGAAGCGGGTTACATCCTCACCCGGGATGGCACTAAAACTAAAGTGCCCGGATTTTTTGCCTGTGGTGATCTGCAGGATCATATCTATCGCCAAGCCGTAACGGCGGCGGGCACAGGCTGCATGGCCGCTTTGGACGCCGAAAGATTTCTCCAACATCTATAGGAATAAAGGAAACCCATGGACCTCATGAACGACAGTGTGTTTTTCTCCAACGAACTCTTCAAAAACGTGGTGAAGCAGATCGACGAAAGCTGCTCCCTCGCCGGCATCGATCCTAATATCGCTGACCGTTTGAAGCGCCCGAAGCGGGCCCTGGTGGTGAGTGTTCCGGTGCGTATGGACGACGGTTCTATCCATGTGTTCGAAGGCTATCGAGTGCAACACAATATGACCTTGGGCCCCGGCAAGGGCGGAATTCGTTATCACCAGGATGTAAGCCTTTCGGAAGTGGCTGCCTTGGCCACTTTGATGACCATGAAATGCTCCCTTGTGGGCTTGCCCTTAGGTGGAGCCAAGGGTGGTGTACGAGTGAATCCAAATCTCCTTTCCCGGGCGGAGAAACAGGCTCTTACTCGTCGTTATACTTTGGAGATTTCTAATATAATTGGCCCAGATAGGGATATCCCCGCTTCCGACGTGGGTACCGATGGTCAGGTGATGGCTTGGCTCATGGATACCTTCTCCCAAATCAAAGGCTACGCTATCCCCGGCGTGGTTACGGGTAAGCCCATTGAAGTGGGTGGATCCTTAGGGCGGGAAGAATCCACGGGTCGGGGGGTGGTGTATTGCGCGGAAGAAGCGGCCAAAATCCTTAAAATCCCTATGGCCAAAGATACCACCGTGGCCGTGCATGGATTTGGTAAGGTGGGTAGTATCGCTGCCCGTGAAATCGCGGCTTTGGGCAATACAGTGGTGGCTGTGAGTGATGTTTCCGGGGGTATCTATAATAAAAATGGCCTCGATATCTCTGAGTGCATGAAGTGGGTAGCTCAGCATGGAGTGCTAAAAGGTTTTCCGAAAGCGGAGCCGATCACTAACGAACAACTCTTGGAATTGGATGTAACTATTCTTCTGCCTTCGGCCATGGAGAACGTGATCCATAAAGGAAACGCTAACAATATCAAGGCCCGCTTGATCAGCGAGGGCGCCAACGGACCCATCACCCACGAAGCCCACGAGATCCTATCCAAAAAAGGAATATTCATTGTTCCCGATATCTTAGCCAATGCCGGCGGGGTGATCGTGAGCTATTTTGAATGGGTGCAAGATATCCAAAGCTTCTTTTGGCAGGAGAAGGAAGTGAACGAGAAGCTCAAAAGTGTGATCGTGCAGGCCTTCCATGAAGTGCATGGCACCGCCGATAGGCTAAAGTGCGATATGCGTAAGGCGGCCATGGCCCGGGCCATGTTGCGGCTCGAGAAAGCCATGCTCCTCAGGGGCTTCTTCCCTTGATCAAGCTTTGATCAGGAAGTTTCTTCGTTATTGCTCGAAGCGTCAATTTTGGGTAAAAGGTCTCTTTAACTTTTTAGAGGCTTTTTACTTATGCAATTCCTGAAGGTTTTTCTTCTTCCTTTTTTCTTTTTACTCCCCCCCACACTTGCCAACGCCTCTGATACCTATGACTTTCCCTACACTCGGGATGGTTTAGTTTCTTCGCTTTTGGCAGCCATTGCCCAGCCAGAAGAAATTGTGGCACCGATAAAAACCATGGTGATCCGTACCGATCGGGACAAAGTTCCCTTCCTCGAAGGAAAAAGTCGATTCCGCTATGGGATCTTGAAGCAAAATCATGCTGCTCCCTTGGTGTTTGTGATCCCAGGAACTGGAGGCTTAGCTTCTAGCAATCTTTCTCTTACCTATGCCGAGCAGCTCTACCGCCTCGGGTACCATGTGGTTACTCTGGCTAATCCTTTTTCTTGGCAGTTTGCTCTTTCTGCTAGCCGCACGGGCCTCGTGGGTTATCCACCTGATGATGCCGAAGATCTTTACCAAGCGATGATGCAGCTCGATCAACACCTAAAAGCCCAGGAAAAAATGAAGATCACGAACTACGGCTTAGTGGCCTATTCTTTGGGTGGTCTCGTTTCCGCATTCGTGGGCAAGCTCGACACCGAAAAGCATTATTTCAATTTTAAACGAATTGTATTGATCAACCCTCCCTTGAACTTAGATTACGGCATTGATCAAATTGATGCCTTGTATGCTGCTGGCGATTCTTATACGCGTAAGCAAAAAGATCTCATCATGGGCTATGCTATCAATATTGGCGGCGATATCATGGGCCGCCCGGTGGATTCCTCCTATTATTTAGGGCTGGAATCTATGTTGCGCATGAATCAAACGGAATTGAAATTCCTTGTGGGAAATTCTTTTCGGGAAGCTTTGACTGATGTGATTTTTACCAGCCAACAAATTCGCGATTTGGGAATACTGCACACTCCAGCTGGCAAGCGGAGTAAACGTATGAATGAAATCCGCCAGATTTCCTTCCGTAATTATGTGAACGCGTTTCTCCTACCGCAAATGAGCAAGCGCCATGGCGGTGCTTCCAACGAAGAATTGATGGCCGCGGCCGATATGCGTTCTTTAAGGGAATATTTCCACCGCAGCACGAGTGTGTATCTCATGCATAATGAAAACGATTTCCTCTACCACGAGAGTCAATTGGCTTTTATCCAGCGTAATTTTGGCCCCAGGGCTTTTCTCTATCCGTTAGGCGGACATATGGGGAACTTCTGGTTTCAAAAAAATAAAGACGATCTAGCGCGTATCTTGGGGATTCTTTAATCTTTTGAGTTGCCATTTTCGTAAAGCGCCTCTAGCTCGGCCTTATATTTTTGGCAGAGGTGCTTACGTTTGATCTTAAGAGAGGGAGTGAGATCCCCATCCTCTACGGTGAATTCTTTTGGCAGTACGATATATTTTTTGATGGTTTCGTAGCGGGCTAGCTGGCTATTTAAATTCTGCATCGTTTCCGCGATGTGTTTTTTCATTTCCGAATGTTTCAGTAACTCTTCGTACTGGCTATAAAGGATATTGCGTTCCTGGGCGAATTGGATGGCGCTTTCCTGGTTGAGGGTAATGAGGGCCGAAACAAAAGGTTTCTGGTCGCCGTACACCACGATTTGGCTAAGAATCGTGAAGCTCTTGGCCAGGTTTTCGATTTTCTGGGGTGCCACGTATTTGCCACCAGCAGTTTTGATAAGATCTTTTTTCCGGTCCGTGATTTTTAAGTAGCCCTCTTTATCCAAGGAGCCAATATCACCGGTGGCAAACCAACCATCTTTCAGGGCCTCTTTTGTGGCCTCAGGATTTTTATAGTATTCCTTAAAATTTTTCTCGCTCTTGATGAGGATTTCGCCATCGTCGGCGATGCGCACGAGAACCTCTGGCAACAGTTTACCCACGGTGCCGAATTTATTTTCATCGGGCAGATTCACGCTCACAGGCGCGCAAGTTTCCGTGAGCCCATAGCCTTCGTAAATGGGAAGGCCCACAGCATGCATAAATAGCTGGATTTCTCTGGCGAGGGGGGCAGAGCCACTCACACAGAGCCGTAAACGCCCGCCAAAGCGGGATTTGATTTTAGAAAATACTAAGCGTTTGGCAGTTTCATATTGCAAAAGTAAGGGCAGGCCAGGTTGTTTGCCCTGGTTTTTTAATTCCACTACCTCTTTGCCCACATCTAAGGCCCAGTAGAAAAGCTTTTTCTTTATAGCGGAGCTTTTTTCCACCTGGGATAAAATTTTGCTATACACCTTTTCAAAAATTCTAGGCACCGCTAACCATAGAGTGGGGCGCACTTCCGCCAGGTTCGACACCAACGTGTCAATGGATTCCGCGAAGCTGCAGCACCAACCTAGGTAATACGGAGTCATGCTTTCCCATTTGCCAAAGATATGGCTCAAGGGCAGAAAAGTGAGCAAATATTCCACATCTTTTGTGTAGGGGCGGAGGGCCTTTTCCACGTCACTCATGGCAGAACCCATGGCAGAGTGGGCGAGTACCACTCCTTTAGGAACGCCCGTAGTGCCCGAGGTGTAACAAATAGTAAAAATATCTTCGGGCTTGGCTCCAGCGATGAGAGCATCTACCTTGGCGCCTAAGAATTTTTCCTGGTTAAGGCCAAGATCATAGAGAGTGT
>CAYQES010000005.1:0-97672 GCA_964416595.1 uncultured Bdellovibrionales bacterium | reverse complement strand
GATTTCGAAAGGTGCTTTCACGGAACCTTCGGAGTAGTCGAAATTTACGATCACCTTTTTCAGCTTAGGGCAGCTTTTGGCTATAGCCGCTACCTTCTGCAAATTTTTTAAATCGTCTACGAACAGGATTGAAGTTTCCGCGTGGTTGATAATGTATTGCGTATCCTCGGGTGTGCTCGTGGGATAGATGGGAACCGTGATCCCTCCAGCGGAAAGGATCGCCATATCAAACTGACTCCAAGCCAAAGAAGTTTGGGCCAAAAGATTCACCCGATCGCCTTTATTCACACCCAGGTGTAGTAGGCCACAGCTGAGGCGTTTCACAGTTTCAAAGTGTTGGTTGAAAGTTACATCTTTCCACTGGCCATCTTTTTTAAAACGAAACGCTGTGCGCTCGCCATCGGATTTCACCCGGCGCACATAGGCTTCACAAATTGTTTTCGATTCGGCAATCGGTTGCGACATGATTTTCAGTATTGTAACCAGAAAGGGCCAAAAGTTCTCGTTTTATGCGAGGCAAAATCGTTTTACCGCTTCCGGCTACGATCCATCTCTCTCTTTGCCTCTTTTTCTTTGAGGCTTTCCCGTTTGTCGTGAAGTTTTTTACCTTTGGCCACGGCGATTTCGATCTTAGCCTTGCCTTTCGTGAAATACATTTGGGTGGGTACGATAGTTTTGCCCTGTTCGTGGAGAGCTCCGGCTAAAGTGTCGATTTCTTTTCGGTGCAGGAGCAGTTTGCGGGTGCGCATGGGATCATGGTTTTCCCGATTGCCGTGGGAATATTCGCTAATGTGCATATTGGAAAGGAAGGCTTCTCCATCTTTGATGAATACATGGGAATCGGCCATTTGCACCTTACCAGCCCGCAGTGCTTTTACTTCGGTGCCCGTGAGCATGAGGCCCGCTTCCAGGGTTTCTTCGAGGAAAAAACGGAAGCGAGCGTCTTTGTTCACGGTGATGATTTTTCGGCCGCTTTCTTTCTTCACATACCCCCCAAGGCTCGGTAAAGCTCCCCGAACTCCTCGATCGTAAGGGTTTCCGCCCGCCGATTACCAGCAATACCTGCTTTTTCTAGAGCTGCTTGCAAAAAAGCTCGGCTTTTTTCTGGTATCCAAGGCAAGCGAGCCATTTCAAACGTGAGGGAGTTTTCTAGGGTTTTACGACGGTGGGAAAAACTGCATTTCACCAAATTCGTGAATTGCTTGGAGCTTTCTGGAGAGGAAAACTCTACTCGCGGCTGAGATCTGCGGCTCATTTCTAAAACCGCGGAATCCACTTTGGGTGAGGGCCGAAAGGCACCGGGTTTTAAAATTTGTTGCACTTTAATGTCGTAAAGATTTTGGGCCGCCACACTCACGATGCCGTAATCCCGGCCACCGGGTGCCGCTGCCAAGCGCACGCCCACTTCTTTTTGGAACATGAGCACCATAAAAGGAATGCGGGAGCTTAAAGCTAGAAGGCGGAATAAAATTTCCGTGGCCACATTATAGGGCAAATTAGCCGCCACGTGGAGTGGAGTATCGGAAGGAGAATTGGTTTCTGTCCAAACTTTTTCCCAATCAAATTCCAGGGCATCTGTATGGAACACATGGTGCTGACGAGATCCATGCACAAAGAGAGTGGTGCCGATCTGCTGGGCGAAGGCATCGTCTTTTTCCAGCACACAGAATTTTTCGGCCCGGGGAAAAAGTTCGGTGCTCAAGGCACCGCGGCCTGGGCCGATCTCCAGGAGGAGGGGGATTTTTTCAGGAATAGAATGGGCAATGCGCAGGATAGCGTTTTTATCCACGAGGAAATTTTGTCCGAGGGATTTTTTAGCGAAGCGTTCTCGAGGCGGTTTATTTTCCTGCATGTTTGCCTCGGGCGAGTTTGGCTTCCGTGCTGGGGGAAACTTCCACTCCGTAAAGATCCGCTCCTTGCACAAATTCTTGCTGCTGGAAACGCACGCAGCCTAGGGCCGCGATCATGGCGCCATTATCGGTGCAGAAGCGCGGCGGGGGGATGTGTAAGGTGATGGAGGAGGGAAGGGCCATTCGTAATTTTTCCCGTAAACGGGAATTAGCAGCCACACCCCCGGCCACCACTAAATCTTTCACGCCCGTTCTTTGCACGGCAGCCACTGTTTTTTGCACCAAAGCATCCACGATGGCTTCCTGGAAGGATGCGCAAACATCAGGCAGTGAATATTCTTTGTGGTTTTTGAGGTAATTGGCGAGCGAGGTTTTAAGGCCTGAGAAGCTGAAATCCTTTTCATTGCGGCTCGGGAGAGCGCGGGGAAAATCGATAGCTTGAGGGTTTCCGCTTTCGGCCAATCTCGCCATGGCGGGCCCACCGGGATAGGGCAGGCCTAAAAGCCGGGCGCCTTTGTCGAAAGCTTCTCCAGCGGCATCGTCCCGCGTGTGGCCTAGAGGCCGAAAATCTTTCCAGCCCTCTTGGATTTCATAGAGAGAAGTATGGCCTCCGGAAATGATCAAACCCACCAAGGGAAAGCGTAAGTTTGCCCCTTCTAAAAGCACAGCAGAGAGATGGGCTTCCAGGTGATTGATGGGAATGAGGGGAATGCCCAAACCATAACAAAGAGTTTTGGCGGCGTTCACGCCTACCATCAGGGAACCAATCAAACCGGGTCGGTTGGTTACGGCAATGGCACGCAATGACTGATAGGGAATCTCGGCCTTAGCCAAGGCCGCCTCCACCACGGGCAATAGGCTCTCTAAATGCCGGCGGGAAGCCAGCTCCGGCACTACGCCCCCAAAGCGTTCATGCACTTCTTCCTGGCGGGCGGTTATGTCTGATAAGAGCTGAATTTTGCCCCCCTCCAGACGCACCACAGCGGCCGACGTTTCGTCGCAACTGCTCTCAATGCCAAGCACGTGAAAAATCATGCCTTTTGTTATGCTAAAGCGGCGCTACTCTCAATAACAATCCATTGAAATGGGGGTGGTCGGCGGGTATAGTGCCACACATGTCTCCCACCACCCGTTCCAGGTTGCATATCTTTGCGGGGAATTCCAATCGCCCCTTGGCGCAGAAGATCGCCGAATGCCTTGGAGTTGAGGTAGGCCAAGCGGATTTACGCCGCTTCAGTGACAAAGAAATTTTCGCTGAAATCCATGAAAGCGTGCGTGGCCAGGATGTGTATGTGGTGCAAAGCACCTGCGCTCCTGTGAATGATAACCTCATGGAACTCTTGATCATGGCCGATGCTTTGAAGCGCGCCAGCGTGAAATCGATCACGGCCGTGATGCCTTACTACGGTTACGCCCGCCAGGATCGAAAAGTAGCTCCGCGCACGCCGATCACGGCCAAACTTGTGGCGGATCTTCTCACTGCAGCCGGTATCAATCGGGTGGTTTCTCTCGATTTGCACTCTGGCCAGATCCAGGGCTTTTTTAATATTCCTTTTGATAACCTTTTTGCTCGGCCCGTATTGCTCAATTACATCCGGGAAAATCTTTGCGTGGGCGGCTCAGGGGAAGATCTAGTGATCGTTTCTCCTGATGCGGGTGGTGTGGAACGGGCTCGCGCCTATGCGAAAAAAGTGGACGCAAAAGTGGCCATGATCGACAAACGCCGCACGGGCCCCAACGTGGCTAAAGCCATGCACGTGGTGGGTGATGTGGCGGGAATGCGCGCCTTGATTCTCGACGATATGGTGGACACCGCGGGCACCCTCACGGAAGCCGCCGAATCCCTCGTGAAAAATGGAGCCAAAGAAGTGTTTGCTTGCGCCACCCATCCAGTTCTTTCGGGCCCCGCCATTGGCCGCTTAAAAGAAAGCTGCATCAAGAAATTAGTTTGCACCGATACAATTCCTCTTTCGGCGGAGGCCCAGGCCTGCGGAAAAATCGACGTGCTTTCCGTGGCCGGCTTGCTCGGAGAAGCTATCCGCAGGATTCACTTTCATGATTCCGTGAGCTCGCTTTTCGACTAAGGAGTTTCCGTGAAGCTCTTGGTGGGTCTTGGTAATCCTGGTCGCAAGCATCTCATCAATCGCCACAATCTCGGTTTTTTAGCCGTGGAAGCTTGGGTGCTTTTGAAGGGCGAAGAGTTTCGTAAGGAAGAATTTCATTCGCAAACGGCACGGCTAAAATGCGGTGAAGAAGATGTGCTCGTGCTAAAGCCGCTCACCTTTATGAATCGCTCAGGCGAGGCTGTGGGTGAGGCCATGCGATTTTATAAATTAGGAGTGGAAGATTTGCTCGTGGTGCACGACGAATTGGATATTCCCCCCATGACTTTCCGCCTAAAAAAAGGTGGGGGTCATGCGGGCCATAACGGTTTGCGTTCTTTGAGCGATTTGGGGGAAGAGTATTTGCGCTTACGTTTGGGCATCGGGCGCCCTACGCATCCGGAGATGAAGGTGCCCGATTATGTGTTAGGAAACTTGGACAAAACAGAATTAGATTTTTGGGAAAAGGAAATGCCCAATGTGTGTGAGGCCATTGATCTTTGCTTAGCGGGAAAAGCGAATGAGGCCATGAATCGTTTCAACCGAAAAGGATAATTTATGGGTTTAAGTTGCGGGATTGTAGGTCTACCGAACGTGGGAAAGTCCACCTTGTTTAATGCGCTCACCAACGCCAAGGTGGCCGCTTCGAACTTCCCTTTTTGCACCATCGATCCCAACGTGGGCGTGGTGAAAGTGCCCGATCCCCGTTTGGACGAAATCACCCGTCGCGTGAAGCCCCAGCAAACCATTCCCGCCAGCATGGAATTCGTGGATATCGCCGGCATCGTGAAGGGTGCTTCCAAGGGCGAAGGCCTCGGCAATAAATTTTTGGCCAATATTCGGGAAGCCACCGCCATCGTGCATGTGGTGCGCTGCTTTGATGATCCCAACGTGATCCATGTGGATGGCTCCGTGGATCCCCTCAGGGACGTTTCCGTGATCGACACCGAGCTCATGCTTGCGGATTTGGAAACCGTTTCCAAACGCTATCCAATTGTGGAAAAAAGTGCTGCCCGGGATCCCAAGACTTTCGGGAAGCAGGCGGAAGTGTTGAAAAAAGTGAAATCTGCTCTGGAAGCGGGCACGCCCGTGCGGGCCCTAAACCTGGATGAAAAAGAACTCCACGAACTCAAAGATCTTCACCTCATGACAGTAAAGAAAGTGTTGTACGTGGGTAATGTATCGGAAGATTACGTGGCCAATCCGGAAGAAAGCCCTTTTTACAAAAAGCTAAAAGACTACGCGGAAAAAGAAAAAAGCGGCATAGTTTCCATCTGCGGAAAAATTGAATCGGAACTCGTGGAGCTCGAGGGCAACGATAAAAAAGAAATGCTCGAATCTTTGGGTTTGAAGGAAGATGGCCTCTCCCGCTTGATCCGCGCCGCTTACAAATTATTGGGCTTGTGCACCTATTTCACTGCGGGGGAAAAAGAAGTGCGCGCCTGGACTTTCCACGAAGGTTGGAAAGCCCCGCAAACCGCCGGCGTGATCCATACGGATTTTGAAAAAGGTTTCATCAAGGCCGAAGTGTATCACTTCGACGACCTTGTGCGTTTGGGTTCCGAGGCGGAGATCAAAGCCAAAGGTTTGTTTCGCTTAGAGGGTAAAGAATACGTGGTGCGGGATGGGGACATCATGCATTTTCGCTTTAACGTATGAGTAAAGGTGCAGACCGCATGAGCTCTGATCTACAAGAGAGCTTTTTTTTCATGCACGCCCCCGTGGGCGGGAAACCAGTGCGTCCGCCCTTTGATCCCAAAGAATTGTTTCGCCTCGCGGCCCAAGGGATTTATTTGGGCACGAGTTCTTGGAAGTACCGGGGTTGGGAAGGAATGATCTACCAGGGCGGCTATGCTTCCGAGGCACAGTTCCAGAGAGCATCCTTGCGGGAATACACTTCCTACTTTCCCTGTGTGGGAGTGGATTTCACTTACTTCACTTGGCCCCTAGCGGAAATGATGAGCTATTTGGTGGAAAGCACGCCGGAAAATTTTCGCCTTTGCCCAAAAGTCACGAAGCGGATCACCATGGCTTCGTTTCCGAATTTACCGGCCTATGGCAAGTGGGCTGGGAAAGAAAATCCCGATTATTTGGACGCAGGCTTATTCCGCCAGCAATTCTGTGAACCCGTGCGCCGCCTGCAGGGCCGCCTAGGTGTGGTGTTGTTCGAGTTTTCTGGTTTAGAAGAAAAGGATTTAGGGAAACTGAAGGCATTTTTCCAGGAAGTGCCCCGGGATCTGGCCTACGGAGTGGAGATCCGCAATCCCGCCTTGGTTACGCCGGAGTTTTATGGGCTTTTAAAAGAATTAGAAGTTTCCCCCGTGTTTTGTTTATGGACAGGCATGCCCTCTTTACGAACCCAGTGGCAAGCCTATTTAAAAGGCGGTTGTTCGGATCTACCCGTGGTGGCGTTAGGGTTACTCCGGGAGGGCCGCACTTACGAAGAAGCTGTGCGCTTGTTCCAGCCCTATAAGGAAATAAAAGATATTTACCAAGAGGGCCGTGAGGATTTAGCCCTGCTGGCAATGGACGCTCTACGGAAAGGCAAGAAGGCCTACTTTTTGATAAACAATCGCTTGGAAGGATCTGCGCCCCATACGGTGGGGGCCATGCTGGATTTGGTGAGACAGGTGTGAGCCCGCCCGTGTAAACAAAGTAAAGGCATTGTTTTTGTACCACTTTTTCTAAAACTATTTTAATCAGTTTTTGCCCGCTTGTCTCGCAAGCGGGTTTCCGTTAGATCTAGTTTTATGTCTTTCTGGCAAAGCATCCAGCGCATGTTTTTCGCCCTGCACTCTGGGCCCGCCCATCGGGTGATTTTCTATTATTTAGGCGAAGATCCTACTTACTTAGAAGATGCGTATGTAACCCTCTACCGTAACGGTGTGGTGGAGGTGATGCATCGGAATGAGCATGTTACTACCCACGCCCAGAACGTGGAGATCTTGTGGAAAGGCCGCCGGGGCCAAGCCGCTTCTCAGCGGCATTTGAGTTTGATCAAGAACGATATTTCGCAGTAAATCTATTTTTCTTTATTCCACGGCCGCGGGCGGCCTTTTTCGTCCACAGAAACAAACACGAGTTCACAACGGCAGATTTCCGCTTCGGGCTTTAGTTGGTAGCTGTTCACGGAAGATTTTGGTTCCGCCGGATCATCCGCAAAGGTGCGACGGGTTACTACGGTGCTGATCGTGAGAGAAGTGCGGCCTTGGTGGGCCACCTTGCACCAGATTTCCAACATATCGCCAAGTTTTGCCGGTTGGTTGAAAATCAATTCGGAGATTTTTTTGGTCACGATCCGCCGAGCGTTCATCTGGCAGCTCGCGTAGATGGCGGTGCCTTCGTCGATCCAGGCCACGAGTTTGCCTCCGAAAATGGTGCCCGCGGAGTTTAGATCTTCGTACATCACGATCCGGCGATAGGAGCGCAAGTAACCGCTTGCTTCGGGATTTAGATGCTCTTGGGTTTCTCTGGTTCGGGATTTTTTTGCCATTGGAATGCGAGCTCCTCGATTTTTTCAATCTTACCATCTTTATTTAAGAGCTTGTACCAGGCGTAGTTGCGCAGGATCGATCCTACATAACGGCGGGTTTCTGTGAAGGGGATGGTGTCGATGAAAGTGTCCACGTCAAAGGCCTGTTTCATGCTGGCGAATTCTAGCATTCGCTTTTGCCATTGGCTCGCCCGGGTGGGCCCAGCATTATAACCGGCTAGGGCCAAAGCAATATTGCCATCATAGCGTTCCAGAAGTTTTTGCAAATAACGGGAGCCAAATTCTGTGTTGGTTTCGGGCTCAAATAATTGTTGGGGCGTAAGACGAGGATCCATATCCCTGGCGGTGGATAAAAGAAGTTGCATCAAACCTAAAGCATTAGAGCGGGAAACCGCATTGGGGATAAAAGCGGATTCTTGTTTGGCTACAGAGAGTAGTAATAAGGGATGTACACCACTTTTTTCGCTGGCAGCAGTGAAAGCCTTGGCGAAAGTATAGGGGAAAATGAGATCCAAGGTGAAGGCATTGAGCTGAGATGCATCCAAAGAAACCGCCGCATAGGCGTGGGAGAAAGCCGCCAAAGAATACCCCGCAGTATGATAGAGGAGGGCGGTGAGCACCGCGCCGCTGGCGTTCTCTTGGCCAAAAGTGAAGCCGCCTGGACGATACTGGAATAAAGTTTTTGCTTCCACGCGGGCTTGGTCAATTAAGCCTTCTTGCAATAAAGCATAGAGCCGCCAAAGTGCCACCGCTTGGCCTAAAAGCAAAGTGCCTTGCATGGATTCAGGCGTGATGGAGGCGGGGGTTACAAGCAAAGAAAGATCTTTTTTCAAACGCAGGCCGCTTTGCAGGCCATAGTAGGTGAGTGGGGATTGGGCGTAGATTTCTTCGTATTTTTTTGTGGCTTCTTCCTTATTACCCAAACTTTCTTCGGAGCGGGCGATCCAGTATTGGGCGCGATCTAAATGCTCAGACTGGGGGAAATCCGCGACCATTTTTTTGAAAAGGCCGTTGGCATCGGACCAACGATTTTCCAACACGGCTTGCATGCCTTGGTCAAAGAGATCTACATCGGGGTAGAGGGCTTTCACCCCCGCTGGTGTTTCCGTTTTGGAGCGGAAACGTGCTCCCATGGCGTAGACCCGTAAATCGGTGCTGGAAATTTCTTTTTGGATCCTGGTCCGCATTTTAGTGGCGGCGGGTAAAGCCTGCAGTAGTTCGGAAACAAAGGGCCCGAGCAGAGGGTTTTTGCTGGATTTGTAAAAATCGTAGAGCGCCTCCACTTGGATTTCTTTATCTACCCAAGCTTTCCATGGGGTTTTCTGTAGGCAGCGCCATAAAAGTTCTGCGCCCTGTGTGCGATTTTTTTTGTTTTTGATTTCGGAGAGGCCTTGGTCGCAGTCATTTTGGTCTACGATATCTTGCAATTCCTGCCGGTATGGAGAGCTTGGGTATTGGTACAAAAAGTTATTGGCTAAGGCTGTGCTTTGGGCAAAAGATTTTTTCTCTCGGTGGAGTTGAATCAAAGCATAAGTGGCGTGCTCCGCCATTTCATTATTTTTTGAAAGAGCGCTGAGTTCTTTTGCAGCTTGTTCTTTCTTGCCTGCTGCTAAATGCTCTAGGGCTTTTTTTAAATCCTTGGCGGGTTTTATGTATTTCTTTTGAAAATTAGCGGGCGGCGGGCCCAAAAAAGTGGCGAGCTCCGGTGGTAAATTGGAATTACTCCAAGCTGTAAATGAAAAAAGTAGCGTAAAGAGAATCATTTTATTTCAAAGGAAGTTCGCGGCTTAATTCTTGGAGAGCCGTGAGCACTTCGGTAACGGAGGCTTGCTCTTCACCCGTGAGGGATTGCTGCAAGCGTTCCAATTTGGGGATTACGGAATTTACCCGCTCAAAATCCCGGCGGCGGCGGATGAAGATGGAGTCGGTCATGGCGTTGAAACCATCGGCCAATTCGGGAAAGTTATCGTTTTCCCGAAAGCGAATGTGTTGGTCCAAGATTCCCTGTTGCATGGCCACCATCGAGATCCGCAATTTATAGAGAGGGCCCGCTATGCGATGGGAATGAAAAAGGGCGAGGCCGAAGGCTGTGATGGCAGTACAGAGGCCGCACAGACCAAGGAAAATAATAAAATCATAACGGGCTTCCCGTAAGCCCTGCATAGCCTGGGGGTTTTTAAATAGTTCATTTTGTTCCAGTGAGCCGAACATGATGTACACAAAAGCCGGAAAGATGGAGCTGAACACTAGTACGGCTAGGGTAAATAAAATGGCAAATTTCACCTGAAATACAGGATTGATCACCAGGTGTTTGCGCAGATTTCTCATCCCATGATTTTCCAGCCCCGGGGGACTAGTGTCAAACTTCATGGTAGTAAATGCTGCACGAATTCTGTGGCGGAAAAGGGTCGGAGATCCTCCACACCCTCGCCAATGCCCACATAGAGAACAGGTAAGCCTAAATCCGCGGCCACGGCAAATGCCGCACCGCCCTTAGAAGAGCCATCGAGCTTTGTGAGCACAACGCCCGTGGCCGGAGTAGCAGCGGTGAATTCCTTGGCCTGCTGAAGGGCGTTCTGGCCGAGGGTGGCGTCGAGCACCAAGAGCACTCGATGGGGAGCGCCGGGGATTTTTTTCTCGATCACCCGTTTCACCTTGCGCAATTCTTCCATGAGATTGTCCTTGGTATGGAGACGCCCGGCAGTGTCGATGATGGCTTCATCCGCATCCCGTGCAATCGCCGCGGCCACCGCATCAAAGGCCACGGCAGCGGGATTGGCGCCTTGGGCGGGCACCACGCATTCCACGCCGATGCGATCGGCCCAGGTTTGTAATTGCTCCACAGCGGCGGCTCGGAATGTATCGCCAGCCCCTAAGATCACTTTTTTTCCTTGGGCTTTGGCCTGGGCCGCAAGTTTTCCGGCGGTGGTGGTTTTGCCCGCTCCGTTCACGCCGATGAGGAGAGTGATGAAGGGTTTGGGTGTGGTAGGTGAAGTGGTGACTGGTAGGTTTTCAAAAACTGCGAGCATTTTTTCCCGAAGTTTGGTTTTCAACGTTTCTGGTTCGGGTTTTTCCCGAAAATCTTTTTTTAAAGCGGTGAGCAAACGGTCCGACATCGCAGGCCCCATATCTGCAGCCAATAGTGTTTCTTCCAGGCTCTCCCAAACCGGGTGAGTGGGGCTCCAACTTTCACCTGTGGTGAGTTCTTGCAGGGTGTCACGTAGCCGGGCTAGAAGGGGTTCCCGGCTCTTTTTGAGGGCTGGTTCCCAGGGGTCCAAAGGGGCTTTTGGGGGGGTAGTTGTGGTGGTGGGAGAGGTAGTGGTGGTTTTCTCTAAAGCCTTGCTAGAAGCGGATCTTCGGTAAAAAAAGACCAATAAAAGGGCTCCTAAAGCCACTAAACCTATAATAATCGCATTTTCTAAGGTCATTTCCGTTCCTTTAGTTGACAACGCACTGTGGTAAGGGATAGCTCACCCAGGCATGAAAAATACCGCGGTCATTAACCGACTATTTTTATTCGGTATACCTTTCTTTCCCCTGGTTTGGGGAGGCTCGGTGCTATTGGAGAAAAATCCGTCTCCAGCTTTTATTCCAAGTCCTTTTTTAGAAGAGGGCCTGAAGCCATTACAAGTAAAATCGCTGCAACCGAAGTTCTTGTCCCAAACCATTTTGACCGAGAGTCATACGGTGGGCAGACTCATTGCACAACAAGCTGACCCCGTGCACTGGCCCAAAGATAAAATCCAAGACATCTCTCTTTATATAGTACTGAAGAGCCGGCAGTATAAAATCTCGCCCCTATTTGTTCTTTCCGTGATCCAAGTGGAGAGCGGTTTTCATCCGGCCATTGTTTCACCCAAAGGTGCGGTGGGTTTGATGCAACTGATGCCGGCCACGGCCCAGGAGTTGGCCGCGGATCTAGGAATTCCCTACCAGGGTGTAGGCACTTTAGAGGATCCAAAAGTAAATATAGAGCTTGGGCTCCGCTACATCCTCTTTTTAAAGTCCCGTTTTCCTAGCCCCGCACATATGCTCATGGCCTATAATATGGGCCCCGCTGCTGTGAGAAAGCGCTTAAACGCCGGTGAAGAACTCCCCCTTGGCTATTACCAAAAAGTGATGGAAGCCATGAACATGTACAAACGGGAGGCCCGTTCTCCCCACGGGCACGGGGTATGGCTGTAATTTTACTTTCGGGCGGATTAGATTCCGCCGTGAATTTAGCTTTGCTGGCAAAAGCAGGCCAAGCCCGTTTGGCTTTGACGATGAGCTACGGGCAAAGGGCCCAAGCACCAGAACTAAAAGCTGCAGAAAATTTAGCCCGGCACTACGGTGTGGCTTGGCAATCGGTTCCCATGCAGTGGCTGGGAGCCGTAAATCCAACAAGCCTCACCCGGGGCGAACAAGCGGTGCCGCACCTTGAAATCCATGAACTAGATTCCATGGAGCGCACCACGCCCAGCATGCAAGCGGTGTGGGTGGCCAATCGCAATGGAGTTTTTCTTAATATCGCCGCCGCTTATGCGGAAGCTCTGGGTGAAAAAGAAGTGGTAGTGGGATTTAACCAAGAAGAAGCCAGCACATTCCCGGATAATTCCGCTGCCTATATGGAGGCGATCAATAAGGCTTTCTCCTTTTCTACCTTGAGTGGAGTGCGGGTGAATTCCTATACGGTGGCTTGGGATAAAACCCGCATTCTAGCAGAGGCCTTGGCTTTAGAATTGCCCCTGCATTTGGTATGGAGCTGTTACGAAGCGGGGCCAGAGCGCTGCTGGCAGTGCGAAAGTTGCCGCCGCAGTGAACGGGCTTTGTTGGCGGCTGGTGAACGTGGTTCCGAATGGCTACGGCGAATGGGGCATCCATGAGTTTGTTGGTAAAATTTTTGGAAGAAAAAATTCCCTATACGGGCCAAGAGCTTGCTCCCCATTGGATTGCCGGGCGGGTAGGAGAATTTTGCAGCAGCGTGGTGGCCTTTCGCGGGCCTTGTTCCGTGGATACCGGCGAGATGGTGGATATGGAAGATCGTTTCCAAGAAAACCATATCCGGGCCGGCGAGATGCTGCATTTTTTGGGTGAGTGGTTCGAGGGCGATTTGGCTTTGGCCGTGGCTCGGCAACGTTTGTTCATTGCAGGTTTTGCAGATTTATTGCGGGCCCGTTTGCCGGGTGGTGAGATCCAGCGCCGGGGCAATGATCTTTATGTTCGGCAAAAGGCGGACTGGGCAAAACTTTCTGTTTCGATTGTAACGGCGAGCCCCGTTTCCACGCTCTTTCATTTTGGTGTGAATATCGATGCCAGCGGTGCCCCCGTACGAGCCGTGGGTTTAAAGGATTTAGAGGTGGACGCAGAAGACCTCGGCCGGGCCACGCTCATGCTCTGGCAAGAAGAGTGGCGTTCCATGGAAAAGGCGCGCTGCAAGGTGATGCCCCGCTAACCTACTTTGCACGTGCGAAGTACAACCCTTTTTTGCTAAATATAGAGCATGCCCATTTTAGCCCCGAAACCCCACCTTCCTCCCATACCCTCCTATGTGCGTGATTGCGCCGTTTACCAACCTGGTAAACCCATCGAAGAATTGGAGCGGGAACTAGGCGTTTCCAACATCATCAAACTCGCTTCCAACGAAAATCCTCTCGGCCCTTCACCAAAGGCCCTCGCCGCCATCCAAAAAGAATTGCCCCATTTGCACCTTTATCCCGATGCGGCTCACTATCCTCTAAGAGAGGCCCTCGCCGAACGCCTGAAAGTGGATATGGAAGAAGTGATCGTGGGCAATGGCTCCGAGGAAGTGTTGAGTTTACTCGTGCGCTCCTATTGCCAACCTGGGGATAATACCGTGAGCTGCGGTTCCGCCTTTCTTTCCTATCGGGTGGCTAGCCAAGTGCACGGCGTGGAATATCGGGAACCAAAACTTTTGAAGGATGCTGCCAAGGAAGTGGACGAAATCTTAAAACTTGTAGACGATAAAACCCGTATCGTTTTCCTGCCCAACCCCAACAATCCCACTGGCACCTATCTCGATCGCAAGCTTTTGAAAAAAGTTTTGGACGCTCTAAAAGGCCGGGATCTCATCGTGGCCCTCGATTACGCCTACTGGGAGTATGTGCGAGCGAAAGATTTGCCGGCGCCCCTGGAATTTTATTCCCAGTATCCCAATTTGCTCGTGACCCGCACCTTCTCAAAGATCTACGGTTTGAGTGGTTTGCGCGTGGGCTATGGCGTGGGTCATCCGGATTTACTCGTGCCCTTGCGTAAAGTGAAATTGCCCTTCAATGTGAATCGTTTGGCGATTGTGGCTGCCTTGGCTGCTTTGGATGATGACGCTCACGTGCAACGTTCTTTCAACACAAATGCAGAAGGTATGATTTTTCTGGAAAAAGAATTCACGCGTCTCGGTTTAGAATACTGGCCGAGCCAGGGAAGTTTCTTACTGGCGAAAATGCCGAAAAATCCCATGGCAATCTACGATCAACTCTTGCGTAGTGGCGTGATCGTGCGGCCTGTGGCGGGTTATGGTTTGAAAGAGCATTTGCGTTTCACGATCGGCACCATGGAGGAGAACCGGCGCCTCTTGGCTGCTCTCGAAAAAGCCTTGGCAGGTGGAGCATGAAAAAAGGGCCCATCGTGGCCATTGATGGTCCGGCTGGTAGTGGCAAAAGCACGGTGGCGAAACTATTGGCCCAGCGCTTGGCTTTCACTCATATTGATACGGGTGCCCTGTACCGGGGAGTGGGTCTGTTAGCTCTCGAAAAAAATTGCGACCTCAACAACGAAGCCGCTGTCTTAGCTGCAGTCCAAGGCGTGAAGTTTGAGTTTCGCCTCTTGGCCACGGGCAATCTTTTGCATTTAAATGGCCGTAATGTGGCGGCGGAAATTCGGGCGGAAAATGTGGGGGCCGCGGCTTCAAAAGTTTCCGCGTATCCGGGCGTGCGTGCGCTTTTACTTTCCCTGCAAAGGGATTTGGGCGAGAACGGCGCCGTGGTGCTCGAAGGCCGGGATATTGGCACCGTGGTGTTTCCCCAGGCGGAGGTAAAAATCTACTTAACGGCTTCTTTAGAGAGCCGGGCGAAAAGGCGGGCGGAAGAATTGCTCGTGAAAGGTTTACCCGTGGATCCGGAAGCGATCCAGAAGGAAATGGCCCAGCGCGATAGACAGGATAGTACCCGAGCAATTGCCCCACTCAAGCAGGCGGAAGATGCTGTGTTGGTGGACACGAGCGGTATGTCTATCGAATCTGTTTTGGATCGTTTAGAATCGATCGTACGGGATGGCAAAGGAACCTAGAATTTTATTGGTCCGTACGGACAAAATCGGCGACGTGGTGCTTACCACCCCCGCCATCGCGGCCCTGCGAAAAAAATATCCCCATGCGCACTTGGTGGGTTTGGTTTCCGTAACCGCTGCGGAAGTGTATGCACACAGTCCCCATTTGAATGCATCCATTGTTTTAGACCCGGAAAAATTTGGGGGCTTTTGGGGATTTTGGCGGTTAGTGGGGCGTTTACGTAGAGAGCGTTGCACTGGTGCCGTGGTTTTCCAAGCGAGGTTCCAGGTGGCTTTGGCCATATTGCTTTCGGGAATTCCGCTTCGTGTGGGCCCATATTCTAAATGGTGGTCTTGGATTTGTTTCAATCGGGGCCGCAGGCAAAATCGCTCGGCGGTGGAAATGCACGAGGCCGATTATAATATCCAACTCTTAAAAGAATTCGGCATCCACGTGGCTGACGCCAAAGAAAAAACCCATTTGCAGGTTTCCGAGGAGAACAGCAAAGAAGCTTTGCGATTTTTTGTGGAGAAGGGGCTTTCGCCCCGTTACAAAACGGTGGTGATTCATCCGGGCATGGCGGGCTCGGCGCTCAATTGGCCCGAAGGTCATTATGTGGCTTTGGCGAGAAGATTGATCCAGCGCTATCACATCATTGTTACGGGTGGTCCGGGAGAAGATGCGTTAGTGGAAAATGTGTTTCAGGCCATTGCGCGCCAGCAAACCTATGAATCTGACCAACCGATGCTCACAAAATACATTGGGGATAAAGGCCTTGGGGCCACCATCGCTTTATTTCAGCAATGTGATGGAGTGGTGGCGCCGAGCACGGGGCCCATGCATTTGGCGGTGGCTTTAGGGAAAAAAGTGGTTTCCGTTTTTCCGCCGATTAAGGTGCAAAGTGCCGTGCGTTGGGGCCCCTATGGAGTGGGCATCGGCACGCATCTTGGAATAAGTTCTGGGGATCAGGCATCCGTACTCGTGCCCGATGTAACTTGCGGCGAAGATTTTCACTGCGCTTTGCAGGCTTGTCTCTATTATCCTTGTATGCCTAGAGTTTCCGTGGAAGACGTTGAAGCTCAGGTAGTAGCGTTGTTAGAGGGCGGCCCGCTCAAAATCAGCAAGGGTGCATCCTTCCACGATTGGGAAGAGTTTGAGGAGAACGAATGAACACATACGCCATCAAACGGGAGCGGTTCCAGAAAATCGTAGGCAATATCGCCGGTAAAAAAGTTTTGATCGTAGGTGATGTGGGCGTGGATCGCTACACTTTGGGCGCAGCCACGCGCCTTTCTCCGGAAGCACCGGTGCCAGTGGTGAGTGTGAGCGGCCAGCAAGATAAATTAGGTTTGGCGGCCAACGTGGCTGACAACGTGAAAGCTTTTGGTGGCGTTCCCTATCTTGCGTCTTTAGTAGGGAAGGATAAATTTTGTGATGAGCTCTTAGGATTGCTCAAAGAAAACGGAATTTCTTCCCAGTATGTGCTCTCGCACTCGAGCCGCCGCACCACTTTGAAAGAGCGGGTGCTCGCGCAAAACCAACAAATCGTGCGCATCGATCACGAAACTACCATGCCTCTAACGGCGGAGGCCGAAGATTTTTATTTGCAGAAAGTGATTCCCGTGATCAGCGGTTTCGACGCCGTGATTTTGGAAGATTATGGAAAAGGCTTACTCACCAATCGCGTGATCCGCGCCGTGGTGGAAGAAGCCAAGAAGCACAATCGTTTTATTACGGTGGATCCCACCACTTCTGTGCGCACGCCTTCTGTCTACAAAGGTGTTTCCTTGTTTAAGCCCAATGCCCATGAGGCGGAACGTTTGAGTGGTGTGGAAATTGTGGACGAAGAATCTCTGCACCAGGCGGGATCCACGCTCTTGAAAGAAGTGGACGCACCGATTGTGGTGATCACCCAAGGGAAAGCGGGCATGACTCTCTTTACCCGTTCCGATGCTCCTGTGCGCATCCCCACATTTGCGCGCTCGGTCTATGATGTTTCCGGCGCTGGCGATACGGTGATTTCCCTCCTCACGCTGGCCATGATTAGTGGTGCCACCTTGGTGGAAGCTGCCCTATTGGCTAATTTTGCCGCTGGTGTGGAAGTGGGCAAACCCGGCACTGCCACTGTGAGTTTGGAAGAGTTGGAGCAATATATGCAAATGCTCGGCGGGCTCGAGGGCTTCAACTGAAGCTCTGCATTATCAAAATGCTTGCGTGATTTGTGGCAAAGATAATAAATTTCCTTTATCGTGGGTAACGTTAAAAAAAAATTTCAATGATCTAAGCTGCTTAAGCTCGCTCAGGGAAAAGGAGACAAAAATGAATGCTAAAATTAGAAACACATTGACCATGGGATTCTTGGTGTTGAGCCTTGTTCTAACGGGATGCCCCAAAAAACCAGGTTTGTCTCCGGAAGAGGGTGGTGAAGGTGGAGAGGTTACTGAGAGCGCCATCGAGGGCGGTCTCGCTGATAGCGATTCCAACAATGCTATGGGCATGCAAACGATCCATTTCCCTTACGACTCCTTTGAAATCGTGGGCGAGAACCGGGAAATCCTAAAAGCCAATATCCGGATCTTAAAAGATAACCCTACGGTGAATATCCAAGTGGAAGGCCATTGCGACGAAAGAGGCGGCATCCAGTACAACTTGGCTTTGGGTGAGAAACGGGCCAATGCGGTGAAACAGCAATTGGTAGCCGGCGGCGTGAGCGGATCCCGCGTGACCACCATTAGTATGGGGAAAGAAAAACCAATTGAAATGGGCAGCAATGAAGATGTTTGGGCGAAGAATCGTCGGGCAAACTTTGTGATCACCGGAAAATAGCGCTATCCTTTTAGGGCATGTTAGCCCTAAACCAAAGATTAGCCGCCAAGGTTTTTATTAGCCTGGCGGCTATTTGTTTTTTCTCTTCTTGTGCAATGTTTGAAAGCCGGCCCATTAAACAATTGGCCTATGCGGAAGCGGCCCACCAAGCGGCCTTACTAGCGGCGGCCGATACGAATCCGGAAACGGCACCGATTTTTCAGATTGCCAAGGATCAATTGGCCCGGGCCCGCTCTTATTACCGACTGAAAAATTTCAAAGAAGCCCGCACTTTAGCGGTGAAATCCCGTGTTCTTTCAGAGGAGGCCGAGTGGAAAGCTTTGCGAGGAAATTCCAATTCCCCCGCAGCAGAATCTCTGGTGAAATGATTCTATGATGCAGAAATCAAAATATTTTATATGTGTGCTTGTTGT
Organism: uncultured Bdellovibrionales bacterium; assembly: GCA_964416595.1. Taxonomy (GTDB): domain Bacteria; phylum Bdellovibrionota; class UBA1018; order CAIPTA01; family CAIPTA01; genus JAKFYM01. The sequence continues at coordinate 79,724 of CAYQES010000005.1, read as the reverse complement.
GCTTTTACTTCCTGGTTGCTTTCGTACGAGAGCCGAGATTGCTAGAGAAAAAGAAGAGAAAGAAGCTCAAGCTTCTTTGCAACAAGAGGTAGTGCAATACCAGCAGAATTTGGACCGCATGCAAGCGGAGATTGGTCGCTTACAGGGCAAGCTCGAAGAGATGGAGCACCAACGGAAAAAAGAACAGGCATCGAACCGGGAGGGCACGGAAAAAAACGTAACCGATTTAAAGGCCCAAATTTCTGAAATGCAAAAATCTCAAGAGTCACTATTTGAAGAGATGAAGCGCTTAAAAGAAGAAAATGTGCAGTTGTTGAAAGAGCGCCAGCGATCTGCGTCGAATTCTTCGTCTACAGCACCTACCAAAGGCGCCTCTTTCCAAAGCGCACTTACGGCCTACAAAGCCAAAGATTACGAAGCGGCACAGGGCGGGTTTCGTTCTTATTTGGAAGCCAATGCCAAAGGCAAAAAGGCTATGGATGCCCATTACTACTTAGGTGATATCCTCTACAAACAAAAATCTTATGCTGATGCTATAGTGGAATTTGCCGTAGTTCACGAAAAATCCCCAGCCACCGCCTGGGGGCGGAAAAGTACTTTGCGGATTGCGGAAAGCTTCAAGGCTATGGGTAAAGAAAAAGATGCTAAAGCCTTTGCCCAGATCCTTGTGCAAAATCATCCCAATAGTTCCGAAGCAAAGGCCGCTAGGAAATTTTTAAAATGAAATATTTAGCCGTGCTCGCGCTATTAGTTGCGTGCAGCCCAGGCAAACCAACTGTTTCGCCCGTGGCTTCTTCGGAAAAAATACGGGTTTTTTACCACAACGATAACGTAGGTTACCTCGAGCCCTGTGGTTGCCGGGTTTCTCCGATTGGCGGCATGGATCGCCGCTGGAACGCCATGAAAGCTTATCCCGATCAGTCCAGAGTTTTTGTGGACGCGGGCAATTTGCTTTTTAAGTCCACCACCACCACGGAATTCCTGGCTCCCCAATGGTATGAGCAGGCCCTGGGCGTGATTGAAGCCTACAATTTGCTCGGTGCCGATGCGGTCACGGTAGGTGCTTCTGATTTTGCTTTGGGTGTTGCGAAGTTGCAGGAATTATCGAAGCATGCGCGCTTTCCTTTTCTCTCTGCGAATATCTATTGGAAGGGCACCGCAAAATTATTGTTACGGGATTCCATCATCATCGAGCGCTACGGGAAAAAGATCGGGATCTTCGGCGTTTTCCATCCCTCTTTGCCCTTACCCGGCGAATTGGAGGCCAAAGATCCTGTGGGCCACGCCAAAGCCATGGTGGAAAAATTACGCAAACAGGGCGCCGAAATGGTGATAGCGCTCTCTCATCAAGGTTTTGATTACGACCAAGAAATGGCCAAAGCAGTGCCGGGCATTGATTTGTTGGTGGGAGCCCATTCCCAAAGTTTATTGCAATCTCCTGTGATGGAGGGCTCCACACTTTTGGTGCAGCTTAGCAGCCAAGGGCAAATCCTTGGCATGGTGGAATATGAAGCGGGGAATTTGCCTAAGCGATCGGATTTTGTGGTGGCCGAACTAGACAATAATTATAAAGACGCGCCCCGGGGCATGGCCAATCCTATGAAAAATTTAGTGGCGGTAACGAATTTACGCATCGGGGAAGCCAATCGTAAATTGGACGCAAAAATTTGGGCCAAGCAAGATGGCCGTGCCCTTGGCTATCAAACTTTTCTTTCTTGCCGGGATTGCCATGGCAAACAGGCGGAGTTCCAAGAGGGGCAACTCCATAGTGCTGCGTTTTTAACTCTACTGGCGAAGAAACAAGAAAATAATATGGACTGCGTGAAATGCCATAGCGTGGGTATGGGAGAAAAGGGCGGTTTCAGGGTTTTAAAAGAAGCCTTCTTGGACCAAAGTGGCCGGCCCGTGCCTTTAGAAAAAATTCGTGAAATTGCGGGCAAGGAATTTCCTAAAGAGCACTACCGTGGCAATCCTCACAAGATTCGCTCCGATGTGGCTCATTGGGTGGGGGCCATGAAAAAAGCGGGAGTGAAAAAATCTTTTGTGAGTGTGCAGTGTGAAAGTTGCCACGGTGGGCGGCCGGAGCATCCATTTGGCACTGACGGTAGCACTGGCAAGGTAGTGGCGAATGCGTGCTTACAGTGCCACACCAAAGAGCAAATGCCCGCTTGGTATGATGGCGCTGGGAAATTGAAACAAGAAACTTTGCAGGCTGCAATTCAGGCAGTTACTTGCCCTAAATAATTTAGCCTAATAATTTTTTTACGGCAGCCGCCGCTTCTTCCGAAGCGGCCAAGGCCGTTTCAAAACAGGGATTGGCCCAATTGTCTTGGTTGGCAAAAAATACATTGCCCCGGTGTGGCTGGCTCGCGGCTTTTAAAGTGCCTGAGGCATACAAGCCCTTTTTCGCCACGGGAATAGCATGGCCCCAGCGGGTCATGCGGATGCCTTGCACATGATCGGGGGTTTGTCCGATGGCTGTTAATAATTCTGGTAGCCCCGCTTCTATCCGGGATTTATGTTTTTGGTGGGAATCAGGATGGAATAAAAGCTGACGGGCCCCATCATAGGGCAAAGCTTTGTAAATCGTGAGCACGGATTTATTAGTTTGGTCTTGGGCGGCCCAGGTGCCGAAACATAAATCTGTGAAGGCGCGAGGTTCTGGCTCCAAAGGCACTTGTACGGGCGGGCGTTCCCCACGCAAGCAAAATAAATCGTAGCTAGGAGAAGGAAAGGGTGAGCTTAATAAAACGTTGGCCACCAAATAGGCCCGGTAAGTTAAATCCCCGATGGCTTTTTTCTGGGCATCGCTAAAATCTTCGATCAAACGCTTGGCCACAAATTTTGGGGAAGCCACCACGCAGGCCTTGGCGCGAATGGTTTTTAGATTGCGCTCAGAATCTTCGTAGCACACATCCACAAAATCCCCTTTAGAGCGAATGTCGATCACAAAGGCGCCGGAGCGTAAATTATTGGCGCCGAGTGCATTGTGAAGATTTTGGTGCAAGGCTTGGGTGATGCCCGCATTGCCGCCCGGAAGTGTGAGGGTGCCGCTAAGATCTGAACTTAAGAAGTTTAAAAGCTGGGCTGCGGAAAGTTCATTGATCGAAGCCGCAAACGACGACCACGCATAGAGTTCCACGAATTCTTCCACATGGGGGTGCACAGTGACTATCGTTTTTTGCATCCACTCGAGGGCAGAGATCGCATCGAGGGCTGCTAGTTGGCGTTCGTCGATCGCGCTATCGGAGCCCGGGGGAATATCGGGATAGGCTTCGTCGTACACTTTTTTGAATGCACCGAAGGCTTTTTTAAATTCTTGGGCACGATTAGGATCCGTGGCGCCTTGCCAGAAGGGGCTTTTCAGAGCGCCACGGAAATTCACGGTGGCTTCCTCGCCTGAATCTTTCCGCATTTTCGAGAGCAGGCCCAATTCATTCAAAATCTTTTCTTCACTGGAGCCTTCATCGATGGCGGTTACGTAAGCGGCTCCGATGGAGTAAATAGCGTTCCCCGAAGATTCACCCTTGGAGTTGCCGCCGAATTGGGGGGCTTGTTCTAGAACAATTGGGCGGTATGAGCGCAGGGAGTAAGCCGTTAATAGACCCGACATTCCTCCACCCACTACCACTAGGGGCACTGTTTCCGTTGGAGCCGGGATTCCGCCCTTTGATTTTAAGTAAGAATCTTTGTGCCAAAGGAGATCGTGGGGGCGATCCATGGCGTCGCCATTAAAATCTAAGCTGCTAAAGCCCATGGCCGGAAGAATGGGGGAGTTGGGTAGAAAATTATTTCCCGTGGAAGCAAAGGTGCGGCGGGGGGAGAGGTGTTGGCAACCGGGCAATGCGGCCATCATGGCCAGCAGCGCAGAGGATTTGATAAATTCCCGCCGATTCAAAGGTGATTTCACGTAAAGCCTTCCTGGCTTTAGGACCAATTCACCGTAAAGCGCGCCTTGGTCTCATCAGCCTTCATGATTTCCACGTAGCCTTGGTTCAAGCCATGTAGGAAAACATCCCGAGTTACTTCCACGTCTTTCAGGCAGTACTCGATGATCTTATCTACCTGGCCCTGTTTCCACCACTCCACAGCCATGAGTCCGTCAGCGCTTTTGCCCGTGCCGAGGGTGGCTTGGGCGATTTTTTCCAGTTTCACAAACTTCCAACCGCTCACGTTGTGTACGTCCAACATGATATCGAAAACATCCAATTCCTTCACGGGGGGGAGGCCATATTTTTCTAGAATTGGTAGATCGAATCCCACCAAGTTGTAGCCAACCAATAAACGTTCTTGAGCCAGTTTTACTAGCTCCCCGAGCTTATCCTCCGTGTAGGAATGGAATTTTTTGGTTTTAGAGTCGTAGGCGCAAGCCACGGAAACTTCTAGCTGCTTAAAGTTTTTCCAACCACCAACGGCTTCCACCAAAGTTTTTGTTTCAATATCCACCACAAGAAAATCCTGGTGGTTTTGGAAAAGGGAGGCCGGAGATAGATCACTGCCCAGGGGCACACTAAGATCGTGGCTCCAAAATGACGCGCTTAGTTTAACTCTTTGCTCCTGGGCTCCCATGAAAACCACCTATATCATATGGTTCTTGACCTGGGAGAAAACCTATTCAAATATTGCCCGGAACAAGATTTCAATACTTGAGTAAGGAGTTCAAACCTATGAGTGAAAGTATGATTAGACCCCTAGTGCAACAAAATGCGCCGGATTTTAAAGGCGTAGCCGTAGTGAACAAAGAATTCAAAGAGATCTCTTTGAAGGACTACCGGGGCAAATGGCTCTGCTTGTTTTTCTATCCTTTGGATTTCACTTTCGTGTGCCCCACGGAAATTACCGCTTTCTCTGATCGCGTAGAAGATTTCAAAAAACTGGGCTGCGAAGTTTTGGGCGCTTCCATCGATTCCCAATTTTCTCACCTAGCTTGGATCAATACTCCCAAGAACCAAGGCGGCTTGGGCGATATCAAATTCCCGCTCTTAGCCGATGTGAATAAAGATGCAGCTCGCGCTTACCAAGTGCTTTTGGATGGCGGTGTGGCTTTGCGAGGGCTCTTCCTCATCAATCCCCAAGGCAAGGTAGCTTACCAAGTGGTGCATGATCTCGGTGTGGGCCGCTCTGTGGACGAAACTTTGCGTGTGTTGGAAGCCTTTCAATACGTGGAGAAGCACGGCGAAGTTTGCCCGGCCAACTGGAAAAAAGGCGCTGACACCATGAAGCCTGATCCTAAAGGTTCCCAAGAGTACTTCCGCAAGCAGAAGTAGTTTTTTGGTTTCAAATCGAGAAGCCTTCTTCCGGCAACGGGGAAGGCTTTTTATTTAGCAATATTAGGGTAGCTACTATTGTGCAAAATATGAATGAAAAGCTCGAGGCCACTAGAAGGTTATATAATAAACATCCGTTTGGCCGTTTCGATTATGACAGAGCCCGATACTTCGAGAACATGCTCTGTACTAGGCATGCAAAACAATTAGAAAAGTCGGATGTTATCTATGACATCGGGTGTGGCCTCGGTTTTGTGAGCGAATTTTTGCAAAAAAGAACGGGCAACAAATGCATAGGGGCGGATCTATCGGCACCCGCCGTTAAATATTGCCGCGATCTCGGGCTCGAGGTGTACGAGATGAATAATATGCATCTGGGATTTGCTAGCGGAGTTTCAGATTTCACTATTTCCAGCGGTGTAATCCATCATTCTCCCGATCCGAAAAAAAGCTTTCTTGAATTGCTTCGCATTACAAAAAAAGGCAAGAAGGCATATGTTTCGGTCTATAGAAAATATAGTTCATATCATCTTACGTATTTTTTATGTGCACCCATAAGATGGCTTTATAAGAAACAAGAAGCCTTTGTTTACAGCACTATTTTTCCAATTTTTTATTTTTTGTATTTTGTACCGCTCTTCTTCCTGCTTCAAGGAAAAGTAATTAATAAGCAAACTGGCCTCACTTTGTTTGCTGACCAAATTTTAACCCCGCAGGCTAGTTTCCACACGAAGCGGGAGATATCCACATGGATTCATGAAGCGGGCGCGAAGTTGGTTGATTTTGCGGTGGAGAAAAAAGGGCAAATGATCGGTTTTATTATCGAAGTGTAATGCCAATTTATTTTGAACAGAAGAAATCGCCGATCGCTAAGTGATCAATATTAGTTTTCAAAAAAGTCTTTATGGCGTGATCCGGACTGCAGACAATCGGCTCATTATCATTTAAAGACGTATTAATAAGAACAGGCACGCCAGTGATTTCCCCAAATTTATTTAGTAGCTTCCAGAAGAGTGGATTGGTTTCTTTTTTCACTGTTTGCACACGAGCACTTCCGTCTATCTGAATTGCAGCGGGGATTTGTTCTTTAGCCTCATTTCGCACTTGGGCCGTTGCCGCCATAAAGCAGTTACTATCGGATAGGCTGGTAAAAAAACGATGGGCTTCTTCTTCAGGTACAGCCGGGGCAAATGGACGGAAAAATTCTCTCTTTTTGACCAGAGTATTTAAGCGCTCTTTAAACTCCAAGCGTAGTGGGCTCGCAAGCAGGCTCCGATTCCCTAATGCTCGTGGGCCAGCCTCCATTCTGCCTTGAAACCAACCCACGATCTTGCCCGCAGCTAACGCATGGGCAGTGACTGAACAAATATCATCGGCAACAACATGGGCGATTTGGTAGCGATTTAGGAATTCTTGGATTTCTTGATTGGAGTAGCTTGGCCCCAGGTACAGGGATTTCATTTCACTTCGCGCGCTTGTGGGATATTTAGTATTCAAAACATGTAAAGCGGCACCGAGAGCAGCGCCGGCGTCGGTGGCAACGGGCTGTATGTGAACTTCTTTGAAGCCAGATTCGTTGATGAGGCGTTGGTTCAGCAAAATATTTTGGGCCACTCCACCAGTGACACAGAGGGAGTCTAATCCGGTCTTTTTTTGAAAGGAGCGAGCCACATGCAATCCCATGGTTTCAAGGGATTTTTGTGCGGAAGCAGCGATGTCAAAATGAGTTTGGGTAAGTGCTTCAGAGCTCTCACGTGCCCTGCCAAATTCTTTTAAGAAAAGAGCACTCAGCATTTTCCTTCCACCATGGTGCTGAAAAGAAAAATAGCGAAGATTCAGGCGATAGGATCCATCCGGGCGGAGAAAAAAGAGGCGTTCAAAATCTTTATGGTAACGGTCTGATCCAAAGGCAGACATGCCCATAATCTTCCATTCATCTGCAAATGGTTTAAAACCTAGGTGTGCCGTGATGGCCGAATAAAAATGGCCTAATGAATGGGGGATTCTAATTTCAAAAACTTTTTGAATCTGATTCTCTTTGCCTAACCAGCCCGCAGTGGAAGCTTTTTCCCCTCTACCGTCCCATGTGAGAATCGCGCTCTCTTTAAAACCTGTTGTATAGAAAGCGCTGGCTGCGTGGGCAAAGTGATGCTCAACAAAATGAAATTCGGCGCTTTTTTTTATGGGAAATTTTTTCCGAAGATGTTTTTCTGCAGAGAAATAACTAACTAAGCGTTCTAAAAAAAAAGATTCATCTACCACGGCGCCACTGCCCGGAGCTTTTTTGAACAAATTCATGCTTCCTGGGAAAAATTTGATCCCGTGCTCTACAGCCCCGGCTAATTCCAGCAAAGGTTTTTTAAAGAAAGCAATATGTGAAATATCCTTGGCCTCGATCCCACCGATTTCCAAGCAGTGGCGAATGGCTTGTTCCGGGAAGGCGCCCGAGTATTTTCGGCGGTCAAAACGCTCTTCTTCGATAAGGGCGATGATTTCTGAACCCTTCATCAGGGCGGCGGCAGAATCGTGTGAAAATGCACTTATTCCCAAGGTGTACATAAGCGATGTGAGCGTATCTTAGTTGCTTCGGCCTTGGCAATTACTGGCTAATATATTTTCTACAGTGAATATTGAGTGTAAGGTTTAATGGATGAAACGGGCGAGTTATTGGTTCTGGTTGATAAGCTCAGTGCTTATTTTTTTGGCGATTTTTTACTACCGAAAAGATGAGCTATTTCCATTCCCCTTGCACGATGAGCTTAAACAATACTTTGTGCCCATTCGTTATTTACTGTCAGAAGGATTTGGCACTCTATTTTCAAGCACGAGTGAATATTACTATAGAGATCGTAGCCTGCTATTTCCCGTAGTATTGAGTGCGTTTAGCCTGATTTTTTCTGACAATATTTTTACCTACCGCTGGGTACTTCTTGGGATGTCAATCATTGGTGCTACTGCAATGGCCGTGGTTGTTTTACGGCAAACAAAATCTTTTATTGCCAGCGGAATTTTTCTGCTTCTGTTGTGCTCTTCCATGGCGTTCCTGCCACACGCAGGCGTTTTGGTGGGTGATTCCTTCACTTTATTCTGGTTTGGCCTATTTATACTTTCCTGGCAATCCAACCATTGGAGCAGTTGTCTTTTTGCTGTTTTATTTGCCTATAGCAGAGAAAATACGGCGATCGTTTTTGCGGGAATGTGCTTGGCCCTAATTTTACGAAGGCAGTTAAAGTCAGACTACCGCACGTTTTCGATTTTACTCGGCACTCTAGTGGCCGTGGGATGGCATGCTTATGCGATTTTATCACAGTCAGATTTTGGTGCAGCCCCCGAGGCTTCTTATTTTGTTTTCACTTGGAGCCATTTTTCCCAGACTTTCGGTGAATTGTTTTCGCAGTTGTTGGGGAATTCATTTCTTATCATTCCAGCGTTGATGGCGCTTTGCTTACGTTCGAGTTTCAAGGATGGATTGATAGTTGCTGGATCGTTAGTTCTTTTATTTTCTTTTGTTGTTCATGGATTTGCTAAACTTTCGTTAGAGCGTTATCAGTTGGTTGCTGTTTCTCTTTTTATTATGGCTGTTGTGCTAGCTGGAGAGAAATTTAAGAGCCATAAGCGCGGATTTTTTATGTATCCAATATTTATTATGCTGTGTCTGGGTGTAGTGTTTAAACAATGGCATCAGCACTCTGGTTTGGTCTACGCTAACTATAATAAGCCCGCGGGCGATTCTTATCTGCAGTTGCTCGAAGAACTTTTGGCACAAGGTTATACAAAAGGGATTATGTTGCCGAGAACGCCGGGAGCCTGGCTCTTAGAGCGATATCGCGCATATATACGGCCTGATTTTATTAATGCTCAAGCATTCAGTGACGTTTATATTCACGGTTCTTTTGTGTCGCCAAAGATTCGTTATCTCGTTTTGGATGTGACGCCCGTAAGTGCCCATTCCAGGCAATCGATCGCGGTTGTGGCCCTTCAGGAAAGAGGGGTAAAATTTCAAAAAGTTTATACAACCAAAAACGGGCTGTTTGAAGTACAAAAGCTGGTTTGGCCCATACGAAAATAATATCTTCTATTGTGGCGCGAGGAGGTTGGAATCTATGCGGCCAGCGGTGCTATTGCAGGATAGTGAGGTCCAATATTTTGCAAAGGTATTTTGCAGTAATAGTTCTCCAGAATTTTCTTTGGATTGGAAAGTGTGAGCAGGGGTGGCAGTTCCTTTTTCGCTATTCCTCACGAAAATGGTGCAAGATACAGGGCCGGCGCGTGTGGTAGACCACACCAACCGCCAATTGTTTGAAGGGGGTGAGGTGGGCAGAAACTGAATTTTTATTGGCATTTCTTTAGGGGCTTCTACGGCTAATGGGGCATATACTTTGGCAAAATTTTCCTTGGGCCAAAGATTTTTTTCTAGTAGGAGATTTTTTCTACTCACAATGTCACCGTCGTTTAGCGTGCGGGTGGGTCCAATATCCGATGCTAGGGTGATTGTGCAGTTTTTGGCCAAAATAAAACTAGAATCATTCGCTGGCGGGTTTTCAAACAAAATTACATTTAATTTTCCTTTTTGGCAGGCATAAGTGTACGTTTCGCCTGTTCTCGAAATTGTAATATGATTTTCTGGCGCCTCGCCTATTGATAAAAATAGCGTTCCCATGTTGGAGGCCAATCGTAAATTATATTGATTTACAAAAAAATCTACTGTGCCTTGCAGGACCGCAATGTGTGGATCTATTAATTGTTGTTTGATTTTTATTTTGCTGCCCTTGCGCAAGAGGATTTTAATGTCGCGGGAGCAGGAAAGTAATAGGTCATGGTTTTTGGCCTCCATCATTTCACCTGGCAGGATGGTGGTCATTTTACCGTCTGGCCCTGTATGGTCGCAAACCACATAAAGAGGAAAAATAGAGGGGAAGTGAGTAAGCGCAAAGGTTCGCAAGGCCAAGGAAGTATTATCGTAGAGGCGATGGTCCAGGCGCGCTTGCAGGAGTACGGCGGCCTTCGCGGGTTCCCTATAGATTTGCGGAACGAGATCCCAGAATAAATAGCCTGCGCCAGCCAATGGAATGAGGAGGGTGAGAAAAAGGTAAAACAAAAATTTTTTCATTTGTACTAAACAGAGTAACAAAATTTGCGCTTCCTATCTTATGGAAAAAAGAGGCAAATTCACATGATTGACTAAATCGATATAATATGAGAACATTAATAAATATAGATACTTAGGGGATTTCAGGCTTTTCCAAAAACCCAGCGATAAAGGCTAACCGTGGCGAAAGCGCGGGGCGCAAAGCTCTTATCCTACCACCTCCAAAAGAGGCCATGGATGAAGGGTTGCCGAATAGGGTTGGTTCCGGCGTTCGGTTTCCTTTGTAGAAAGGAAGCGGATCAGGCTCGGGTTAGGGAGCAGCGGCAAGCGGCTCACCTAGGGCGTCGGGGTCACAAGGAGTTTATGCATGGGTGCCAAGCCCAGCGTAGTTGCTAGGGCATTGCACTTATTCTATATAAATAAAATATAATTAAAATTTGAAGCCAAGCGCCCAGTGCGCTTAATTGATTGAATCTCTGTTTTGCCAGAGATCGGTTCCTCACATTAGTCAGGAACGGAAGGTGGGTCCAAGGTTGGACCCATTTTTTATTTGTGTAAGATCTTTTTCATGGCCCGATGGATTTTTCCGTTGGTGGCCAGAATTTCTCTGCCATGTAAGCTAAAGGCTTTGCCGTGATAGTCAGTTACTTTTCCTCCGGCCTCTTCTACTAAGAGGGCGCCGGCGCAGATATCCCAGCTGGAAAGATTTCGTTCCCAGAAACCATCGAACACTCCCGCCGCCACATAAGCTAAATCAATGGCTGCAGCTCCCGGGCGGCGTACGGCTCTGGCTTCCAGGTGGGCTCGTTCGAATTTACGGATTTCTGGAGAGAGGCGCTTCGTTTCTTTTAGGTAAGCAAAACCCGTGGTGAGAAGGCTTTGTGAGAGAGTGGGGCGGCTACTTACTTTGATCGGGCGCTGATTAAGTTTCGCACCACAATTCTTGGCGCCGTGGAAAGTTTCCCCTAGGGTGGCAATATGGATCACGCCCACCACGGGCTCAGAACCCAAAGCCAACCCAATGGACACACAAAACATCGGGAAGCCATGCACGAAATTCGTGGTGCCATCCAAGGGATCTACATGCCACATGGGTGCACTGGCTTCTCGCCCGCTAATTTCCCCGGATTCTTCCCCTAGGAACTGAAACGAGGGAAATTTGTTTTCCAATTTTCTACGAATCAAGGCTTCACAGCGTAAATCTACTTCCGTGACTAAGCTTGAACGGGCTTTTTCTTTTACGGTAAGGCGTTTACGATAGAATTTAAGCTGTAATTCACCCGCTTCCAGGGCGGCTTCCACGGCAACTTTTCGGGCTTTTTCTAATTCTTTTTTAGATAGCATCAGAACCAAGCCTCTGAGCGCCGGCTGGCCACATAAGAACTCACATAATTCTTATATTCTTTTTGTAGGATTTTGGTGAAAGGTCCACCGCCAGAGGGAAAATCTTTTTTCTCTTTATTGGAAAGAATCGCCTGCACAGGCATCACTTCTCTTGTGGCGCTCGACACAAAACACTCCGTTGCCCTTTGGATATCTCTAGGAAAAAGCGGTTTTTCTGCATAAGGCAATTGGATTTTTTGGCAGAGTTCGGAGATTAAGGTGCGTGTGATGCCTTTTAGGTTGCCTGTATTAGTGGTGGGTTCATGCAGGGGGGTGCAGAGGGCGCCATCGATCACAAAGGCCACGTTGCTATTGGAGGCTTCGGTGAGTTTTCCATCGAGGCTGAGCAATAAAGCATCATCACCGCCCATTTCCTTGGCTTCCGCCACGGCTAGAATATTGTTTAAATAATTTCCGCTTTTAATATTGGGATCCAAGGCTAAGGGAGAATTACGTAAAATTTGAGGGATGGCGAGGGTAGTACCCGTTTCATAAAAAGATTTTTTCCAGGGTGGAACTTCTTTCACCAAGATCACGAAACTGGTTCCTGGGGATGTAAGTGGATCTAGATCCAAGGGGCCAGTGCCACGGCTAATGGTATAACGAATAAAAACATCTTCCCCTTTTTGCACTTGGCTCGCGGCAACAGTACGGCGGATTTCTTCTGTTAGCTTAGCGCGGCTTTGGCTGATTTTCATGCGGGCCAAGCGAGCGGAATTTTCTAAACGGTCAAAGTGTTCACTTAAGAAGAAGGGCACGCCATCATAGGTGCGAGTAACTTCATAGATAGAATCGCCATATTGGAAGCCCCGATCAAGGATGGAAATTTTAGCTTCTTGGGCGGGAGTGATGAGTCCGTTCACATTAGCGGTAGCCTGCATTAAGCGAGATTAGCGAAAGCAAAAGGCAAATACTAGTAGATTTTATGAGTGGAAAAGACGTGAGCTAGCGACGCTGCAATTGTGCCAGCGGATAGTAATGCTGCAGGATTTGGCGAAAACTTTTCCCCGCTTCGGCCATAGCCCTTGCCCCCACCTGACACATGCCCACGCCATGACCAAAGCCTTCCCCTTCAATTTCCACCTTGCCGCCATTTTGTCGAACCTGGAAAGCCGTGCTGCGAATTTTTGTATTGCCGATGGCTTGACGAAAAGTATTGGCTGAAATTACGATGCTGTGTCCAGTCACATCGGATACCACCACATCATTTAAGCGTTCATTAGAAGTGGGTGCCCCGGCTTCAAGCTTGGCTAACTTTTTAAAATCCCGCGGTAAAAGGCCGGCGATTTTCACCAGCGCTCTTTGGATTTGTGTATTGCTAAGTTGCAGATTCCAGCGGATTTTATCTCGAGCTCTCTGGTGATAGGGGCAAAATACAGTTTTGAAGGCTCGGGTTTCATTGCCCCATACAGCCACGGGTAATTCAGTTTTCCCTCCGCAATTGGCATGAAAATAGGCTTTTAAAGGCGAGTTGGCAAAAGCCAAAACTAACCCTCGAGTTTCCTCTGCAGCTTGGTTGGATTTGGCGCTTTCGCTGGCGGCGCCGTCATACACTTGATCCTGGGTAGTGCTTTCCAAATCATATTCTTTATTGCGGTTGAGCTGAGATTGAGAAATCGCGTAACTGCGGGATGCTACCGCTTGCGCCTTCATGGCCTCCAAGGGCCAGCTCGGAGCCATTTCTCGATTGATCAAGCCGGCCAAATATTTTTCCATACCTAGCGTGTTTGTGACGGAACATTGATTACCACGGGAAAAAATTGTAATGCGATTGCGGTATAGCTTTTGGTTGAGGTGCAAAAAACCGCCGGGTGCATAAATTTCTAAACGATCACTCTGGCTTTGTGCGAGGCCATATTCGATTACGGCCTGGCCTTGAGAATTTTGTTTGCAGCGCACATTGAACACAGCCTCCCCGGCAAGTTGAGTGTGGCCATTGATCACTAAATCTATGCCAGAAAGAGTGAGGCGAGAAAAATGGCCAAGCAGCACCCTCACGTTGTGGGTATGTTCAGAATCGATGCGAGTGGGCAGACTGGCTTGCGACCATTGGGGAAATGCTAGCGCTATGCCCAGAAGGATTTTTGCAGGTAGCGACACCAGGAAATTCTAACAGAGAGAACTGTATAGAGTCTCCTGGCTTCTCCACCTGCTACCGGTAATTAAATAATTTTTATTTTTTACCGACCTCGCTCAGGAAGCGCATCACATCTGTGGGGAAGGGAAACACAATGGTGCTCACGCCAGGCTGCCCGCTTACCTCTTTTAGTGTTTGCAGGTAACGAAGCGCAAGGGTGGTAGAGTTTCGGCTCATTTCCACGGCAGCTTCCGCTAATTGTTTAGCCGCTTGGAATTCCCCCTCGGCGGCGATTACTTTAGCCCGTCTCTCCCGCTCTGCTTCTGCTTGCCGAGCCATGGCTCTTTGCATTTCTGGTGGCAAGTCGATTTGTTTTACTTCCACATGGGAAACTTTAATGCCCCAGGGTTCCGTTTGTTGGTCCAAAATTCCCTGGAGTTTTAAGTTCAGGGTTTCTCGGGAAGAAAGAAGTTCATCTAGCTCCACCTGGCCAAGCACACTACGCAGAGTGGTTTGGGCTAGCTGGGAAGTGGCGAAGAGATAGTTTTCGATGGCAATCACGCTTTTTAAAGGATCCGTAACCCGGAAATAGATCACGGCATTTACTTTTAAGGTAACGTTATCGCGGGTGATGATATCTTGAGGCGGAACATCAAAAGTAACGGTTCTGAGATCGATACGCACCATTTTATCCAGCACAGGAATTAGAAGAATCATACCGGGGCCCTTGGGTTGGGGTAGAGCACGGCCTAAGCGGAAAATCACTCCTCTTTCATATTCATTCAGAATTTTGATCGCGCTGGCGAGAAAGCCCACTATGATCAAAATAAAAATAGATCCGCCTGGTAGTAGCTGAAGTATCTGTTCCATTTATTTTCTCCTTTTCAATTGAATGCGCATGCCTTGGAGAGAATGCACGGTGGCTTCTTCTCCTTCCGCGAAAGTTTCTTCCGAGTAAAACTGCCACAATTCTCCATTGGCATAAGCAGAACCGCTCTGCCCACCTGCATCCACGCGGGCAATTTTTGCCAACTGGCCCACCACAATATCACTGGTGGCAGGGGAGCCTGCGCGGCGATCTCGGTAAAGTAGATAGGTCACAAAACCTAAAATCGCGCCAATGCTGGCTACGAGCGGAATCAAGAACGAAAGGGAAACTCGCATATCTGTGGTGGTAGGATCCACGAGGAAAAGCCCGCCAAGAAAAATCGTGGCTAAGGCGGCCACGGTGAGCAACCCATAGCTAGTAACAAAAGCTTCCGCTGCCAAAAGCGCAAAACCTAAAGCAAACAGCAATGCGCCGCCAATATTAATGGGAATGGTTTGCAAGCTGATAAAACCTAAAAGCAAACAGAATAACCCTAAGGCTCCAGGCACAAGGTAAGCAAAGCCAGAAGATATTTCCACATACACTGCCACACCGCCCAGGGTAAGCAACAGGGCGCTGATGTTTGGGTCAGCCACAAGGTGCAAAAATTTTTGCCTTAGGTTCATTGGCAAACGTACTAGAGAATTTATTGAAAGTGTTTTTGTGTCCAAAATAGAAGAAATGGAGGGAATGGTTTTGCCATGAATTTTTTGCAAAAGATTCTCGAGATCGCTGGCCACAAAATCGATGATCTTGGCTTTTTCAGCTTCTTCTGCCGAGAAAGAGGCACTTTTCGTTACTATTTTTTCTGCGACTTCTGGATTTCTGCCTCGCAAGGTTGCTTGGGCTCGGGCCAGGGCCGCCGTATCATTGGTTACTTTTTCGCCCATGGGTCCTTTTACTTCTTCTCCCCCTGGGCCCACAGGATGAGCCGCTCCGATTGTTGCTCCTGGAGCCATAACCACAATATGGGAAGAAAGCGCTAGTAATGCGCCGGCACTAGTGGCGCTGGCTCCACCAGGGCCTACGTACACAATCACTGGCACGCGGCTCGCAGAAATTCCTTGGATGATATCTCTCGTGCTCGAAAGTAAACCGCCGGGAGTGTTGAGCCTTAAGATAAGACCTTGGCTACCAGCTTTTTCCGCCGCGCGGATAGACTCCACAATGTAGGAAGAACTGCCCGGATTGATGCTCCCTTCCACTTCGATGAAGTGTAGTGGTGCCATCGCCCACGACGACAAAGGCAGCAGCAATAAAAAGAAAAATGTTTTCATAGTTTAGCAAGAGCAAGCATCACAAGTTGCAAATCTTCCCAGGCCTCTTTTTTCTTCGCTGGATCCCGTAAGAGATCCCGTGGATGATGCGTGCAAAAAACCGATCGATCATTCCAAGAAAAGGTTTGTTTTCGCAATACTGCTAAAGGAGCTTCCGCACTGGCTAAGGCCTTGGCACTAAAATCTCCTAGGGCAACCACTAGCGGAGCGTGCAACCATTGGAATTGCTGCTGCAGGTGGCGTTCGCAATGGAGAAAAAATTCTGTTTGAGGTTTTTGGCTCGCGGGTGGTCGGCATTTAAGCACATTGGTGAGGTAGACTTCTTCGGGCTTCAGTTTCATGGCCACAATCATTTTGTGCAGCAATTCACCGGCGGCGTCGCTAAAGGGTTGCCCCGAGGCATCATCTCCATCGGAAGGAAAATCGCCTACGAAGGCTACTTTTGCCTGCGGATTTCCTCTGCCAAACACTAACTGGCTACGGCCAATGTGCAGCATGCAATTTTGGCAATGGCGGATTTTCTGTTCATAGGCGGCCAATGCTTCTGAAGGTGAAGTTTTTGCGTGTTGATCCAAGGTGGCAGGAGCAAAAAGCGGTAGATCTAGTAAATCTCCATACAGGCTTCTAACAGTGAGAGCCAAAGCTTTGGCGCAGCTTCCTTGAGTGGTCGATCCCATGGACGCAATGTAGGGCTTCTCACGAGTGATCGCAAGCGGAACCGGTGCGGGATTTTTGACGGCGCATGGCGCTAGCGTGTGCAAGCTTGAGTTCTTTTCTCCAGTGAAAATCTTTCAAGGGTTCCAATAGCTTTCCGATGAGTAGGTATCGGCAACGAGCGTTAGGCAGGGGGGGTTATGGACAAAAAATTAGAAGAAGTTTTTGAAGAAGAAATGGAACAAGAAGTCGAAAATTTTGTGCCTTACCAAAACCCCACAGCTAGCGTAGATGAAGCCATCCGCATGATTGAAGGGTGTCCGGTTTGTGGATGCAAATTGCACTTCACCAATTTCACAGATTTTGCCCGCTTGGTTTCCCACGAAGTGGTGCGTTGCGATGAGTGCGGATACCGCGCTAAGAAAGATATGACCCAACTGCAATAGGGTTAATTTAGAACATTTTCCGCTGCTTACGCTGAAATTCCACTGCAAAACGATGGGCCTCATCCCGCACTCGCTGCAAAAGATGGCAAACGGGAGAATCGGGCGCCAAAACAATCGGGTTCATACGGCCCGGTTTATACACACGTTCAAAGGCTTTCTCTACTTCTCTTCCTTCTTGGGCGAGCTCGGCCTTTTCTTCATCAGAAACAGTGCGGGCCTTAGCCAGTGAGACTAGATCAATGCCTGTTACATTCAATTCTTTGATCACTTCCATAGCCATCGCCAGTTGGCCTTTGCCGCCGTCGATCATGAGCAAATCCGGTGGCTCTTCGGGATTGGTAGAGTCGTTCAAGGTTTTTAAAAGGCGCCGCTCAATCACTTCTCGCATAGCTGCAAAATCGTTTTGGGTTTGGGTGGAGCGGATTTTGTAGTGGCGGTAGAGAGATTTTTCAGGCTTACCCTCAATAAAGGTAATTCGTGAAGCCACGATACCAGTGTCTCCTAAGTTGGAAATATCAAAACATTCAATCCGTCGCGGATAATTCTCTAATTGTAACTTCGCTTTTAACTCAGCCAGCACCCGGTAGATGCTGCCTTTTTCTCGCTGGCGCTCAGAGAACGCATTTTCCGCATTTTTCTCCGCGAGCTGCAAAATATCGTACTTGGCTCCTTTTTGTGGCAGGAGGAATTTTACTTTGTGTCCGAGTTGCGCAAAAGATTCCTCTAGAAGGGAAAGCTCAGGCACGGGAAAGGGTAGGAGAATTTCTTCTGGAAAAGTTTTGGCCTCGGCACCAGGAAAGGCGAAGTTGCCGGAGGGAAGGGATTCCATTTCTTCGAGTCTGTCGTCCGTGAGATAAAATTGGGCTAAGAATTGGGCGAGCACTTCTTCGTCAGCGCACCCTTCGATGTCGTCGAGATGGAATGTGGTGGAATCCACCAAATTTCCTCCCCGCACAAAGAGCATGGCCAGGGAAGCACTATCGGGTTTTCGATACCAGCCCACCACATCTCTATGAGAGCCTTCCCGGTGTTGGCGTTCCACGGTTTGGCCCGTGTTATGGCGCTTTTCTATCGTTTCTTGTAGGAAAAAGATCTGATCCCGCACTTTGGCGGCTTGTTCATATTCCATGGCTTCGGAAAGTTTTTCCATTTCTGTTTTGAGCTGATCCAGTGCCTCCCGGCCGTGACCGCCCAACACCTGTACAGCTCGTTCCACATCTCTATGGTAATCTTCTGCAGAAATCAGGCCCGTGCAGGGAGCCGAACAAATTCCGATTTGGTGGTTAATACAAGGGCGGGAACGGTTGGCGAATTCAGAGTCACTGCAATCCCGCAGGCGAAAGTGGCGGCCTATGGTGCGTAAAGCTGAACGCAAAGAATAGGCTGAGGCAAAAGGGCCATAAATTTTTTGTTTGTCTTTTTTTCGGGGCCGGCGGGCATAGATGAGTTTCGGGTAGGTATGGCCTTCGTCGAGCACCACATAGGGATAAGATTTGTCATCTTTTAGGCGAATATTGTAGCGAGGCTTATGTTTCTTGATCAGTATGCTTTCCAAGATCAAGGCTTCGGCCTCCGATTCGGTGAGAATCACGTCAAAATCGTGGATCTTAGCCACTAGGGTGCGAGTTTTTTCGTCTTCAATATTTTTCTGAAAATAGGTGGTTACTCGGTTATGCAGGTTTTTGGCTTTGCCCACATAAAGGATTTTTCCCGCTTGGTCGAGCATGCGGTACACACCCGCATTGTTGGAGCTGTGGCGGGCTTTTTCTTGGAGTCGCATTAAGCGTTGTTCTAGGCTAGCCATGAGTAGAGAGTAGTCTACTGGAAAAAGAAATTCTTTGGGGGCAATTTGCAAATTGCTGCACGGCGCATATCCTCCACTGGTGGCCCATCTCGGGGCGGGGTATAGTGAACATTCAGGAGAATCTAAATGCCCGTAGGACAAGAAATCATCTGTTTGTGCACGTCTTGCAAGTTAGAGTTGCGGCATGTGATCGTAGCCCATAAATCAGGGAACTCGGGCCCGATTGCAAAAGTGCGCTGCAACACTTGTGCAAAAATCCACGCCTATCGGGCTACGCCCCAGGAAAAATCTGGAGGTGTGATTCAGGCTAAGAAAGAGCGGGCGCCTCGGGAAAAAGTTCAGGTGATTCCGCTGGAAGTGGAATGGCGCGAACAATTAAAATCCCGGGAAGGATCGGCTTCGATCCAGTATGTGCCCACGAAGGATTTTAAAATTGGCGATGTGATTGAGCATCCCACTTTTGGTTGTGGCATTGTGAAAACGCTGAAGGACGGAAATAAATTCGAAGCTCTCTTTCAGCGGGATATTAAAACTCTTATTCATCGTTTGAAGGATGCATAAGAGCCAAGGAGGAAATGTGTCAGAAACTACGAAGGGTGGAACGGCCGGAAATTTCCAGGCTCCCGAATATAAAATTCCCGATCATATTTTAAATCGTTTTCCCGTGGCTCCCCGCTCGATTTGGAAGGATGCCGCTGAGAAAGATTGGAACAACTGGATCTGGCAGCAGCAGCAGCGCGTGCGCAATATGGAAATGCTGGAGAAAGTGGTGCGCGTGACGGACGAAGAGCGCCAGGCCTATGACGGTTCCGTAGAGATGTTCAATATGAGCATCACGCCTTACTACGCTTCCCTCATGGATCCGGACAATCCAAATTGCCCGATCCGTTTGCAAGCGGTGCCAAAACTTGGTGAACTCCACATTTCTCCGGAAGACTTGGAAGATCCTCTGGCCGAGGAACGCGACATGCCTGTGCCCGGCCTCACGCACCGTTATCCCGATCGCGTGCTTTTTTACACTACTCACAATTGCGCCATGTACTGCCGTTTCTGCACCCGTAAGCGGAAAGTTTCTGATCCCGGCTCCGCGGCCCAGAAGCAACAGCTTGATAATGCCTTGGAATACATCCGCACCCACACCGAAATTCGGGATGTGGTGATCTCCGGTGGCGATCCCCTTTCCAATTCCGATGAACGTTTGGATTATATTTTGGCTTCTCTACGAGCCATGCCCCATATCGAGATGTTCCGCATGGGCACTAGGAATTTAGTGACCCTGCCCCAGCGGATCACTGACGATTTCATCTATATGTTGAGAAAGCACCATCCGGTGTTTGTGAACACCCACTTCAATCATCCGAAAGAATGCACTCGGGAAGCCTATGATGCTTGCCGGCGGTTATCGGACGCAGGCGTGGTGATCTCCAACCAGATGGTGCTCTTAAAGGGCATCAACGACGATCCCAAGATTGTGAAAGAGCTGAACCATAAATTACTCATGATGCGGGTGCGGCCTTACTACATTTACCAATGTGATCTTTCCCAGGGTATTTCTCACTTCCGCACGCCCATCGAAACGGGCTTGAATATCATCGAAAACTTGCGGGGCTGGACTTCCGGCTTAGCTGTGCCCCACTTGGTGATCGATGCTCCCGGCGGCGGCGGAAAAATCCCGATCCTTCCCCAGTACTTCTTGGGCAAGGAAGGGAAAAAAGTTAGGCTGAGGAACTTCCGTAAGCAGGAGTTTACGTATATAGAGCCTTGATGCTGTTTTCTCTTTTTTTCTTTGTTTCTTCCGCTTGGGCCATGGAAACCGTTTGGCCCTTGCAGTTTCATTGTGGAGTCCAGAATTCTGGCGGGCGGGCTTTGGCCTATGGTTTGTTGGTGTATGAACCTTTAGATTCCCGACAGCAAGAAGAACAAAGGAACGAAGTAGCTTATTTCCAAATGGAAACAGATGGCGCGTGGCACCCCTTTTGTGATGTTTTGGATAAGGCCTTAATAAAGAAGAGGGCTTTGCGGATTGAGGTGGAGCAGGGGGATTTAAAGCGCTTGGTGCGGATTGAGTAGGTGCAGGGTTAGCAGGCGTCATCAATCCAGCTCCATAGTCTAATAGCTTCTCCATTATGGATTTCATAGATCGTTGCGGCATTTCCGCCTTCATATTGGATATCGTGCTGGTACGGCTTTTCGTGAAAAAGTAAAAATTCTTGAGATCCGTTCTTGTTGATATCCCCTAACCAGAAAAATCTATGTTCCGCTTGCAATGGCTTTTCAAAATCATGTTGTCCATTGCAATCAAAATTCAAATCAGAAAATTTTCCGTTTTCGTCTATGCCGCGATTTAACCAATGAAGTCTTGAATTCGTTTGTTTGCATTCTTCTTGTTTCCAGTTGGGTCTTAGCTCCTCTAGATTCCAGCCCGCCAATTTGTCTTTGCAAAGGTTGATGGTTCCCGCAATGGAATAGATTTTTTCGCTCGGTTTTGACTGTAGAAGATAAAAAGAAAAGGATTCATCGAGTTCGGCCGTTGGCCAGAGGTTTTTTATAGCGGTGCGGATGGCTTCAATTTTTTTAGTGTCTTTTAACCTTTCTGGAAGAGTTGTTTGTTTTTTTATTTGTACATCTTTATGAACAAGCCAAAGTGGGAGGTTTGTATACAGCTTACGGGATTTTTTTGCATTTGTTTTAAAATCTGGCCAGCTTTCATGGTAGGAAAATCTTTCGTCCGCTTGTACGGGCTTATCTAAATTTAGATAAAAAACTATTTTGCGATAGGCCACTTCGGGGGTCTTTTCCAAATTTTCTGGATCAGGTGGATACATCGACTCGGCGTAGCGAGATAAGAATTCTACTTTTGCGATCCCCAAGATATTGTAAGAGTTACCTTGGTAATCAAGAAATTTTTTTTCTTTTATTCTTTTGTTTAAAAAGTTTTTCCGCCACCAAGAAATTTCTTCGGCATTTAGGCTGACTGAATCGCCCTTGCCCTGTTTAACGATTTTGTGGTTACGGATTCTTTCGAATTTGTAAATGAACTCTTTGTGCCTGTCATGGTATTCAGGATCTACTATTGGATGGTATTGAGGAAAATACTCTAATTTCACCATTTTTTCCTTGGCTTCTACTCTGATATGGTGGGGGAAATTTTTTAGCAAATACTCTTCCGTTGGCGACGGCTTAGAACCGTCCACTAGTTTTAGTAATTCGTTTTCGGCCCCCGATTCTGTTTGTGTGGTTATTTCTGCTTTTGAACTTTGAGCTTCTTGCTCCGCCGCGGATGCGGGATTTTTCTCTTGGATCAGTAAAACTATTGCCAAAAGAACGAATATGAATGCTTTCATGAGGCAGAACCTTCCTTCTTGGTGCTGAAGAGATCATTTTATTGAATTTTCCCTCAAAACTCACTACATCTTGGGTCATGGCCGAAACTTGGCAGTTAGAACTAAAAGAAGCCGTTACTTCCGTGGAGGAATTAGCGGGGGGGGGGTACGCTTTTTTCGAGCGTTTACCTCCTGCCGTTCGCGCCGTGGAAAATCGCTACCGCACTTTGGTGCCGGAATATTATCTAAATCTTATTGATCCTAAAGATCCCAATGATCCCATCGCTAGAATGGCTTTTCCTGGCGCGGAGGAGGGGGCACCAGCGGTGCAGGGTTTACGGGATCCGATTGGGGACTTGGTGAAGAATGCGGCTCCTCGGCTCACGCACCGTTATACCGATCGAGCGCTATTGCATGTAACCAACCTCTGCCCTATGTACTGCCGCTTTTGTTTCCGCAAAAATCTCATGAATGAGGCAGAGGAAGCTTTGTATAGTGGAGATTTTTCCGAAGCATTTTTGTACTTGGCTCAGCATCCGGAAATCCAGGAATTGATTTTGACTGGCGGCGATCCGTGGATGCTATCGGATGCACGCTTGAGCGCGCTGGTAGATATGGTGGCGGAGCGGGCGCCAGCCGTGAAGCGTTTGCGTTTTCACACCCGCATGCCTGTTACCTTGCCTGCGCGGATTACGGATGGATTGTTGGCCGCGATTTCCCGCCCTGGTCGTTTACAAACCGTGGTGGTCACGCACTTCAATCATCCCCGGGAGTTGAGTGATGAGGCGAAAGAGGGGTTACGTAAGATCAAAGGCGCTGGTTTTTTGCTTCTTAATCAATCTGTGCTGTTGAAGGGCGTGAATGATAGTCCGGAGATTTTGCGGCCCTTGCTGCTGGCGTTAGGGGAGGAGGGGGTGTTGCCTTACTACCTCCACCACTGTGATTTGGTAGAAGGAGCTGAGCACTTTCGCACTTCCTTAGAGGAGGGTCGTAAAGTTTGGGCCGCTTTGCGTGGAACACTTCCAGGTTATTTTATTCCTGAATACATACTGGATATGCCTGGTGGTACGGGTAAGGTGCCGGTGGGATTGCCGCTGGAGAAGGATGTGCTTCCCGTGGGGGAAGTGAGAGCTTAAGTTTACTTTGCCCATGCGAAGTGGGGCCTTGTTTTGTGTTGTACGGGCGTTATCTACTCGAAAAGTCCGCTGCCGGACAAGCGGCGCGTCATGATGGTGGACGGTGCTGGAAATCCAGCAATGGCATTTAAATATTTGATATAATTAAATATTTTAATCCCGCCTTCGCCCCCAATAATTCTTGACTAATTCAATCCACAATAACTTACTAAAATACTTGACTATTTTTATTGCATTGCATCAATTTCTTCTGTACGTTGTGCTCCGACTTATTCATTTGGAGCTTCTATGAAAAAAATATTTTTCCTTCTGTTCACTGCGCTTGTTTTAGTTGGTTGCGGAAACGACCGCGACGAATATGACAACGGCTATGGCCCATACCCAGGCCAAGTGCCACCCTCGGGCAACTTTTGCAGCCAAGAAGTGGTTCATGCCTACACAAACTTCGCCGTTCAGTGCCGTAGCCTTGGCCAGAACTACCAAAGCAATGCTACCTGCCGGCAGCAAGCGGAAGAATTTTTGTATCGTTTCCCTGGCGTAAATTGCATGGCCTCTTTGAGCAATTCAAGCGGAACCCAGTTCCCTCAAGGATATGGCCAGCCCTACGGCGCCCAACCCTACGGTGGTCAGCCTTATGGCCAGCAGCCTTACCAGTATAACCAACAATACGTTGGCCAATACCAAGGGCAGCAGATCCTCTACATCAACGAGTACCCCATGCGGGATGTTCTGCGCCGCCTAGGCCAGATCGGCAATCCTGGCTGGAACCAAGGCTATATGCCCTGGCCCGGTGCTAGCTACTATCCGCACTAGAAAATTATTGTAAGCCTGATTCAGCCTGGAGCACTTGTAGCTCCAGGTTTTTTAATGCCCGCACGCGGTCCCGCAAACGGGCCGCTTCTTCAAAACTTTGTTCTTTAGCGGCGGCGAGCATGGCTCGATGCCACTTATCGATGGCCAAACGCACGTCTTTGAGCGTTTTGAGGGATTTGAGATCGAAGGCCTCTACTTCTTGCAACGCCTTCTCCGTGGGATCGATGCTCACGCTGTCGTCGGAAATTTGATCCCATTTTTTGATATCACGAATCACGGTTTTGGGCGTGATGCCATGTTCGTCGTTATAGGCTTTTTGGATGCCACGGCGGCGATCGGTTTCCGACACGGCCTTCCGGATGCTATCGGTGATTTTGTCTGCATAGAGCACCACGCGGCCTTCGGCATTCCGAGCGGCGCGACCAATGGTTTGGATGAGAGAGCGAGCGGAGCGCAAGAAGCCTTCTTTGTCCGCATCGAGGATAGCCACAAGAGAAACTTCCGGTAAATCCAACCCCTCTCTCAATAAGTTAATGCCGATCAAAACATCAAAAACTCCTAGCCGTAAATCCCGTAAGATCTCGATTCGCTCCAGGGTTTCGATGTCGGAATGCAAGTATTTTACCTTGAGGCCTTTCGAGAGTAAAAAAGTGGTGAGATCCTCGGCGGATTTTTTGGTGAGGGTGGTGACGAGCACCCGGCTTTTTTTCTCGGGCTCCACGTTCACCCGTTTTTTGATCTCTTCCAAGAGATCTTGCACCTGGGTTTTAGCCGGCTTGATTTCGATTTCCGGATCCAAGAGGCCCGTTGGGCGAATGATTTGCTCGATGATTTCGCCTCCGGATTTTTGCAATTCGTAATCGGCGGGAGTGGCACTCACATAGAGGATGCCTGAGCATCTTTTTTCCGTGATGCTTAAAAACTCTTCAAACATGAGTGGTCGATTGTCCAAGGCTGAAGGTAGGCGGAAACCGTACTCTACTAAATTTGTTTTTCGGGCTTTATCGCCCTTATACATGGCGCCGAGCTGGGGCACGGAAACATGGCTTTCGTCGAGCACGATCATGAAATCATCGGGAAAATAATCCATGAGCGTGGGTGGTGCTTCCCCTGGAGCGCGGCCCGTGAGGTGACGGGAATAGTTCTCGATGCCCTGGCAGTGGCCGATTTCTTCGAGCATCTCCATATCGTAGAGCGTGCGTTGTTCGAGGCGCTTGGCCTCTAGTTCTTTGCCTACAGACATTAACTGCTGCAGTCGTTCCCGGAGCTCTTCCAATACGGTTTGAATCGCGCGCCGACGGGTGTCCGATTCTGTTACATAGTGGGTAGCCGGATAGATAGAAACAAATTTCAATTTTCCTAACGGCAGGCCCCGCAAGGGATCCACCACGGTGATGCTTTCCACAAGATCCCCGAAAAATTCTATGCGCAGGGCCTTTTCCTCTTCATAGGCAGGAAAAATTTCCACCACGTCGCCCCGCACTCGGAAGGTGCCCCGGTGAAAATCCACATCATTTCTTTTGTATTGGATCTCCACGAGTTTGCGCAAAAGATCGTTACGTTTTACTTCCACGCCTTCCACAAGGTTCAACACCAAATCCCGGTAGAGTTCTGGAGAGCCGAGGCCATAGAGGAAAGAAACGGAAGAAATGATCACGGCGTCTTTGCGGGTGAGGAGAGAAAAGGTGGCCGCGTGGCGCATGCGATCGATCTCTTCGTTGATGGCCGAATCTTTTTCGATATAAGTATCCGTGTGGGGCACATAAGCTTCTGGCTGGTAATAGTCGTAATAGGACACAAAATAGCCCACGGCATTTTCCGGAAAAAATTCCCGGAACTCTTCATATAACTGGGCTGCCAAAGTTTTATTAGGAGCGATGATCAAAGTGGGTTTCCCAATTTGGGCGATTGTGTTGGCTAGGGTAAAAGTTTTCCCGGAACCCGTAACTCCTAAAAGCACATTATGACGCTTACCCGCCTTAATATTGGCAACCAATCCCTCGATGGCTTTCGGTTGGTCACCCTTGGGTTGAAATTTTGAAGATAGTTTGAAAGGAGATTTCATGGATTGTTGAGTATACTACAGCTCATGGAAAAGCTCGAAGCCGTAGGGGAACTTTATGAGAACTACCCGTACCCACCAGTCGGGCTTTTTAGTCCATTTTTGCAGCCCATTCGCCGAGATGATCTACCTTTACTCAACTATCAAGCGGGCTATGCTTCTTGTTTTGGCCATTTGGGGGGAGCTAGTTCCCAGCCCCGCATTTTGGTGGCCGGTTGCGGCACATTGGAGCCTGTGGCAGTGGCCCTGGCCAATCCAAAAGCGCAAATCTCAGCCGTGGATCTTTCCGAGGCCTCTTTAGAAAAGTTGCAGTGGCAAGCAAAGATGCGAGGTGTGGCCTCTCGGATACAATTGATCCAGGAGGATTTTCAAAAGCTTGCGGAAAATGATTTTGATTATGTGGTGGCCACAGGAGTGCTCCATCACCTGCCTGATCCATTGCTGGGAGCACGAGCTCTGGTGGAAAGAGCGAAACCAAATGCTGTGTTTCGTTTCATGGTGTACAGCCAGTGGGGGCGGGATCTGCTCTATGGAGCCAAAGCATTGGCTGAAATGTTGGGAGCGGAAACGCCCAAAGAAGTGCGAAAACTAATGGCGGATCTACCCGCATCCCACCCCTATCGAATGTATTTTCATTTGTACAAAGACAGCATAACCAACAATGGCCTCGCCGATGGTTACCTCCATCCTTGTGACCAACCCTTCACGGCGCTTTCGCTGCGAGATTTTCTGCAATACGCTGGCTTACAGCTCGGGCAGTTCCTACACAGGCCTTCAGGCCAGCCAGAGGTGGCGGAAAATTTGGCCAAGTTTCCCGCAAATAGTGGGTGCTGGGAGCGCCTGGCAGTTTTAGAAGCTTTGGGTGGCTTAGAAGAAAATTTTTGTTTTTTTGCCAGTAGATCAGACACAAAAAAACAATCCGCCCTTCCTCCTTGGCACTGGAATCCGGCTTTGCCCACCCGTGGTCGTTTTTTCTCCCGTTTGTTGGAAGAAGTGGTGAGCTTTGACTCCACAAAGCCTGTGCCTCAGGAGCAGAATGAGAAATTACAGCGGGCGCTCTTTCTCTTGCCGGGAGGGTCGGTATGAAACAATGGTTATGCTCTGAATTGCCAGAAGGCTGTTCGCTGTTTGAGATACCAGCGCTAGCTTTGAGGCGAGGGAAAATGCGTTTACAAGTGGTGCAAAGGATTTTGGGGCCCAGTGAGGCTCAATTGGCTGTAGAAAAAGCAGGCCCTTACCTTCTGGCCGATGAGCTTTGCCAAAATTTACGGCTGCGGGGCCTAGAGCTGCCAGAGAATGGAGAAGTTCCTTGCCTTTCGCCTAACCGCTGGCAGGAAAACATAGCAACTTTACCTCTAGAGGCAGAGGTTTTTGCACTTTTCCTCAGTGATTCGCAAGAAAAAGCGCTTAAGAATTTTTTCCACGATTGGCAGCAGCCCCAAAATCTTTCCCAGTTTTTGGAGATCGCCCAACATTTCTTTTATGAGGAATCCTTGAAAGTTGCGGTCCGTTACACGGCCCCGCGTTTCAAACCTTCTTAGCCACTGATAACATTCAAGAATGATCACTCTGCATCGGCTGAACAATAAAGAATTCGTGCTGAACGCAGAGCACATAAAGTTTGTGGAAGCAACGCCGGATACTTTGATCACGCTCATTGCCAATGACGAAAAATTCATGGTGAAGGAGACAGTGGAAGAAGTGGTGCAGCTCGTGATCGATTACAAGCGGCGATGGTTGTGGGAGCCGCTTCAGCATAGGACAAAATAATGGATATCGTAAGTATACTCGGGATTGTGCTTGGTATTGCGGCCGTAGTGGGTGGAGCGTACCTCGAACACTTGCCGCCCACGGCAATTTACGCCCCCACTGCATTCATCATTGTGATGGGGGGGGCTTTCGGCGCCATCATGGTGAGCTTTCCCATGGCCGATTTGAAAAGGGCCTTCACGGAAGGAATGAAGCTTGTTTTCAAAAATTTGGACACTGATTACCGCCCCTTAATCGAAGAAATCGTGAAGGTAGCCACTGTGGCCCGGAAAGAGGGTGTGCTTGCCATCGAAGGGATGCGCAATAGCATCGTGGACGAAAAATTTAAAAAAGCCTTGAAGTTCGTGATCGACGGATTCGAGCCCAAAACCGTTACCGAAATTCTTGAGGCCGATGCTTACTTCGAATTTGAAGAAACGGAAGTAGCGGGAAAACTCCTGGAAGGTATCGGTGGTTATACTCCCACGGTAGGAATCATCGGAGCGGTGTTGGGATTGATTCACGTTATGAGAAACTTGGATAACCCGGATGCGATCGGCCCCGGTATTGCCGTTGCTTTCGTGGCCACTGTATACGGGGTGGGATTCGCCAACTTGATCTTCATGCCCATGGGAACCAAAGTGAAACGTAAGGCCGCCATTATGCAACAGCGTAATGAATTGATCAAAGTGGGTGTGCAAGGCATCCAGGAAGGTTTGAACCCTCACTTCTTAAAAGAAAAATTAGAAGTATTTTTGGACCACAAATACCGCACCCACGAAGAAGGCAAACACTAAGTGAAAAAGAAGCACCCGGAGCACGTGAACCTCGAACGCTGGCTCGTGAGCTATGCGGATTTCATTACCTTGTTGTTCGCGTTTTTCGTGGTGATGTATTCTATCGCCAACCAAGATAAAGCCAAGATCAAACAAATCACCGAAGCCATCGCCCGCACGTTTAATGGCCCTTCCACTATGATGGATATGGGATCGGGAAATGTGGTGAATGTTCTTGGCAATCCTTCCTCTGATATGGGCCAAGTGATTGATTCTCCTGCGGGCCGCACCAATGCTCGGCCGCCAATTAGCCCTGAATTGCAAAAGATAGCTGCCCGGGTAGAAGAAAGCATTGCCTATCAATTACAAACTACAGATCTGAAAGATACACTTCGCATGGTGTACGACGACCGGGGCCTCGTGATTCGTTTTTCCGCCAATAAATTATTTAAGCCAGGCCAAGATAACGTGGACAAAATGTATTGGCCTTTGATCGATAAAATTGCGGCTGTAGTGAAGGATGGTGACCGGATTATCCGGGTAGAAGGCCATACGGACGATTCCTCCCCCGGAGAAGGAAAGTTTGAAACCAATTGGGATCTTTCTACAGCCCGGGCCGTTTGGATCGTGCGCTATATCCGCGCTAAACACCAAATTCCTACAGCCCGTTTA
This sequence comes from uncultured Bdellovibrionales bacterium, assembly GCA_964416595.1. GTDB lineage: Bacteria > Bdellovibrionota > UBA1018 > CAIPTA01 > CAIPTA01 > JAKFYM01. The sequence continues at coordinate 50,328 of CAYQES010000005.1, read as the reverse complement.
TCCGCCGCAGGTTTTGCGGATGGGCAACCGCTCTCCTCTAATAAAACGGAAGAGGGCCGGGCCCTCAATCGCCGTGTGGAGATTGTGGTTACGAACCTTAAGTTGAACCAGTAATCATTCGGATCTCAAGGCTTCAATCACCTGCAAGCGTTCCGCTTTGAGTGCAGGAAAGAGACCGCTCACCACGCCCACGATCAAGATCGCCACCACAGAGAAAATCAAAGCGGACCAATCAATCAGCCAAGTGAAACCTAATTTTGGCATAAGTTTACTCACACCAAATAAAATTCCATGGTAGCCACCTAGGCCAATCACAATCCCAAGGAGCCCACCAATGCCGCAAATCAAAATCGACTCCATTAAAAATTGGAGGCGAATGCTGGTGGGAGTTGCGCCCAAGGCTTTCCTTAAACCAATTTCCCGAAAGCGCTCGGAAACGGAAACTAGCATCATATTGGTGATACCGATTCCGCCCACGGCCAAAGAGACGAGGGCGATGAAGGTGAGTAGTATGGTAAAGAGGGTGAGGAATTTTTGCATTTGGGAAATGAGCACGCTATCGCTATCCACTATGAAGCGCCCCGAGGCCCCATATTTTTGCTCAAAGAAGGCGCGGATGCCTTTGCCTACTTTTTCCACGTCGGAACCGTTTTTTAATTGGATCAATACATTCTGTAGACGTTTGTACCAACGCTCCGTATTGGCCTGCACGAAGTAGCTAGAGGGCATGAGAACTTGCAAATTTGGTTTGTTCCATTCTTTATTCGAGGAAACAGATTTCAAAACTCCGATCACTCGGCAGCTGAAAGAATTGTTATTCACTTGCACGAGCATGGTTTGGCCAAGGATGCGTGGACCTGGCATCAGCCGTTCGGCGACTTCAGATCCTAATAAACAAACGCCACTGCCATTTTCCACATGATAAGAGGAAATATTATTCCCAAACTGCAATTTTCGATTCATGATCGTAAGCGCATGGTGGTTGATGCCCATGGCGCGCACGTCGGATTCCACGGATTTTCCGCCTAACCTCGCTTTCACGCTCCAAGCAAAGTGGGTGGGCGACATTTTATCAATTTCTGGAAAAATTTCCCGTAAGGGCAAAATATCCTGTTCCCAATTAAAATCTTGGAACATATTTGGTACCGCATCGGTTGCCTTCATTTCCCAATTGCGGTACCCGTAAAAATTCAAGGTGTTCACGCCAAGCTCTGCGTAAGAATCCAGGATTTTCCACTTGGTGAATTGGCCCAAGGTGACCATGGATAATACGGCCGCGATGCCGATCGTGATCCCAAGCATCGTGAGGCTTGAGCGAATTTTATTGCGGTTCAAATTTTCCCAGGCCACCGGCAATTGGGCTCGTGCCAAGCGCAAAGTTTGCGGAAGCGAGAGTTTTACTTTTTGGGGTAAGGATTGTTTGGGAAGAGGTACTACTCTCTGTTTGTCTCTTTTTTCGCCCTCTTCCACTTCCGTGAATTTTCCATCCCGAATATGATGGATGCGGTCGCATTTCAGCGCTACTTCCCGATCGTGAGTGATTAACAGAATGGTGTGGCCTTGCCCGTTGAGAGTACGCAAAAGTTCCATGATCTGGGCCGAGGATTTAGAGTCTAAATTCCCTGTGGGCTCATCGGCTAAAATCAAAGCGGGATCGTTCATTAGGGAGCGGGCGATGGCCACACGTTGTTGCTGGCCTCCCGAAAGTTGGTTGGGGCGATGATCGAGCCGATCACTTAAGCCCACAAGTTTGGCTAACTCTCGCGCTTTTTGTTTTTCGGCTGACCCAACGGTAGCGATTTCTGAAGGGTAGTGCGCGGGCAGGAGAATATTTTCCAATACGGTGGCTTTAGGCAAAAGATGGAATTGCTGGAAAATAAATCCAAGGCGGCGGTTACGGAAAAACGCGAGACTATCTTCGTTCAAACTAGAGACGTCCTCCCCGTCTAGAAAAATTTTCCCTTTCTGCACCTGTTGCAAGCAACCCACAAGATAGAGTAGAGAAGATTTTCCGGAACCCGAGGGGCCCTGCACGGCCACCATTTCACCGGCCATCAGCGAGAAATTTAGATCCGAGAGGATGGGTAGAGTTTCATCTCCTATTTTATAGGCATGCGAGAGATGGCAAATTTCTAAGATCGGTCTCATTTTTCCGCCGATAGAGCCGAGAAATCCACCTGTTGCACCTGCGTTTTTTCGTTAAGCCCTTCAATTTCAAACATTTCATCATTTTGCATGCCGAGTTTGATGTCTTGTTTCTCGCCGGTGGCTAAAACCACATAGGGAGAACCGTCATCTTTGCGATGAATGTATTCATGGCGAAGCGTGAGCACATTTTCTTTTTTGGCCGTTACGATATCCACTAGTACTGACATTCCAGAGCCCAGTTGCTCATCTTTATTCAAAACTTCAATGCGCACAGGGTAATCCAATTGGTTTTCCCCCGATTTTTCTTTGGGAGCCAAGGCCAGCTCCGTGATCTTTCCTTTATAGGATTTGTTGAAAAGAGCAGAAACCTTGATCACTGTTTCCTGGCCCTTAGCGAGTTTAGTGCGATCAATTTCGGGGGCGGTGGCATTCACGTAAAATTGGCTGAGATCGTCGATCCGCATAATGTATTCATTTATATCCCCCTCCTTCACGTTTTCGCCCTCATTTTTTTGCACTTGCACCACGGTGCCTGCATAGGGAGCTCGTAAAGGAAACACGGCTTCCGAGGATTGTAAGGATTGGGTCACGCTCACGAGTGGCTGGCCCGCTTTCACCGCATCGCCCACTTGCACAAAAATTTGTTTTACATAGCCGTTATAGGGCGTAGTAACCAAAGTGCGGCGCTTGGGTGCTACGGTGCCGGCAATGGTAACTTTTTGGATCAGATCTTGGCGTTGTACGGAGCCTAGGCGCTGGTTGGGAGCGCTTTTTTTCGTAACTAAAAAATAGGTAACGGCAGCTATGAGGCAAATTCCAGTTATTAATATAATTCTATTCTTGCTCAAGAATGGCGTCATAGATCGTTCCTTGGTGGTATTTTTGGGCGAGGATGCCTTTTTTTAGATCAAAAAGCGAAGTGTAGTAGCCGATGCGGGCGTTGGCGAAATCTTTCAAGCTTGTGATGTAATCCAAGTATTGCACTTTGCCTTGGCGGTATTCGTTAGTGATGAGCTCTAAATTCTTCTTTTCCAAGGAAAGTAATTCCGTCCCTAAACGAAAATTTTGTGAGAGCTGGCGAAAATCGAGGGACAAACGCGAGAGCTCTTGCCGCAAGGCCTGCAAGCGACTATCGGTTTCATTGCTTTGGATCGCTGTTCTTTGCGCTTCCGCTTCCGCTTGGCGGCTGCGGGTGCCCCAATCGAGAAAGTTGTATTTTATTCCCACGACCGCATTCCAACTTAAAATATCCTTATCTTCGATCTTGGTGCCGGTGCCAAGATATTCGTTGCTGCCGTAACTTCCTCCTGCGGTGAGATAGAGCTCCGGCCATAGGCGCCGGTGGGCCTGAGCTTCTTTTAATTTCTGCATTTCTTTTTGTAATTCGGCGATGCGAGTTTCTCGGTGGCTAGCCAAGGGAAGATCCAATGGATTTTTTTGCTTGGGGATGGATTCATCGGGCAAAAAGGAGAAATTCTCGTTGGAATCTAGAGGCACGCCGAGTAAACGCATTAGCTCTTGTTTAGATTTTGTGACCGTATTTTTTGCGTTTACGAGATCGATATCAGCGCGGTTCACTTGCGTTTTAAAACGCAAATAGTCCTTCCTGGTTTTTAGCCCCTGCTTGTAAGAACCTTCCACTAGTTCGTATTGTTTTTGCAGCAAGTTGTACTGCTCTTGTTGGATTTCCAATACCTTTGTAGCCAGAGCGTACTGATAAAATTCCCGGGCAATATCTAAAATTAATTTATCCCGGATTTGTAAGAGTTGGATGGCTTGTTCCTGCTCTAGTAGGTTGGCGGTTTTATAGCGCGTGAAATTTTGGCCGTTATCGTAAAGGGTTTGCGCCAAGTTTACCGAGAATTTACTGGTCCAAATCTCCGGATCGGAAATGGGGTGGGTGCGGGTAATGCCATGGCTAGAATCTAAATCAAGCGTGGGGAAAAACGCCGCCAGAGCATTTTTTCTTTCCAAGGTGCTGATGAGAGCATTTCGTTGAGCGCTGTCTATATTGGGAGAGTGCCGAAGGGCATAGTCCACAGCGTTTTTAAGATTGAGGGGAGCGGCCCAAGCGGAAGAGCTGCTTGCCAACCATAAGAGTAGCGCCCATGCGCTTAAAACATTAGAATACATAAACCTCTGAAGTTGGAATGTAGGCCTAGTTAGGGTAGCTAGACCGCACCAAAATTAGCAATCACTTTTTTTCTTCTGCTTTTTCGGAGCCTTGCGTTTAGGAATGCGCCCGATGCGGCTATCTTTTTTAAGGATCAAAGAGCAGGCAGTGAGGGCATCTTCCTCAAAGCGCACATCACTTTCCGGTAGCCACTGCCAGGCAGTTTCGCCGGGGCCAAAGAGCGGAATAGCACGCATGCTGGGGAGCACAGGCCGCAAGCTTTCATGGCGATCGATGGAGGTGGCTACCCAGATACCATCGTTTTCTGGATCTTTCTCTTTTTTGCGCAGGATAAGCATGATGGCGTCTCCCACATACACTCCTAAACAACCAAACATGGGTTTGGTGTAAGGATTCATGGGCGCCAGCTCTTCCAGCACAAAAGGATAGGGCGGAGATTTTTTGGGCTTTACCGTCAAACTATCTGCCGAAGGGATTGCGCACTTGGAGGGTTTGTTTGCGATCGGGGCCCACAGAAAGAAGAACGGTTTTTACTCCCATTTCATCTTCGATGAAGCGAACATAATCCCGTAAAGCGCCGGGCAATGTGTTGAGATCCGTAAGTTCCGTTACGGTTTCATTCCAAGCCTTCAATGTTTTGTACACAGGTTTTGCCTGCTCTAGGAGGGCAAGATCGCTAGGAATGGTTTTAAATACTTTTCCTTTGATCTCATAACCCGTGCACACTTGGATCTCTTTTAAACCCGAAAGCACATCAAGTTTCGTGAGGGCCAAGCCCGTGAAGCCATTGATATCCCGAGCATGGCGAAGGGCTACGAGATCCAACCAACCGCAACGGCGGCGGCGGCCCGTGGTGGCGCCAAACTCATTGCCCACTTGTTGCAAACGTTCGCCGATATCATTGAGCTGTTCTGTGGGGAAGGGGCCAGCACCCACGCGGGTGGTATAGGCTTTCATGATGGCGATCACTTCGTGCACGGCGCTTGGAGGAATGCCCGTGCCGGTGCAAGCGCCGCCACTCGTGGTGTTGGAGCTTGTTACAAAGGGATAGGTGCCTTGGTCGATATCGAGGAGGGCGCCTTGGGCGCCTTCAAAGAGGATTTTTTTCTTCTGGGCCACCGCATCGTGGATCAATAAATTGGTGTCAGAGATATAGGGGCGGATTTTTTCTCCAAGAGCCAAGAATTTTTCTGTGAGCTCGTTAGCGTCGAAGGCCGGTTGGCCATAGAGACTCTGGAAGAGCACATTTTTTTCCACCAAAGATTCTTTGATCCTAGCCTGAAGGTAAGAAGCATTCAGTAAATCGCCAATGCGAATGCCGAGCCGGGAAGTTTTATCCGAATAGGTTGGGCCAATGCCCCGGCCCGTGGTGCCGATAGATGTGCCACCCGCATGTTTTTCCCGGGATTGGTCCAGGAGCTTATGGTAGGGCATGATCACGTGGGCGCGGTCGCTTAAAAAAACCTTAGAATTTTGTAAATAGCCCTTTTCCTTTAGGGATTGTAATTCTTGCAGGAAGATTTCCACGTCTACTACTACGCCATTGGCGATCACGCAGGTTTTACCTTCATGCAAGGAAGCAGCGGGGATCAAGTGCAAGACCACCTTTTTACCGTCGACCACTAGGGTGTGGCCCGCATTATTGCCTCCCTGGTAGCGCACGATCACTTCGGCTTCTTTGCCGTAAATATCTACAACCTTGCCCTTACCTTCATCGCCCCACTGGGCGCCAATCACTGCCACATTAGCCATGGTTCACCGCCGTGGGGGCTTTGCCCTCTTGGTAATAATCTATTAAGTATTTCGCTGCCGCTAAGCCCACTTTATGTTGCGCCTCTTTGGTAGCAGCTCCAATATGGGGGGCACAAATTACTTTAGGATGATTTACGAGTGGATGATTTGGCCCCGTGGGCTCCTGAGCAAACACATCCAAAGCCGCTCCCGCTAGGGTGCCGCTGTTCAAGGCAGCCAGCAGGGCTGTTTCATCGGCGATGCCGCCGCGGGCGCAATTGATGAAGTAAGCGCCTTTTTTCATTTTGCCAAATTGGGCGGCACCAATGGAATTTTTGGTGGAATCCATCAAGGGCATATGCACACTCACCACATCGGCGGAGGCAAAAACTTCATCCATGGATCCGTGCCATTTTTTCACAAAGTTATATTCACTCTTGCCCGAAAGTTCCTTGGCCTTTGGATCAAAGGCAATCACGTTCATGCCGAGGGCATTGCAAGCTTTACCCACCAAATTGCCGATGGCGCCAAAACCCAACAAGCCAATCGTGCGGCCCGCGGCTTCGCCTCCCACAAGTTCTTTTTTCTCCCAAAGATTTTGTTTCATACCGGAAGTGGCCCGGGGAATTTCCCGCAAGAGGCCAAAGAGAAAACCTAAGGTAAGTTCGGCCACCGCATTGTTGTTTACGCCTGGGCAATTGAGCACCAGTATTTTTTTGCTAGAGGCGTGGGGCACGTCCACATTATCCACGCCAGCGCCGGCGCGCATGATTACTTTTAATTTTGGTCCCGCATCGATCAATTCTTTGGTCATTTTGGTGGCAGAACGAATCACGATCGCTTCGAACTCTGGCAAGGCAGCTTTCAAAGCGTCCTTTTCTATACTTTTATGGAATGTAATCTCGAAGAGCCCGCTTTTTTCGAGCATGTCGAGACCTTCGGGCGATAGGCCATCAGTGATCAGTAGCTTTGTTTTTGCCATGGAGCATCCTTAAGGTTTTTTGAAACGACGCCATCATAGCCTAGGATGTCTTGCTTGCGGAGAGGAAAAAAAAGAGAGAGGTAAAAACCTCTCTCTTTTTTCTTTTACACACTAATCTTAGTGCTTGGCTTTTTTCGCTGCCCTTTGCAGGTTTTTCTGGGCGCGCACTATGTCGAAAATCCCTAGGGCTTCTTCCCGTAGGTCGTTTTCATGCACAAAGCGATAAAAGGCTTCCATATCAGCCTGTTGCCGGAAATTTTTAGGTACACCACCAACAAGAGTAGCTGCTTTTGTAGGATCGTTAGTGAGGTCGAGTTCTTGGTCCATGGTGTTCTCCTTTTAGTAAAGCGTAAGATCTTGATTAATGCTGGGGTCCAACCACGGGTTCCGCCGTGGGGGCTTCGCTTGCCAGCAAGCCGTAACGATGAAGCTTATTATAGAGCGTCTTGATGGTGATGCCCAGCACTTTAGCCGTTTTGGTTTTATTGCCATGTTGGTAGGCCAACATCTGCAAGATATGGTTTTTTTCCAAGTCCTCCAGCGTCATGGCAATGGCATGGCCACTGGTGGCGCCGGCGCCGGGAGTAGAATTGCTTTGGGCCATACGAATATTGAAGGGCAAATCTTCTAAACGGATTTCAGGGCCTTCGGCCAAGATTTTCAATTGTTCGATGGTGTTCTGTAATTCACGGATGTTTCCGGGCCAGTTGTAGGCCTTCATGGCTTCCATGGCTTTATTGTCGATAGCTAGGAGACGGGTGCCGCCCCCATAGCGAGACTGCTCTAAAAAGGATTTCACCAATAAGGCGATATCTTCAGGGCGCTTTCGAAGAGGAGGAACCCGGAGCGTAATGGTGTTCAGGCGGTAAAATAAATCTTCCCGGAAACGACCATTTTTTACTTCGTTCTCTAAATCCCGATTCGTGGCTGAGAGCACACGCACATCCACACGGATGGGATGTTTGCCACCAATGCGATACATTTCGCCCTCTTGCAGGAAGCGTAAAAGTTTGGCTTGGATGTTAAGGCTCATTTCACCGATTTCATCGAGGAAAAGGGTTCCGCCATCAGCAGTTTCCGCCAAGCCGATTTTTTGGGCTACGGCTCCCGTAAAGGCGCCTTTTTCGTGGCCAAAAAGTTCACTTTCCAAGAGGCCTTCCTGGAGAGCGCCGCAGTTGATCGTAACAAAGGGTTTATCGGTGCGATCGCTTTGGCGGTGAATTCTGTGGGCGATTAATTCTTTCCCCGTTCCGCTCTCTCCTTGGATGAGAACGGAAACCCGGGTGGGGGCGATTTTATCCACCATGCTTAAGAGAGAAGCAATAGCGGTAGATTGGCCAATGATATCTCGAGAATTAGAGCTGCGATTCACGATGGTTTTTAGAGCTCGGTTTTCTTTTTGCAAAAGTTTTTGCTGCTCCAAGATGCGATCGTTTGCAATGCGAAGTTCGTGAGTTTTATCTTCCACGAGTTTTTTTAGTTCTTTAGCAAAGGAGCTTACGCGATTATAGAGTTGGGCGTTGGAGAGGGCCAAAGAAACTTGGGCGCCGATGCTCTCCATCACAAAGAGATCGTCTTCGTCGAAGGCATTGGCTTCCGCCGCTTCTACGTTTAATACACCGATCAAGCCTTCGTTTGCGTCCACGATGGGCACGGCCAAGGCGGATTTGGTTTCGATAGGGAGTTTTAGGGAAGTGAAATTCTTATCGTGGGTAATATCGTTAGAGAGATAGGCATTTTTTGTGGTCATCACATAACCAATGATGCCTTCATTTTTTAGCTGGAAGCCAGGCGAGAGGAAGTTGGCGTAGGCGCCTTCATGGGCTTGCAGCGTGGCCGTTCCGTTTTGGTCGGTGGTCCATAAACTAATATAGTAATAGTTGAAACGGCTCTGGATGATTTTGAGGGTTTCTTTGTAAAGGTTCTCGGCGGTCAACAAACTTTGTAGCTTATGGCTAAGCTCGTTGAGCATATGGAGCTGTTCGCGGTGTTTGCTTTTACTAAACGTATCCATAGAGTTGCATTGCTCCATTAAAATCCTAGGGCGGCCCTGTAAGGGTGACCATGGTTTACAGCGCGGTGCATAATATAAAAAATACAGGTACTTTGCAAGCGGGTATGGGAAAAAATTCGTAAACTATTGAATTTATTTGGATAAATTATTTGCGGACAAAAGTATAGGTAGGCATCTTTTCAAAAAGCCTTTTTTCCCAAAATGACTGGGAGCAAGGCATTTTTTTCATGGCTTTTGTTTAGTTGGCGGGTCCCCAACGGGGAGCTTCGCAATTGCCAAAATCCGAAGTGATTTGCCGGTGCACTGTATTGTCCACATTGGTGATGTAGAGATTTTTCTTTCCCTTACGGTTGGAGGAATACACGATGAAATAACCATCGGGGGCAAAATCTGGGTCTTCATTATTCCCCATATTTTTTGTGAGGCGCTCGATCGCTGTGCCATCGGTGTTCATAATAAAAATATCGAATTTACCCGCGTCCCAACCGGCAAAAGCAATTTTGTTTCCTTGGGGCGACCAAATGGGCGTGGCATTGTAGTGACCCGCATAGGTTAGCCGTTGCAGATTGGCGCCACTCGCTTCCATTTTGTACACCATCGGGCGGCCCGAGCGATCGGACACAAAAGAGAGCCAGCGGCCATCGGGGCTCCAGGAGGGATCCACATCCAGGCCATAGCTATTTGTGATCCGCTGGGCCACTTTACTATGAGGATCCATGAGGAAAATTTCCGGGTTTCCTGGGAAACTCATGGTGAGCGCCAATTGCTGGCCGTTGGGGGAATATGCTGCCCCCGAGTTAATGCCGGGCTTGTTGGAAATCATGGTGATCTTGCCTGTGGGCAAATCGTAGAGAAATAAATTGTGGTTACGCACGTTTTTGTTGTTCTTGGTGATGGCAGTAAATACTAATTGTTTGCCATCGGGGCGCCAGGCGGGGGCCATGGCATGCGCAAAGCGGGAAGTTACTTTGATCGGATTATGGCCATCGTAATCCATGAGGTAGATTTCTTTGCGGCCTGTTTTATCGGAAACAAAAGCAATTTTCGAAGTGAAGGGGCCTTTTTTCCCTGTGAGCGCAAAAAGTAAATCATTGGAAATGGTGTGGGCCACGCGACGAATGGTATCCGCGCTGGCTTTATAGCGTTTGGCCAGGAGTTGTTTGCCACTTTGGACGGCGTAGAGATAAATTTCCAGAGATAGACCTGAAGAATCCACAGAGCCTTTGCCTTTGATCAAAAACTCAGAACCGATGGCGGACCAATCGGTCATTTTAAAAGAACCTAAAGTCACTCCAGCTTTGGTAGGATCTTCCACAAAGGCTGCGGGGTTCAGGAAATCGAATAGACCAGAAAAAGATAAATCCTCCATGGTGATTTCCCGGATGGAGCGTAAGCGCCCGTCCGCATCATTAGCTGCATTTAAGGTGGGGAAGGCAATAATCGATTTTTTGGTGCGGGCTTCACCCACAGCAATTTGGATCATGGGCTCTTCGGCCCTAGCCCATGCAGGCACGAGAAGAAATAGAACGGCTAAAGTAGTGAAAAAAGTGCAATATTTCATAGTGGGAACTTTACCCCCAATCCGGAATTACGCAAGATCTTGGCCATTTCCTCAGGAGGTGGGGAAAATGGGCTAGAGTTTTTTAAGGTTCCCTTTACGTAGTTATCAAATGCGTCATTTCCTGAGCTTTGGCTAAATTGGTAGCGAATGATATTGCCGCGTGCGTCTAAATAGATAACCACTACGGCTCGTAACCCTTGAGATTGAAGCCAAACGGGCAAAGCCCAATTGGCTTGCAGCTTTGATTGCACGTGCCCAATATAAGCATTTTTTGTGGCTTCCATGGCACCCGTCATGCTCGTGCCTTCATTCAGTTGATTGCCTTTAATGGCTGTGCGGTAGGTTTCCTCAAAGCGTTTTAAATCTTTTTCCCGTTGCTGCAACAGATCCTGTTGGCGTTTATCTTCGGCCTTTTGTTCTTTTTTCTTTTGGTTGCGTAAGCGCTCCAAGGCCTTTTTGGCGTCACTTTCGGCCTGTTTATCTTTTTGCTCTGGCGTGGGTAGGGCGATTTCTTCCTCGGCTGGCGCCGGCTCCGGCTCCGGCTTAGGTGGAGGCGGGGGCGCATCTTTTATGGGCAGTGAGGTATCAATATTAAGATCTGCGGAGGATTTCACTATATCGGGCAGGGCCACCATGTCGATCTGCACGGAAGGTTGGAAAAGTTCTGTGGAAGAAGGAAAGATCCATTGCCCAAGCATCATGAAAAGAAAGAGAGCTAGGTGTAACCCTAAGGAAATTTGCAGGAAGAAGCGAAGCTTTTTTCTTTGGCGCAAATCCATTGCTACCTGGAGCGGGCTTCTCCGGGCTCTGTGACGAGGCCGATCCGCAAGATCCCCGCGGCTTGGGCTTGGGCCATTACCGTAGCCACCACACCATAAGAGATGCCTTTATCCGCTTGGATAAAAATTTCTTTTTTCTCCCGTTTTTCAAAAATAGCTTTGAGTTTGTTCACAAGATCCGCATTAGAAATGCTGGTGCCGGCGATTTGTACGCCACCAGATTTATTCACCACGAGCACCACAGGTTTTTCCTGTTCGCTTAACGAAGGTGATTTAGTTTTAGGCAAATCCACTTGGATCCCTTGCTGCATTAAAGGAGCAGAGATCATGAACACGATCAGGAGCACAAGCATTACATCCACCAACGGGGTTACGTTGATTTCCGAAAGCATACTCGCCGATTGGTAATTGGAATCGGTGGTATGACTATTCTTTCCCCCGCCGAATCCGGCCATTAAATGGCCCCTTCTCTTTGCAGAAGATTCAAGAGATCTTGGTTAAAAGAATCTAAGGTGAGTGCTTGGCTGCGGATTTTGCCCGTAAGGAAGTTGTAAAAAATCGCAGCGGGGATAGCGGCGGCCAAACCAATAGCTGTGGCGATCAAGGCTTCGGAAATTCCGGGCGCCACGGCCGCCAAGTTTGCGTTACCAGTAGCTCCGATATTTTGAAAGCTGTTCATGATGCCCCAAACAGTGCCGAACAGGCCCACGAAGGGAGCAGCGCTGGCCACGGTGGCGAGCCAAGAAACAGAATATTCGAGCGAGGCCATTTCTGTGGTGTTGGCTTTTTTAAGGGCCCGTACCACGATATCGCCGCGTAAGCTTTCTTCTGTGTTTTTGACGTCTCCAAGTTTACGCAATTCTCGGATGGCGGCCTGAAAGCTTTTGGCCACAGGGCTTAAAGGGTAATCGGCGGCCCGGGTGAAGGCCTCCGAAAGATTCCAGCCGCCCCAGAAGCCTTGAAGGAACTGGTCGTTTTGTTTTTGGGCCTGTTTAAGGAGCTGCCGTTTTAGCAGGATAATGGCCCAGGAACCGATACTGGCTCCTAGTAAACCGAGCATCACAAATTTTACTACCCAGCCCGCATTGAGAATGAGATCGATCGCACTTAGTGAAACTTCATGATTTTGCATGAGATAAAGAGTAAGACCCCGGGCCGCAAAGGTCAATGAAACTATGGCAGGCCGCGCTTGGCTTGCCGCTTCGCTTCCATTTCCCGTTTCCAGCTAAAAGAGCTGCCAAAAGCAAAAAAGAAAAAGAGACTCGTTAACGCTATTCCCGCAAAAGGCCCGCTTTCGCCGCCAAAAAGGAAAGAAGAGCTAGTTGGCGTAGATTTAAAGAGAAAGAAGCTCGGGCTTTCATTGCCCCATAGCGGCAGACCCGCCATCGAATGTAACAGTAAAAGTAAAATAAACAGGAAACCTAAGCCCCTGTGCGCCTTGGTGGATTTTAAGTAAAAATATCCCAGCGCCAGATTCATGCAGCCTAAGTTCAAAATATCCAGGGTGCTCAAATCAAACTGAAGATGCTTTACGCCAATATACAATAAAGAGGTAATCAGCACGGCCACTCCAGGTGAGAGATCCGCTGACAATAATTTTAAGATTTTGTGACGAAAGATATATTCTTCGCAGAATACCAGTAACGAAATCGACAATAGATCCAAGAAAAAAAGCGGGAAAACCGGCGTGCCAAAAGTGGAAGTAATATAAATTCCGAGATAGCTGCCTTGGCCAGAAATGGTGAATAAAAAAAGATAAACGCAAGCCGCGGCCACGCCACTCGAGAGGCCCCGTAGCAGTTCTGCTTTGGTGAGATGATCTAATTGCCAGAGCGGTTTTTGTGGCTCATTCCAGAATGGATCATGGAGATATAGGGCGCGATCCGCTTGCCAGCGGGTGAGGGTGAGTAGCAGCGCGCCCATGGAGAAAGTAAAAAAATGGTATTGGCCTGCGATCTCATTCACCGTGTTGCCAAAATCTGTTCCGGTTTTTTCTGCGGCGGAAACGATATAAGCCACGATGGTATATAAGAGAGTGTGCGCCAGTTGCGTGGCCGCTAGATAAAAGAGTAAGAGTAGGGCGGCGGCTCGTAAATTTTTTGTGTTTTGCCAGAGGGCGTGGTTCATGGCAGGAGGTTCCAATAGCGCGAGGCCGTGGAAAAACGTTTAGGATTTGTGCTTTTGCCTTCGGGAAAAACGCCTTTGGCTAAGGATTCCGGCACCAGCGCGAGCAAACGCTCGATCCGATACTCCAAACCGATGGAATGTTCAAAATACCATTTAGCCCAGGGCTCCTCTTTTTGTAGTGAGAGTTTTCTTAAATAGCTTAAGCCACCTAGAGGGCGGTAACCTGCCCGTGAAATACATTCGGTGGCGGCGATATCTACGGCGATTTCATCGGCCACATCGAGGTTAGTGCTCTCTTTGGTGCTTTGGGCTTTCAGCATTTCGGCCCATTGCACTTCAGAAAGATTGTCTAGCTCTTTAGGCCAGGCTTTGGGTTGAAAGGTGATGGGTTTTCTTTTTAATCTGAGCTCCCGCACCAAGGGGCGCACTAGGAGGAAAGCCATTTCTGCTTCATTGCCCGCTAATTCCAAGGCCTTTCCGCTTAACGCGAAGTAACCACCAGGTAGGGAAAACTCTAACCAGGGGTGGCGCACTTCTGGCCGGGATTTTAGGCGAAACACCCGGAAGAAATTCCAGCGGCGGTTCTGCCAGTAGTCGCGCACATTTTTTGGGCAGCCCTCGAGGGCTCGTAAGGCAGTGGCGCGCATATAGATGAAACCGTCCACTTCTTCTTGGGTAAGGGGCGGAAGCTCTAGGTATTTTTGTAAAAGAAAGCGGCCTAAAATGGCCGTGCGGGTTTTCTGGCCCAAGGGCGGTGTGGGCGGCGGCTTCAAAAGCTTAGCCACTCGATATTTCTCTTCTGTTTTTTTGCGCTCTTGCACCACATGGAATTCTTGGTCCAAAAAAGAAAGATCCGTGCCCGATAAACCTAAGGGTGGATTTTTTTCTTCTGCCTGGGCCACTGGCAAAAGTGGAGAAAAAGTAGGCAAAGTGCGCACCATGGCTGGTTCGTCTTGTTGACGAAAGGCGTTCATCGTTCCTTGGGAAAGCGTGAGGCTCTCCAAGAAATTTAGAGTGGCAATCGGGCCTTTTTCTTGAGCTTGTTTTTTCCAAACTTCCCGGGAGTGCCAGAGCATCCCCTGTGCTTCTTGCAGAAGGCTGGAGGGGAGGGTGTCTTTATCTCCGGGGGCTAAAACCATACGGCTGAATACCCAACCTGGTTTGGCAAATTCTTTTTCTTTCATGCGGGGAATGGGTTCGGGACTGCCGTATAGCCAGCGTCCATACACCTTTTCCACCACGAACGGGCGCCCGATGGGGAGGGCTGGGCCCCAATTTTTAGTGAGGGGTTGGGTGGTGGCTTCAAAAACCGGCGCCGTCCGCAGTTCTACCCAGGGCCCAGAGATGGTGGTGGTAGAAGCGTCGGTATAGCCAGGTTTTGGAAAAAAAGCGGCCGCCAGCAAAAGAACAAAAAAAGCTTTCATTTTCTTTAGTTTAGGGTGCCCGGAGGCGGATCGCAAGACTACCCAAGCAACCGGAAGGGTGTTAGGATTTTTATAAGAGGAGGGATGGACCTATGATGGTCTCATTAAGACAGGTATCGAAAGCCTATCATCCAAACTCCCTGGTGCTGCGAAATGTGAATCTCGATCTGAAAAAAGGCGAGTTTCTCTTTGTGGTGGGGGATAGCGGTGCGGGCAAAACCTCCCTATTAAAACTCATCACGGGCGAAGAATTTGCTACTTCTGGCGTTGTATCCGCCGATGGCGTGCGTTTTGAGGCGGGCTCGGGAAAAATGCTGAAACTGCGCCGGCGCATCGGCGTGGTTCACCAAGATTATCGTTTGTTGAAAGATCGCACCGTGTACGAAAATGTGGCCATCCCTCTTTTTTTCGGCCGGGCCGGGGCGCAAATCCCGCCAGTAAGTTTGTTTGGTAAGGGCGCCTTGAAATTGGTGGAAGATGCGATCTATGCCGTGGGGCTTTCCCCCAAAATCCTTGATGCCGAGGTAAAAGAACTTTCCGGTGGAGAGCAACAACGGGTAGCGATTGCCCGGGCGATCATCAACTTTCCTGATCTCTTGATTGCCGATGAGCCCACGGGCAGTTTGGATCACGATCATACCTGGACAGTGATGGATCTTTTCCAAAGGCTCAATATCAAAGGGATGACAATGCTCGTAGCTACCCACGATCGGGATATCATCCGTAAAGTTCGCAAACGCACCTTGCATCTTTCCGCTGGATCTGTGCGAGTGGATGATCGGGAGGGCGCGTGTATTTTTTAACGGCCGCTCTTTCTGGGATGCGCCGCCGTTTGGTGGCTTCGATCCTCACGATCTTAGGCGGATCTGCTTTGCTCACGGCTTCGGCAGCGATTGGTTTATGGAGCTTGTGGCTCACGGGCCAGCAAGATCATTTAAAGGCCGTGCGCTCGGCCTCTATTTTTGTGGATTCCGCGGAAAATTCCGTGGTGGAAGAAGTGCTCACAAAAGTGATGCAGGTAAAAGGTGTGGAAACGGCTCGCATCGTTTCCACACAGGAGTTTCAAGGATTTTTGAAAAGCCACTTTCCTGATTTGCATGAAGCTTTGGCCGGTTTAGGGGAAGAAGTGGTGCCGCGGATGCTGGAAGTAGTGTTCCCCGTAGATCTAAATTCTTTTGCACGGCAGGAAACTGTGGAATCCATCGCTAGCATCAGCAACGTGGCCCGCGTGGATGACGGCTCCGTGCGTTTAGGAAAAGCACTCACATCGCTCCAGTGGTTAGGAATTGGTGGGGCAAGTTTGGCCTTAGGGTTATGGGCCGTGCTTTTTGTGGTGTGCCTCGGGCATTACCAAAATATTTTGTATACCGATGCCCAGGAAATCCAATTGATCCGTAGTTTCGGCGCCAGCAAACTGGCGATCCTGATGCCGTGGTTGATGGAAGCGTTACTACAGAGTTTATTTACGGGTTTATTTTGTGTGCTGGTGCTTTTTTCCGGCAAGGCCTATATGGCTGAGCTCTACAACCAATTTTTCGGCACGATTGGTTACGAACCCTTCCAATTAGACATTGGTCGCTTCGTTTTAGCCGCTCTCGCCATGGCTGGCATGGCCTTAGCTGCCCATGCGTTGGCTGGAGTCACGGCGTTATTCCGTGGAAGGATAGTTTGAGGCCCATGCTGTTTTTTGCCCTTTTATTGCTACCGCATTTTGTTTTCGCCGCTCCTGCCACGCCCACAAAGGCCATGCAAAAACAGGAGTTGCAACAAATCCAAGCAGAAGTGAAATATTTGGAAAGCAGCATTCGCTCAGGCCGGGAAGCGGAAGCCTCCCTTTCTTCGGAGCTCGGCCGCCTGGAAAAGTTATTGCGCTTGCAAGCCCTTGAGATCCGCCTCTCGGCCATGGAGCTGGAGAAGCTAGAGAACCGGGTGCAGGAGATGAGCCTGCGGAAGGATAGCCTGCAAGCTAGCATTGATAACCGGAAACGGCGCTTACGCCATATGCTTTCGCTCTTACCCGCGCTGGAAACTCGCTCGCCCCTTTCTCATCTCACGGAGGACGACGGAACCTATCTTGCTCAATACCGGGAAATGGTGGGGCGCTTGTTAAAAACCGATCGCCAGGAAATCCTTTCGCTACGCAAAGTTTTGGACGAAGTAGAATCCCTCAATGAAAAGTTAGCTGACGATAAAGAGCGACTCCTAGCCCACAATGAGGATCTGCAGGAAAAACAAGTGGTGTTGGAGCTCAACCAAAAATTGAAAAAAGATTTACTCCGCAAGAATCGCACGGAACAAACGGAGCGCATGCGGGCCTACCAAATGGCGAAAGCTGCCGAGGGCGAATTGGAAGGCATGATGAACCGCTTTACCATGGCGGCGGAAATGAAAAAGCAGCAGGAAGAGGAACAGCCGCGCGCTCTACGTGGCAAAGGCGGATTCATTGCCCGTAAAGGCGCACTAGCGTTACCGGCAAAAGGCAAAATCATCAGCTCCTTTGGCCGCCGCTATGATCCCAAAACCAGTTTGTATACCTTTCACAAAGGCATCGACATCCAAACTTCTGCTCTGGCTAAGGTGAGTGCGGTGTATCCGGGAAAAGTAGTTTTCTCGGGAAGAATTGGCGGCTACGGCCAACTCTTAATCTTGGATCATGGGGATCAATACTACAGCCTGGTGGCGCAACTAGGGGAAGTGTTGAAAAAAGAAGGGGATGAAGTGCTAGAGGGTGATCTGATTGGTAAAGCTGCTCTAGACAATACTCCTGTGTATTTTGAGATTCGTCAGCGCCATATCGCCGTGAACCCGGTACCGTGGTTTAGCCTGCAAACCAGCGCTATGAGCCAGCCAATTCTCCAGTGAATCGTGCCCGAAAGTCTGAGAGACTAAAGAGACGAGGAAATCCTATGCATATACGCATCTATGCTTTTTTACTGTTGCTTCCACTCTTGGCCACAGCTGCGGAAAATAATTCAACTGTGGTTTCCAATGCGAAATACGACGATATCGCGCTCTTTGGCAGAGTGATCAATTTCATCGAAAAGCAATATGTGGAAAAAGTGAACACCAAAGAATTAGTGCATGGTGCGATCAAGGGCATGCTGGAAACTTTGGATCCCCACTCCAATTTCATGCCGCCCGAGATTTACACACAATTAAAAACTGATACAGCGGGCAAGTTTGGTGGCTTAGGGATTGAAGTGTGGGTGAATAAAGAAGGCATCCTCACAGTGATTACGCCTATGGAAGATACCCCCGCCTGGAAAGCAGGCATCAAGCCGGGAGATAAAATTTTAAAGATCAATGGAGAATCCACAAAGGGCATGAGTTTGGTGGAAGCCACAGCCCGCATTCGGGGAGAAGTGGGCAGCCAAATCAAATTTAATGTCCAGCGTGATGGGATCGCCAAACCTTTAGAGTTCAAGATGAAGCGTATTTCTATCGACGTAAAAAGCGTAAAGTACGAAATGCTGGGCAAGTATGGGTATATTCGCCTGAATCACTTCCAGGAAAAAACTACAGAAGAAGTGAAAACGGCTTTGAAAAAAATGGAAGCCAAGGAAAAAATTCCAGGCTTGATTCTTGATCTTCGCAATAATCCCGGTGGTTTGCTGGATGAAGCGGTGAGCACGTCGAATCTTTTCATCGACAATGGTGTGATCGTTTCCACCATTGGCCGCAACAAAGAAGAAAAGGACGTAAAATATGCCAAGAGTGGCATTGCGCGCACAGATTTTCCGATCATCGTTTTAGTGAACGGCAGCACAGCTTCGGCGGCTGAAATCGTGGCTGGAGCTTTAAAAGACCAAAAGCGGGGCTTAGTGGCGGGTTCCCGCACCTTTGGTAAAGGTTCAGTGCAAACCGTGATTCCCTTGGCCGATGATGTTGGTTTGAAACTCACTATTGCCCGTTATTATACGCCGAGTGGCATTTCCATCCAGGCCAAGGGTATTGAGCCCGACTTGGCACTGGAGGATATTGATCCAGAAACCATGAGTCGCTTACGTAGAAAAGCCAAAACCACCAGTGAAGCGGACCTAAAAAACCATATTGAAGGCACCGAAGAGGAGCGCAGCAGAAAAATGGAAGCGGCCCTGGAAGAAGAAAAGGCCCTAGAAAGAAAAGACGCTCCGCCCCGCCCTCTTGATCCCAAAGACGATTATCAAGTACAACAGGCGTTGAATTACTTAAAGACCATGAATTTTAAAGCGCCCACTGCTGCCAATGCGGGGGGCAGTCAGGTGATGTGATGGAGCTTTTTGCGAGCCCAAAAACCGAATCCGAAACGAAAATTGTTACTGTCTCCCAACTTACCTATTCCATCAAAGCCCTGCTCGAGGGGGGCGTGGGAGCTGTTACGGTGCGGGGAGAAATTTCCAATTGGAAGCCCGCCACGAGCGGCCATATTTATTTTTCCTTAAAAGATTCTGAGGCCATGATCAGCGCTGCTTTTTTTAAGGGCGCCGTAGCGAAGATGCGCAATCTTGTGGTGAAAGACGGAGTGGAAGTGATTTGCCGTGGTCGCATTTCCGTTTATCCACCCCGGGGTTCTTACCAAATCATCGTGGAAAGTTTGGAGCCCGTGGGTGCAGGGAGCCTGCAGGCCCAATTTGAAGCATTAAAGAAAAAACTTTTTGCCGAAGGCCTCTTTGATCAAGAACGTAAACGCCCTTTGCCCATGATGCCTCGCCGGATTGTGGTGATCACGAGCCCCACGGGTGCCGCGATTCGCGATGTGCTTTCTGTGTTGAAGCGCCGTTTTGCTGGCGTGAACGTGCTCGTGATTCCGGCCTTAGTGCAAGGCGCGGAGGCCAGTAAAGAATTGATCCAGGCTTTACGCACGGCCAATGAATATTCTCTAGGCGACGTGATCCTGCTCACCCGGGGTGGCGGATCCTTGGAAGACATGTGGTGTTTCAACGATGAGGCCTTGGCCAGGGAAATTTTCCAGTCAAAAATTCCCGTGGTGAGCGCCGTGGGCCACGAGATTGATTTTACCATCGCCGATTTTGTGGCCGATTTACGGGCACCCACGCCTTCGGCTGCGGCTGAATTATTGGTGCGGGAGCAAAAGGTTTTATTAGACACCGTGAAGGAATGGGAAGGCCGTTTGGCCCAATGTATGCGACATGAAATTCAACAGTCCCGCTTACTTCTTAAGGGTGTGGTTTCCAGTTTAAAAAATCCCCGGGATCGAATCAACGAATTAAGGCTCCGTTTCGACGACTGGAGCGAGCGTTTGACTTCGGCTATCGGGCGGGAGCTTGAGCGCAGGCGTGAAACCTTAGTGCGTTTACAAAGTTCTTTACAGGCCCTTTCGCCCCTGGAAGTTTTGGAGCGCGGTTATGCCATCGCTTTTGTGGGTGAGCGAGCCATTCGCAGCAAAGATCAGTTACCGCCAGGTTCCCATTTTCAGTTGCGGCTTCGGGATGGCATAGTGGAAGCAGATACTAGTTCTTGAGCTAGTGAAAAAGGAGGGAGAGCGTGGAGCGGGTTTGGATCGTTAGTGAAGAACTATACGGCCGCCGGGATACGTTACCCCAAGGCAGACACGCGGATCTCGTGGTGGTGCCCGATTTTTCCCAATTTGCCGCCCAACAAAAAGAAGGCGAACGCCCTGTGCTTTTAGCCAAGCTAGAGCATTTAGAGCGGGCAAAAAAAGAATTCCAATTGCTCGCTTGCCAACTTTTACCTCCAGAACTCACCCACGAAAAATTATTGTATGCAGTGCGCTCTGTGCTCTCGGAAGCGCGCTTGCAACATGATTTAGAGGCAGCGGAAACGGTAGCCTGGAGTGGAATTGGGGGCCAGCACGACGATATGGGCATCGAGCTTTTGGGCTCTAGTATCCTGGAACTCTCCACGGCCCATGATATGCACTCGCTGGAAAAAGCGCTCTTAGAAGCTTGTAAAAGAATTGTTCCCGCCCAAGAAGTGAAAGTGATTGCTGTTCCAGAAACCGCCAGTTCCCGGGTGATGGGTTTGTACCAACTTGCGATCCCCGTGCAGTTTCAGGGAGAGCTAATGGCCCATATCTATGTGCGTTTCCAAGAAGCTCCAGAGCAAGCTATCCTAGAAAAAGTGGGTGAAGCTTTACTAAATTTAAGTGATGCGGTGGCTCTGGTTGTGGAACGAAACCGCATGATCACCAAGGCCGAAGAAACCAAAGCAGTTTGGGAGGCAAGTTTTGATGCGGTAGCCGATCCTGTGGCGATCTTAGACGAAAATTTCCGTATCCTCCGGGGCAACCAAGCCTTTGGCAAATTTCTCAGCATCCCTTTGGTAAAAATGCCGGGTAGGGAACCTGCTGCGGTTTCTTTGGAAGATTTACAAAAATTACCCGTAGATCAATCCAGTGAATGGAGTGTGGACTATAAAGGCCAGCACTATCGGGCTTTTTTGGATCCAATCCCCGCGCCCTTGGGAGCGGGCCGTTTTGTGCTCCGTTTTCACGATATAACCGAAGAGCGAACGCTCACGGAAAAAATCCTCGCCAAGGAACAAGTGGCGGAGCTGGGAATTTTGGTGGGCTCCGTGGCTCACGAAATCAATAACCCCATCGGCGGGATTCTCGCGATCAGCCAAATTTTACAAAAAGATATCCCTGCGGATTCCGCCCTAGGTAAAGATATTGCCAATATTGTGCAATCTGCGGAACGTTGCCGGAAAATTGTGCGCACCATGCTTTCCCTCGTGCGAAAAGCGGAAGAAGAAAAGCGGCAAATGTCCGTGCCGGAATGCGTGCAAAACGCGCTAGATCTTTTAGGGTCAGAAGCAAAACGGTTGCAAGTGCGTTTAAAAACCGAATTTCATGGGCAAGAAACCCAAGTGCTGGCGAGCCGCAATCGGTTGCTCCAGGTTTTTTTTCATCTCTTTCAGCAAGCCCTCTGGGCTTTGGAAGAACGAAAAAAAAGGCAGCCGGGCTTTGATGGGTTTTTAGCTGTGGAAGTGATCCCCGGCTTTGGCAATGTGGAAGTGAAGATCGAGGATAATGGCGATAGCACTAAGCACGAATACGAAATCCAAAGCTCCGTGGCCTTCACGGTTTCCAAAATGCTGTTGGAAGAGCAGGGCGCTGATTATTTTTTTGTGAAAGGCGATGGACGCAACCAGCAACGTTTGGTGTTTGGGCAGGGAAGCGAGCAAAACTAAAATGCTCACTTTAGATTTAATCCAAGAGGCCACGGATTTCCTACGGGGCCGCATTCGCGAGACTCCTTTAGAATTTTCCCATGAACTTTCTGCGCTGTTAGGTGTGCCTGTGTGGTTGAAGCTGGAGTGCTTGCAGCTCACAGGTTCTTTTAAGATTCGTGGGGCTTACTTTAAATTATCAAAATTAAATTCTGCAGAAAAACAAAAAGGCGTGGTCACTTGCTCTGGAGGAAATCACGGCAAGGGGATCGCCTATGCGGCTGAGAAGCTTGGCATTGAAGCGGAGATCCATGTGCCGAGCACTGTGGATGAATCTAAGTACCAAGGCATGCTAGCTTTGGGCGCGAAGGTGGTGCGCTCAGGATTCAAGGGTTTTGATGATACGGAAGCTTTGGCGAAAAAAATCGCGAAGCAAACGGGAAAAATTTATGTGTCCGCATTCGAAGATCCTTACATCATGGCTGGCAATGGGGGAAGCTTGGCCCAAGAAGTGTGGCAAGAATTTTCCCAAGCGGGAAATTTTCTTTTTCCTTTGGGGGGCGGGGGCTTAGGCGCCGGATTTTCTTTTTTTATGAAACACAAAAATCCTGACTGCCAAATTGTGGCCTGCCAGCATGAAGAGTCAGCGGCTTTTTATGAATCTTTAAAAATTGGGAAAGCCATCACTGTGTTGCCCGCAATTGATACCTTGGCCGGTGGATTAGAAGGCGGGATGGGAGAAGAAAATTTCGAGATCTTAAAAGATCGGATCGATGGGGTGGCTTTGGTTTCGGAAAAGGAATTGAAAGATGCTGTGGTGTGGATGTTGGATAAACACCAATATTTGATTGAACCCACTGGTGCGGCAGCGTTGGCAGCGGTTTTATATAAAAAATGGAAGCCTAAGAATACTCAACCCGTGGTGATTGTGCTTACGGGGAGAAATTTTAGTACAAAAGCGCTGAAGAGTTTATTTCCCTAATTCCCGCAAATACTTCTTCGTGAGCACTTTAGCCGCTTCCACACCCGGCTGGTCAAAGGGATTGATGCCCGCTAGTGCGCCGGCGATAGCCGTAGTAGATTCCCAAAAATAAAACAAAGCGCCCAAAGAATATTCATCCAACTGATCAATTTCCAAAGTACAGTTAGCAACGCCGTTATTGGTGAAGGCATCCCGGGTGGCGCGGAATTCGGCGTCGAAAAGATCCAGCATGGAGCGGCCCTTTAGTTCCTGAAAGGCCGGTAGATCTGCGGTGCCCTCGGGAAAGTGGAGCGGCAAACTTTGAGTAAATTTTTTCACGTGCAGGAGCACGATCACTTTGTCCTTGGGGCCTTCCATATAGAGCTGCACTTGGGAGTGTTGGTCCGTGGTGCCAATGGCAGGGTAGGGTGTAAAGCCTTGGCCTTCTTTTCCTAAGCTTTCTGCCCAGAGTTGGCAAAACCAACGGGAGAAAGCGCTGAGTTGAGAGCTATAGGGCATGAGCACAGTGATCGGGCGCTCTTTTTGCCCGGTCACTAAATTTTTAGCCAAAAGCGCGCAAGGATTTTTCTCCCAAGAAGAATTTTCAAACTTCGCAATGCTTTGCGCGCCCGCAAGAAATCCTTCTAGATCTAAGCCCGCAAAAGCTGCGGGGAAAAGTCCCACGGCCGAGAGCACAGAGAAGCGGCCACCCACGGGGGAGGGCACGGGTAGGCAATCTATGCCCCAAGTTTCAGAAAGTTTCCGTAGATCGCCTTTTTGCGGATCCGTGCAGAACACAAAATGTTTTTTCCAATTGTCTTTTAGGGAGGCTTTTATCCAAGCGAGCGCGACCAATAACTGCGAAATGGTTTCTGGGGTGGTACCCGATTTGGAAACGGCGTAGAACAAGGTTTCTTCGGGCGAAAGCGACGCCAACAGGTCATGGAAATATTGGGGGTCGTTATTGTCCGCAAAATAAAATTGGGGATTTTTTCCTGGAGCATGGAGGGCGCGAATCAGGGTTTCACCGCCTAAGCTAGATCCCCCGGTTCCCATAACCACAAAGTGCTTAATGGATTTTCCGGTAGCGCCTTTAGTGTGATCATTAGCAATTTTTTTGATTTCTTTCAAATCTGGATAACAATCACTGCCCGCATCCACCAAGCGTCGGTAGCCAGCAAAATTAGATTGCTGCCATTCTTGCAATTGCTTTTGGGCGCTCGTCCAGTTCAGAGATTTCTCTGATTGAGGAATAGAAATATTTTTTAGTTCAAGAGCGTTTCTCATAAACCTTTTGCGATCACAAGCCTTTGGATTTGGCTCGTGCCCTCCACGATCTGCATCATCTTCGCTTCCCGCATATAGCGCTCCACCGTGAACTCTTCCATATAGCCGTAACCACCCAGGATCTGCACTGCATCTGTGGTGATTTTCATGCAGCTTTCTGTGGATTTTAGTTTGGCCATGGAAGCCATATGTTTGAAAGGCTTGCCTTGGTCTTTTAAGAAAGCGGCGTTCCAGGTGAGCAAGCGGGAAGCTTCGAGCTCCGTGGCCATATCGGCTAACAAAAAAGATACGCCCTGGAATTCCAATATCGCTTTGCCAAATTGCTCTCGCTCTTTGGCGTAGGCCGTAGCTCGGGCGAGGGCGGCCCGGGAGATACCATTGGAGATGGCGGCGATGGAGATGCGTCCGCCGTCGAGGGCATTTTTAGCCACCGTAAAACCTTGGCCTTCGGGGCCAATGCGGTTCTCTTCGGGCACTTCCACTTGGTCAAAAATCATTTCTTGGGTGGGAGAAACCCGCATGCCCATTTTTTTCTCTAACTTCCCGCCTTTTACGCCAAAATCTTTTTCTACTATAAAAGCCGTTACACCCTTGGAGCCGCCTTCGGAAGTGCGGGCCATCACGAGAAAATAATCGGCCTGATCGCCATTGGTGATGAATTGCTTTACGCCATTCAAAATATACTTATTGCCCTTTTTCACTGCCGAGGTGCGCAGGCTCCCCGCATCGGATCCGGCGGAGGGCTCCGTGAGGCAAAAAGCGCCAATCTTTTCTCCGCTGAGGAGCGGAGGTAAATACTTTTTCTTTTGCGCGTCCGTTCCTACGGCGCTCAAAATAGAGATGGGCAGGCCCGTAACAGAAATGGAAGTGGCGTAGCCGGAAGAAACCATGCCGATTTCTTCTAGCATCAGGGCATATTCCATGGTGCCGAGTCCCGCGCCCCCGTAATTGGCATCCACGGTGATGCCGAGCAAGCCGGCGGCGCCAAGTTTTGGGAATAAATCTTTACGGAAAAAACTTTTGGCTTCGTCCGCCTCAATAAAAGGGGCGATTTCTTTTTGGGCGAAACGGGCCGCCATTTGCACAATTTCTGCTTGGGTTTCTGTGAGCTGAAAATCCATGGCTCTTCCTTTTCCTGCGGCAAACTGGGCTCTTACACGTTTTCTGGTTATATCTTTAACATATCGAAAAACAAGGTAATTCCCATTTCTTATGCTACGCTTACAAACAAGAGAACCCAATGAAGTTAGAGCTGATTCCTGTTGTAAGGTATTGGGATTATAACCCGAAAGAAATTTTTTCTATGATGGAAAAATTTCGTGAGGGCGGAGCTACGACCATTGCGGCCTTCGTGCCTTGGTCGCACCTTGAAACAGACCGCCAACATCTCCTGCAAAAATTTGTAAAACAAGCATTAGCCAGCGGCTTCTCTTTGCGTTTAGGTGTGTGTCCGGAATTGGGAATTGGTTACGCCAATGGTGGCATTCCCGATGAGCTTTTGCGGGAGCGTCAGAATTTAGCGCAAGATCGTTTGGGGCATCCTTTTTATGCCTGCGTGCCGCCAAATATTCATCCTTTGGTGAGTCTGCTCGCGCCAGCGGTGTTTCAGCGCTACGGGCATTTTCTCCTCAAGCTCACGCAAGAATTGTCGGAAGTATTCCAGGAAGTAGAACAGGCCAATGTGCAGCTCGTGGTTACGGATAGTTTATTCAAACACTACCGCAACACGGGGCTTGCGGCTTCCGATCACGGAGATTTTTCCTTACGCCATATGCAATTCGGCGCCGGTTACAGGAAAGAAGAGTGGACTCCTGCTTTGGCCGAAAGGATTTTTCACTCCCGTGCCCACGATTTCTTGAAATCCCGTTTTGAAAAATTTTCCGGTGCATCGGTGGTTTCCCACAATCTTTTTGCCCGGGATAGCACGCAAACGCGTTTGTTAGAAGAACTCATGGGTTCAGGCCCAAACCACGGAGATCTTTTTCGCTCGCTGGTAAAAGCCCGGGCTTCTTGTTCTGTGGCTTGGCTGGATGATTTGCACCAATTGCGGGATCGGGAACGGAATTTTCTCGTTTCCTCGGCGCTCATGGTGTTTGGCCAAGTGTGGCTCAATGAACATGATTTTTTCAGTCTATCGAAAGCCTTCAAAGGAAAGATGCAAAAATTAGTGCGCGGCTTTTCCACAAAAGAAACGGCGCTTTCTCGCCCCGGGATTTCCATTGTGCAAAACCGTTTTGCTCCCGCTCGCATTTCTTGCTTGTTACAAGAAAAGTTAGGTGTGGCATTGAAATTTAAAACGTCGCTTGCGGATATTTCAGAAAAAGAGCGGCGAAAAACTAAACTCTTCACTGTGGAAGAAGGTTATCCGTTAGAGTTTCGGCAATTCATGGATCTTTTGAAAACCGCTAAACAATGGGATTGCACGGTGGTAATTTTTCGCTCTTCGCTTTGCGAAGCTGGTTTAAAAGAATTCAAAAAATTAAAATCCTTTCGTTTAAATCATGGTTGGCTATTTGAGATCGGAATTTTCCCTGAAGGAGGGCATGTGTTGCTGATCGAGGGCCAAGAGCACTCTCAGCTTTCCATGGATACCTTAGGTGATAGTTTGGTTTCTGTGGCACGCATTGAGCCTTTTTGTTCTTTCGACCGCAGCGATACCGGTGTGATATCTCTTGCGGTGGATTGGAATTTAAAAGAAGAAGAAAAAAAGCAGGGCAATATGAAAACCCTCTTTCTTTTAAATCCCGATGCAGAAAGCCGCAAACTCTCTTTGGAATTTCCTCAACCCGTGCGCATTCATGGCTTGACTCCTGGGGAAGGCGCCAGTGCCGAGCGCCATGAGGCCGGCCTCTGTTTTGAAGCGGAGCTGCCGCCCCTATCAGTGATTCCCTTGAGTGTGTTTGTGGAAAGTGTGGAGCAGGAAACGGAGAAGAGTGATGATGGAACTCAGGCAGAATTGGCATAAATTTCAGCGGCTCCTAGGGCCGTTGCCGCCGAAAAAAAGTGGTCTCGCCATTTTGCATTCTCACAACCGCATTTTGAGCGGTGCCTTGGGCATGGCCGCGGGTTCGCCTTCCCACTCTGGATTTTCCGATACGGGCAAACAAGTGGATTCTATGGAAGGCAGCTGGGAGGTTTTTTCCCATAAATATAATGTTTCCGGTGCCACTTTCCTCGATAGTGAGGAGTTGGCTGTGGCGCTCTCCCAGGTGGCGGCGGTTCGCCCTTCTGTTCCAGCCACCGATCACTTCCATGCGCAGATCACAAAACTTCGGGAAATAATTGGCGTGGATAAGGGTGAAAAATCCAAATTGGCGGTTCATGTGGGTGAGCGACCCGTGGAGCAATACTGGCCCCGTAAAAATTTTCTTTTTAATCTTTTCCGTTCATTTTTCGGCGAACTTTTCCCAGAACGAAAATTATTTCTATTGGTGATTGTAAATGATCCCCAGGATATCGACGCTATTTTGCTCGAGTTCCAGGGCTCGGAATTAAAAGGATTTTGTGAGCCGGATTTTTCCAATATTGACTGGCGGGCCATGGATCTTTTCCTGCCCGAAACCGCCGCCCGCTTTGTGGCCTGGGCCGAGAGTCTCCACATGCTCCCCACCTACGCCTTATTTATGACCAACCGGGTATGGCAGGGCTGCCGGGAAGCCCAAATGCTCCAGGGGGAGAAGGCCGCTTGGCGCAATTTACAAAAGGTGCGTAGCCAGCGGGACGTGGAAAAAGAGGTGCTTTTTGAGCCGGAGCCCTGGCCCATGAAGGCCCTATTACGCTGGCATGGGATGCGGGGATAAATAGTTGCAATTCCCCCTGTTTTGCCGCAGGATGCCAATTCCATGGACTTCCGCGACGATCTGATCAGCCTCAACCCCCAAGTGGCCGCCACCCCCCTCGATGAGCGAGCCAAGCTTGGCGCCCAGCCCGCCGAGGCTAAGCCCCTCCTGGAAACCCGCACGGCCATCACAGGCCTCACTTTCCGCCAGCTTTCCGAAGAACTCGCCCAGCTCGGCAAAGAAACTTACCGCACCCAACAGGTTTTCTTCTGGCTCTATCGGAAACGCGTGCGTTCTTTTGCGGAGATGACCAATGTTTCCAAGGAAGTGCGCCAACTTTTAGAGGAACGTTTTTATATTCCGCGTCCCCCTAAGGTGAGTATCCAAGTTTCCCAGGAAGATAAAGCCAGGAAAACCCTCTTTCGCTTAAGTGACAATCGCACCATCGAAACCGTGCTGATGCCGATCAAGGATCGCCTCACCCAATGTGTTTCTTCTCAAGTGGGTTGCGCCATGGCCTGTTCTTTTTGCAATACGGGCGATATGGGCCTCATGCGCAATCTCAAAACCCATGAGATCGTGGATCAGGTGCTGGAAGTGGCCCGGGAATACCCGCTAGAGATCTTGGAAACTTTTGGTGATCGTATAACAAATATTGTTTATATGGGCATGGGTGAGCCTTTGCACAACTTAGAGAATGTGTTGGATTCCATCGATATCCTCACGCACCCCCACGGCTTTAATTTATCTCATCGGAAAATCACGGTTTCTACTTCGGGCCTTGTTCCCCAGATGCTGGAACTAGGCAAACGCTCCAAGGTGAATTTGGCGGTATCTTTGAACGCCACCACCGATGAATTGCGGGATAAAATCATGCCCGTGAATCGGCGCTATAAATTGAAAGATCTCTTGGATGGTTGCCGGCAATATGAGCTCGGGCCTGGCCGTCGCATTACGTTTGAGTATGTGATGCTAAAGGGCTTGAATGATTCCCGATCGGACGCCGAGCGGATCTTGAGATTATTGGCGGGCATTCCCTCTAAAGTGAACCTCATTCCTTTTAACCCGCATCCGGCGAGCCCTTATAAACGGCCCGAAATCCAAGAGGTAATGGCTTTTCAAAAATATCTTTTGGACCGGAATTTAATGACTACGATCCGGATTTCCAAGGGCCCCGATATCTTAGCGGCCTGCGGTCAATTACGATCGAAAGAGGCCTTGCGCTCTAAACACGCAGAGCGACGTCAGCGGGAGCAGCATCTCACTTAATTTTTGTTTTGGGTTTTTCGCTACGCTGAGGTTCCGAAGCCAGCACACGCCCCCGCACTTCTGCCTGATCTCGGCGAAACTCATTTTCTCTTTGGGCTACGTAATTTTCCAGACAATGAAATCTATTGGTATTGTCCTTATAATTTTTGCTGCAGCGGTTGGCTTCGAAATAAGGAATATCCATTTGTAGGCAGTGCAAACGTTCTTCGGCGCTAGCCGCGAGGGCCACGCAAGAATCCACTTGGGCTTTTTCCCTGCCCATGCGCACGCAGCGGATCTGCTCTTCTTCCATTTCGCTCAAAGCCTTGCAGGCTTTCATGCCATCGCTGGTGGGGTAGGCCCGTAGGCAGGTGAGGGTGCCGTCCAAACTCCAGCCGGCGCTTTGGCAGAGTTTTAGGATTTCCATATTGGCGCCGCTTTTTAGGCAACGCATGCGGATTTCCACGTCGTCGTGGAATTTGGTGCAGGCGGAAACGAATTCGCTATTGAGTTCAAAAAATTCCCCATGGCTCACGCATTTAGGGAGTAGGGTTTTGTCGTTTTTCACTAGTTGTTGGCAGGCCACGGCTAAAGAGCTTTTGGCTTCGGCTTCGGGAGCAAGTAGAAAGAGGCTAAAAAATAAAGCGAAGGGTCTCATGGCCGCCATTCCTGATTAATTTAGTTAAGTATTAATCGGTAGGTTGAGCGCATTACTTAAGCGGGATCGTGTGACTAGTTTGGGCTGGTGCCGGAGGGAGGCGGGATTTTTTTAAGTATTTGATTTTACTTAGAAATTAGATCGCCTTGTTGCCAGTTTTGCTCCCGCATCCACACTTTTAATTGTTCCACGGGATGGATCTTCTGCAGGGACCATTCGGGGCCCACCAATTCCTCCGGGTGGGGCGCTAAACCATGGGTACGATGGACCACGATTTTAGGATCCAGGTGCCTTAAGAAAAGCGCTACTTTCTCGAAGTATTCTTCCATGGTGAGCAGCGGAAATTCTCCCGCCTTAAAACGCTTTTCCAATTTGGTTTTTTTGAGCACGTGGAGATGGTGGAGCTTCACTCCATGCACTCCCAAACGATTTAATTCTTTCGCTGTATGAATGAGATCTTCTGGCGTTTCCATGGGGGCGCCAACAATCAGATGGGCGCTTACGTCGAGTTCTTTGGTGTGGCCTTTGGCCTTACATTCCTTAGAAAAAGCCAGGGCTCGCTCTAGGGCATCAATGGCGGTTTTACTATCATGGCCCCGGTCGAACCAATCCAGCACTTGGTCATTGAGACTCTGCACGCCAAGTTCCAGTTGCACGTCCACACGATCTAAATAAGTGGCCAAAAGCTCCAGCACTTCCTCGGGCAAACAATCGGGGCGGGTGCCCACAGCCAAACGAACAACTCCTGGGTAGGCCACGGCTTCGTCGTAACGATGTTTAAATTCCGCAATTTCCTGGTGGGTGGTGGTGTAGCTTTGGAAATAGGCCACGAAGCGTTCGGCTTTGAAGCGTTTACGAATGGCGCTGGAAGCGGCTTCCATTTGTAGCCGTACGGGAAGTTCTTTGCGAAGGTTAGAAAAATAGCTCGCACTGCCGTGCACATCACAAAAGGCGCATCCACCCCAGCCCTTTTTCGGGCCAAAGGTGCCATCCCGGGTGGGGCAAGTGCGACCGCCGGAGAGGGTGATTTTGTAAGTTTTCACTCCGTAGCGTTGCACGAGGCTTTCGCTATAGGAAAGGTAAGGGTTTTTCACGCCCTTAGTTAGTAGCGGCTTTTCAAGCAGAAATCAAAACATCGATTTCCGGTTGGCGATATTCGTAAGAATCGCCACCGATAGCATACAAGAAATTAAAAAAGTTCCACCCTTGCTCATAAAGGGCAGGGGCACACCCACGATGGGCATGATCCCAGTGGTCATGCCAATATTGATGAAAATATGCCAAAAGAAAAGGCTGGCCAGGCCAAAGGCAAATAACATCCCGAATTTATCATTGGAGCCATAAGCCGTTTTCAGGGCGTTGGCGAGTAAAACCATATACAGCACAAGAAGCACTAGGAAACCAACGAAGCCGTGCTCTTCGCTGAACACAGAGAACACGAAGTCGGTGTGATGTTCGGGCAAGAAGTTGAGCTGGCTCTGGGTGCCTTTTGTGAAACCTTTGCCAAAGAACTGACCACTACCTACGGCAATCATGGATTGAATGGAGTTGTAACCGGCTCCACGAGGATCACTCTGGGGATTGATGAAGGTTACGATCCGCTGGCGTTGGTAATCTTTCAACACAAATTTATAAGCGATGGGTAAGAGCGTGGCGCTGATCAAGGCTACAACAATTAATAGCTTAGGGCTCACTTTTACGAATAACACCATACTGATGCTCACGGCCAAGATGATCATGGCTGTTCCTAAATCAGGCTGGGCCATTACTAGGAGTACGGGGATCAGAATCAATAAAATGGGGATCAAAAGATTTTTAAGGTCATAGTAATCCCGGTATTGGTCGTCGTGGAAATATTTCGCGAGAGTCCAGGCGATGGTGATTTTCATGAACTCTGAAGGTTGGATGGTGAAATTGCCCACGCCGATCCAGCGTTTGGCGCCGAGAGCGCTTTTTCCAACCACTAGCACGGCCACAAGTAAAAGCAGATTTATCCCGTAAGCCACATAGGCAAAACGCTCTAGCACCCGGTAGTGCACAAAATACGCGCTCACAGAAACCACTATGCCTAAACCACACCACATTAATTGTTGTTTCCAGAATTGGGCTTCGGCTCCTTGGGAGGCGTAGGTGGCGCTGTAAAGATTTACGATGCCGATGCAGATGAGGAAAATCATCACCCAAACGGCGTTTAAATCAAATTTCGAAGAGCCTACTTCTTCCTTCATTAAAGTGGCCATTTAGTCTCCTTCCGTGGCGCTAGCGCCCCTGTTAGACCTGTTTTTCCAGTAGGCCGTGCGTGCTTCGGCTAGAGCTTCATCAGAATATTTTTCTGGATCGATTTTAGATAAATATTTTTTAATTACAGCCATGGCTATGGGGCCAGCTCCAGAAGAGCCGGCGCAGGAATGTTCTGCCACTACAGCCACAGCGATTTTTGGATCGGATACGGGGGCGTAGGCCACAAATAATCCATGGTGGCGGAAGCGGCGCTCTAAGTGTTTACAATCTTTGAACACTGTATCCGCCGTGAAGCGAATGATTTGGGCAGTACCGGTTTTCCCGGCCACATCGATGCCAGGGATCCAATAGGCGTGGGCGGTGCCGTTTTCATGCTGAAACACCGATTGGATGCCTTTACGAACCAGTTTTAAATTGTGTTCGCTCCAGCGGGTTTTGTGCAGCACTTCTGGTTCGGTTTTTTTAAGGATGGCGCCATCTTGGCCTTCAATGAATTTTACAAGCCGGGGTTTATAGATGGTACCCCCACTGGCCACGCCCGCGATCATATTAGCGAGTTGCAGGGGAGTGGTGTTGAGTTGGCCCTGGCCGATGATCACGGATAAAGTTTCGCCGGGGTACCATTCGGTTTTTTGTGTGCGTTTTTTCCAAGCAGTATCAGGCACGAGACCAGGAATTTCTCCTGGTAGAGCGATGCCAGTTTTTTGTCCTAAGCCAAGATCTCTGGCGTAACGGGCCAACACATCGATTTCCATGCGAGTGGCGAGCTTGTAATAGAAAACGTCCACAGAGCGATAGAGGGATTTTACGATGTCCGTGGGGCCGTGGCCTTCCTTTTTCCAGTCGTGCCAAACCTTGCCTCCGAATTTAAAAGAAGGCGCGTTCACGATGGTGTTCTCGTTGATTAAGCCCTCTTCTAATCCCGCCAGGGCCGAAACAATTTTAAACGTGGAGCCTGGGCTATAGTGATCGATGAGGGTTTTATCCCGTAAGGGTTTGTCTTCGTTAGTGGAAAGTTCTTTCCAATATTCTGGGCTGATGCCCACGGAGAATTCCGTGGAATCAAAACTTGGCCAGCTAAGCATAGATAGCACTTCACCATTATTTGGATCAATAGCTACAACAGCTCCAGTTTTGCCATCTTTTATGAAAGTTTCTGCCGCTACTTTTTGTAAATCTTCATCGATTGTTAAAATGATATTTTTGCCGGGAATGGCGGGCTTCGGTGGTAATTCTCCAACCACTTCCGTTCCACTTTTTTCCGCTAGCACCTTTTTTCGTCCGAAGGCGTCCACCTCGATAAATTCCACTCCGTCGACACCTCGAAGCACGCTCTCCCACTGCATTTCTAGGCCAGATTTTCCTAAGCTATCTCCCTGTTGGTAGGGGCGATCTTGGTTGCGATTTACGCGAGGTAATTCGTCTGCATCGATTTCGGCGATATAGCCCAAGAGGTGCGAGCCAATGAGACCATTCACGTTTGTTCGGCGAATGCCCGTGGCCACTTCAACTCCCGGCAAAGAAAGCTTCTCCATTTCGATAAGAGAAACTTCGTCCATGGTGAGGTTCTTTTTCACCACCACGGGCTGAAAGCTTGGTTGCTTGCGGGCTTTGGCTAAGGCTTCTTGGATCACTTTTGGCGGAGTGCGAATGATTTTAGATAATTTCTGGATCGTTTGGTCCCGTTGCTCGAGGGAAGCGGCCCGGAAATATTGGGGCGTGATCGTTACATTGAAGGTGGGGTGATTATCGAGGAGAATTTGCCGATTGCGATCAAACACCATGCCTCGGGGTGCTTCGATTTTTATTTTTTTCAAACGATTTTCTTCGGCGAAACGCTTGAACTCTTCCCCTTTTAAAATTTGCAAATACCAGAGGCGCAGGAATAGCACAGCTGCCACCACAATCAACACGCCATAGAGGTAACGAAAGCGATCCTGGAACGATTGGAGTTGTTCATTTTGGCCGATCATGGCTTAGAACTCCTCCCCAGTCATTTCCCTTGCTTCAGAATCTCGCTCAATGTGAGTCCACCGATCTAAACTACGTAGTAAAGTAAACATGGGCCGAGCAAAAATTCCCAAAGAGAGCAAAAACGGCAATAAATATTCCAAAGAAGATTTCCAGCTGTTGGCGAAAATCCCGTAGCGCTGGGCTAATGCTAAGAAAGCAATCTTCCACACAATCCCGCTAGCCACCGCTAGGATGATAGATGAAAAGGAGGTGGCCACTAGGAATAATTCTTTCGTAAAAAGAATAGCGAGGAATACAGCCACATAACAGGCGGTTAAAATTCCTACGGGTGCTCCGGAATGCAGCTCAGCAATACGGCCAATCACTGCAATCAAGAGCGCACACTCTAGAAAATGTCGGTGCAGGCTTAAATACACCACTACCAGTAGCAATAAATCTAACTCCAACCAAGCCATCACTGGGAGTTTTAGGGCTACGGATTGGATAGAGGAAATCAGCAAGCACAGAACGCCCACCAAAATAAAATTTATTGCTCGATAGAGTTCATGGATCATGGGCGCGGGCTTGGTTCCTTTTTCAACTTACTTTCTGCTTTCTGCTCGGGCGCAAGGGTGGCTTCTAGGGTGCTTTGATCAAGCGGCATCTTGGGGGGATCGATCACAGTTATTTCTTCTAGTCGGTTAAAGTCTACGCTCGGAGAAACTTCCACGGTTTGTGTGATTCCGAAATTTTTCTTTTTCACACTTACCACTTTGCCGATGGTGAGGCCTTTCGGAAAAAGGCCGCCAATGCCGGAGCTCACGATCAAATCTCCCTCTTGCACATCATCCGTGCGGCGCAAATATTTCATGGAGAGCTGCTGCCCCCCTTGGCCTTCCACCACACCACGCACCCGATTGCGCTGTAGAAGAGCGTCAATGGCGCTGGAGCTATCGAGCAAAGAGAGCACATCCGCAAAATCTTTTCCTGAGCGGATCACGCGGCCCACAATGCCTTCCAGGGCGATCACAGCCATGCCCGTTTCCACTCCGTGCTGCTGACCTTTATTGATGCGGATCATACGAAATTCAGGGGAAACATCTTGGGCGATCACCTGGGCTAAAATCTTTTTCCCTTCTAGTGGCAGAGTGAACGCCGCGATTTGGCGCAGTCGTTCATTTTCCCGGGCGATTTCTTGGAAAGAAGCTAATTCATTCAGCAATTTTCTATTTTCTGTGGCCAGCTGCCGATTGTTTTCCTGAGTTTGCAGCAGGAGAAAATAACTTTGCATGCCGTCCCAAACGGTTTCTAATCCCCAGCGAATAGAGGTTTGTACGGGCACACTAATGGCGATGGCCGCTCGATCGAACCAATGAAAGTTCGCGGGGCTCTTTCCCCCTGCGTTAAGCGCAATCACTGGCACAATAACAAGCACTAGAGTGGCTAGATAGTGCCGGTACTCTTTGATAATGTTCCACATTCGTGTTACCGATTTTATCTAGGTAAAGCACTGAATACAAAGGAAAAAACGTATGCTGAAGTTCATGCGCGATCGATTAGGAAAGACATTCCTCATTCTGATAGTGGCCGCGATTTCTGTGGTCTTTGTTTTGTTTGGCGTATTTCCCGAAACAAACATGGGTGGTGGAGCGACTGGCACTACCGTGGCTTCAGTAGGTGGGGAAAAAATCACTGCGCAGCAATTGCAGGGCGCTGTGGAGCGGGAACTAGAGAATTATCGGTCTTTGGGCATGGATTTGCCACCTGAGCTCATAGAAAACATTAAAAGAGGTACACTCAACAATCTGGTGCAAGGAAAATTGCTCTTAGTGGAGGCCCGCCGGTTGGGAATTCAGGCTAGCGATCGGGAAGTGGTAGCGGAAGTGCAGAAAATCCCCCATTTCATCGATAAAGACAAAAAAACTTTCAGCGTGGAGCTCTATAAAAAAGTGCTGGCGGCCAATGGCCTCACTCCGGGCCAATTCGAGGATGACATCCGCCAAAGCATCATCCACCAACGCATGCAAAAATTCCTATCGGATCGCATTCGGGTAACTCCCCTAGAAGTAGAGCGGGAATTTAAGATTTCCAATGAAACCCGTAACCTTTCCTTTGTTCGATTTTCCCGGGAAGACGCGATGAAACGCATGACAGTTCAGGCAAAGGATGTGGACGCTTTCTTGGCAGATGCCGCCAAAGCCCCCCAGTTGAATGCTTTCTACGTGCAGAATAATTTGCGCTACAACCAACCAGAAAAAGTTTGTGCTCGCCACATCTTAAAGCGCAGCGGGCGCCCCACAGCCCAGGATAAAGGCGAAGCGCCCAAGGATTTTCTGGATTTAAAACCTAGCGCAGGAAACTTTGCTGAATTAGCCAAGAAGTATTCCGAGGATCCTGGCTCAAAAACCAAAGGTGGGGATTTGGACTGTTTCCCCCGTGGTGCAATGGACAAAGCTTTCGAAGACGCGGCTTTCTCCCTTCCTGTGGGAAAAGTTTCTGCACCTGTGAAGAGCCAATTTGGTTGGCATTATATTTTGGTTTCCAAAAAAATTCCGGCTGTGAATCAGCCCTTGGATAAAGTGCGCCGGGAAATCGCAGAAGAACTCATTAAGCGGGATAAAGTTTCTGAGATTCGAGAGCTCAATTTAGCTTCCGCACAAGCGGTCGTGAAAAATTGGAAAGGCCAAACGAATCTTCAGACCACCGGTTCTTTTAATAGTTTGGAAGGCATGATTCCTAAAATTGGCCGGGCCGAAGAAATCCTGAAGGCAGCCTTTGATCCTAAAGCCCCAATCCAAACGGGGCCCCAGGTGTTTGAATCCCAGGGTGGCGTGATTGTGGCGATGGTGAAGGAAAGGCGTAACGCCGACATGGCTAAGTTCCGTAAAGAGCAAGAAATGCACGCTAAAACTTTGCATGAACGAAAGCTGCGGGCATTCTTGCCGGCGTGGCTGGAGAATGTGAAGGAGCGCACAAAGATCTCCCTGAATCCTAATATAATGGGACAGCTCTAGAATCCTTCCCAAGCTTCGATCCAGGGCTTTGCTACCGCTTCCCATTGGCTGCGGCTTGTGGCGGGCATAAATGGGCTTAGTTCTTCTAATGCCCTTAAAGTGGTAGCCATTTCCAAAGCATTAGGCCTTCCTGCCCTGCCTTGTTCTCCTAAGAAAGAGGCATAAAATTGTGTATCCTCCCGCCAGAGTTTTTGGTTCATGAAGTAGTAGCCATCCAGTGCCGCCCACGAAAAAAGGGATAGTCCCAATTGATCCGCGGTGGCGAGTAAGGCGCGGATGGCGAGGGCTTGGTCTGTTAAAAGCCGGGCATCGCTTTCCACCACAACTTTTTCTCCCAAATGTAAAGAATGGCGAAACCCTCCGTCTTCCGCTTGGGCCACGTACACCAAGAAATTGGTGAGGCCGAGTTGGAAGAGTCGCAAATAGCGGCGGGCTTCTAGGAGTTGGTCGAGCACGGTGCGCCCGTCAGCGTCTTTTTCCAAAAGTGGCAGCGCCTTGGTTTGCTCGATTCCTTCGGTGGCTTTTAAAAATTCATGGAGCGCTAAGATATAGTAGGCGATGTCGGCGGTTTTTACAGTTTTGCCGCGGGCACCGTCCACGATATCCACGAGACCAGCAACAGTAGAAATTTTTCCTTCGCCGATTTTTTGGTAATCATTGCCCCAGAGCAGCTCACCATTTGGCAAAAGCAAAAAAGCAGGTGAAAGATTTTTGATGATATTTTGTAAAATAGCGCCCGCCCCGCCCACGGATAAAGCCAGCACCATCGGTTTTGGAAAAAGAGAATAATTGATGCTGCCAGGAGGAATTTCTTGCACCAGTTCTTCCATTTGGATTTTGCCTAAAGTTTCATCAAAGGTGTTTTTCTCCCAATCTCGATGAAAGCGGATTTGCCGGCTAATGCCCCGGAGTAATTCGGCCTGTGTTTTCACGCTGGAGTTGGCTTGCTGCTTTTTTCGTTGCAGCACCAAGCGATCGCTGGAAGCCACAAAAGAATCGGGCACCGCAAAGGAAGTGGATCCTTGCAGAAAATTTTTCATTTGGAAAACTTCATTACGTTTGCCGTCTAGTGGAAACAATAGGGAGGGAAAGGTGGTGCCATCTGCTTGGCGAAATCCGCCAATGGCCAGTAGTTTCACCAGAGGTTCCACTAAGGCTGCCCGTAGGGAAGATTGGGAGTTTTCTGGCAAGAAGTAATGGGCGGTAGCTAAGCTTGTGCCGAGGGCTTCACCACTGGTTTCGATCAGATCCCGCGTTTGAGGGAAAGATATTTTCGCTTTTCCATTTTCAATCGCTACCCTTACATTTTTCGGCTCCAAACCACGAAGAGTGCGGGGGAAGTTCTCGAGCTGCCAGCCTTGCATTTTTTTGTATACAAAGCCCGGAAAGTTCTGTTGTACGTTTGCGATCAGGGTTTTGTATTTATGGGCCTCTTTAACGATCTCCGTTTTTATGAAATCGGGGATTTCCAATAAAAATCCATCGGCGGCTTTTAGCACAGACTGCAATAAATAGCTGCGGGCGCCACTATCTACAGCATCCCGAATGCGCGCTATTCCATAATTTTCTAGTTTCGGGAAAATGAACACACGCCTTGGCACTTCTAAAAGTGGATTGGGGCAGATCACTTTTTGCATGCAATCCAAGCTGGATTCGCTTTTGTCTGCAAGGAAATCGTAGAGCTCAGGCGAAAAGGAATAAAAAATTTCTTTGCGCTTCTCTGGCGCTACCATGCGCCATACATAGATGATCATGGTGAAAGCCTCCCTCGAGGATTCCACTTCGGCTAAAAGCTGCACCAGAACTTCTGCTTTCTGCATTTCTGCCTGTTGCTCACGAGAGAGAGAAACCTTAAAAGCAGCTAAAGCATTCTTCAGGGCGTGAATGGCATTGCCAAGAGAAGTAGAGCCTTCAATCGCTTGGGCATGGAACACCAATTCGGGGCGGAATTTTCCGTACTCAGTGGCTAAGGCCGTTTGAGTTTGCCGAGCGATTTCTTTTTCTAGACCGAGTGTGGAAATTTTTTCCAAAATCCAGGCCGCATAAGCATCAGCAGCAGAAACGGCGTGGGAGAAATTTTGTAATGGCCTGGGCCAGGGAAAGCTTTTTTTGCTTTGGTCTAAAAGGCCAGAGAGAGCGTTCACGGCGAAGTGCAGGGCTTTTGCTAAAAAATCCAATTCCTTTTGGGCGGCAGGTTCGCCTTCGCCAATAATGGTTTGTGTGTAAAGGCTATTGGCTAAAGAGGTTTTTGTGACAGTTTGTTCCCTATATTTTTCTAGAAGGGAGCGGGAAAAATTTTGTAAGGGCGTGCTGCTTTGAGCGTTTCCAATTTCTAATAGATCTTCGCTGAAGCGCAGATAATCTGCCGTGTTCAAGGTGCCCTTCACTACAAGATCCTGTTGCCGCTCTAGGAGTGGGCGTGGGGTGAGGGCCAGAGAAACATCCTGATTTATGGGGCCAAAAACCGTTGCACTATTGGTGAGTGGTTTGTTCTCCACTTTTCGTGTGCAAGCGGGGAAGGCAAGGAGAACGAAAGCAAAAAAGAGGGTGTATTTCATTTTACTATCCTAAAAAAACATCGTTACACTAAGTTCATTTACGATCTGGCGATCCGTATTGATACCAGCAATCGTGTTGGTTACTTCAAAATCAAATTTCATAGGCGGAAAAGATTGGGTGCGTTGGTAGAGGGCAATTGTGTCGTAAGAAACTGCGCCGCGCACGCGATGGGCTTGGCTCTCGGAATCTTTTTCTAAAAGATCATAGCGGGCGCCCCGCGCGCCACTAAAGCGATCCGCAAATTTTTTACTAAACTCATAGCCCCCAGCCACGGAAAAAGAAGAACCCAAGCCTAAGGTGAGAGCGCTGCCTAAGGTGATGCTATCGCCGATATCTCTCGATAGGCGTTCTTTGGTTTCTGGTCCGGGTAAAATATCGCCCTCGGATCCGGGCACCCGGGCCACGGCAGAATCGGGCGCCACAAATTTGTAGCTGGCCTTGGCGGCCATGCGTAGTGGCCGGAAAGGTAGGTAATTGAAGAGCAGCATTGGCTCCACGGCCGTGAGGCCAAAGGCACCTAAATCCGCCAAATCATCGGGATCATTTTTTTTGCCTGTAGGAACACTAATAGTGGTGCGTAGGAGCGAAGAGGTTTTGCCTTGCTCAAAAAACTTCCACAATCCCACGAATTGAACATCGCCCATCACTGTTTCTTTACGATCTTGGATCGGTTTATAGCCTTTTTTCGCGAGCTCCTGGCGGGTGGCATCCACTACTTTAATGTCCAATTGTTCACAGGCCTGTTTGATTTCGGGGATAGCTCGATCGAGGCTGGAAAACTGGCTGCAGATCGCACTCACATTGGAGGCCGATTGGTTAAGGCTCAGTTTATTTTCGTAAAACACCACGGGCAAGGCCACGGCGAAGGTGAATTTTTCGCTAAGGCCGCGAGCATAAATGGGAGCCAAATAGCGCACGGTAGGCTCGGTTTCCACCCGCATGGTGCCTAGATGGATTTGGCTGCCCAGGCGCTGGCGGCTAAATTGATCAAGCACAGAGGTGAGCTGGGCTACTTCCGGGCTGATTTTGGTGAGCTGATCCGCGGAGAATTCCACTGTATTGATATCGTTCAGGCTCATCACGCTGCCATCAGAAGTGTATTTAGAATCAACGCCGCTTACGAGCCCCATGCGCAGAGCGGGGGAGTTGATGCCCTTAGGGAGGATTTCCGTGGAATCCATGGCCCAACTGAAAGGAGCAGCGAAGAGTGCGAGCAGTAGAAAAGAAAAACGACCCATAGCTCATAGGAATATAATGAGCGGGGGAAGATATCGATTCCATTTGCTGCACTTTGACAGAACCCCCCAGATACTGTGGATGATTCCCGTTTTCCGCAGCCGAAGCCTTAAGCGCTAGGAGGTGGGGGGCATTTCTCAAGCACTACTGTTTATCTTTTAGACACTTTTCCCCTCTTTTTACGGGGCTAAATGGCCCTTATTGCTTAAATCCTTGAAATAACTCGAGTGAAAATTGGCACTGCTCCTGCACATAGGGGGCGCGAGTAAAATTGGAGTTCTCTATGAATACGAATAAATTTTTTCTCTGGATCGCTGCTAGCCTCTTATCCACCGCCTTCTGCGCCTATAGCGCCATGGCCGATGTGGCGAGGCCTGAAGCCTACCAGCAATTAACCGCCGTGGAACTCCACCCTACGCATGCTCCTCTTTTACAGGGCGGTGTTACGGGCCTCGGTGCGAGTGAGCGTCGTTATTATGAGCCTTTGCAATTACAAGGCGTGATCCAGCGGGTGAAAGCTAGGAAGTACGTGCCTACTACCCAGCAGAAGAAAAGAAAATCCTCCCGCTCTTAGATTTCTTACCCTCCCCACTGTAAGCCCCGGGCCGCATATCCAAGGATAGAGGATATGTGCGCCCTAGAGTGAGGGGGGCGTTTAATTCCTTAGCCGTTCCGGCACATAGATGCGGTAGATATTTTTCTTCTCCGCGTATTTTCGAAATAGATCCGTATAGTCTTCCAAGGGTTCGTACTTACTTTCCCCAGAAACTTGGTCCAAGCTTTCCACAAAAATGGTGTGTTCATCCACTTCCGCTTGGGCGCCAAGATTAGGCTTCACATAATTGGAGAGGCCTTTGCCACTGGAGGCTTCCAGGTACTGCATGCCTTTGGCTTTCAGTTTGGCTTTGAGCTCCATGGCTTCGGGGCTTTTGGAGGGGTCGCCCTTGGATTCGTGCACTTCCATGGCCACTTTGAAGGTTTTGCGTTTTAAGATGCGATCGGCCCAGGGGCTGCGAGCAGCATCTTTGCGTAAAGATTCATAGAAAACCGAATCATCGCAGCGGATGTAATTTTCCGCGTCCGACGGCACCCGGAAAGTGCATTCGGGGGATTGGATATACTCTTCCATCATTCGCTCGTAACAAACGCTTTTATGGTGGAGGTACACCATCATGAACATATGGTAGCGGGATAATAAAAAATCTTCGAAGGTATAGATCGCCCGGGCATTAAGGGAGAGGTGAGCCGTTTTTTTCTCGAAGTGCACACCTAAGTTGGTGAGCAGCCAGTTGGCGTCGAATTTGCCGTAACTCACGCCCGAGAAGTAGGAGTCGCGCTGTAAGTAATCCATGCGATCTGCATCCATTTCACTAGAAATGATTTGGTGGAGGATTTTACGGAAACTCACGCTGCGATCGGTGAAGAAAGAATCCTTTTCTTTAAAATCTAGATTCATCACGCAGGCGATATGCCAAGGGGTGATGCCAAAGCGGCCATAGTTTTTTTCCAGTATAGGCGTGAGGGAAGAATCGAGAATGAGTTTTAAAGTGTAATCTTCGTGGGTGGCTTGGCGCTTGGGGTTTTTGCCAACAGCATCGGATGGAAGTTTTAAGCTGGAGACATCCGGCATCGCATGCTCAATGGCGTGGGAAAAAGGGCCATGGCCAATATCATGCAAAAGTGCGCAGGCCCGAGTGAGGTAGTAGTAGTGGTGAAAGGTTTCTTGGTTCGAGAAAAAGTGGTTTTTGAATACCGCCTGGAACGCTTGGCCCGCCGTGTGGCTTACGCCGATGCTGTGTACATAACGGTTATGTACAGCGCAAGGGTAAGCGAATTCGGAAAAACCTAATTGTTTGATGCCACGCAAACGTTGGAAAGCGGCGGAATCGATGATTTCCAATTCCCAGGGATAGAGCTCGATCGGGCCGTGGATCACATCCCGCACTTCTGTGGTTTTGATATTTCCCTTTTTGGGAATTTGTTGGTTCACACCCATGGATGTTCTTTCACGCCAGCTTTTTGGTTTAAATGCCGGGCAAACACAAAGAGGGCATCGGCCAATCGGTTTAAATATTGGATTGTAAGTTCTGGCACAGTTTCGCCACTTTCTTGTAAGGCAATCGTTTCCCGTTCGGCCCTTCGGCAAAGAGATCTGGCCATATGCATTTGTGCTCCGGGCATGGAGCCCCCAGGAAGAATAAAAGATTTCATCGGTTCCAGTTTCGTTTCCCATTGGTCGATTTGGTCTTCTAATTCTTTGATCCGGCTTTCATCCACATGGGTGCGGTTTTGCCGGGCGCCTTTAAATGCTTCTTCTCCAGCAGCAACCCGTTCCGAAGCTTCTTTACTCGCGAGCCACGAGCCTAAAGCAAAAAGATCTTTTTGCACTTGCAGTAGCCATTGGATTTCATCTTTATAATCGCTGGCACTTTCGGCGGCGCAATAGGAAACACAAAGGCCTAAATAAGAATTTAATTCGTCGAGGGAGCCATACGCTTGAACACGACCATGGGTTTTGGAAACCCGTTCTCCTCCGAAGAGAGAGGTTTGCCCTTTGTCACCAGTGCGGGTATAAATTTTCATATCGATCTTTTACCTCCACTTGGCCCATAAAGAAAGAAACACTATGCGTTATCTTTTGCTTTTAACCCTTATTTTTGCTGTAGCTTGCAGCCATAAGCCTGGAAAACAATCCATCGATTCGGCTCAGTATGACCAATTGGTGGTGGTGGGGACTAACGATTTCCATGGGTATCTGCGGCCTGTGGAAACGGATATCCAGGGCCATAAGGTAATTGTAGGTGGCGCCGAATTGTTTGCGGCTTACGCAAAAATTCTGCACAAAAAATTTGGTGATCATTTGGTGCTCTTGGATGGAGGCGATATTTTCCAGGGCACTCTGGAATCTAATAATTTTTTTGGAAAACCCGTGATCGATTTTTACAACCTCCTGCCGTACCGGGCGGCGGCTGTGGGGAATCATGAGTTTGATTATGGCCCTCGCAAAAAAGGAGCAAAAGATAGGCTTGGCCATTTAAAAGACCGGATGGCGGAGGCGAAATTTCCTTTTGTGCAGGCGAATATTTTTAAAAATGGGAAAATCTGGCGAGAGAAAAATCTTTTTCCCTCGGTAATGATCCGGGCTGGCGCATATAAGATCGGTATTATTGGCCTAACTACTACAACTACTCCTGCTAAAACTTTGCCCCAGAACGTAACTTCTTTGGAGTTTCGAGATTATCTTGAACCCACTTTGAGGGAAGCAAAAAAACTACGGGGGCAGGGAGCGGATTTTATTTTTATTGCTACCCACGAAGGCGAAAAACCACTTAATCAATTGCTGGAAGCTTTACCTAGAGGAACTATAGACGCCGTGGTCTCCGGTCACTCCCACACGGAGGTGCATGAGTTTGTGGCGGGTGTGCCCGTGATCCAGAGCCGATCTAGGGGTTTGTATTTTGGCCGCATCGATTTATTTGTGAATAAACAAACAAAAAAAATC
Organism: uncultured Bdellovibrionales bacterium; assembly: GCA_964416595.1. Taxonomy (GTDB): domain Bacteria; phylum Bdellovibrionota; class UBA1018; order CAIPTA01; family CAIPTA01; genus JAKFYM01. Next base: position 5,859 of record CAYQES010000005.1, on the reverse strand, counting down.
GTGCCGGAGCTTACCAAGATTCACGATATGCAGTGGATTTGCGGCACTTGGTTTAAAAATTCCGAGGAGTGCGCCCAGAAGGAAGCCAAGGATGCGATCGCCGCCGGGAAGGTTCGTGCGGAAGATTTATTTCCGCTACGAAAACCCATTTATGAAGGCGTGGCAGTAGAGCCAGATCAACAGGTGCGCGCTGTGCTCAAGCCCTACTTTGCTAAAATTGAAACGAAAAAACAGGAAGTGCTAGGGCAAGTGCAAGCGGATTTTGACTGGCTCCCTTCCGGCGAAAACTATATGGGCTTCCTGTTTTTGGACGCTTCCAAATATTTTTTTCCGTATGCTCAAGTTACATACCAGAATGGCGGGGGCATTCGCCGCCGGTTTTTTAAGGGCCCGCTCACCTATGGGGATCTCTATGAGGTGCATCCCTTTGATAACTATGCCGTGGCGGTAAAGATCAGCGGCAAAAGATTTAAAGATCTAGTGCGGGTGGGGATTTCTGGCGCTAATATGGTGCCCTTGTTGAAGGGCATAAATGTATATTATTTTGAAGATGATTCGCCTAAGTATTTGCGGGATGTGAATGGCGACGGCAAAAAAGACCAATGGGAGCGGGATCGTTTGCAGAAGCTGGTGTGGGAAGAGAGTGGTCGCACTGTGAGCGATGAAGAAGAATTTTGGGTGGCCACCAATGATTACCTGGTGGCAGGTGGCGACAATACCGCTCACGTATTCGCCGATATTCCTCCCAATAAACGGCGTTACCTGGATCTTACCCAGAGAGATGTGGTGGCTGAGTACTTGCGCAAACACCCACGGCTACCTCTACCCGCTACGGGGGAAAAAATGCGACTGCATAAAGTTCCATAAGGTGGAGTGATGCGCCGGGCCTTGGTACAATGGAAGGATGAAGGCAGAACCTTTCCACCGGTCCATCAAAGAAGAATACGAAAAACAAAATCGCATCCTTTCTTTTGATGAATACTTGGCCCTGGTGCGTGCGGAGCCCATACGCCAAGTGCGTTCTTCTGCGCAGTATATGGTGGATATGCTCGATTATTTCGGGCGCGACGGAAAACGCTTCAAGCTTTTCGACCAAGAATTCGCCGATCCTCGTTTTCGTTTAATCGGCCAAGAGGCTGTACAGGAGCAAATCTACCAGATCCTCCAGAGCTTCATTCGGGAAGGCGTAAATAATAAACTTATTTTATTGCATGGCCCGAATGGTAGCGCTAAGAGTTCCATGGTGGCCTGCCTCACCCGCGGCTTGGAAGAGTATTCCACAGTAACCGATGGCGCTGTATACCGCTTTCACTGGATTTTTCCGGCGGATCGTTTTGGAAAACCTGGTTTAGGTTTATCTGGTGGCGCCGGCGCCACTAAAGAAGATGATGCTGCGAGTTTTGCTAAACTTCCCGATTCTGATATCGCGGCCCGCATTTCTTGTGAATTAAGAGATCATCCTCTTTTTTTACTGCCATTAAAACAGCGCGTGGATTTTTTGCAGCAGTTAGGTTTGCCTAAGGATTTTATCCTTTCAGAATATATTCAGAAGGGTGATCTCTCACAAAAATCCAAGAAGATTTTTGAAGCCCTTCTCAGGAGCTACAAGGGAGATTTCAGTAAAGTACTCCGCCACATTCAGGTGGAGCGTTTTTATATTTCTAAGCGCTATCGGGATGGTGCCGTTACTATTGAGCCGCAAATGCATGTGGATGCTACTGCCCAGCAAATCACCATGGATCGTTCTGCGGCCATGCTACCTTCTTCCCTCCATTTCCTTTCGCTCTTTGATCTCGGCGGCGATTTGGTGGATGGTAACCGCGGCGTGGTGGAATACAACGATCTTTTGAAGCGCCCGATCGATGCTTTTAAGTATTTATTAAACACCACCGAAACAGGCACCGTGAGCATCGGTGGCACCGTGGCGTTCATTGATACCGTATTGATCGGAACTTGCAACGAAGCCCAGTTGGATGCTTTTAAAGAGTATCCAGATTTTCCTTCGTTCCGTGCTCGTTTGGAATTAGTGCGGGTTTCTTATCTCTTGGATCATCGGAAAGAAACCGAGATCTATCGCACCCAAGTGCGCAGGCTTGCGGGCCATCACCATGTGGCGCCGCACACCCTCGAGAGTGCCGCTCTCTGGGCGGTATTGTGTCGTCTTAAAAAGCCCAATGCTTCCCACTATCCGGGAAATTTTGCTTACCTAGTGAATTCGCTCACGCCTTTGGAAAAGGCCCAGCTATTGGCCGATGGCGCGCTTCCTCCTCGCTTAAATTCCGACGAGCGTAAAAATTTAAAATCCCATTTACAAGACATTCGCAACGAATACTCTAATGTTCCTTACTACGAGGGCCGGGTGGGGCCTTCCCCCCGGGAAATGAAAATCATTTTATTCAACGCCCTCGAGCGGAACGAGAAAGAAGTGCTTTCTCCTCTAGGTTTGTTTGCGGAACTGGAAGATTTCGTGAAGCGTAGCTCCGAATACGATTATTTACGGGAAGACGTGGTAGAAGGCTATCACGATTGCCGTAATTTCATTAATACGGCCCGGGATGTATACCTAGATAACCTCGATAGCGAAGTGCGCTCCTGTTTGGGCGTGCACGATGAAAAGCAATACGAGAGTTTCTTGCGTAAATACATCGTGAATCTCAGAGCCTATTTGAAAAAAGAAAAGATTCGAAATCCCGTAACAGATAAAAACGAAGATCCTGACCGCTACCTCATGGAAGAGTTTGAAAAAGTGGTGGGTGTTACGGAAGATCGGGAACAGTTTCGCCAAAACATCATGACTCAACTCGGCGTGTATGCTTTAGAAAATCCCATGGCTGGTAAAGAGGGCATGGATTACAGCAAGGTATTCCCGGATCTCATGAAGCGCATCCGGGATTTCTATATCGACGAGCATTCTCAGCTCATGAAGCGCGTGTATGACGTAATCACGCTATTTGAACAACGACAAGGCGGAGCTGCCATTGCGGAAGGTCGCACTCGTACTGTAGAGCAAATCGATGCGGAAAAAATGGCCATCGCTATGGTGGAAAATATGAAAAAGAAATTTTCGTATTCCGACATTTCCGCCCGGGAAGCTTTTGTTTATCTAGTGCAAAAACGCTACTAGGCCCAAAGGGCACTCGCCAATTAACGCGCCGCTTGTCAGGCAGCGGACTTTTCGTTTGCTCGATGAAAATATCGAATTACTGCACATTAAAAGTGGCTGTGGTCGTATGACTCTCAATGTTAGCGCCCGTGAACAGCAATTTTACTCCCTGATCCGGGTTCGAGAATTCCACATTGTCGAACGTAGCAATTCCATTCACGGCTTTTACGGTGAGTGTGCCGGTGATGGAGCAGATATCAGGCGTGGCGCAGCCGATGGTTACATCGGTGGTGCTATCGGTCGTAGGTGTATTGTCTGGATTTACGATCGCAACTTGGATCGTAGGCAATTTTATGCCCACGTAAATGCTCGTGGGAATGCCGCTCGTGATGAATTTTTTGGCCGTAGTGGTGGTGCTAGTGTTGGTTCCAGTACTCGTAGATGTTCCGGAAGCGCTGCTCGTGCTTGCCGGCTTTCGGGCTTCTTTTAATTCTTTTTTCAGCTTTTTAATCTCTTTATTTTTCTCAGCATCGGAGGAGCTCTTATACCAGAGCAAACCACCAACGGCTGCGGCGCCCACGCCACCCACGATCAAAGCATCTTGGTTACGGGAAAACCAGCCTGGTTCGGAAGTGGTTGTGCCACCGCCAGTCACTTGATCAGCTACTCCCCAATTATTATTTCCACCGCTACCGCTGTTGGGGGACTCAAGGATTTCGTCTGTTGCCAGTTTTTGCGTTGGGGCTGGAGTTGCAGCAGGAACGCCACCACCGGCTTCCGTATGGTCGGCTGTGCCGTAAACTCCACCAGGAGTTGTGGTCGTACCGCCATTGCCAGAGCTACTACCTGCACTAGTGGTAGAGCTGCCGCCAGTGTATTCGTCCTCCCCGTAACCTGTTTCATCGTTCCTACCACCGGAGAGCCAGTTGCTGGGCCGAGTAGTTGTTGTAGAAGTAGAAGTGCTCTTTCCAGGAACGCCACCGCCCGCTTCCGTATGGCCGCCATTGCCGTATTTAGTAGGGGTGGTTGAGGTTGTCGTGGTTGCCGTAGTTGCAGTAGTTGCCGTGGTTTCTTTACCAGTAGGCGGCGTTAGATTCTCGGGCAGAATATTTTGGGGTTTGCCCGCGGTTTTAGGCGTTAGATCTACTTCTTTTGTGGGTTTTTCCGGTGGGGCTTTGGCTTCTGCTCCTTGCACACTAGCAGTATTCTGCGCAGCTCCTTGCGTAGCGGTTCCTCCACTGATACCGCTGGCGCTGCCGCCAGCCGTGCCGGTTACATCGCCGGCTAAAATAGATTTACATTTATCGTTGGAAGCAATTAACTTTTTCTTTCTCTCTTGGAGAGAGGCAATAGATTTATCTAGAACCGTTACGTTATCATAAAGGCCGGTATAGATTTTTCCGTATAAGGAGTTGGATGGTACTTGCGACCAAATATAATTCCACTCAGCATTCAATTCACCACTGAACTTTTCCTTTGATTCGCTCTGCCGAAGGGGCAAATTTTGAAGATAAGATTCGATCGCATTTTTATTGGCAGCTTTTTGAGTGCTGTGGCTCTTTACAATATCATCAAAAATATTTTTTAAATTTTTCCGGCTTTGAGTGAGGGATTTTTCTGCTTGGTCCAAGGTATTGATGATGCCCTTATATTCACAGGTTTCAGAGTGCGATCCCTTTAACTGATCCACAAGTGCATCGCTGGCAAATTGCTTGGAAAATTTTTCATTCGCTTTTTGGTCTTCGGCGCAAAATTTTCTTATTTGTGCCAATAAAAGATGCAGGTGATCTTTTTGTGCTTGCACGCCTTTGCCAAGATGAGCTTTACCAGCAGTGGTGGCGTTTGTTGCTAGTGCATACTGTGCATGGTACTCGCTGGCAATAGTGAGTTCTTGTTTTATTCTCTTAAAATATTCTTTCGAATTCTCCCAGCGCTCTGCATCTGATTTACCTGATAATTCTTTGCATACGGAAGGTATGGGTTTGTTTTCTTCTGCCAGTGCGCCTTCAAAGTGGAGTGCAAAGGCAAGCAAGCCAATCGTAGAAAATAGTCTGGAAAAATGAGGTTTCTGCATAGAAATACCCATTATTCCGTATCGGCTAAACGGTTGTTTTTCTAAAGCAATAAATGCCAATATTATCAATTGGTTATGGGTGGTGATAAAATACTAAATCCTAATTCCCAAGAACGGTGACAGGCTCAAGCTTCCTTAAGGAGTTACATTAAATGCGTTCACGCTGGTGAGTGTGTCAAAGCCAGTGGCAGAAAACATAAGCTTCACACCCGTATGAGGCGTGGTGAAGAGAATGTTGTTGAATGTGGCCACACCGTTAATGGCTTTTACTGTAAGAGTTCCGCTGATGGAGCACACATCAGGAGTAGCGCAAGCCACAGTTACATCGGTAGTGCTATCAGTGGTGGGTGAGTTATCAGCATTTACTAAGCTCACTTGAATTTGTGAAATATTCACGCCCGCATTGGCACCGCTAGGAATGCCGCTCAATTGAAATTTTTTGTTGCCAGTGGCAGTGCTCGTACTAGTGGAAGTGCTAGTGGAGGTGCTGGTACTATTTGACGCCTTCTCTTCTTTCAATTCTTTTTTCAGCTTTTTAATTTTTTTATCTTTTTCAGCATCGGAAGAGCTCTTGTACCAGAGTAAGCCACCCACTGCGGCAGCGCCCACGCCACCCACGATGAGGGCGTCTTTATTACGAGAGAACCAGCCTGGTTCATCTGCAGTTGCGCCCGTGGTGGTG